>NZ_CBFFRI010000004.1:36372-630651 GCF_965644235.1 Sphingobacterium sp. LRF_L2 | reverse complement strand
GCCGTAACAGGTGGGAGAGTAGGTCGGTGCCTAATTTTATACAGGCCCCTTCAGTGATAACTGGAGGGGCCTTTTTTTATGTACATAGATTCCTAAATCTCCTCCCCCAAATCCTAGGCTGTTATCTTAATATCCATAATATGTGCCCCCTTCCTTTTTTTAAAGAAACTTGCTAAGTTTGCATAAAGAAAATGCTATGTTGATTATTGATTCTCCATTTACAGATGCCTATTTTAATATTGCTTCAGAAGAGTATTTGTTAACTAAATTTCCAGATCAGAATTTGTTTTTGCTTTATGTCAATTCACCTTCGATTATCGTTGGGAAATTTCAAAATACACTGGCAGAAGTAGATCTTTCTTATGTTCGGAGTAAAGGTATCAAAGTGGTTCGTCGTATGTCCGGCGGTGGCGCTGTCTATCACGATTTGGGGAATTTAAATTTTTCATTTCATACGAAAATTGAAAACCAAGATTTTTCAGATTTTTCAAGATTTACTGCTCCTGTTATTAATTTGTTAAATCGGCTAGAAGTTCCCGCGAGATTAGAAGGTCGAAATGATTTGCTCGTAAATGATCGAAAATTTAGCGGGAATGCAAAATTAGTAAAAGCGGGTAAGATGATTCAGCACGGTACGATTCTTTTAGACTCTGATATGAGTGTATTGTCGCAAGCATTGACAACAAATCCGTTAAAGTTTGTAGATAAGGCTATTAAATCAAATAGTGCAAGGGTCACCAATTTGAAAGATTATCTGCCTCGAGATATGTCTCCGTTACTTTTCAAAGAACTTCTTTTAGAGGAGATTAAAAAGGATCAGTCGGATGCAAGCACCTATGCTTTTACGGAAGTAGATATAGCAGGTATTAGAGAGCTGGTGGACAGAAAATATAGTACTTGGGACTGGAATTATGGATTTTCTCCTAACTATAATTTTAAGAAAGCAATAAAGGTAAAAGCGGGCTTTATTGAATTGCATTTAGATGTACAGAAAGGATATATAGAAAAAGCGAAGATCTTTGGTGACTTTTTCGCAATGGCATCTATTGAAGAGTTTGAACAAAAGCTTATCGGTCAAAAACATGAAATGGAATCTTTGAAAGTGTTTTTGAACGCGTTAGATCTTGTGCCTTACTTCGGAAAAGTTGAAGTTAATGATCTTCTTGATTTATTTAATTGATCAAAATGAAGAAACTTTACGAGATAAAGGGATTTCAAATCTGTCGTATAAAGTAGCGTCCATTTGGATAGTTTTGCTGAAGTGTTGTGGTAGGGTGTAATATTCACCAATCAATTTGAGTTCATTTTCTAGTTTATGTACCGATACCTTTAAAAAGCCGAAACGATTATCACAATATGATACGAGTTTAATATCTTCATCTAAAAGAGGAAGTGCTTCAACCTGTTGATCGTCAATTTTTGCTATACAGTGTAAATCTGCGTAACCACCGGCTCCGGCTACGATGTAAGGCGTTGTAGTTCCATCTTTATCTGTTTTTAAAAAACGTTGATAATTGTGTACATGGCCACTGAACACGGCATCGGGCTTTACACCTGTTTTTTCGAAAGCGCTATTTAAAACATCAATTATAATGTGGCTTGATCCATGGTTGTTATCGACTGAGTATGGAGCATGATGAACGCAGATAATTAATGCTTGTTCTTCCATCTTGTCTTTTGCATATTCCAATTCTTCAACAAACCAGTCGTATTGTTCTTGAGAAATAGATCCATGCTTCGTTGTATTTCCATAAAGGCCGATAAATCGCACAAGTGGTGTCTCTAAAGTCCAGTAAACATTGGGCTGTATCATACTCCTACGTTTATTGTTTTCGCCGAATGGAATTTTTTCTTGCTTTTTATGACAAAAGACTTGCGTGAATGCATCCAGGCTTGCATAAGGAACAGGATTATCTGGATTGATTTCTCCATCGTGATTTCCTGCAATAGCGAAAATAGGAGCGTTGTAATCGTCGTAATGATCTAAAAACTGTGATGGATACTCGCTAGCCTCTCCATGATTATAAACCACGTCTCCTAAATGATATAGAAATGAGGGATTTTCGTTATAAGGCTGGTTAGGATCCAGTTGCTTGATGATAGACTGTGCCAGTATAGCTTGAAAATCAGAATGTTTAACGCTCCCAGTGTCGCCGACCATATGAAAGGTCATCTGCTTAGAAATATCTAGGGAAACGACCTCTGAAATATGGAGACGATAGGGGAAAGTTCCTGTTGGAGTTGGTAGCGCTTTGAATTTATGGGCGTCATCGGCAACTTTTTTTAGAACAACAGGCACACTATATTTTAAGTCCATCATTTGACAAAGGTAGGAACTAGGGATGAATCTAGAGTTAAATTTTGATAAATAAAGACCTATAAATAACCGAATTCTTGATTCGAAATGATCTGCCTTTCATAAAAATCAATTTTTTGATAGGCTCTATTAAAAAATATTTTTTTGTCTCGAGTACCTGCTGTATTCAGTAATTTGGAATTTTTACATTGATGCGTGAAGAACTTGGAGGAATTTATACAAGTGTCATAATCTTTGGTAATAAAGTAGCCTAACATCGTATAAGGAACAAACAAAGATTGGTTATCCGCATTGGAAACTAATACGTTGTTATTTAGAATAAGCAGTTCGTGATAATACAAACGATACTGTTCGTTATTGGGCACACAAGAAAGCTCTAACTCTAAAAGTAGTCCTTTCAATTCCTCACATAATAATTTCCCCGTTTCAGCTCGTAATAAACCAGATTCAAAAAAATAAACAATTTGTTGCAATGTACTATTTATCGTGGTGTCGTTCCATATTTCATTTTTTGTGCAGTCTTTATATAAGTTCGTTAATTTGCGCGTGTTTTCGATGAGTGGCACTTCGAGTTGAAAGTTTTCAAAGGAGGTATATGCGGTGCTGCCAGACAATAAATTTAACCATACAAATAATTTGAATTTTGCTAATGGATTATCAGCTTTTATGGTATAGAAAAGAGGAATGTCCTTGGCTGAATAATAGATATGAGTGCTATTAGCCCTGGGATATTCATCCAAGGATTGTTGAGCGCTCTCTAAGTATCTTGATAGATCTTGAAAATTTAGGATTTCCTTCGTCTTTTTTACGACGACATTTTCATCACCTTGGAATATGTTATCCATAGAAATAACAAAGTGTTTAGCTAATAGCACCGTTTCCTCTATAGAGAACTTACTTTTTAGTGAAAGCCGTCTGTGAGCTGCGTCATAACTGATATCCAGTACCTCCGACACAATATCAATAAGGGACCTATCTGTATTTTTTTTGTCCTGCATGGTCTGAATAAAGAGCTGTTGATACATATGGATTCTCTATTTTTGTGATAATCACAAAAAATATACCGCTAATTAGTTGTTTTCACAAATTTATATGCAAAAACCACAATAGATTTGTTGCATGATCAAGTTAAAACTAGAAGATGAAAAAAATAGTAATTGGTATGATTTTGTTTACGTTTTTTCAAAACATACAAGCACAACAGACTAAAATATTTAGCCTGTCTCCTATGACAGCGGAGACGGTTAAAGTGAATGGTATGGTAGTCGGTTTAGGACATTTTGGAGATAACCCCTCACTCCAAAAAATAAACGGGTTGAATGTAGATTTGATGTTGTTTTCACCACTAATTCTGATGTATCGGGATCCTTCTGAACGAGAATTATTAGAAACAAAGTTGATTTCGAACGGACTGAATATTGGGACAGGTGGTTACAGTTCATTATCGACTGTTCATAACGGTTTAAGTATAGCGATGTACACTTTCTGTAAACAATTAAATGGGGTAAGTATCAATGGAGCTTATACATCTGTCGGATCACTGAATGGTTTGCACATCTCCGGGATAGGTAATTTTTCTGATCGCTCGGCTGGAATAAATTTAGGGATATCGAATAATAACGTGCAAATGACGGGATTGCAAGTTGGAATAATCAATCAATCTAAGGAATTGCGTGGAATTCAAATCGGTGTTTTTAATAAATCTGGCGCCCTACGTGGTTTACAACTTGGAATCTGGAATAGCAACGCAAAAAGATCATTACCATTTATTAACTTTTAGGATGACTAAAGCCTGTGTTATCATCTTTTCCAATTAGTTTCCAAAAGACTTCGGGACTCATTGTATAACGGTAAGAATTTTTTACAGACAATAGCGATAACCGTTCAAGTAAGGCTTGAACGGTTATATTTTAGGAGAAATGAACAACTTTTAGTTTGTTTTTGAGAGCTCAATTCCATATGATATCGCAAGCTGTTCTAATTGATTGATAATCTGATAATCTAGTTTCTCTCCAGAAACTTCTTCAATACGAATACCTCCGAACAAAATTTTTGTACTTCGAGAGTTCTTTGGTATATGGCTTTCTCGGTAATGTTTTTCTAACAATACTTGCGCTTCACGGTTTCTGTTAAGCTTAAACAATAAGTGAATCTGGGATACCGGATCCAGCATGTAAGGGGAGTTGTGATTGGTGAAATCTAACCAATTGTTCTGATCTTCATACCGCCTAAAAAATGGATGTACATTGTCTAGCAAGTCGTTCTCGATATGGGTCTGTAATATTTGTTGATCTGTTTCAGAAGTGATTTTGTACCAAATATCTTGATAGAAATTAAGATGACATGTTTTTGTTTGTATAATACATCGGTCAATTGTTGCAAAATCACCAAGAGGGGAGTGGAAAATTTCACGGTCAATTTCTTTGTGAATTAATCCCATATGAAACATAAAGAACTTTTGCGCTTTAGTACTCCAAGGACTTGATTGTATACGGAAGCATTGTCCTGTTTTGGACAAATCTCGGTAATAGTCTTGTCCACGTTGTACAAAGCCTAACGATTTCATAAATGGATTAATCAATTCATATAAAATCGTTAAAAAAGGATACATGGAATCTCTCTCTTTCATCAACTTGATTTTTTACATATTTATTTCGACAACTTGACCTGTTAATCTACTTTTTTCTGCCATAAATCCCATCATATGGCTTTCTATAGAGTCATCTATCGTAGAAGTTAGGAGACTGGGATCCTGCTGTGCTACAGCTTGTACAAAGTCTCTAACCAATAACCAATCTCCTCCACCGTGACCGTGATCTTCGTAACCTTTTACGTCTTGCGCTTCAGGAATGAATTTAATTTGCTTTCTTGTTCTAAAGTCGTTGATAACAAGTTCATTCATATCACCGACCATATCTCCCATATCTCCCATAATGCGTGTTCTTCTTCCATGATAAGAAGTGAAAGCCTCCATAGAAAAGCTTGCTGTGACACTATCTTCAAATTGTATACTGGTGACGTAGTGATCTGGTTGATCGTTGTCCATTTTGTAGACGCATCGACCATAGTCACTTGTCTTTAGCTTTTCCAAGATAAAAGATTTTTTGTCTTTTAGTCCCTCGGGGACATCCAGTACAGAGGTGAAATGGGTTTGACGTTCTGCATATTCTTTTACAGCAGAGTAAGCACAGTCTCTTTCTGTTGAACAAGAAACGCATCGGTCTCCACTTCCTGATGGAGCATTTGCAGATTTGAACCATTTCAAGTCGCCCATGGCAACGATCTTTTTACTAGGCTTATTGATAACCCATTTTATAATATCCAAGTCGTGGCAAGATTTGGCTAATATAATAGGCGTTGTTTTTTTTGAATTGTGCCAGTTTCCTCTTACATAAGAATGTGCCATGTGGATATGCTCAATAGGTTCAAAGTGTTGTACGCTCACCACCTCACCAATAGCACCTTTTTCGATAAGTTCTTTCATTTTTATAAAATATGGTGCGTATCTAAGAACATGGCAAACAGCAACAATTCTCTTTTTCTGCTTTGCTTTCGCTAGAATTTTTCTACATTCTTCTTCGGTGGGAGCAATGGGTTTTTCTAACAAGATATCATATCCCATTTCTAAGGCCTGCATACATGGTGCATAGTGTAGGTCGTCAGGTGTGGAAATGATAATCGCATCTGCAAATTTGGGCCGTTTGAATACCTCCTCCCAGGAATTAAAACGGTTTTCAGCATTAATTTTGTGTATCTCGGCATATCGTTCGTTACGGAAGCTATTGGGCTCAGCAACTCCAACGATTTTTAACTCCAGTGGATTCATTTCTGCAAATGTACCGTAGACCATCCCTCTGTTTCCGGCGCCTAATGTAATAGCAGTTATTGTTTTTTGGAAGGATAATGGCTTCCTTTGGGGAGATTTGTACAAAAACGTATTTTCATTTGATTTGGCCAAAATTTCGGTACTGATGACACTTGCCCCAACGCTCCAGGTTAATGTCTTAATTAAATTTCTTCTGTTCATCATTCTTCTTGATTAATTTGTTGGTTAAGTTCTCCTCAGGTGAAAAAAACTAAATCTTATTGTCTTCTAGGAATTTTCTGACAAAGCTATCGTCATTAAGGTGAGGATAGTGGGCATATACGCGGTCGATTTCCTCTTTTTGTCCAATTGATAAATCTTCTTTGGGGTTTAGACACCAGATTCCTTTTAATAATCCTTGTCTACGTAAGACCTCATGTATTCCAGGGATACATCCATGAAAATTGTTAGAAGGATCGAAAAAAGCAGCATTAGTATCTGTAATTTGGGGACCTAAATTTGAAAGTTTTTGGAATGTGTCTACTGTTGGTGCTTTTCTGTATGCCTTAATCTCTTGTAGCAGCTCAACGGCCTTTGTCGTCCATACTGCCCAATGTCCGAGGAGCCCTCCTTTAAAGCCGATATCAACATTTTTTCCTTCGACAGGAAATTGATAGTTCGTTAAAAGATCGGCCACTATGTTGTCGTCATTTCCTGTATACATCGCAATATCTTCCCTTCGACTCGAATTTGCAACAGCTCGCATCACGTCTAGAGTTTGGTATCTATTGAATGATGCACATTTAATAGCCACCACATTGTCAATCTCAACGAATTCACGCCAGAAATCATAAGAGAAAATGCGTCCACCTACTGAAGGTTGTAGATAAAAGCCAAACACGGGTATAATAGACGCGACACTTTTTACCCGATCTAATATAGCTTCCTCTGACCAGTTCTGAAGTCCACCCATACTTAATAAACCAATATCGTATCCTAAAGAAGAGGCAATATTAGCTTCATCTATTGCTTGTTCTGTTGGCCCACAAATTCCTGCAATTTTCAAGAATGGTCTTGTTATATTGGATTTTTTTATTTCGTCGGCAGCTAACTGTAAAACAGTTTCGAATAGATTATGCTTGGGTTCACGGATTTCAAATTGAGTGGAGTGTACGGCTATTGCCATTCCGCCTGCGCCGCTAGCTAGATAGTATCGCGTTAGAAGTCGCTGGTAATCCTCATCGAGCGTGCGGTTTTCAGTTAGAGCTAAGGGGTGAGCAGGTATTACGGTTCCTTCCCACAGAAGTTGTTTTAATTCTGATTGTAATGTTTTCATTAGAATTTACCTCCTCTTTCTTGAAAATGTGTTGCTTTTCCAAATTCACTGCCTCCATTGAGTAACCAGGTAGCCGTGATTTCTATTATTTCACGTATAGTAACGCGAGGATAGCCAAATAGGCGGTGACTTTCAGATGCATTGTTCAGAAGGGCTGTACCCTCAGGTTCGTGTAAAAACTGAGGTGTTTTATTAAACAGTTTACCGAATTCATAAGCAATCCATCGAGTTGAAAGTGTTTCTGGACCAGTGATATGCAAAGTCTTAGCGGGAGATTCACAGTGTAGCAGACTGCGGATCGCCATTTCATTTGCATCGCCTTGCCAAATGACATTGACATTTTCTGTTCTCAAATCAATAGGCTTTTCATTTAAAACTGCTTTGGCGATTTCCATGACCACCCCATATCGAAAGTCTACAGCGTAATTTAGCCGGTAGATAAGAATTGGGGTCTTATTTTTCTTAGAGAAATATTGAAATATACGTTCTCGACCTAAGCACGATTGCGCATATTCCCCCACAGGTTCTGGAGCATGGTTCTCATCAGCACCTCCCTCGTTTAATTTTATAAATGGGAGTACATTTCCGGATGAAAAAGCAACAATATTGGCATTTTTAAATTTTTCAGCAACACGACCTGGAAGATAAGCGTTCATTGCCCAGGTGAAATCCTCATTTCCACTAGTTCCAAATTTGTTTCCCGCTAGATAAATGACATTTTTTACAATAGGAAGTGCATTTAATTCGTCTTCATCTAATAAGTTGCAGGCGATGGTAATTATCCCTTGTTTCTCAAGATTGTCGCGTGTTTCTTCATCGGAGAAACGTGATACGCCATACACTTTTTTCTCTAATTTGGCTTCTCGGAGTGCATCAACTAAGAGTTTACCCATGCTGGGCCCCATTTTTCCTCCTATGCCAAGTAACATAATATCGCCCTCAATTTTTTTTACATCTTCGACGAGTAAAGATGATGGTTTTGTTAGTGCCTGTTCTAATTCTATTAAATTTGTCATAATAGCATTTTATAAGAAAAGTTGTTTAAAGTTTACAAATGCAAGGAAAATAACCAGCGCTAGTCCGAATAGGCCAGCAATCTTCTGGAAAAGGTTGTTTTTATATTTTCCCATAAAGGCCTCACTGTTGGCGACAAGGAAAAGTGCTATGCCAATGAAGGGAACCAAAAAGATAGTCACACTTTGGGCTAACACAATAAGCTGTAGCGGCATTTTTCCGAATATTAACGCAATTGTAGCTCCAGAAACCATGACCGCAGAAATAAAGTATTTTACATATTTATTATTTAAGCTACTGGAGTATCCAAGCGCATCACCAAGCATAGCGCCACCTACAGTCGCATTACCAATAAGAGAGGAAAATGAAGCTCCGAATAGGCCAATGAAAAATAAAGTGGTTGCAGAAGGTCCAAAAAGGGGCTCCAGAGCCTTTCCCATATCGGAAGCTGAATTCACTTTGATATGTTGAGGATGTAGTATAGCCGCTCCACATACGAGTACCACGGCACTCATTATCCCTAAAATCACGATTCCAATGGTGCTGCTAAATTGAGCATTATCTTGGTTTTCAAGTGTTTGTTTTTGCGATTTGCGTTTTTCTTGTACCAAATAGGCTTGGTAAAATGCACCTACCAAAGAAAAGCAGGATGCTATAAAGGCAACGATAAGCCCCGTTGATGTATCAGGTATGCTTGGCACTAATCCTTTAATAAAATTTGTAAGATCTGGTTTCGCAAGTATGGAGGTGGTCACAAAACAGAATAGCATGAGGATAATTAATGCTAACATAATTTTCTCCAACATACGGTAAAATTGTCTGAAAAATAGTAATGCGATACCCAAAATATTAAAGAGAATAATCCACATGTTTGCATCTGTTCCAGTGGCTTCCCCAAGTGCTATTCCTACGCCGGTGGAATTGCCTGCTTGGAAAGAAGTCGCCACTAAAAAAATACCTATCCCGATGATAACTGCTGCAGGTTTACCCATTTTTTTTCGAATGAGTGTTAGTAGAGAATCGTCACTAGCATATCCGATTCGCGCACTCATATTGGTAAATATGAGCATAAAGAAAATGGCAATGACGATGACCCATAATAAACTGTAGGCGAATTCAGCGCCCATTTTTGTTGTGATGGTCATCTTGCTTGGACCAAATACCAAGGCTGCTGTTATGATACCTGGTCCAAGTACCGATAGTAATTTGCTGAGATAATTTTTTTTCATAATAAATAGGCTTTTTTATCTTCTTTTTTTGATCATATCTGTTCCAATTTCTTTGCCATCAGCAAATTGTCGGTTTACGTAATTTATAATTTCAACCAATTCTTCATCTTTGAGAAAGGAAAAACTAGGCATTAAAGTGCCGTATAAAATACCGTTGATTGGTTTTTTCCCGTCAAGGCCATTTAAAATTACGTCAACAAATGCCTGTGAGTCTCGTATGCGTTGAGAGCCCACCAAAGGAGGAAAGGTGTTTTTTACGCCTAAACCATCTTCCTTATGACAGGAAGCGCAGTAATTTTTATAGAGGATATCTCCTTTCGCTTTTTTGGTCTCGTCGGGCTTATCTTCATGCAAGGTGATGGAGTTGGTCTTATTTGTGATGCTTAGACGTAAAATTTTGTCATCGCTAGCTTTTGGAAAACCTTTTTGGGGATTCCAATCTCGGTTGCTTGTCGATAGGAATATATCACCATTTGGTGCAACCATGACTGCACGCAATCTTCCATAACGATTGGAAAAGTATATATGTTCATGCGTGATCTGCTTTCTGTCTTCCGATAATTTCAGCACGCGTAACGTCTGACTTTTTAAAGTTGCAAGAATAAGGCTGTTTTTCCATTCCGGTATTTGATCGGAACTATAAAAGGCTAGGCCTGATGGGGCAATCACAGGTGTCCAAGATCGAATAGGTTGTGTTAATTTCTTATGCTTTGCAAGTTCTAGTTCTGCTGGTAAATCATGTTTGCCTTCTATAAGTGGCCACCCATAATTGTGCAAAGGATAGATCGCATTAATTTCGTCTTCGATAGCCTCCCCGTGTTCCGAGGTGAAAATATTTCCTTGTTCATCTATCGCTAAGCCTTGCATATTTCTAAATCCCCATGCATAAACGTAGGAATTGGGGATAGGATTGTCTTTCGGAATAGATCCGTCTATAGTAAGCCGTAAGATCTTTCCATTTAAACTCGTTGAATCTTGTGCCAATGGGAAGTCGTACGCATCTCCTGTTGCCCAGTAGATGATATTGTGCTGATCGACATAGAGTCGAGTGCCATTGTGTGCCGTATTCCCTTTTATCTGCAGTAGTTTTTTGGGGTTAATTAATGTATCTGTTTGATACTGATAGCGCACAAGGTTGGAAGTAATTGTTGAATCTTTTTTGGATGTGTAGGTTAGGAAGATATAGGGCTCGGCCGTAGCGTCGTTTTTTGATAGGGCTAAACCAAGTAAGCCGGTAGTGCGTTTTTGGTATACATCAGGTATTTCTAGTATCGTCTTGATATGACCTGTATGTAAATCAAGTTGTTTTACTTTTCCGGCTATTTCTGTAAAAATTATCTTGTTGTTATGGTAAACCATTTCCCATGGTACATGAAGACTGTCTGCTACGGTAGTGACCTCGAGAACTGTGCTATCCAGTTGGAGGTAATCATCAACCGATTTTTGATACCTGTTCGGTTTATTACAACTATAAAAAGTCGCTGTAACTAATATTATATATATGTATATCCTGTCTTTCATAAAAATTTCAAGGTTGTGGGCTAGATTAGAAAAACTTGATCAAATATAATTAAAAAATATTTTGGTATACAAAAAATACTTAAAAAAGTATTCAAAATTTGTTTGGGGTTATGTTTGTGTTGACCTATTTGTTCTTTGTGTAGGTTAAAATAGGGGATATTTAAAAAAAAATGTTAAAATATTTTTATTGTTTACATAATGTTGTTATAATTGTATACAATAATCAATTAAATCTAGTTTTTTTGGCGGAGCTAATACGCAAAAAAAAGATCATATGTTCTAAATTATGGATGTCTATGGAAGAGAATAAAAATTCAAGCTGTCGTTTTTTACTAACCGAAGTTCAGGATGACAAAATCAAGAAACAATCATTCAATTATCCACCTTTAAACCCTAAAATTAATGAAATTAAATTTTAACAGAATTCGAGACATTGTCTTTGGCAACAGGATGCTATACTTAGTCCCTGCACTGCTTTTAATTAGTATCGGTTATTCCTATGGCGGAAACCGCTTTGATTACTTGGTTCCGGATACGCATATTGAGCGGTCAACTTCTATGAATAAAAAAGAGGTTGTCGATGTGGAAGGGTTTGAAAGTCAGGAGCTTGTGCGAGGGGGTGTTGTGGATTCAACAGGTAGAGGGCTTTCTGGTGCTGAAATTACGAATTTGAAAACAAAAGAAACTTCTGTCTCAGATGCAAAGGGTGGGTATGTTATTGCTGCGTCGCCATCTGACCTTCTGAGGGTGAGACTTATTGGGTTTGAAACACGTGAAATAGAGGCGTCCAATGCAGGATCAATAGTGTTGCAGGTAAAATCAAGTGCTTTAGATGAGGTTGTTGTGGTAGGATACGGTACGCAGAAAAGAACAAATGTTACAGGAGCAGTATCTACAGTACAATTTGATGAGTCAACGATAAGTCGGCCAAATCTGAATCTTTCTTCTGCTCTTGTTGGGGCAAGTGCCGGGTTGAATATTTCTCAGACCTCAGCAGCGCCAGGCGCTGAAGGATTTACAGTTTTAGTGAGAGGAGTAGGGACCATGAATGATGCTTCTCCTCTGGTTGTTATTGATGGGGTGCCTGGAACGTTAAACGATGTAAATCCTAATGATGTACAAAGTATTTCTATTTTAAAGGATGCTTCCTCTTCTGCAATCTATGGTTCAAGAGCTGCCAATGGTGTGATTTTGGTAACAACAAGAAGAGGGAAGGAAGGGAATTTTATTGCAACGTACAATGGTTATATGGGGGTGCAAGGCGTTGCTAAGGATGTCGATTTCATTAGTGATATGGCGACACATATGGAGCTTGTTAATGAGTCGGAAGGAAGAGAAAAGTATTCTACTGAACTGATTGACGAGTGGAGAAGAGAATCTGCTGCAGGTAATCCCTTGTATCCAAATACCGATTGGTATGATGAGATGTTGAAAAGCTCACTTTTAAGTGAACATAATTTAGCTATTCGTGGTGGGGGGCAGAAGAGTAGTTTTGCGATGTCTCTTGGCTATTTGGAAAACAAAGGTGTGATAGATAATTCGGGTTTTAAGCGCTATAATTTTAGGCTTAATGCAGATGCTAAGGTAAAAGATGTGCTCACTTTGGGTACCAATATATTTGGCTCTTGGTCGAATAGGGATGTGTTGGATGTAGCTAGTTTCTTTTCTAGTATACGCAACACGACACCAGGCGTTATACCGGTGTACGAAGATGGTCGTTATGGGGGCGAAATGTTTTCTGGATTGCCAGCAGGCTCTAATCCCAGAGCGTATGTTGATAACATTACGGGAGATATTGAGCGGCAAAAGTTGGGAATGAAATTCTTTGGCATAGTTAATATCTTGAAGAACTTGGAGTGGGAAAGTAGTTTTGGTTTTAATTATGCAAATAATAGGGATTGGGAATATGTCAGACCTTATTCTTTATGGAATTTGCAGACGGACTTTCAATATCAAGAGAAGCCTAGTGTCAATAGTTTATACAATGCGAGCCGTAGGGATTACAGTACAATCTTGAATACGCTTTTACGTTTTAGGGAGTCTTTCGGCGGAAAACATAATTTGGCGGCTTTGATTGGGTTTGATCAGCAGTATAATCGCATGGACGATTTTGATGCGAAGAAGAATGATATTTTTGGCAATAATGCGATTTACGTTTTAGATGCAGGGGCTAATCTGGAGTCTATTACAGGTACGGCAACTGATGATGCGCTGCAGTCTTATTTTGGTCGATTGAATTATGATTATGAAGGTAGGTATCTTTTTGAAGCAAACGCGCGCTACGATGGTTCATCAAGGTTTGCAAAGGAGAACCGTTGGGGATTCTTTCCTTCATTTTCTGCTGGTTGGCGAGTGACGGAGGAGGCGTTTGCAAAGCCTTTAAAAGCAGTGTTCGATGATTTCAAAGTTAGAGGATCTTGGGGTAAATTGGGGAATAATAGAATAGGAGATTATACCTATCAGGTGGTTTATGGATCTTATCTTTATCCTTTTGGAGGGCAGTTGCAGCAGAGTGTTGCTCCGAAGGAACTTGCTAACAGTAAAATTAAATGGGAAACGACAACGATTTCTAATATCGGGGTAGACCTTGCGATGTTTAAGAATAAGCTGACTTTTACATTTGAATATTTTGATAAGACAACAAGTGATATTTTGACGCAGATTCCCATTCCCCGTGTTCTTGGAAATTTCTCGCCACCATGGCAAAATATAGCGGAAATGACCAACAAGGGTTTTGAGTTTCAATTAGGTTATCAAGGAAAAGTGAATGATTTTAGATATCATATCAATGGTAATTTGTCTACTGTTCGCAATAAGGTGACGAAGTTTAATGAGGATCGATCTATAAGTGGCACTAATATTACCTTAGAAGGTAATCCTTATGGAAGCTTTTACGTTCTTGAGTTTGATCGTATTTTACAAAGTCAATCTGAAATTGATCAACTTTTGGCAGATGGATATACATTTGGGACCTATGTAGGAGGTCAGCCTCAACCAGGAGATATGCTTTACAGAGATACGAACGGAGATAAGGTATTTAATGAGGAGGATAGGGTGATTAAGGGGTATTCTGCATTGCCTAAGTTTACCTATGGCTTAAATTTTAATATTGGGTATAAAAATATTGATTTGAACGTCGTTGGTCAAGGTGTGGGCGGTGTTCGGCAGTATTGGGGAAATGATGGGTTTAATACATTTAATATTAACGAAGGGTTCTTACAGCGTACTAAGATTTTGGAACGTTGGACAGAGGAAAACCCGTCTACTGTATATCCTCGATTACGTACGTCAGCGTCTGCTTTGAATACCGCATACAGCGATTACTGGTTGCATAATACTTCCTATTTTAGAATTAAATCTATTCAATTGGGGTATACTTTGCCGTCTAAAGTATTATCTAAATTTAAATTCGAGCGCTTAAGGATTTATGGAAACTTAGAAAACTACTTTACATTTACGAGTTTTGATGGTTATAATCCGGAGAATGCCAGTATTTCGTATCCTTTAATGAAGCAATGGGTGATAGGTTTAAATGCTAGTTTTTAAAATAATGAACCATGACTAATAAAATTAAACAAATTATATTTTCGACCTTCTTAATTGTTCTATTCGCATCTTGTAGTGATTTTTTGGATAGAAATTCATTAGTGGGATTATCGGAGGGAGACTTTTGGGCGTCAGAAGAGGATGCTATTATGGGGGTTAATGCTTTGTATGAGGTTAATCGAGAGTTCACCAATAGTATAGTGATTTATGGTATGATGGATGATTTCACAGATATCTCCTATCAATCTTGGGCCACTGGATTGACAACAGGTGCCTTTCCTGCAAATGCTACATTTTATTCAGATTCTTGGGGTAGATTCTATAAAGGTATCTATAGAGCGAATACAGTGCTTAAATATGTGCCGGAGATTCAAATGGCAGAAGGTACAAAGGCGCGAGTTCTTGGAGAAGCTAAATTTTTCCGAGGGTATTTTTACTTTAAATTATGGGATTATTTTGGGGGAGTTCCACTTTATGATCAGGCAATGAATGTAGATGAGGCTTATAATGAGCGTAGTAGTGAACAGGAAGTTTATGAGTTTATTGTAAACGATCTAACGGATGCTTATGCTGCTCTGCCTGAATCTTATGCGGAATCGGATAAGGGGCGTGCAACGAAATGGGCTGCTTTAGCTATGCGAGGAAAAGCACATTTGTGGGCTAAGGAATATGAAAAGGCAGCTGCTGATTTTAAATTATTAATGGAGAGTAGTGATCGTCAACTATTGTCTGATTTCCATTCCTTATTTAGGGTTGCTGGAAATAATAATAGTGAAGTCATTTTTGATGTACAATATATCGCGGAGCAGGGGTATGGTATTGCTACCGATCGAAATTATGGTAATGCTAGAGGAGCTACAACGGGTTCGCAACGTACAAGACCAACACCTAAACTGGTAAATGCTTATGAAATGATCGATGGTACAGCATTTGATTTTAACAATTTTACAAATGCAAATGGGGAAGTTTTCAATCCGAATAGTGTAACTGATTGGCGTGATGAGGCTTCGGTAAGGAAGTTGTTTGAGGATAGGGATCCCCGAATGGATATGTCGATAGTGGTTCCTTGGTCTACTTTTGTCGGTAAAGAAGGAGTGGAATTTCTTTATCGGTTTCCAGTTGTGACTACGGATGCACAAGCGTATGTTCCGGTTTGGACGGCAGGAAGTTATGCGTGGAGAAAGTTTGTGGAAACAGGCTCTGTCTATGTTTTACAAGATAACATGCCGCAGAATTTTCCTCTGATTCGTTTGGCTGATGTTATGTTGATGTATGCCGAAGCTCAAAATGAAGCTTTGTCAGCCCCTGATCAGAGTGTGTATAGTGCGGTTAATGCAGTACGTGCTCGTGCAGGCATGCCGGATCTAACTATTGGGTTAGGAAAAGATGCTATGCGTGAAAAAATCCGTCATGAGAGAATGGTTGAACTTTGTGGCGAAGGGCAGCGTTATTCGGATATACGTAGGTGGAAAATAGCAAAAGATGTCGTTGATGGTGTTTGGATGACGGAATTTACGGGTGTGAATATAAGGCAACGGGGGTTTCCTGATCACTATTATCTGTGGCCTATACCACAAACAGAAATTGATGTAAATCCTAAATTGACACAAAATCCTGGTTGGTAAATTGTATAAAAGATGTTTGATAGATTTTTTTTAGTTATCTCATTTGTGTGTTATGGTTTGTTTGCTATCGCTCAAGAGGATGTCTTAGTTGTGGATGTGTCTAATGCTCGCTTATTAAATAAAAAGGCTGCTGTTTACAAAGGCGGGAAAGGATCTGGTCAGGAAGGGCGTGGTGTGTATCGACGTGAGGACTTTAAAGAAGGCTATCCCGAACGAAGTGCAGATTTATCGGTTTCTTTGGTTGTGCCAGAGTCTGGGTGCTACCTGTTGGAGGCTGAATCGTTTCCCTATGATTTTGGTTTATTGAAAGATAAAGATACAACGG
Organism: Sphingobacterium sp. LRF_L2; assembly: GCF_965644235.1. Lineage (NCBI taxonomy): Bacteria > Pseudomonadati > Bacteroidota > Sphingobacteriia > Sphingobacteriales > Sphingobacteriaceae > Sphingobacterium > Sphingobacterium sp. LRF_L2. Next base: position 613,933 of record NZ_CBFFRI010000004.1, on the reverse strand, counting down.
GGGTGTTACTGCGGGATGCTTATTTCCAGTTCAATTCAGATCGTATCACAAAACGCATTGTATATGATTCTCGTCAAGGAGGGAAACGGGTGTTGGGGAAATTTGATCTTCTACGGGGGCGACAGGAACTAAAGATCTGGTTGCCCGATAATTTAGTTTTGTCTCGTATTCGGATGAAATTATATGAAGCGCCAGAACCTCTAGATGTTGCAGAAAATTACCATCCTACGGTTACACCGCCTAAGGGGCATCCAAGGCTTTGGGTTAATCAGGAGAGTCTTGTTACGGTCCGAAGTAGGTTATTCTCTTCGGAAAACAAGCCTGTCTGGGATAAATTAGTAATGGAGGCTAAAGAAGCTTGTCCTATCGTTTTAAACCCAAAACAGGAAACATTTTACAACGAGGAATTAGAGCGTATCATCGAACGTAAGTCGTTTTATTACCTTATGACAGAGGATCGTCAAATAGGGCGTGAAGCGGTGCAGTTGATGGATACATACTTAAATGTTCTCGAATTTGGGAATGTGACCTATGGGGATATTTCGCGAGAAATAGGTCGAGCGATTTATACCGCAGCTCTCGTTTATGATTGGTGTTTTCCTTTATTGACGGGAGAAGAAAAAGCGATGTATCGTAAACATATGTTGCGCTTGGCCCGAGATATGGAGATCGGATGGCCTCCTTTTCATGGTGCGGAAAGTATTATTAATGGACATGGAAATGAGGCGCAGATTTGTCGCGATTTGTTAGCGATGAGTATTGCTATTTTTGACGAAGATCCAACGCCTTATAAATTTACATCGTATACCGTTCTAGAGCAATTGGTTCCTATGCGAAAGTTCGAATATGCTTCGTCTAGACATAATCAAGGGATTGATTATGGTGGGTATCGCTTCGCTTGGGAGATGCATGCGGTCTGGTTTTTTTATCGCATGTTGGGGCGTGAGGTATTTGATAGTAACATTAAAAACTTGCCCTATTATTGGGTGTACATGCGTACGCCGGATGGTAAGATGATGCGAGATGGTGACATGTTTAATGTGAAATACGCTAATAGTGATGATTTCTATTGGAAAAATCCACAAACGATGCTCTTATGTTATGCTTACGCTAAAGATCCTCTGATTAAGGGGGAGTTTTATAAACAAGGAGGGCTTCCGGATAATCCGGTCTTGTTTTTGTTATTGAACGATCCAAGTCTTCCTCCATTGACGAGTTATGATGGACTGCCATTGAGTAAGGATTTTGGCGATGTGTTGGGTGGTATGTTGGCGCGTACAGGATGGGATCAAAGGCCGGAGAGTTCAGATGTTGTAGCTGAAATAAAAGGAGGGGGATATCATTTTGGTAATCATCAACATGCGGATGCAGGTGCTTTGCAACTGTATTATCGAGGAATACAGGTTGGAGATTTAGGATTGTATTTGTCTTATGGCCCTCCTTATGATTTTAATTTTAATAAGAGGTCTGTTGCTCATAGTATGATGCTTGTTAAAGATCCTAAAGAGCCGCTGAGATTTCGTACCGAGGCTAATGATGGAGGAACACGTTTCAGTCAGCTTTTTCCGCGTAGTCCGGAAGAAGCTCTGTCGAACCCTTGGTTCAGTACTGGACAAGTGAAGTCCTCCACTTTTGGTCCAGATAAAATAAAGCCTTTTTACAGTTATTTTCAAGTGGATCTCGCAGCTGCGTATACGGCGAAAGTGAAAAGTTATGTCAGATCGTTCTGTTTCTTAAATATGTTCAACGATTCTATACCAGCAGTTGTCATCCTTGCCGATCATATTCGTAGTGCAGATAGTTCTTTTCGGAAGTATTGGCAGATTAATACACTGTACGAGCCGCTTGTGAAAGATGGGGATTGGGTTCTTCATAATCAGCATAAAGGAATGGTAGGAAAAACGTATGTGAAGATGTTAGTTCCGGCTGCAGCGGATCGTGAAGTGCAAATTTTAAATGGTTCCATGGCGAATAACGTTTTTGGGTTTCAGTATACACCTAATTCTAGTTGGCCGGAGGCTAAGGGGAGTAGGATTATGGTGTCTCCCGCGCATTTAAAAGATGAAAATTCTTTTCTTACGGTATTTCAAATGGCGGAAGAAGGTGTTAAGCCGTATGTTGTGGATATGAAGATGGAGAATGATGTTTATGTTCTTCAATTTGCGGACGTGGTCGTTTGTCTTCCAAAGCACGACGGCTTTATTGAAAAAGAGCTCTTGCTAAGCGATTTACCAAATAGGCCTAAAAAAATAGTGATAGCAGGACTTCAAAGCGGTTTTTGGCAGATTATTGAAGAAGGTCACGCAGGGAAAAATGTTGAAATTAAAAATCGAGATAATGTATACAGTTTTGAGACGAGTAGTCAAAATGTAATTTTAAAACCTGGTCGGCAATATGGTTTGATGGATTATCAAATGAATTGAATATAAAACCATTATCTATTGACATAATTTAGAAATAAAAATGTAATTTTGAGCTGTAAATGTATACAATATGAAAGAAGATTCGCTATCCTTTAAGGTCTATCTCGAAGTAAGAAAAAAAATATTATCCAATCAGTTGGTTGGCGGTGCGCGTCTAGTTGAAAGTCAATGGGCTGAAAAACTGAATGTCAGTAGGGTAGCCGTTCGCGAAGCTTTTATGCGTCTGGCGGGGGAGAACTTAGTCGAGTTTGGAGAAAAGGGAGGTAGTTTCGTTAAGAAGATGACCACAAATGATGTGCATGAGATTCGTGAACTTAGGGAACTTTTGGAAGTGGGGGCGTTGAAGTTGATCTTTGAAAAGAGAAATGAGCAGCTGATTCATGAGCTTGAGCAGTTGTGTAAAGATTTTGAAATAATGGTGGATAAAGGATACTTTGGTGGTGCTTGCGAGGCTGATATTAGATTTCATGAAAAACTAATTGAAGGTTCTGGAAATCAGCGTCTTCTTAGTATATATAAGAACAGTAATATTCCGCTGTTTCATATGAAATTGGATAGTGTGCTGAGTGACTTAGACGATTATATGTTGACAAAAGATGAGCATGCACAAATTTTAGATGGCATTAAGCGTAATAATTATGAGCAGTCATTCAAAGCTTTGACGGCTCATCTGGATCGCGGTGAAAAAGAGGTGCTATCTTTAGTGTTTGTTTAAGACTAAAGATAGGATCATAAAAAAGGGAGCTTCCGTCTGGAAGTTCCCTTTTTTTATGCTGGCAATATACCGTAAGCTTGAATAGAGACCTGTAATAGTTTTCCAAATTGAGCTTCTGTTATGATCAAACCGGTGCCTGATATAGCGAAAGCGCAATTCGTGGGATTTTTTCCTGGAACAATAATCTTTTTGGTCAATTCATGTTTTTTATTGTATACATTTATTGATGATTCTCCATAAATAGCAATATATAGATTTCCGTGTTCGTCAAAAGCCATCCCGTCAGGACCGACGCTTCCCCCTGTTTCTATTATTGGATGTGGGTTGAGCCAATGCCTTTTTTTGTCGTCCCATTTTCCTCGCCATATTTTCCTGCTGCCTGTTTCTGCGATATAGAGGTGTTTTGCATCTTTAGAAAAAGCTATGCCGTTTGGATAATCTAGTCCAGTAGCAATTCTTGTAAGATCGTTACTTTCAGATAAGCAGCATACGTATCCTTTTTTTGTCCCCAATGAAGGACCCGGACAGGTAAATATGAGGTTTTTCTTGTTGTCAAAGGCTAAGTCATTTGGCATAAAAAGTGGTTCTCCGTCAATTTGATCCACCATAGTTTCGGTTTCTTTTGTTTCAAGGTCAAACTTGCAGATGCTATTTTGGAGCGCATCACAATACCATATTGAATGTTGAAACTTCGCTAATCCATTTGGCGCTCCATTGACTTGATATCGATGAAGTGAGCCAGATTTGTACTGTGTTATGCAGCCTGATTCTTTCTCTACAAACCAAATGCTTCCATCTGTTAAGCTGATCGGGCCCTCTGGGAAATCAAGTTTATCTGCTAATTCGTAAATATCAAAAGTATCCATTTTAATTTTTTTTTCAATTTATTATAAAAGTATACAAATATATTTTAATTTAGTATACAAAATAACTGATCGATTGACGACTTTCTCTTTTGCTTAAAGGAGATCCTCATTAGAAAAGAAATAGTATCGCATAACAATTATTAAAAATATATAACATAAATTAAATTATCTATGACATCATGGGAACAATCGTCCGGCGTGTTGCTGGAAAATGAAAACTGGATACCTGGAGGAATTGTATCACTTAATAGAAAATCAGATCCCAATATTTGTTTTGTTCGAGGAAAGGGAAGCCGTGTTCAGGATATCGATGGTAATGAATATATCGATTATCAAGCTGGATTTGCGGCTTCTTTTCTTGGACATAATGATCCGGATGTGAATGCAGCTGTGCGAAATACTTTGGCAGAAGATCAGGTTTTGATGGGGGCTGGACCTACACTACTGGAGGGGGAGTTTGCAAAATTATTTTGTGCTTGTGTACCAACAGTCGACAGTATACAAATTACAACGACAGGATCTGAAGCAACTTACCACGCTATTCGAATCGCAAGGGCTGCGACAAAAAGAGAACATGTCATTGTAATGCAAGGTGGCTATAATGGTTGGCATAATGATGTAGCATGTAATGTTATCAGCAGTTTAAATGACATTGGTTCTTACGTAAGCCCAGGTGAGTATCCTTACGATGCAGCGTCGGCTGGTGTACCTTATGGACACAGCTCACTTATACATGTTATAAACTACAATGATTTGGATTCTGTTGCTTACGTTGTAAAAAGATATCCGGTTGCTTGCATTATTTTGGAGCCTATGCTGCAAAATGTGGGGATGATTAAACCTCTACCAGGCTATTTAGAAGGTTTACGAAAATTGGCAGATGAAAATGGATTTTTATTAATTTTTGACGAAGTAAAAACTGGATTTCGTCATGCTTTGGGAGGTTATCAATCCATTTGCGATGTACAGGCAGATCTTTCAACTTTTGGAAAGGCGTTAGCTAATGGATATCCCGTAGGTGTAATTGGTGGTAAGAAAAAGTATATGGATTATTTTATTGATCCTGTTAAAGAAAATCGAGTGATGATTGCCGGAACATATAATGCATTTCCGTTGACAACGGCAGCTGCGATAGCCACGTTAAAGAAACTGTCGAATCCAACGTTTGATGTATATGGTCATGTGTACAAATTAGGCGTAATATTGGAGTCAGGACTCAATGATATTTTTTCTAAATTAGGACGGCCGTTTCATATTGCGCGACAAGGCTCTGCATTTTGTACTTATTTTATGGATCATCAGCCTGTAGATTTCCACGATATTTTAGCGAATCATGATTTTGAATTCGATGTTAAGTATAGAAAGAAATTAATAGAAAAAGGAATATTTAATTTTCCGGCAGCGATCAAGCAAGGGAGTATTTCCTTCGCTCATACAGAAGAGGACATTGCTGTTACCCTGGAAAAAACGAAAGACGCCGTAAACGAAATCTAAAAACAACTGATATGAAAATTACAGCTATTGAGACTCATGTATGTCATGCTCGAATGCGAAATTGGATCTTTGTTAAGATTCTTACAGATCAGCCTGGACTATGGGGGTGGGGCGAAGCTACATTGGAGTGGCATACGCAAAGTGTCGTTGGAGCAATAAAAGATATTTCACAATTGTTGGTTGGCGAAGATCCTCGACGTATTGAGTATTTGTGGCAGATGATGTATAGGCAACACTTCTGGCATGGCAATGGAATTGTCCGTGGTACAGCAATTAGTGGTATAGATATCGCACTTTGGGATATTTTAGGTAAAATTCATGGGGTTGCCTGTCACGAACTGTGGGGAGGTCGCGTGCGGGATTATATTCGTCTGTATTGTCATTTGGGCGGAGGTAAAATGGAAGATTTTTATGAGACGGCACCTGGTGATGCTAAACGCTTTGGTGAATTGGCTCAACAGGCTGTTGAAGAGGGGTTTACAGCCTTCAAATCAATGGCGGTTCCCGAAACCATGCCCTTAGAAGGATTAAAGCCGATAAAATACGCAGAAGCGTGTGTGGCGGCTATGCGTGATGCGGTTGGAGATGATATTGATATCATGGTCGATTGTCATGCTCGACCGTCCCCTCGTATGGGAATGCTCTTCGCAAAGGCGTTGGAACCTTATGGATTGTATTTCTTTGAAGAACCTTGTTGGCCCGAAAGTATGGATGATATTGCCCTGATACAACGCGCTGTCCAAACTCCAATTGCGTCAGGAGAACGTTTAGTCGGCGTACATGCATTTCGGGATATGTTAGAGAAGAGAGCTGTTAGTGTTATCCAACCCGATATTACGCACTGTGGAGGTTTGACTGAAGCGCGTAAAATTGGAGCGCTAGCAGATGCCTATAGAGTATCTATGGCTCCTCATAACCCCCAAGGGCCGGTAAGTACTGCAGCGTCTATCGAATTGGGATTTGCAACTCCTTCTTACATCATTTGCGAAAGTGTACATAATGATGTCGAGTGGCGTAGTGATGTAGTCTCAGAAGGCTTTACGGTGCAGAAAGAAGGACGTATTGTACTGCCCAACACGCGCCCAGGATTAGGAATTGAGATAAATGAAGCAGAGGTGAAGAAACACCCTTTTCAACAGGAAATTTTGCAAAGAACCTTCTATAAAGATGGAAGTATAGGGGATTGGTAGTACAGGATAAGGTAGACGTTATAAACAAATTAAAAATGAATTTAAATTCTCCAGTTTTTTTTAAACAGGTGGTATTGGTTTCGGGGGCTTTGGGTGATATAGGAATGGCTATTGCTCAGCGATTTGTTGGTGAAGGTGCTATCGTAGCGCTGTGTGATCGCCATCCCAAAGATATTGCAATGGATAAATTATCCGTCTTAGATAACTTGGGAGCAGTATATCACTATGATGAGGTTGATGTGACAGATTTTGATCAGGTGAAAACTTGGATCGACAACGTATATGATAGATTTGGGGAATTTCATATCGTAGTTGCAAATGCAGCAACTGTTACATTGAAAGGATATCAAGAACTGCTTCCAGAGGATTGGTCGAAGGAAATTCGTGTTAATTTGGATGGGTCTTTTTTTGTTGCAAATTACGCTGCAAATTGCTTTGTAAAGAACGCAACGAAAGGGAATATAGTGTTTATGGGAAGTTGGGCTGCACATGCCGTTCATCAAAATTTACCTGCTTACAGTGTTTCTAAGGCTGCTATTAGAATGCTTTGTCAATCGATGGCCTTAGAATATGCCACTTACGGAATTCGTGTCAATGAATTGGCTCCAGGTTTTGTTAATGCAGGATTGAGCAAAATTGTTTGGTCGAAAAATCCAGCAGAAATAGAGCAGGCAAGACAGCAGGTTCCATTAGGCGATATTATTGAAGCTGACGAGGTTGCCGATCAATTGTTATGGATTTGTAATCCTAAAAATAAACATCTTACAGGAAGTACAATACTAATCGACGGCGGACTTTCCCTCGTCAGAAAGTAAAAAGATATGTCGATAAAGATTGACCATCAACAGGCTTCGCGTGCTTTTTTTGCAGTCAAAGAAGCTGATATCACTCCTCCATTAGCTATTTATGCACGAAACTGGGGGGCTGCGGCATTTGACAATGCACAAGGAATTCATAGACCCTTAGTTATGCAGTGTTTCATCATTGGAAGTGAAACAGGGGAGCTTGGACAAGTAATTCTTACAGCCGATCTTGGTTGGTGGAAGAATAGTGCCGATGAAGTGCATTTAAGAAGCCGTCTATTGAAAAAGTTTAGTCTGCAGGAATCTCAGCTCCTGTTCTGTCTTTCACATACACATGCGGGGCCTAGTTTATGCTCTGCTGATAGAGAAAAGCCTGGTGGAGAGTACATAGAAGATTACCTAGAAAGGCTTTATGAAACTGCCGTTAGTTTGATTCAGCAAGCAAATAATGAAATGGCTCAAGGAACTATTGTCTGGGGATATGGAGTTTGTGATCTAGCTACTAAACGCGATTTACATGTTGGAAATGAATTCTTGGTGGGGTATGATCCCACAGCAACGGCAGACGACACGCTGGTTGTTGGCTTATTAAGATGGAATGACGGTAAGCCTGGTGCTATTTTTGTAAATTATGCCTGTCATCCCACGACTTTTGCTTATGAAAATACTTTACTATCCCCAGATTTTGTGGGGGCTATGCGTGAGGTTGTCGAAAATCAATGGAAAGTTCCGACCTTATTTCTACAGGGGGCTTCGGGAGATTTGGCACCAAAAGAACAGTACGTCTCTGATCCGGCGATTGTTGACAGGCATGGTAGAAAGTTGGGATATGCTGTATTGTCTACTATTGAGGGATTTCGTAGCGCAGGAGATGATCTCGTATATGATCACGCATTGCCTTCGGGGGCGCCATTGGCGATATGGAAAACTAAACCAACTTCTATTGTTGAAACAGTCTACGCTGAAAAATTTACGGTGACAGTGGATTATAAGAAGTTGCCTGATTTGTTAGCTATCGAAAAAGAATACCTATTGGCACAGGATCGAGTGATGAAAGATCGTCTATGGCGAAAGTTGAATACTAGACTGGTTATAGGCGAACAAGAAGTGGCCGATTTGCCGCTATGGGTTTGGCAAATCGGAGAGATTATTCTGGTTGCACAACCTAATGAGGCTTATTCCTATTTTCAGCTGGAGCTACGTAAATCATTTCCCCATAAGATAATTGTTGTGGTTAACATCGCCAATGGTTATGTGGGGTATCTTCCCCCAAAAGAACTTTATTCGAATGATATGTATGCCGTTTGGCAGACGCCTTATGCTGCAGGTAGTTTGGAGAAATTAACAACAGCAGCCCAAGAATTAATAGTAAAACATTGTGATTATGAAACTCGAATTAGTTGATATAAGTATTTTTGTTATATATATATTGGGCATTGTCTTTCTTGGCCTATATGCTTCTAGAAAGGGAAGTGATTCTAAAAGAGACTACTTCCTAGCAGGTGATAAATTACCCTGGTGGATGATAGGGGGAAGTATTATTGCGGCGAATATCAGTAGCCACCATTTGGTTGGGGCAATGGGGGCTGCATACAGCCGTGGTTTTGTCGCTATCACGTTAGAATGGGGAGCTATACTGATAGGTTTTAACGCTTTGCTGTGGATTTTTCTGCCATTTTACCTAAGGAATGGATTTTACACCATACCCGAATATTTGCAAAAACGTTTCGGGAAAGCCACGCGAGCACTATATGCTATACTCATTCTTTTGACATACGTATTTGTGGAGATTGGGGCAGTATTGTTTTTAGGAGCTTTGTCTTTACATGCACTGTTTGATGTACCTATTTTGTACAGTGTGATTGGTTTGGCTATTTTAACAGGAATTTACACTATTATCGGTGGATTGAGAGCTGTGATATGGACCGAAATGGTACAACTTGTAGTACTTGTTTTGGGGGGTATTATCTTGACTTTTAGTACAATAAAGGCTGCCGGAGGATTTGATGCGGTTGTAGAATCTTCGCAAAGTTGGCAGATGTTTTATCCGGCTTCCGATCCTGATTTTCCGTGGACAATGTACCTGGGTGGTCTGCTTTGTATTAGTGTGTTTTATTGCGCGACGAATCAATTTATAGTGCAGCGGGTGTTAGCAGCAAAAAATGAGTGGCATGGTAGAATGGGGGTTATTTTTGGAGATTTTCTAAAATTTCTAATACCTCTTATTATAACCGTACCGGCATTGGTAGCCCCTGTATTTATCCCTCAACTCGAGAAGCCGGATCTTTTGTTTGCAACTCTTGTGGAGCGTCTCCTGCCACAGGGATTGATTGGCCTTGTTATGGCTGGACTAATTTCAGCAATCATGTCGCATATTTCTGGGGCTATAAATTCATGTACCACAATTTTGACCGTTGATATCTACCAAGAGTATGTCAATAAAAATGCTACAGATCGAGAAGCAATAAGATTTGGCAAATGGTCAGGTGTGGTCATTATAACTGCCGGAATTTTGAGCTCAATTTTATTAATTAGCTATTCCGATAAACCTGTGTTTTTGTATCTCATGAATTTGTATGGATTGTTTACCCCTGGTATTGCGACCATGTTTTTGATGGGGATATTTTGGAAGAGGACAACTGCTAAAGGAGCACTTGTTGCAGGCTTGATAACTATTCCTCTTTCTATTTTAATCGAATTTATTTTTCCAGATATGCCCTTTTTTAATCGAACAGGTATTGTATTCTGGATATGTATGTTGAGTTGTTTTGTAGTAAGTTTATGTACGAAACCGAGCTCTGCTCTCCAATTGGAGGGGCTGATTTGGCAAAAAGAGAGTTTGAAACTGCCCGAAGCAGAACGGGGCACTTATCGCGGATGGAAGAACCCTGTACTTTGGTGGGGTATTATCACTGCATTAGTACTGTTCTTCTATGTTAGATTCTTCTAGAAATAGGTATGATGATAAAAGATTTTGTAAGAAGATTGATTTCCGAGAATAAGGAAGAGGTTGTTTCGATACGACGGCATTTACATGCCAATCCTGAACTCTCTTTTAATGAATATGAAACATCCCGATTTATTAAAGATAGGTTAACGGTTTGGGATATTCCTTGGCGAGAAATTGCAGGTACAGGTGTTCTGGCGGAGATCAAAGGAACTAGAGAAAATAATGATAACTGCATTATGCTCCGAGCAGATATAGATGCTCTCCCTATACAGGAGAATACAGGACTTCCGTTTTCATCCCTAAATGATGGGGTGATGCATGCCTGCGGACATGATTTCCATACGGCGAATCTCTTGGGGGTAGGAAAGGTGCTGAAAGAAATGAGTGCACAATTTTCAGGTACTGTCCTATTGCTTTTTCAGCCGGCCGAAGAAAAGATTCCTGGAGGAGCGCAAGCGGTATTGGAAGCTGCAGAGTTCGCCTTATATAAGGATCGTGTGCAGGCCGTTTTAGGTTTGCATGTTAGCCCTAGATTGCCTTCTGGTACTTTAGGTCTGTGTGGCGGAAAATTTATGGCATCTAGCGATGAATTTTATGTACGTATTAAGGGAAAAGGTGGACACGGAGCTGAGCCTCATTTATGTGTTGATCCTGTTACGATAGCTGCTCAGTTAATTACAGCATTACAACAAATTGTTAGCCGGCTCGCAAATCCGCAGATCCCCTCGGTCTTGTCGTTTGGTAAAGTTGTAGCTAATGGCGCTGCAAATGTGATTCCCGATGAAGTGTATATGGAGGGGACATTTCGTACAGTCGATGAAGGATGGCGTTCTTTGGCTCTGGATCGTATTCGGGGCTTGATTGAACAATTACCCCGCAATTTAGGTGCTGATGTAGAATTAGAAGTACGCCATGGTTATCCATTTTTGCTTAACAATGAAGAGCTAGCACAGCAATTTTTAAGAAGTGTAGGAGATACCGCTCTTGCCAAAGTAGAACTTGTTGATATTTGGATGGCCGCTGAAGATTTCGCATATTATTCCCATCGGTTTCCATCGCTATTTTATCTTGTAGGTGTTAATAAAGAGACTAAAAATGGTGTGTCGGGTTTGCATACAGCTACATTTGACTTGGATGAAGACGCTTTTCAATTCGCTATGCAGAGTATGTTGCAGATCACTTTTGATTTATTGGCGAAGGATGTTTCTTTAGACGTATAAACATGAATAGACGGAGTTTTTTTAACATAGCCTTGCCGTTGGGAGTTTTATCTCTCCTAAGTTCCAATGCACATGCTACTATTCTCTCTGAAAATACTAAAAAGCGAATCGGAGTCATTGGATTGGATAGTTCGCATACGGTAGCTTTTTCGAAGACCTTATTCGAACAACGATTTAACACATCTTATTTAGGGTATCAGATTACGGCCATTTTTCCGTTTTATGATACTCCCATTGCTTCGAATAAAGAGAGGATACCAAAGTTTTTGAGCGAAGTACAAAATATGAATATTAATATCGTCAGTTCTGTTGCAGCTTTGCTTGAAGAAGTTGATCATGTAATGATTTTGACGAATGATGGCAATACCCGATTGCAACAAGTAAAACAAGTATTAAAATCGGGTAAAATGCTATTTATTGATAAACCAATAGCGAGTTCTTACACAGAAGCGAAACAGATCTTTGAATTGGCAAAGAAATTTGGAGTTGCTTTTTTTTCCAGCAGCTCCCTTCGTTTTCAGTCAGATATCCAAGCTTTAGATAAATCAAAGGTTTATGGAGCAGATGTTTATACGCCCTGTCCTTTGGAACCAAGTCATAAAGATTTGTATTGGTACGGTATTCACGGAGTCGAAATGTTATTCAGTATTATGGGGGGAGGATGTAAGGAAGTTTATTGTAGTACATCTGCGGATGCGGACTTAATTACAGGAAAATGGAACGATGGACGGTATGCAACGTTGCGCGCTATCAAGAATGGAAAGCAGGATTTTGGAGGAACTGTATTCTTGCAAGATGAGATAGTGACCCTAAAGAAATTTGAGGGATACACAAACTTGCTGAATAACATTGTTAATTTTTTTGATAGTGGCAAATTGCCTTTTGACATACACCAAACCTTAGAAATTTGTGCATTTATGGATGCTGCTCATCAAAGTAAAAACAAAACCGGGCAGAAAATAATGCTTAAATATTAAGCGACCAAATAAAGTATAGCAGCAAAATAGATCGTAAAGAAAAACACCTGAAGCGGGGAACTTCAGGTGTTTACCAAACCAATTATTAACCTAAATTATGAAATTATGAATTACGGTTTAAACGGAGAATACGATCTATATAGTATAAATGTTGTTTTATATTAACATTTTTTAACGTTTTAAAGCCTTAAATGAGACTTTTCTAGCAGAAAGGTATTCGTGAAGTTTTTACCCGATTAGGGACTGTCGTCGCTGTATTGGAGAGCAAGAGTAGAAACAGGCAAAGGGGGAAAGGCGTCTGGCAGGCCAATGTAACCAGCATTGACCATTTCATGTAATACAGCATATGAATTGTTGCCAAATACCATATCCCTCAATTGTCTGCCCCAGTCATCTTCTTTAACTAAAACAGATATGAGGATTTCCCTGCTAAGGTTAAATACTGGTGACGAGTTGTATTTTTTGTCGTCTTAAAACTAATCTATTTTTTCTAAAACAAAAAATGATTTTCGTCACTTTTATCACTTTGAGTTAAAATGAGATTCCGGATACAAGTATTTTTTATAAGCAATATATTAGGCTGATTGATAGACCTCTAAAGACTTCAGCGGGTTATTTTTTAGACGACTAGGGGAAACTCCGAATTTTTTAGAAAATGCTGTGGAGAAATGTCTAGAGTTTTGATAACCTATTGCATCTGCTACTTCACCGACACGCATATCCATTTCAAGGAGCATTTTCTTTGCTTCAATCATTTTCAGATCATTCCAAAAACCAAAGACAGTAGTTCCGAATAGCTCTTTAAAACCTTTTTTCAATGTAAATTCGTTTGTTCCAAATCGGTGGGCAATATGCAAAAGAGAATGTTGTTCATCCAAATGTGTCGTTAGGAATTCTTTCACGGCATAAATCTTGTCTATATCGCCCTTCTTAATGGAATAATTAGCCTCTTTGCAGTCCATTTGTTCCATTTGTAATAGCAGGAGTTCGATAACCTTGGATTCTAAGAACATCTTTTTATACATTCCTGTACGATCACACTGGATGATGTCCCAGATGATTTGCCCCATGTTATGCGTTATCAACTGATTGTTCTTATGTAATAATCCCGACTTCCGTTTTGCAATAGTACTATTGAACCTCTCAAATAAAGCAGATTCCTGAGGTAGGTATTTTTGGAAGAACTTTGGCGCGAGATTTACTTCAAACAACCTAAAATCAGAATCTGTCCATTCCATTTCTCCACTCATTTGGTTTGCATAGATAATGTTGTGTTGATTTGCCTCAAACAGAACCTTTCCGCCAAAGTTATGCGACTTCGCTAGGCTTTTGCCTTCGAGGGCAAAATGCATTTCTACGCTTTCGAAATCACTTTCGAAGCTGAATTTGGCTTCTTTTTTTAATTTGGCGTGACCATAACCTATATGCACTCCGTCAAAATAAATCTCCTTGTAGCTTCCATCTCCGATTGGGTGATTAAAAATAGTATCATATTCTATCACATTGTTCCTGACGACCGAATAAGAGTCTGGATATTCTTTTTCTAGTAAGGTATGTCCCATTGCGGGATCGTATAGACGTACTTGCATAATATTAGTGCTAAATGCGGACGTTTTACTCCTTTTTTCGGATTCAATGAAAACATTCCACGAGTTATCTTTGTGCAAAGTTACTATTTTATTTAGAACGATTCTTAATTAATATATACTTTCATGGATGAACTTAATCAATCGAAACGGAAAAAAGGTATAGCCCGCTTATTACAGCTCGCTGGAAGTCGAAAGTTATTACTTTTTGCTTCGGGTCTTCTGGCAATTTTACACGCACTACTAAGTTTAGTCCCTTATGTATTGGTTTATTATATACTGAAGGAACTCACTATGGAAAAGGTTAATTTTGAGCAAATTCGCATTTTCCTATCCTATGCTGTGCTGGGAGCTTTTGGGAGCATGTTTGTCTTTTTCCTATCCGGAGTCTTATCGCACATTGCAGCGTATAATATATTATTTGAACTTCGTCGATACATTGTCGATAAAGTGGGAAAGCTTCCTTTAGGTGAGATTACTGCTCGAAGTTCTGGTGCGCTCAAGAAAATACTTTCCGATGATGTGGAGCGCATAGAAAATTTTATTGCTCATCAAATTCCAGATTTCGTAAAGGGCACTGCGCTACCTTTGCTAACAATCACCTACCTCTTTTTTCAAGATTGGCGCTTAGCATTAATAAGCTTCGTCCCATTATTGATATTGGTGATTTGGTTGCCATTACTTTACGGCAAGCGGAATAAGCATTTAATTCGTCAATATCACCAGTCATTGGAAGATATGAATGCAGGTATCGTGGAATACGTTAGAGCAATGCCTGTAATGAAGATCTTTGGACAGTCGGCTGAAACTTTTGAAAAATATGGAGAAACGGTAAAAACGTTTAATCTTTTTGTTGGAAAATGGATAAAGAGCAGTACGCCTGCCTTTGCCATATTTATGAGTTTTACCAGCAATGCCATGTTGCCTGTGTTAGCGCTGGGATTATTCCTCTATTTTCAACAAGGTGTAACCTTGGCTACTTTTTTATTATTTCTCATGTTGGGTACAGGCTATATAAAGCCGCTATTTGCACTAAGCAATATGGGCATGCAGCTATCGATCATTAACCGAGGTATGGAACAAATTGATGGCTTATTGTATAAAGAAATACAAACAAGTGATGCTAACAGACAGAATCCAACGCATTACGATGTGATTTTTAAAAATGTACGTTTTGCTTACAATAAGCACGACTGGGTGTTACGTGACGTCAATTTCAAAGCCGAGCAAGGAAAAATCATAGCACTCGTTGGTCCTTCTGGTGCAGGAAAGAGTACCGTTGGTCAGTTGATCGCACGTTTTTGGGATATTCAATATGGAGAAATCACGATAGGTAACATCGATATCAAACGCTTCCCTCAGGAACAGCTTATGGAAATGGTATCCTTTGTTTTTCAAGATAGCTTCATGTTTCAACAAACTATTCTGGAAAATATCCGAATGGGAATGAAAAAAACAGATCAAGAAATTGTTGATGCGGCTAATGCTGCCCAAATTCATGATAGCATCATGCGATTGCCTAGAGGATACAATACGAACTTTGGTGAGGCTGGTGTACATCTAAGTGGAGGAGAGCAGCAGCGTATTCAATTGGCCCGGGCAATATTGAAAGATGCTCCTGTTCTGATACTTGATGAAGCTACCGCTTTTGCAGATCCCGAGAATGAATTTAAAATACAGCAGGCCTTGTCTTCGCTGATACAAAATAAAACCGTTTTTATTATTGCACATCGTCTCAGTACGATTGTTGATGCGGATAGCATTGTTTTATTTGACAAGGGAGAACTTGTAGCACAAGGTAAGCATGATATGCTACTGGATTCATGTTCATTATACCAAAGAATGTGGAATGCACATGTGCGTGCAAAAGAATTTACGATATAAAATAACTACTACTTAAGGAAATAGCATATGCTTAAAAATTTAAAATATGTTGCAGCTTTGGATAAAAATGGAACGCGGAAAGTTATCTTCTGGGAAGTGCTGCATAGCCTTTTTGTCGCAATACCTTCAGGAATTCTGTTGGTTATTGTTTGGGAATTGTTTTCCGAAACGCCCAATATTGTCAAAGTATGGTCGGTGGTTACGTGTATGTTCGTTCTTTTAATGCTACAGTTTATCGTAGCGACGAAAACAATGGTTCATTCAAACCTTTGGGTATATGGTTTGGCTAACGGTTTACGTATCAAGTTGGGAAACCGGATACAAAGATTTTCTTTGGGTTTTTTCAAAAAACGAGACCCTGGAGAAATTGCGTCTATTGTGCTACAGGACGTGGCAAACTTTGAAGGTATTTTTGGACATAGCGTAGGGAATATTACTTCTGGCGTTTTTGGAACACTTATCTTATCTTCCTTCTTATTTTATTTCGATTGGCGTTTGGCCTTATGTCTTTTGGCAGCTTTACCTTTCGTTTATCCTTTTTTGTTAGCAGCGAAATATTTTGTTCGAAAATTAGGTCATAAGCAGATTTTAGCAAGAAACACTATGGGAGCTCGGTTTCTGGAATATGTACAAGGCATCAGACATCTAAAATCATACGGGCTGGTTGGAGATAAGCATGCCAAGTTGTATCAGTCCTTAGAAGAACTACGTGTGAAGAGTATACGTATGGAAGCTATTCCTGGTCCTTTTATTTTATGTGCAGGGATCGTTTTTGAGGTAGGATTTATTCTGGCTTTGGCTCTTGGATTGTATTATTTAAATCATCAAACCATAACAATTCCAGTGCTAATCACTTTTCTTATTTTGGGATATAACTTGTATCAGCCTCTTAAAGTCATTATGGTTGACTACGTTATGTTACAATATATGAACGAAAGTTTGACTCGTGTAGTTGACGTGATGGAACACCCTACGATGGAAAGTTTTCACGTTCGTTCCCCTGAGAAGTATACGATAGTTTTTGACCATGTAACGTTTGGTTATCAGGATAAGCCTACTGTAATGGATCTAAATTTTACTGTTCCTGAAAGAAGTATGTTGGCTTTAGTCGGACATTCTGGTTCTGGTAAAACAACCATTGCGTCGTTAATTGCTCGTTTTTGGGATGTAAATGACGGCAGCATCAGTATTGGAGGGATTGATATCAGGGAGATAAATCAAGACGCATTCTATGGACTGATCAGTGAGGTTTTTCAAGATGTCTATCTTTTCGATGATAGTATCTACAACAACATCAAGATTGGTAAACCATCAGCTACAGAGGTGGAAATTATAGAAGCTGCAGAGAAAGCACAAGTATTGGAGTTTGCCTGGGAACTTCCTGGGGGAATGCACAGCTTAGTAGGGGAAGGCGGTTGTAAACTTTCAGGTGGACAAAAGCAACGTATCAGTATCGCTAGAGCATTGCTAAAAGATGCTCCCATCGTACTTCTAGATGAAGCAACAGCGAGTCTAGATCCAGAAAATGAAGTTTATATTCAGCGTGCTATACAAGAGTTAGTCAAACAGAAAACAGTAGTTGTCATCGCGCACAAGTTAGCAACAATTCAAAATGCCAATCAGATTTTGGTTTTGGAGGGAGGACGAATTGTAGAAAGAGGAACACATGACGAATTGCTAAAGGAAAATGGCATTTACGAAAGGATGTGGTCTATTCAGCAAACGCTTAGCGGTTGGAGCCTTCGATAAATAAAATGCCCTCTTCTATAGTTGCAGAAGAGGGCATTTTACATAGCCGCTAATGATGTACAGATTTAGTTTTCTAGAGAACTACTCTTTTCAACTTTTTCTATTTTAAAAGTTAGATCATCTATTTTTAAGAGCTCAAAGGAAGCACCTTCTTCTAATCCAAGTTCTATTGCAGCTTCTTTTCCTAAGTTCAATACATGAGATCTATCGCCTCGAAAAGAAAATCTGCATTCAAATTCATTCTTGATGATGATTTTTAGTTTTTTCGTTCGATTAGGAAATATCGGCTTGAGATCTTTCGTAATTCTAATTTGATTCTTTTTGACATCATCTGCCGTTATTTTGTTTCCTTTTGAAGGAATAGTCGTCGTATTCAACTCCTTTTGGGGTTGGACTTGTTTTTCTTCAGGAAGAGCTATAGGTGACGTTATTATGATTTGTTTGTTTATAATGTTCCGGATATAATATAATTTGTTTCTGGATTTCTCCGTAGTTCTTTCTTCAATCTCGAAGTCCTCTTTCATCGATTTAAAGAGTTGCGAAATTTTTTCAAATCCATAATTTCGGGCATCAAAATCAGGTTTCCGCTTCATAATGAGGTTTCCGATCTCACCGAGAAAAGCCCAACCGTTTTCGTCTGCCGTATCATCGACAGCATCTTTCAAGATTAGAAGTGTGTCCTCATCTAATGCTGTTACATTGGTTTCCTCGACTCGAGGAGATTTTGTTGCTACATTTATTACACTTTTCTTAGCTGTTTTCTTTTCTGGAACTAGTTTTTCTAATATTTCAACATAGATAAACTTGTCGCAAGAAGCAATAAAAGGCTTAGGTGTTTTTCGTTCGCCAACGCCAATGACTAATTTTCCAGACTCCCGAAGTCGAGTTGCGAGACGAGTGAAATCACTATCACTGGAAACAATACAAAAGCCATCAACTCTATCCGTGTGAAGAATATCCATTGCATCAATAATGAGGGCTGAATCTGTCGAATTTTTACCTTGCGTGTAACTGTATTGCTGTATGGGGGTGATGGCATGAATGAGTAAGCTGTTTTTCCAGTTTTCGACATAAGGTCGAGTCCAATCACCGTAAATTCTTTTAATCGTCGGTACACCATAACGGTTGACTTCGTTTAAAATTTCTTCAATCTTTTTAGATGATACATTGTCTGCATCGATCAATATAGCTATTTTAAGGTCTTTTTGATTTGCCATGTTCATGTATTCTGCGCACGCGCCTAAATGAGAATGTTGTATTTACCGTATAAAATAAATTGACTTAGGTTGTCTCAACAAGCCTAAGTCAATTTATTTTATACGCAATATAGTCACTTCGTATGATTATTATGAATTTATTTCGCAGCTTGCTCTGGATTTCCATACCTAGAACAGCTTAAATTGAGATGTAATGAAACCAAAGGATAGTGTACAGGAAAAAGATTTCTGAATATTTATCTCGAAGGAATTACTTAATGAGTATAAGCCGTAAAGCAATTGTATCAATTAGTATTCAGTTAAATGAAGTCACTCTATATTCCTGCTCTCTTGATGCTCACTGAGGACTTGTAGATATTTTGCTGAACATTTGAAGACGCAATAACCAATTGATCCTAAGACGAGTAACAATCCGGAGGAAAATGATACGTAGTTAAATAGGATGATCGTCGTTTTGGAAGATACACCCATCGCCATTAAATGAAGACCTATATAAAATAGGATAATTAGGATCGAAACCGTATGTATAATGTTATTTCTCACGACGTTAAAATTTGATTTTAGACTTCCCTTAAACTCCTCGTTGTATCAACTTTAAAATAGGTTATGGCTAACATTCCATACATTATGGTAGTCAACTAAATCATAAAAAGTGTACGACTTATTATTATTGAATGATATGTTTATAACAATTTGGTTCGCAAATAATCTATAACGAATATATCACTTGTTGATTAAAAAAGCAAACATCGATTATAGAAAATGTAGCTAGAAAATGACAGGGAAAGTTTTTGATTCTTTCTTCTTAATTGATAGGGAAAATAAAAATAGCAATTATATGAAATCTTAACATGCTCAATAGGGTATAATACGTTTTGATAAAAAAGGGTATAACGTGCCATATGTGCATAAAAAAAGGTTTTCAAACGGGGAGAATGAAAACCTTTAGCTAACCAATTATAAACCTAAATTATGATGACACAAATATAGTGTTAAATGTACACTAAGTGCAAATATTTTTTAATTTTTTTATGTAACATTTTTAATGTTGTATTAAAATGTTGTAAGTAAAGGTGTTGTGTTCTTGTGTAACTCTACGTGAGAAGCACCTATTTCATTTGTGATAACGTTGCTAAGGCGAAAGTCTTCTTTACATGATGTCCTAACTGTACAAAAAATCCTGAGTAAAATACGCAGGATTATAAATCATGAAAATAATGGAAATATATAGAGTATACTGGCGCTATATCATCCAAACTATTTTGCTTAGGTATGTAATGTGGCGCTTAATGTGATTTCAAAACTAAAAGCGTTGCTAACTGGACAATTATCCTTTGCACCGGTTGCAATTTTTTGAAATTGATCATTGTCAATTCCGTCTACTGTAGCCTGTAGTATCAATTCAGATTTCGTTATCTTACCATTTTCTAAGGTAATAAGCGATTGTGTTTCCAATTTCTCTGGTGTAAAGCCAGCCTCCGTTAAGTCTAAACTTAATTTCATGGTAAAGCACCCCGCATGTGCTGCAGCTAAAAGTTCTTCAGGGTTTGTACCGACTCCTTCGGCGAAACGGCTGTTAAAAGAGTATTGTGTTTCATTTAATACTGTGCTTTGGGTTGTCAGATGTCCTTGTCCTTCTTTGATTGTGCCAGTCCAAATGGCTGTTGCGTTACGTTTCATATGCTTAAATTTTTCTAATTTCTATATCATTCTTAATTTCTCGAAACTAAAATGCACCAATTTATTTTAGTGTATTTATATAACAACGCATGAAAGAAAAAGTGTGGAAATAGTTTTAAAAATACGCAAAAGAATAGCTGTAACTGTTTTTTTGATTTCGATAAGATAGGTGTTTAAGTTGTTGATATTTAGTGTTTTTTTTATAGTTGTTATCTGTAAATTTACGTATTTTAATTATACTAATTCTAAATAATGAATCCTTTGATTATATTTGCCGAATGATTTTTTCTGTGGATAGAGACTGCCTCATCAGACGTAGTGTTGCGATCAGAGAGAATATGTTACTAATTAATAATTATTAAATACATAAAAAGAAAAAAGATGAAATCATTGTATTACCTATTCTTAACAACCATTTGCTTGTTCTTTGGACAGTATGTGGCGCAGGCACATGCTATTTGGTTAGAAAGTAGTTCTGCCGGTACGAAAGGCAAAGAACAATCCGTTCGTGTTTATTATGGTGAATATGCGACAGCCGAATTCGAGAAAACGTCAGATTGGTACTCTGATTTAAATAAATTGGAAGTGTTTGTCTTGAAACCGGATCAATCTCAAGTAAAGTTAAAGCTTGAAGATAAAGGAGAATACTTAGAAACTGCATTTACACCAGATAGCGATGGAATATATTTGATTTTTACAAGTCATCCTACAAAAGATTTAGGCGGTAAAATGCGTTACGAATTCACTTCTCAAATTCCTGTTCAAGTGGGAAAAGTGAAAGAAGATTTGAAAGGAAAGTTAGCTTATCAATTGTTAGCGTCTCCAAAGAGCTATAAAAGCGGGCAGAAGATTGCAATTTCATTAACTAAAGAAGGTACTCCATTAAAAGATCAAGATATTTTAATAATGTCTGAGTCTGGTTGGTCTAAAACTTATAAGACAGACGATCAGGGAGTTGCTACAATAGACGCGATATGGCCAGGCAAGTATGTTGCTGAATTTGGACATACACAGAAAGTGTCGGGAGATTGGCATGGCCAAACATATGAATCTACTTGGCAGGGTATCACAACAAGTTTTATTGTAAAATAATAGTAGGAAAGGGAGGTGGTCAACATCGCCTCTCTTTCCGTCCAGTTTAAATTGTATGATAACCGTTATCTGTTTTATTTTCTTTGCAGGCTTTGTTTGTTGGATGAATACCTCAAAACGTGTAAGTTGGCCTGAAAAACATCGTCTATTAATTCAATTATCTTCACAACCCAAACGAAGTAAATATTTAGCTACTCTTTTATTTTTAGTAGCCATAGTGTTGAGTATCGTGGTACTGGGTGTAGGTAGCGGAATATTCGCTTCTATAGTCATGTTAATGAGTGTGGGATGTTTTGTCGTTTTATTTTTTCCGTTTCGTTATATCGGATTAATACAGCTTATCATCGCATTTGTTGTATGTATCTCCATCGAATTGCTTTTCTAAATTATGCCTGCAAATAAAAAATATCTAACAAAATCTCCTTGGCTACGTCTTGCAAAAATTTTAGCAGGGGCCGTCGGAGGGTATGCTGTGATGCTTAGTTTTCACCTTGCTTTGACAAGCTTTTTACCCAAAAAGGAAGTTATCGCAACAGCTTTTATTCTTGGCTACATTATCTGGGCCTTTCTTTTACTATGGGCTTTTATCGCTAAAAACGTTTGGCGCGTTTGGTTGACGTATATACTGCTGACCGTACTTTTTCTTTTACCTTACTTGCTGAATACAAATTTTAATCATGGATCCTAGAAAGTATAATATCTATTTTCATACGCATACCATAAGTGGTATCATTATCGCTGCATTGCTCTATGTCATTTTCTTTGCAGGATCCTTTTCTTTTTTTAAAGAAAGCATAACAGCCTGGCAAAAAGGTCGCGTAACGGGTAGCGAACAGGTTACCGCAGATTATAATCATTTGATGGATTCGTTGTCAACTAAATATAATCTCGTTGGCAGAAATTTTGATTTCTATTTATTGAAGCAGGGGCAAGGCACATATGTAAATATGAGTGAGTCGCAGGACACAACGATAAGTAAACCGAAGCCGGCTGGAGAAAAAAAAGGACGGGGACGTGGGCGTCGCAGGGGAGGAGATGAAGATTCTGCTTATTTCCTGTACTCATTTGCGGAAAAAGCACCTTCTTCTTATGCTGATGGCTACGACATGGGAGAGTTTCTCTATCGTTTACATTTCCTCGCACCGCTCAATCAAATCCCAATTAATATCGGAACACCTTTCGGTTATCTTCTGGCAGGTATTGTTTCTTTTCTGTTTTTATTTGCATTGATAACCGGACTTTTCCTTCACTGGGACAAGATAAAAACCAATTTTTTCTTATTTCGTCCGTTGAGTAAGTGGAAAACAGTTTGGACAGACATGCATACCGCACTTGGTGTGATCGGATTTCCTTTTCAATTTGTGTTTGCCGTTACTGGGGTTATATTAATCGTAAATTTTGTCCTTGTCACACCATTTAGTAAACTTCTCTATGATGGAAATAGTGAGAAAATTTATGAAGAACTACAATATAGCAAAAATATTAAGGTAGACTATACGTATAGTGCTCTACAAGGGGAATTCGACATGAATGCCTTTGTTGCGAAGTGGGAACAGAAATGGAAGGGAAGTAAAATTTCGAGAATTTATATACGTAATTATAAAGATGCAAGTATGCATGTTGGCATTGAGGCCAAGCCAGATTCTAAAGTTGCCTTTGCTGGTTCTGGATATGCATTGGAAGAAATCGCGTCGGGAAAAGTTCTGGCAGAGAAGTCTCCTATAGAAGATGGGAATTACATTGATGGTGTTAAAAGTCTAATTTATCATTTACACTTTGGTGATTTTGGCGGTAGACCTCTCCAAATCGTGTTTTTTACACTAGGTCTTATGGGATGTCTGGTTATCATCTCCGGCATTATGATTTGGTTAGTAGCGAGAGATAAAAACAATGTTCCTGCGTACAAGCGGAAGTTTAATTTTTGGGCCTCAAACTTTTTCCTTGCTGGTTGCTTAAGCATGTTGCCTGTAACAGCATTTACATTCATTGCGTTAAAATTTGTTCCTGTAATCAATCAATCTGTGGTCTATCAGCTTTATTTTTACAGTTGGTTGGTTTTAGGGGTATATTTGATGGTGTTACGAAATCTGGCATTGATGAACAAGCATGTATTGATTCTGTCTATCTTATTATGTTTAGGGGTGCCTATTGCTAATGGTATTGGAACGGGAATGTGGATGTGGTCGTCTCTTTCACGGGGAGCACATGATATATTTTTCATTGACGCTCTTTTCCTGGTACTTTCATTAGGTTGTCTGTTCGCGTATTTGAAAGTAAGAAAACAAGCCAAACCCTTCAAAATCTTTGGTAAGAAGTAAAAAACTATATACTATATATAGGAAATATGAAAAGGGATAGCGTATGCTATCCCTTTTTTTTAGGTATAAATTCCAAATATTATTTTTATAATGGACCGAAACCCTCGCGTTTAATTTATATTTTTACTGCTATAAAAAATTAACTTTAAATATGGCATCAGGCTTTTTTGCAATTTTAGATGATATAGCAGCTTTAATGGATGACGTAGCGGTAGCGAGTAAGATTGCTACGCGTAAAACAGCAGGAATATTGGGGGACGATCTTGCTGTGAACGCAGAGAAAGCCACTGGATTTTTGTCGTCACGAGAATTGCCTGTTTTGTGGGCAATTACAAAGGGTTCATTTCTCAATAAGTTAATTATTATTCCCATTACACTGTTGTTGAATGCCTTTTTTCCTATAGCTATTAAGGTGGCTTTAGTGCTCGGAGGATTTTATTTAGCCTATGAAGGTGTAGAAAAGATTGTAGAGTATCTTTTTCATAAAAAAAAGTCAGGCGAAGAAGTCATCGATAAAAGTGTAGAGGAAAGTGGCGATGCTGAAAAAACAAAAGTAAAATCGGCAATTACCACAGATTTTATCTTATCCGTAGAGATTGTTATAATAGCATTAGGTACAGTATTGGATCGGAGTTTTACCGTACAAATTCTGACGGTCTCTGCAGTTGCTATTTTGGCTACCGTTGGTGTATATGGCATTGTTGCGCTAATCGTTCGAATGGACGATATGGGATATAGCCTGATAAAATCATCGCAAGATAAAGGATTTGTCTCCAAGTTGGGGCATCTTTTAGTGAAAGCATTACCGTTAGTTATTAAAACATTAGCCGTAATTGGAACAATTGCACTTTTGTTGGTTTCGGGAGGAATCTTTGTTCACAATATTGATGCAGTGCATCACGCTTTTCCCAATATGCCTTCGATTGTCAAAGAATCTCTTGTCGGAATTATCGCCGGAATTCTTGTTGTTATACTGGTAACATTGGTCAAGAAGTTATTCCGTCAAACGAAAAAAGCATAATTAGAAGAGCAAAATCTTACAATTAAAGGCCGAAGAGCATCTACTCTTTCGGCCTTTAATATTTTTAGTTGAAATGATATAAGAATACTACATCCCCCACATATGCAGGTTTAGGCGCATCTTTAATTGCCAACGTGGCTTCGATAGTTGCCTTTACCACACCTCTTAAATTCAGGATAGATTTTACTTTTGCATGTAATTGTACTTCACTATCTACAAGTACAGCTTGTCCAAACTTCAAATTCTCGATACCGTAATTGATTTCCATTTTCACATTACGAACATCAGCAATCTGTTTCCAAAGGTAGGGGATAAGAGATAACGTCAAATAACCGTGAGCTATAGTAGATTTAAAAGGGCCTTCCGTCTTTGCCTTTTCTTCATCAGTATGTATCCATTGATAGTCTAATGTTGCTTCGGCAAAGTTATTGATGCGTTGCTGGTCTATTTTAAGCCATTCTGATAAACCCAAAGACTTTCCTTCGTAAGATTTATATTCTTCAAAGTTGTTGATTATTACCATTTTATGTTATTGATTAATTCTTTACCGCTGCTTGTCTGTCTAATAATCTCTGATTTTATACATTTATATCTAGACAAAACATGAACGAATGTATTAAAAAGTATTAACAAATTGTAACTTTTATGGGAAGAACATCACATATGGTTGTTACAGTTTATTTCTGTAGAATCTCTACAGAGATGAACTAGACAAATAATGGAATAAATTATACAAGTAATTGTTTTGTCGCATAGCTAATTTTGAAAGATGAATAATACAACGAATATAGGTTCAGAGATTTCAAGAAAAGACTTTTTGAAGAATACGGCCGTGGTAGCCGCGGGACTAACTTTTGGCAATGCTAAGGCGTTGGCTGTACAAACAGATTTGCTTCAGAAAAACAGCACTGTACGTTCTTTTATTAAAAATGTACGATTGGAAGTTGGATTCGTGTATGATGATGATAATGAGGTGATAGGAACTGAAACTGCTTTAGCTCTCATTGAAGTCACCAATGGTAAAGTAGCAGGGATTTATGAAAATAAACCTCATGCTGATGCAATAGATGCAAAAGGATATCTGATGCTTCCTGCCTTTAAGGATATGCACATCCATTTGGATAAAACTTATTATGGAGATACTTGGCGTGCTACAAGACGACGAAATGGGGGTGTCAAGGGAATGATTGCGCTTGAACAAGAGGAAATGTCTCACATTCTCGAAAATTCCACATACAAAGCTGAGCGTCTGATTGAATTACTTCAATCAAAGGGTAGCACATTCGCTCGCAGTCATGTCAATATTGAACCGACTTCCAAACTTCGTTCGCTCAGAAATTTGGAAAAAGCTTTGGCAAATAAGCAGAAAAGCTTCTCAAGCGAATTAGTTGCATTTCCTCAGCATGGTGTATATTATACCGATTCCATGGCTTTGATGAAGGAGGTGGCTCAATTGGATATTGATTTCATCGGAGGCCTTGATCCGCAAAGCGTAGACGGTGATATGGAAAGAACCATGGATTTTACGGTGGGGCTTGCCCTTGACTCGGATAAAGGTATTGATATTCATTTGCACGAGTCAGGCGAGTCAGGATTAAAGACGGTGCAATATCTTGTGAATCGGGTTTTAGAAAATCCTATTCTAAAGGGAAAAACATTTTTGAGCCACTGTTTTGTTTTGGGGAAATTAGAAAAAAATAAATTACAAGAAGTAGCTGAGAGTTTAGCAGAGGCAGAAATAGGTATTATTTCCACTGTTCCATTTGGTGGGCTAGTTATGCCAATACCTACATTATACCAATATGGTGTTTCGGTATTTACGGGAAATGATAGCATAGTCGATCACTGGAACACTTTTGGTACAGGAAGCGTCCTTGAGAAGGCTAACCTAGCGGCGAGGCTTTATGGATATAACACCGAATGGGAACTGTCACGAATTTTAAGACTTGCTACTGCCGACGTTTTACCACTTACAGATAAAGGTGAACAACAATGGCCAAAAGTTGGCGACCGTGCAGATTTTGCTTTTCTTGACGCAAGTTGTTCCGCAGAAGCTGTAGCGAGAATCTCCGACGTGAAGTTGTTGGTTCATCAAGGAAATTTGGTCTTTGGAGACGAAAAGACCTAGGCATTTGCAAAATGATAGGATTTCCTGTGCCTATTTCTACAGTCCATCAAATCAGGTATGGTCAATTTTCGTTATTTTAGTGCATGATCCAACGGCATGAAAATTATCCTATTTTAAATCTCCAAGAGTTTAGTGAACGTACTCTAAGTGAGGAGGATCTTTTATTTCATGAGCTTATTGGCGAAAATATAATAGAAAAACCGCATACACACGATTTTTTTATTGTGATTTTCTTTTTAGAAGGAGGAGGGACGCATACCATAGATTTTATATCCCATACGATTAAAAGCAAACAAATACATTTGATTTTTCCAGGCCAGCTTCATCAGTGGCACATCGAGAAGGGCGCTTTTGGATACCAGTTGATGGTGAGTCGCATTTGGTTTCAGACTTTGCTTTCATCGTTACGTTTCTCTTCCGCTTATTATCAACGTCGTCCTGTGTGGGATTTACCGACTGACGTTAGTCAATCGTTGCTCCACGAATTTTTAAGTATTCAGTACGAACTTAATGCGCGTAAAGTATCGTTGGAAATTATCCAGACAAGAACGAAACTCATCGGCTTACTACTCGATAAACTTTCGGAAGAGAGCGGCATTGAGTTTACTTTACTAGCGATACCCCCGTTGATCATTGCATTCCAGAAATTAGTAGAGAAACATTTCAGAGAAAAACATACAGTAGCATTTTATGCCCACGAGCTCCATATTTCTCCAAATTACTTAAATGTA
Organism: Sphingobacterium sp. LRF_L2; assembly: GCF_965644235.1. Lineage (NCBI taxonomy): Bacteria > Pseudomonadati > Bacteroidota > Sphingobacteriia > Sphingobacteriales > Sphingobacteriaceae > Sphingobacterium > Sphingobacterium sp. LRF_L2. The sequence goes on along the minus strand of NZ_CBFFRI010000004.1, from coordinate 585,889 downwards.
ATGAGTCAAAAACATTTGGAACAACCAGCTTCAACAGTTATTAAAGATCGGTTGCTACTAGAAGCAAAACGTCTACTTAAAATTTCAGATAGATCCATAAAAGATATCGTTTACGAACTTGGATTTTATGATCACGCTAGTTTTACAAAGTTTTTCAAAAACCTCACCGCTATGACCCCATCCGATTTTCGAAGATAATTTTTCGTATACCACTTGCACAATTTTGAACTTTTTCTTTAACTAGCAGTTCTCTATATAAAAGAAATTGCCGATAGGTAATTGGAAATAAAATATAGAGAACATGATACAACAGGAAGAAAATTTAGTAGGACAAGATGCTTTAGTTAAGGTTCGCGCTATTGTAGATGAGATAAGAAATTGTTTTTTGTGTACCGATATACGAACAGGAATTCCGATGTCCGTACGTCCAATGCACATCCTTGAAGTAGACGATGCAGGATATCTTTGGTTTATGACATCAAGCACGACTCACAAAGATGATGAAATCAAAGAAAATCCATTTGTTCACGTCCTTCTGCAAAATGGAAAGGAACTTACTTTTCTTAATTTGTATGGCATTGCTGAGGTAAAGCACGATACGGAAAAAATACACGAATTATGGAAAGATCAGTTTGATAGTTGGTTCGAGGGACCAGAGGATCCACAAATTATATTGCTACGCGTCGAGGTTTTGGAAGGGCATTATTGGGATCGTAAGCTTTATGCGCCGACACCTATCAAAGCGCTGAAATCCCTTATTCAAGGATCGAAAGATGAAGAAGATATCCATGGCGATATTATGATCTAAAATAGTTACCCATTTAATATTTTGTAGCTTGAAAGCCTGTAGACACATCCCTTTTAAAAGGAAGATATTAATCGACCTTAAAAACAATATACATATGCGTGTTGTTGCTTTCTCTCTTGTGTTTATACTGGGCGCTTGTGAAGTAAGAAGAGATAATACTAAGGCAGGAGAATCAGACGTACTACAGGAGTTAGTTTTACTACGTACTGAGGGTTTGATTATGACAGAATATATGCTTAGTAATGCTGATAATAAAGAGATTTTAACAGTTTGTAAACGAGTTAAAAAATATTATACACTGACTCATCCGGATTTTTTACGTTTATGTACTGGTTATAGTATGGAGTTGAAAGAAAGCGATTTCACCTTGCTATGGAATGATGTTCATCAACGTTTTATTGCTGCAAGAGATTCTGTCGACTGTTTTTATCTCGATTGCTACCAAGAGAATATTCGGTCAACTATCGCTTTGTATGAAAATTTGATTCGTAGACAAGAGTCTGAAGGTATCAGTTATTTCTCTTTTGTTGCTTTACCTGACCTATATAATCAGTACGATGAATTCGCTGCTATGCGAGCAGGTATTGCGTTATCAACTAAGGCAAGTTTTTGATTGCTGTCGGTTTAAACAGATCTTTCATATCATCTTGGTAATTTTTGGATCCAGAGTCTGCGAAATTACAAACTGTTCAATCATGTAATACGAAGAGAATGAAGAAGGTAACAACATGTTTAACGAAAATAAGTATACTATGAAAAATTATCTTATAACCTGTATGATTATATTGGGGTTGATCATACTGAACAGCTCTGTTTCGAATGCACAGGATGTTGCAAGCAGGCAAACTATGGACCAGGAATTTTTAAATCAGATTGTCTATTCTAATCGTTTTGAAATTGCCTTAGCAAATCAAGCATTGCAACGATCAAATTCTAAAGATATCCAACAGTATGGACAGTTATTGATGAATGATCACACAAAACTCTTAAGAGAATTAGAGCAAGCTGCTATCGCGAAAAAACTTGTTTTGCCAAGTGGATTGGATGAGAATCACGCAGAGATCTTAAATGCGTTAGCTGCCATTGCAGATCATGATTTTGATGAAACTTTTAAAAGAGTAGTTCTAAAATCGCATGGAGACGGGATAGCGCTCTTAGAAGCTGCTTCAGCTGAAGATGCTGTTGTAGATCCCGAATTGCGAACATGGGCTACAGAAAAGATTCCTATGCTTAGAAGTCATCTAGAGCATATTAAATCAATACCAGTAGGTAATCAGCGGATTCCTGAATCTGAAATCTCGCCATTGGATTCCATTTAATGCTAAGTTTTACCAACAGACTATTCTGACGACAATAATATTTTGGTGCTAAACGATCGGATAAAGCAGAACGATAGCATTCGTATTGTTCTGCTTTTTATCTATTACCCGCAATCAATTCGACATCAAGGGATTCAATTGTCCTGTAATATAGAGAAAAGTTTTTTTTGAACGATTTTTCTTAGATCATTGGATTCATCCTTGCTTGCCTTAACTATCCATTTGTCTAATCGCTTACTTTCGTAGAAATCCAGAATGGCAGGATGGATGTAATGGCTTTTTGTTACTGTCCTCGTGTTACCTAATGCAGCAGCTACTTGATCTATCACGAGCAATATGTTTTTCTTTCTTTGTGCGACAGTGTCAGGAATAGGCAACTGAACCATATAACTTAAAGCAAGAATACAACCATTCCAGGTACGAAAGTTCTTACCTGTAACATCTAATTTCATAGCCTCTTTAAGGTAGTTATTGATATCGCCAGATTCTAGTGTTCTTATTTGATGTGTTGCGTCGTAATATTGAAATAAACGCTGACCAGGAATCTCTTTTACCTGTGATAAAATTCGTACTAAAGACTTGTTGCGAAGAAAGCTTTCCTGTATAACCCCTTTTTTACCTACAAAACGAAAGAAGAGCTTGCTGGAGGAAATTCTTTTGACATGCTTATTCCGAAGTGTTGTTAACCCATAAGATCCATTTTCTTTTTCATATACGCGATTGCCCGATCGAAAAGATGTTTCGTCCATAATCGATATAGCTAAAGCACATACTTTATCTAAAGACAGTGTTTTCTTTCGTAGATCGTGCACAATTTTTTTTCTGAGATAAGGTAACCGTTTACCGAATAGGAACATATCTTCAAATTTCTTACTGCTACGTAAAGAAATCCAATTAGGATGATAGCGGTACTGCTTTCGCCCCTTTGCATCGATTCCTGTTGCCTGCAAGTGGCCGTTTGGCAAGGCACATATCCAAACATCACTCCAGGCCGGGGGAAGAACCAAGGCACGTATACGTTTAAGGACATGCTCATCTCGAATCAATTCACCCTTTTTGTTGATATATTGTACTTTTTTACCACTGCTAATCCTATGGTACCCCTGTTGATCGCAAGTGACATACTGTAAGCCCGCTTCCTGAAGAGATAACTCTAAAACATCATCTATTTTTTCCATACGAAAACTAGATTGCATTAGTGGTTTCGAATGGCATCAATTAGCCTCGATTTGTTCATTTTGTGCGTGCCTGTGATGCCAATTTTCTTCGCTTCACCCAAAAGTTCTGATTTTGTTCTTTTTTCCAATCGACTAGCCCCTCCACCGCGCCTGCTGGCACCAGTACTATTTGCTATGCGTGCTGCCTTCTCTTTACTTTCTCCCTGCCTACGCAGTGCTTCATATTTCGCATCGTCTTTAATTTGTTTACCATGATCTTTTGTCATATTTCTTTTTTGATTCTGTTTTAAAGAAACCAAGCGGAAGGATAAAAGTTTTTTATTGGCTTACCTGTTTTGCTGCGTAATCTACTTGCTGTATCCATTATGAACGGCTTTATTCCGCATCGTTTAATAGGGGTTTATACCTGATATTGGATAATTCTGAACATCGGAGGACCTAAAGATGTTTTATTTTAAACTGGATTCTTTTATGCAAATGCATAGAAAGTTCCTCAGATAAGAAAGAGAAGAGAACACTAAATCAATAGTATTATGGAAAACAATACAGAGATATACGATCCAGAAGAACCTAGGGATCATACGCCAAGAACAGAGGTCCCTCGTTCCGCACAAGAGGAAATAAATGATAAACCCGCAGCAAAGACTATAGCTTGGACTATAGTTATTACGGTGATCATCTTAGCCCTCGTTTATTTTTTATTTTTTTATCACAAATAGAAATAAGAAAAAAGAGGAGGTTACATATTTAACCTCCTCTTTTTTTTGCTGAAATTGAAGCCCGTTATTAATCGCAGCCGTAAATACTATTCATATAAACTTTCAAAGAATACAGGACTATCTAATTTCATAGCAATACGATAGGCCGCATTTACTAATCCAACGTGACTATACGCCTGTGGGAAATTTCCCCATTGACTACCATCTTGATCATCAACATCTTCACTGAATAACATGAGATGATTTCCAAAGGATAGCAACTGCTTAAATACTTCCTGAGCCTCATCTAAACGCCCTACACAAGCCAATGCTTCTACGTACCAGAATGCACAAACCAGAAATGTAGCTTTAGGTTTTCCAAAATCGTCGCGATGTAAGTATCTGTAAAATAAACCATGTTCACCTTTAAGCTCTTTTTCCAACTGTTCTAAGTGTTTCTTTGCACGATCACTGGATGGATCTAAGTAATTCATCATGATAAGCTGTAAAGTAGACGCATCTAAATTTTCGCCATCCACAGCATTGGTGTAGGCTTGTTTATTTTCGTCGTAACAACTTTCAATATGCGTCATGGCCTTTTCTCGAAGTAAGGAAGCTTTCGCCTCCATCTCTCCAAAACCATATTGTTTTGCTATCTTCAAAGCTGCGGTAGCACCGGCCCATTGAAAAAGGTTTGAGTAACAATGGCGGTTTTCAAAATTACGAAATTCCCATATTCCCGCATCTTTTTCATCAATAGTTGCTTCAATTTTATCTAAGATGAAAGTAGTCCAATCTTTGGTAAAAGCCAAATTCTGATGACGGAACCGATGATCTGTGAAGAGTGGGAGCAGAGCGATTAACGCTTGGCCGTAAACGTCGTTTTGAATATGCTCATACGCTTGATTTCCAACGCGTATAGGTCGATTGCCTAAATAGCCTTCCAGATAATCTAACGTTTGCTCTTCCAGTTTATGTTCGCCCATTATTCCATAGAGGGGTTGAAGCCTTCCGCGATCTGTTTGCGTAATATTTGCAATGTAGGAGGCATATTTCTCCATTTCTTCGAAATGACCGATGTGGCTTAACGCCGTCAAAACATAAAAGCTGTCCCGTAGCCAACAAAATCGGTAGTCCCAATTTCGGCCTGATCCTGGAAATTCAGGCAGGCTCGTTGTACTGGCGGCGATGATCGCTCCTGTATCTTCATACTGATGCAATTTAAGAACCAGTGCAGATCGAATGACCTCTTTTTGATAAAAGGGGGGAATAGAGGCATTCTTCACCCATTTTTGCCAGTAATGCTTAGTTCGAGATAAAAAATCTTCTGACGTACGTTCTATCGGAGCTTCGAACGGACTTCCATAGGTAAGCACTAGGTAGATTGGTTTACTAAGTACATATGGGATATCATCAAAAAAATGACTTATAGGCATATTTGTTGCCAATCGCATTTTTGCATCTGCACGCTCAAATTGAATGTGGTTGCTGCCTCTAAATTTCTGAAAGGCCTGTTGACCATAATCGGATACAGGCTCACAACTCACACGGATTTTAGGATGTCCAACAATAGGATCAATTTTACGGATAAGCATCAGTGGCTTGTAATAACGTTCATATTGCTCAAAACGGGGAGCAAAATCAGTGACACGGTAGGTGCCATCCTCGCTATCAATCACCGTACATAAGATATTGGTGTTTTCCAGATAGTGTTGTGTACTATTTTTTATGCCGTTGCTGGGAAGTATAGAAAATTCTCCACCTAAACCTTTATCTAATAATCCGCCGAAGACGAAAGAATCTTGAAAAGAAGGCCAGCAAAGCCAGTTGATGTTTGTCGATTTGTCTATGTGTGCAATATAGGAGCAATTTCCTATAATGCCCGTGTTGTAGGTGTGTTTCCTTTCTTTCTGCATATTATAATTTCTGAAGATGAGAAGATTTATTGTCGTTGTCCGTCTTTACGTCATCGCTGTCTGTATTGGCAAAGTACTCAATCAAGTTGACGGCTTCCTCTTGGTTTTCTACGTAGTACTGCGCCGCAGATTTTTTGTTGCCCACTTTCACTGTAATAGCTTGTTGGGGCAATTCCAAAAACATATCTTCATCCGTGGCATCGTCTCCTATAGCAAATACAAAGTCTGGCGAAAAATGATTTACAATCTCTATTGCAGCTTTTCCTTTATTTAGCTCGCTGTTTTTTACTTCAATAACCTTGTCACCCATCAAAAGTTGCAAACCATGGTGGGGAATGAGGTACCGAAGACTATCTACCAATTCTTGCGAGCGCAGTTGTCCTAATCCGGTTTGGGCCTTTCGGTAATGCCAGGCAAGTGAGTATGTTTTTTCTTCTACGATTGCGCCGGCAGTACGGTTTGCAAACTTGTTCATGATATGTTTTACCGGGATTTTCCATCTTGTGGATATGTTTGTTTTACTTTTCCACTGAAAATCCGGATAATTGCTCCATGCGCCATGTTCCGCCACCAAAAAATAATCTTTTCCACCAAACCATCTGTCCAGTGTTTCATGCGGACGTCCACTGATAATTACGATCTGATTGGCTGGATTACTCTGAAGAATTTCCAATGTCCGATAGAGTGACTCTGTTGGAGCGGCCGCATCAGCATCCTTATGAAAGCCTATTAGTGTTCCGTCATAATCTAGGAAAAACAGGCGTTTTTTGCCTAATTGGTAAGATTGTAAAATATGTTCTTTGACTTCCGAACGGACACGTCTAGCCATTTCTTGTTTCTGAAAAGTTTTGATCTCGTGTAGTCGGTTAAAAAATATTTTTACCCAGTGTCTCACATTGAATTTACGAACAATGTCTATGCTGTCCAACATCCGTCGTTGTTGCTCCTCAACAGGCATAGAAAGTGCTAGTTTTAGGGCATCCCGTATTTGTTCAACCGAGTTTGGATTAACAAGAACGGCCTCTAATAGCTCTTTCGAAGCTCCTGCAAGTTCGCTCAATACCAACACACCATTCGTATTCTCTTTGCTTGCTACATACTCTTTGCAGACTAGATTCATGCCATCCCGAATAGAGGTTACCAAACAAACATCAGCGGCAACGTAAAGAGCAGATAGCTCTTCCACAGGATAAGAATTGTAGAAGTAAGCAATTGGATGCCATTCATTCACACCATATACTGAATTGATGTGGCCTGCCAGCCTGTCGATCTCATCTCTTAGGAGTTTGTATTGTGGAACGGTGTCCCTTGATGGAACGACTAACATGTAGAGTACTACATTTTCGCGCATCTCTGGATATTCCTTAAGGAGACTCTCATAAGCTTGCAAACGTTCGATGATTCCCTTACTGTAATCTAATCTATCGATACAGAGGATGAATTTTCTATTTTGGTAATAATCTCGAATTTCTTGTGCACGTTGTACAGTAGAAGGGTTCTTCGCCAAAATACTAAATTTCTCGAAGTCTATACCCATCGGGTATACCTCTACGAATACACTTCTACCATTGATGTGTAAACAGTTATTTTGAATAGGCGCTCCCAAGATATGTGTGCAGGCATTCAAAAAATGTTGCGTGTCGTTATACGTATGAAAAGCGATGAGATCAGCCCCTAAAAGCCCATTGAGAAGCTCATCGCGCCAAGGTATACTCCGAAATAATTCGTCTGGAGGAAAGGGAATATGCTGAAAATATCCTATTGCCAATTGCTCATGCTGTTGTCTCACCATTTGTGGGAGAAGCATCAGTTGATAGTCGTGGATCCACACCTCATCTTTATCACTGGGATATTGTGCATTAACAGCTTCGGCAAATTTATTGTTTACCTGTTTATAGGTTTCCCAATTTTCTGCGGTGTAAACGGCATAAGAAGGGCGGTAATGGAAAATTGGCCAAAGTACCTCATTTGAAAAGCCCTCATAGTAGCCTTGTAGTTCTTTCTCTGTCAGAAATACCGGAACCAAATTAAGCTCTGCGAGTTTTTCCCGCGTAATCCGTTCTTCTTCCTCATTTTCGGGAACGAATCCAGGCCATCCTACCCAAATGTTGCCTTCCTGCTGATAAATTGAACCCAGTCCTGTGGCTAAGCCTCCTTCGCTAGGGATAAAACATAATTCATGGTCATGTCGTTCCACACGGACCGGTAATCGATTTGAAATAATTATTGTTCTTTTATTACGCATACTTTGTGAAAAAATCCAAGTAAACGGTGTTGGGATACGTTTACTTATGTGTTAAATAGGTACTAAAAGAACAAGCCAATCCAATAAAAGTTTGATTTTTTATCGAATTGGCTTTTGTTTGATTGGTATATGTTATTTAATAACGATTCAATGCGCCGATTCCCTGTGGTAATTTGCCCGTGAAATTCGTTAAAGTGTGTATTTTACCTCCGTTTCTATAAGTGAGAATTGCAATCTTATTAATAATGTCGCTTTTGCTATCTTTATCCGGTTTGATTTTACGTTCTTCGATAGAAACTGTTCCTGGCAACTGCTTGCCTTTTTCCAAAAATAAACGGTCAATTCTGCGGTCCATGGCTGATGTAGCAATATCATCTATATTGTCTGATGAAATTTTTTCATTCTTTCCAACAGCGTATCGATTCAGTTGTTTTTCTAATGCTGTTTTTTTTAAGTCGTCCAAAATGCTTAGTGCTTTGGTATGGAGTTCTATCTTGTCAATAGCTTCGATATTCAGCACAATACCATTCTTTAGTAAACATTCGTTCTTGCTAATAGACTGGAATAAACTTTGATTTTCTGGTAGTGCAGCCAATAGGAGGGGGCGTTTGTCATCTTTAGTGAAATTTTCAGCGATCTCACGATCTATCCTACGAAAAAAGCGAATATTATCGGTTTCCTTTTCATCGCTAATTTCCATATAACCGTGAATAGTTGCCGAACCACTGGCCGCGGCATGTAGATGATTGTCCGTGAGATCATTTCCTAATGCTTGCTTCATAGTTGTCGGCATTTTTCCCTCAAGATCCACTTCTTCCAATGTAAATCGATTTCCGCTAAAAAATCGAACGTGATTCTTTCCGATTGCTAGCAAATGAAATGGATGATCGTTATCAACTAATTCAAGAAGGGGCACAATGTAAAAGGTGTCATCAATATAAAAGGTGCTCGGGTAGACTTCAGTTAAGAAAACAGTCTCCAGTTTTTTTGCATTCGTGTAAATTGCTAATGTGCCTTGATGACCGCGTTCAAGTTCAATTTCTTCCGATAATTTTTCTACAGGGGCAAGTAATTCTTTTACAGCTTCTGAATCTAGCGTTGTAGAACTCCTGATATGCTTTATCAAATTTTTGAGCGTTAATCTATCCTGTTGACTTTCTGGTAATTTATTGTGTACTGGCACAAATATGCTTAACGACGGAAAATGTTGTTCAGCCGTTAAGTCTTGGAGTAACGTAGCATCGAATGTTTTCATACCTTCTTGTTTATCCGTTTATATATAGCTGGTTTATTGTAAACTAGCTTTTTTTAAATTAATACATTTTAGTTGGACTTATTTTGATCTTTCTAATAGGATCATTCGTCGTGTTTTAAGTGAATTTCCTGTATTAAAATAAACAGCATGCAGGCGGAATGGTTTTGTAAATAGGTAATTGGCGTAAGCATTTGAAAAAAATATGCGAATGCAAAAAGCTATTCTTAAATGTTGTTTTGTTTGTTTTTTTTTGAAATATTTATTGTTAAACAAGAATAAAGCACGTATATATTCCCTTAACACGACGTGTAAAATACCCAAAAACTACGCTCCAAAAACCAAAATGAAAAGTAGTCGTTTAATTTGGTGAAAGACAAAACAGATTTAGTGTTCTTTCGCAAGAAAATTAAAACTTTAAAATATTTGGTTATGAAAAGATTTCTAGTATACACACCAGCGTTATTTATTTTCAGTTTCTTGTTTGCATGTGGTAATCCTTCACAAAATAATGATGTGAATAGCGCTGATAGTATGTATGATGAAAGTAGAGAAACAGCTCCGACTTTAGATACATTAAGACGTGATAGTACGGATACCATAGGTCAACCTCTGCCAACTCCGCCTTTAAATTAAGCAATAAGACAACTTTTTTATTCTCTCTCTATAAATAGGGTGGTGGTCGCTTGGCTCATCACCTTATTTTTTTTAGACATTCTTATTGTCGGCATAATTTCTCAGTAAAAGATAGAACGTATTCGAACCTATAGCACAGCTTTGCTACTGTTTGATGAAAAACTGCTCTGAATAAATATTTACGGAAGAAAAATAGCTATACTATCCTAACAGTAAATTAGGGGCGAGATGAAACAATTGTTTGTATATCGGTACGTCAACCTGCGTCCCTTAACGTTTTTATATGGTTATGCTCCATGTATTGATGTTCCGCTTGTTGACGAATGGTATTCGTAACCGATAGAGGTACATTCAATAAATTTCGCAATGCCTGTTCATAGGCTTGTTTATAGGTACCCTCTGCTTGGTCACAACTCATCAGGATGCTGTATCTATCCGTTCCTGTTATTGTCGTTTTAATATCCATCCATATACGAAAAAGTTCTCCTTGTACAATGGGTGCTTTTGATTGATTTAGGTTTAGGTTCAACGCAAATGCCCCCAGTTGAGTTACGTGTTTTTGAGTTTGAGAACGGTAGTAGACAAATACTTTACGTAAGTCTTGATCTTCCTCCTGAATTAACAGCTCAATAGCTTTTGTGTAGCCCGCAATCCTGTCGTTATTGATTTGGATTAAATCGTGTACAAGTTCCCTATAATCTTCCATGACATGTTTTAATGATATAAAGAAAGAACCGTAAACTCCTTGTTTCGTTCTATTTTAAACCATAAAAAATGCTTTATAGCAAGCTTCACATTTAATCAAAAGGAAGAGGGCTTGGATAGCCAAGCCCTCTTATAATCAAAATTGATCTTTTTCGTATCTAATTGTCGCCTCTTTTTGTTTCTTTTAACGAACAAATGCACTTCATTTATCCGACGATCAAAATTGATAAAGTTTTTTAATAGCAAAAATGCTATATATAATAAGTAACGTCGAACCGATACAAAAGTTCAAAATCTATGTAAAATTTAAGCTCGGTATACCTTTAGATTCTTTTTCAATATTTTACGAGCCATGTGTATACGTGTTTTCACTGTTCCTTCGGCAATTTGCAGCTGTTCCGCTATTTCTTGGTATTTATAACCGTCCATGAACATAGTGAAAGCGACATAATTGTCCTTCGGGAGCTTGTCTATTGCACGTTGAATATCGTTCATGACGAATTTTGATTCGCTACCGTTCCGGGTGAGCTGTTCAAAGTGCGACGTATGTGTCAGTTCACTTTCTATAGTTCTATACTTGGAAGCCTTGCGATAGTTGTTGATGTACACATTGCGCATAATCACAAACAGCCAAGCAACAAGTTTCGGATTATTGATGAATCTTTCCAACGAGGATAAAGAACGGATAAACGTCTCCTGTACCAATTCCTCGATTTCATAGGGATCTTGGGTGAATTTTGTTGCGATGCGCTTTAAAAGCGGTTGATTTTGTTCGATTGTGGCGTTAAGTAGTTCAGCGTTCATATTATTTCCTTGTTTGTTAAACAATAAATTTGGACTCAATGGAACAAATTTGATGCAAAAAAAGCCGGTAAGTGTACGAGATCTGATTGATGATTCTATGCACTGTGGTAAATACGGTTGAAGGAAAAAAATACTCCAAATCAGTGTTATTAAGCTTAAAAGGGCTTTTTTACGGAGTTTTGTTACGCGAAAAGTAGAAAAGATTACTTTTTCTAGCATTGAATATTCAGGTGTTTATTCTTTTACAATAAGTTTTTTCTACAGGTAAGGGTATCTGTAGGATCTGACGTAACTTTTGGGCATTTTCTATAATTCGCCAATAAAACTATGTTTGGAGAAACGATGAATTTATTTGTATACGTATTTTTACGTATCTAGTCGCTGTTAATTTGGGTATTTTACCTTTGTTTCTGGGTTTGATTTTTGCTAAAGTAGGCTCAAATGCAGCTAATGAACACAGAACTTAAGGTGCATTATATTTGGATTTTAAGTATTAAATGAGTATAATTCATTCAGATAAAAAGAACATGTCTTCTCCATCATCTCTCCCTACTGGTCCAACAGGAGATGAGATGCAGGATTTACAATTATTTTTTGAATCGCTTCATCAGGGGCCCTTTGGTTACCTTTTCGCGGATGGCACTGGACATGTTAAACATTATAACGAGAAGTTGCAAGAGCTTTTATGTGCCGAAGGCGAGGCTTTACGAAATAGGAGCCTGTTTGACTTTTTGATAGCGGATGAATGTGTCCGTCTGCAGGCCGCAATCGAAAAAAGCACGTTTCATTTTGGCGATCCTTTGCGCTTAGTCAAAGTCAAATGCACAAAACGACCTTACAGGTTTGTTACCATTTATCTGAAAAGATTAGAACAGTCGTTTTATGAGCAAGATATGTATATCTTCGTATTCTTGAGAAACGAATTCAATCCGTTAAGCGAATCCAAAGAAGAAAACGAAGCTTTCTACAGAGCTATTATAGAGACGCAGGAAGCAGAGCGTGAATTTATCGGTGCGGCGCTTCATGATAATGTTGCTCAGGAACTTTATGCTATTCGACTCAATTTGCAACGCTTCTTAATTGAACACGGATTTGAGACGGAAATTGCACCTATAAAAAAAATGCTAAACGATGCAATCTATAATGTTTGCAATATTTCAAATGACCTAACGCCTGCAGTATTACGTGATATGGGATTTCTCAAGGCGATTGAAGATTTGATTTTTAGGCTCAATAGAGCCGATGTAAGATTCGTTGCTCAGATCGATCCTGCAATGGAGCATTTGAGTAAAGAGCTGCAATTTTGTTGCTATCGTATTATACAGGAATTATTTGGTAATTCATTAAGACATGCAAGAGCCAATCGCGTTAGTTTAACTATGCAACGAAGAGCCGACTACGCTTGTATTGTAGTGGATGATAATGGACATGGTTTTAGGGAAGATATAGACTCTTCGTTGAGTTTAGGGACAGGTTTACGTAATATAAAGAATAGAATAGCCCTTTACGCGGGTTCGATGGATATGTCAAGTTCATCACAAGGGAGCAGAATACAAATTAAATTGTACACATAATATTAAAGATTGGAAATATATGATAAAAATTATTCTTGCGGAAGATCATCTTGTCGTCCGAAACGGAATAAAGTTGCTAATTGATTCTCAGGATCACCTCAGCGTCGTTGGTGAGGCTGATAACGGTAACGATGTCTTGTCATTACTACGTGATGGATGTGAGGCCGATATCGTGCTTTCCGATATCAGCATGGCGGGCATGGATGGCATTACTTTGGTCGAGAAGCTAAAAGAGGAGTATCCCGCAATTAAAGTCGTTATTTTATCTATGATGAGTAGCAGTCAGCACGTATTTCAGGCTTTTGAAAAAGGAGCTTGGGGATATTTGGTGAAAAATGTAGGGTACGATGAACTGCTGTTTGCCGTACAGCATGTGGGTAAAGGAGGACGTTACCTCTGTGAAGAATTAGCAATGATGCTTGTTGAAAAGTTGCAGGCAGCGCCTTCCACAGATACAAGCGTGGAAGACCTAATTTCGCAAATGGATATTTCGGAACGAGAGCTAGAAGTACTCCAGCTTATCGGAGAAGGACACACTAACGTAGAGATCGCCGATAAACTATTTCTGAGCAAAAGAACGGTAGAAGGGCACCGACAGAATTTAATAGACAAAACAGGCGTTAAAAATTCTGCAGCCTTAATCAAATTAGCGGTCAAAACCGGACTTATAAAATAACAGTTATATATTTTTACCTACCTATGAAAAGCGTTCGGTTACTACGGACGCTTTTTTTTCAATTTGATTACCGGTAGAGCTGAACTCTTTCCGGACAATAGATAGTAGCAGCAGCCGGTAATTGGCTAGAGTTCTTCAATAATGAAGCCTACTGATTGGTCGAATTCCTCTTTTTCTTTTTCAGATAGTTGATTGCGCATCACCCTTATCGTATAGCCTCCACGTAGTACTCCCTTATCCAGATACATCCAGTCCGAAATTTTTTCAGGGTCGATTTTTACGCTGTCTCCAAGGTTAACAAGTTTTGTAGAGCTGGGGCTATTGTTGACCACGCCGTGAAATTGCTTTCCATCGTAAGTCAGATTACCAACCCAAATATGTTCTAGGCTATGATCTGGGGGTGCGTAGGCTTGTTTAATGGCAAAGGCTTCCATGCCTTCTGCTGGCGTATGAAAAGCATTGACAAAAGAGGAAAAAGAATCCTTAGCTTCTTGCATGGCCTTGTTCATTACGTCATCATCCGAGCGAAAATTAATTACTTCGTCGTTTTCTATTTTTTTTTACTGAACCTTCTTGGCATGAAAAGAATAGTAAGCAGCTCGAAATGAGAGGTAAATACCTATTAATCATATTATAAATAGTGTTTCTTCAGACCTATGTCTATATTCGATGGATAATATATGCAGTAAGACCTTTTGATTTACTGTCAGCTAAAGTTAATCAAAAATGTCCTTGGTTTATATCTTTATTTTTTTGGATTGTCTACTTTGAGTTTTGCATCATGGTATAGAGCGTTTCTTGAATAGCACACCACTCCCTGTATTCTTTTTCATTCCAGGCCTTACGTATCTTATTTAAAAGTTCATAAGATCGCTTCATCAACCCGTATTTATCTAATTTTCTCAGCTCATTCCTACAGTTTTCGTAAGAGTTCACTTCTCCTTTGATAAAATATGCTTTCATAAACTCCATTTTTAAATCTCGAATATACAGCAGAACCATTAAAACCCGCTATGTTCTCCATTAGAAAACAATTAGATCATAAACGGTAGTTCTTCCCTTTTTTGTTTTCTCCTCTTTTTTCTTTTTGGATATGCATTCCGCGACGCCAGCCGCCGTCAACCCACTCAATATATATCATGCAACGGTAAGAATTTGTGACGTGATTGTTCGGTTCACAAGCTTATCCTTTAGACGAACGATTCGTCTTTATACCGTTTTAGTTTCTTATTTTGCTATAATAACAGATGAAAAGTAGGGAAGGTTTACAAAAATCTTCCCGCGCATAGCTTTAATTTAACCATATCATTACCTTCGTTTACTATATTTCATAGGCTGCAACGGTAAAAGCGAACAAAGGATTTGTAGATATTGTCCTTATTTTCTGTGTTTTACTGTTGTCAATCACCTTGTTGAGCTTTTTTTAGGGGATAAGACAGTTCTATCCACTAGATTTTAATGTTTCTTGTTTTTATAACGGAGTGCTTATTGTTGTTTAAATTAACAAGCTGCTTAGGCTTTCGTGACGGCAAATTATTTATTCTAATTGTAAACAGCTTTGGTTTTAATTGATTAGTTTTGTGTTCATTCGAATAATTTATAACCATTTCCGTGGCATTAATATTAAAAGATGGGCGTCCAGTTGTTAGATTAAGAGCATTCCGTGCTATAGATGATCCAGCAACATGTGAGCGCTTTATAGAAGGACATGCGCACGTCTTAACAGCGATAGGCGTCAAAAAAGTAACATCATCCAGCCATGACTGGATGTATAATCCTGCAGCATTTGTATTGATCGTCGAATCTTTGGATGGCGAAAATGTATATGGTGGAGCGCGAATTCACGTTGCGGGAGGTTCTCAACCACTTCCTATTGAAGAAGCGACTGGGCAAATGGATCCTAAGATTTTTGATCTGGTATGGCGCTATGCACAAGAAGGAACGGGGGAAGGCTGTGGACTTTGGAATTCTAGAGAGATAGCAGGCTACGGGATAGGGAGCATATTTTTAACCCGTGCAGCTATAGCTATTGCGCCTCAAATAGGGATAAAATCATTGTTTGCCCTTTGTGCGCCTTATACGATAAATCTAACAAAATGTGTGGGATATCGTTTAGAAACTAATGTAGGGAATAACGGCACATTCTATTACCCCAAATTAGATCTGTTAGCGACGACGATGATTCTTGACGATGTCGGAAGCTTAAGTTTGGCTTCGGATGAAGATAAGAATGCAATTCTGGCGTTAAGGACACAGGGAGATATTGTACGGATTGAGGAATTAAGGTCAAAAAAAATCGAGATACAGTACAAGTTGCAACTAGACAATATGCAAAATTGGGATTTGCAGTCTATTATCAACGGCATGTCGAAAGGTCGGCAATCTAATGAACCTTTCAACGAGAATAATTTAAATATACTATAGAAAAACATCGCAATGTCTGAAAAACATTATAATATAAATTACCTAAAAGAAACCGTTAAGATTTTAGGTGGTGTAAAGCAAAATTCCTACGAATATTTTAAAAACATCTCACTATCTTCAACTATTGTTGATTTGGGATGTGGTATAGGCAAAGACTTGATCAATATGGCGAATTTGTTCGCTGATCAAAAACATCAATACATCGGCGTAGATCACGACGAGAATATGATCCAAGAAGCAGCGAAGTCTGCCGAACAAATGGAAGGGGTCCGCTTTTTGAAGGCTGATGTTCTCCAGTTGCCATTTGAAAATGGAGCTATTGCGGGTGTACGTATGGAACGTTTAGTACAGCATGTTAGTGATCCCATTGGACTTTTCGACGAAGTTCATCGCGTGCTTCAGGAAGGTGGAATTACCGCGATTGTTGAATCGGATTGGGATAGTCTCACTTTCTATAATGGTAATTTAGCTGTTGCAGATCAATTAAATAGGTATTTAGTTGCTAAAAAAGTGAACAATGGAAGGGCCGCACAGTCCTTGACCAATTATTTGCTACAGACAAAATTTAGCGAAATAAGCGTCGAGGTTTGGCCCTTTGTACTGACGAAGTATGACGAGGCCTGTAATTATCTCTGGATAGATAAAATGATCAATGAGATGCTTACTTTAAATCTAATCGATCAGCAAGCACATGATGATTTTATCGAAGCTCAGAAGAATGCCGATAGAGCGGGATTCTTTTCTTGTAGTATGAATATCGTTATCGTTTCTGGTAGAAAGTAAGCATATGGAGTGGAGATTTTTCCTGCTATTATTGATTGTTCCAATTCATTTATTTGGCCAGATTACGGTTAAGGATGATAGTCATGTGATCATTCCCGATTCCAGTTTACGCATATTAACTGTCGATGAGGAAATCAGTTCAAAGGATGTCATTTTAAAGCGCAATGAGTTTATACAGAGTAAAGATTCTAATCCAAATTTGGGATTGAGTAAATTCAGTGTTTGGCTATCCTTTGACCTAGAAAACAAAAGCCATTCATCCGATTATATATTAGATGTAGCCTATCCTATTTTGGATGACATCGAACTCTACGAAGTCGATTCTTTAGGGCAGCTCATCACAAAGGGGCATTACGGTATTTTCCAAAAGTTCGACAAACGATATTATAAGCATGCTAATTATATCTTTGATTTAGATATTGCGCCTAATCAGAAGAAACAGTATTATTTAAGAGTCAAAAGTTCGGAGCAGATTATTTTACCGATTGCCATAGGCAAACCAAAAAGTATCTGGGAAAAGCTAACGAAAGAAAATATCTTTATAGGAGGGTATTTAGGTGTGGTGTTGATCATGAGTATCTACAATTTGCTGTTGTTTCTTTCCGTTAAAGACCGATCCTATTTATACTATGTGTTATATGTCATTTTTTTAGGACTGACGCAATTGGGTATTGTAGGTTTCAATTTTCAGTTTCTATGGCCTAATTCACCTCATTGGGAGGCGGTGAGTGTCATTATTTTCGCTTGTTCTAGTAGTATCGCTGTCTTATTTTTCTCCGATCACTTCTTGAAATTAAAAGATAATGTGCCTTTCATCAGACCGGTACTGCTTGCCCTGTTTTTCCTATTTTTATCGAGCATATTGTTAACCGTATTCGGTTATACGCAGACTGGTTTTCAGGTTATGCAAGGGGCAACATCTATTCAGACTGTTGTATTGATTATTACATCACTCTTTGCACTTAGGAGAAACTATAGGCCGGCACGTTACTTCTTCGCTGCTTGGTCGATATTGTTGGTAGGAGCCCTTATATTCCTGCTGAAGGACTATGGTATTTTACCCTATAACCTCTTCACAAGCAATTCATTCCGTTTAGCATCTATAGTAGAGATGGCTTTACTATCGTTTGCTCTTGCTTCCCGTATCAATATAATGAAAAGGGAGAAAGAACTTTCCCAAGCGCGAGAGTTGACGATATCGTTAGAAAATGAACGCCTTATTCGCGAGCAAAATATCGTTCTCGAGCAAAAAGTCGAAGAGCGGACCAAAGAATTGACGGAATCGAATGAGTCTCTTCATACAGCGTTGGTTCATTTAAAAGAAGCACAGTCCCAATTGGTGGAAGCTGAAAAGATGGCATCTTTGGGGCAGCTTACAGCTGGTGTGGCGCATGAGATCAATAATCCAATAAATTTTGTGACATCGAATGTTGCGCCATTGAAACGAGATATTAAGATGATTTGGGATACATTGGAAGAGGTTGAGCGTTTGGCTTTTGACGAAGGATTGTCTAAGGAAGAGAAACAGACACGTATCGATGCGTATAAGGAAGATATCGATATAGAATACCTCAAAACTGAAGTTGATTTCTTGTTGAAAGGAATGCATGATGGAGCATATCGAACGGCAGAGATTGTTAAGAGTTTACGTATTTTTTCTCGTGTAGATGAGGATGCCCTTAAATATGCCGACATCAATGAGGGCGTGGAGTCTACGATGATCATTCTCAATTCTTTAATAAAAGATGGAATTACAGTAGAAAAGACTTATGGCGATATCCCAAAAGTTGAGTGTTATGCTGGTAAGTTGAATCAGGTTTTCTTAAATATTTTAACGAATGCTATTTATGCAATCGACAAGAAGTTTGGATCAACCGTCGGTGGATCACTTCGAATAGAGACAGGTTTACATAATGATTCGAGCATTTTTGTGAAAATTTCAGATAATGGTACTGGAATACCTAAAGCTATCCGTGATAAAATTTTTGAACCATTTTTCACAACAAAAGATGTAGGAGAGGGAACCGGCTTAGGTATGTCCATCGCTTACAATACCATAGCGAAACACGAAGGCAAGATTTTAGTGGAATCTGAGGAGGGGCAAGGAACTGTGTTTACGTTAGTTATCCCTATTCAACAAAATATTTAAGAAAAAGTAAGCCTTACATGTTACAAATATCGTTAACTTCGTTTAGAGGGTTGTTTGCTTATAACTTTGTTATTGTCAGATTATGCAAAAAGAGCTAGAAATACTATATATAGACGATGAGGTCAACAATTTAGTTGGATTCAAAGCTAATTTTAGGTATCGGTATACGGTTCATACTGCTGCTACGACTGTCGAAGCTCAAAAGATACTTGCTGCCCATCCTGCAATACGCGTCATTTTTTGTGATCAGCGGATGCCTGGCGAGTTGGGTGTCGACTTTTTAAATCGCATTAAGAAAGAATTTCCTAGACCAGTACGTATACTATTAACAGCTTATGCTGATATGGAAACCGTCGTAGAAGCTGTTAATAAAGGGCATATATTCCGTTTTGTTCGTAAGCCTTGGCAGGAGGAAGAAATTATATCTTCTATCGAAGAAGCCAATAAGTTTTATATAACAAGTTCTTTGCTCGATATTAGAAATGAGGAATTGCAACGGGCATATGAAGAATTGGATAAATTTGCCTATAGTGTAAGCCACGATTTACGTGATCCGCTTACAGGCGTCTTGTCAGCGATAAAGCTTGCTAGAGGATTTGATGATATCGGACGTATTCATGAGCTACTAGCCCTGATGGAAGGGTCGGTGATCAGGCTAGATGCCTATATTGACAGTTTACGTGATTATTATCTTTTGCGTCGAGGAGAGTTGACATTATCTGACATCGATTTTGTCCGACTTTTTGAGGATATTCGTGAGTTTTATAAGGTTTATACGCAAAATAACGACGTAGAATTTGATATTCACGTGCAGCAATCGCAATTATTCAAAAGTGATAAAGCAGTACTTCAATTAATTTTGCACAACTTGTTGTCGAATGCTTTTAAATACCAACGCAAAGATGCAGATAATAAATGTGTAAGTCTTTCAGTATCGGTGGCTAACGATTTCGCGATTATCGAAGTTCGTGATACGGGGATTGGAATACATTCAGATTATGTTCGAGATATCTTTAAACTCTTTTTCCGTGCTAGTGACCAAGCACAGGGGATGGGATTTGGTCTCTATAATGTACAAAATGCACTGTTGAAGCTACAAGGAACCATCGATGTAAATTCTGAACCGAATAAGGGAACCACCTTTACAGTGGTTATCCCTAATAAATCTCCTATATTGACCAAAGATTCTGTAAACTGATTAAGACAGTAGTTTTTGCCTTAGTAGAAATTCCAGTTGTTCATTAGATATCTCTAGTTTAGAATAGGTATCTAACATATTTTTACGTTCTGAATAAAGATCGTAAGCACGTTGTATAGTTTCATCTAGTTCCGCTTCACTCCAAGGCTTGTTTAGGTAGTGAAAGATTTTTCCTTTATTGACAGCATCAACAACAGCCCCCATGTCTGTATATCCCGTTAATAATATCCGCATCGGCTCGGGATTAATCTTGATAATCTCTTCGAGAAACTCAACGCCCGTCATTTCTGGCATACGCTGGTCAGTTATGATAATATCTATAGGATTCTTCTTTACGATTTCTATTGCTTCAGTACCGCTTATAGCAGTGTAGACCTTGTATTTTAATCGAAATGTTGCTTTGAAGGAAACCAAATTGTTTTCCTCATCATCGACGTATAATACCACGATCTTGTTGTTTTTATTTTCCATGAGTCCATTCTTTTGTTGCAACAATAGAGGTAATGCAATGTTTGCGCCAAGTTAGTAAAACTCTTTAACAAACGGAAGAGTCTAAATGTTTGACCAATGGAATAATATATTCAACTTGATTGTTGCAACCGTTTGTTTATGACGTAGTTTTATTTATTTACATTGACGTGAAGCATCATCTTTTTTGTTGAAAAATGACAAAAAAATACATTTTGTAACATGAATATTATTTAGCTATGCTTTTTCTTGCACGTTTTTACTGCTGCAATGTTCCACAAATTTATCACAATCGGTTTCGTTTTCCGAGGGTAGATATTCCTGAATAATAAGTTTTTCTATCCCTATCTTTTTATTGGCAATATAAAAGATCACCCGTATGAAAATTGCCAATTACCTTATCGCTGTATTTCGCTTCAATGACATAAAAAAGTCCTCTATAATGCGGTGTCTTCTCGCCAGCCTCTAGGGTGTCGTTTTCTTTATCGATCACAATCTTTAAGGTATTATGTTCATCATCATATAAAGGAACATATTTAAGCACGCGGTCTTCCAGTTTCCAGGTATATATCTCAAAAGGATTGAGAAATTCTCCTTCCGTTTTTTCCGCAGGACCATATTTTTTGTTGAGTAGCTCGATAAACGCATCACTTTCCTCTTTATCCAGATCCTCAGCGATAGCATTGAACAGCATCATTTCTTCTTGTAGAGTGACCACCATATTGAACGTGTTGAACGTGACATCATCAAACTTAGCTAATTCATCGCTGCTTCGGGACTGAAACTGGCGGTACTCAATCCAGATAGGTTTGGCATCGTCGTAATACTCATTTTCCTTGGTAATGAATCGCTGTAGAGAAGTGTTTTTTACGTTATACATATCAACGTATGCTGTATCTTTTGTCTCTTCCGGTATCAATGCACTTATTGGCGTGGTAAAGTCTAGGTTTTCCAATTCCAAGATCGTGTCAGACAATGATCTTTTTTGCCCATAGCAGTTGGTCATCAACACAAGGACAAAAAATGCAAGCGCGTTCTTTTTTAAGCTGAATTGCATAAGAAATTTATAGTTTAGTTTCATTGAAATGCTGCGGATTAATTTTTTTTGATAACATATAATATTTTCGCATTCGGAGCATACAAAGCAAATCCAAATGGCGAATGGTAGAAATTTGTGTTGATATGCTTTACTGCCGCTTTTGGTTCATCGACCTGGTACAAGCGAGTCCTAAACCGATCATGGCTTTCTTTCTCAATCACGAGGTCGGAAATGGAAAAAAGAAAAGGCTCTCCATCGATTTCTGTTCTGAAAAATCCGATTCCTCGCCAATCCACCTTAGAAAAACCAGGCGTTCCGCCGCCAATTACATGGAAATATTTTAATCGATCCTGCGGATGAAAATATTCAATATGCACTTTAGCATCCATATAAGGTTCGGGCTCGCCGCTTCGGTAAATCTCCTGCTGATAGCGCGACGCACTTTCGGAATCACTTTCCGATTGATAACGAGCTACCTTTTGCCAGAGGATCTGCCAGCCTTTAGCATCATAATAATAAGTGGCCACCGTATAAAGATGATCGCCAACGTAGGAACGAACAAAATAATACAAGCTTTCTTCTTTGATTCTTGCAAGCTCTATTTGCAACTCTTTCTCAGGCATTTGAAAATCAGTATTGTAAGCTATAAATGGCTGATGTTCCGTGTTGCCATTCATTGGCCAAGTGGTAAAATAAGCCAGTTTCTCTTGGGTATGCAGCATGAAATCATCGATTAAAACCGTCCAATAGCCCCCGTATTTCACATGGAGTGAATCGGTAATAATCCCCAATTTATTGATTTTGAAATAGGTAGCATCACTTTTAGAATCTTCGTCTATCTCAGAATTACAATCGATGATAATCTGATCTTGGACCGACTGGTAAGCACGTATAGGATTAGAGGATGCGGAACTGTTCACCTTCGCACGACAAACTTCGTCGACTTTAAAAGTCTCGGATGCATAAGCTGCCGTTATGGATTGATACCGCTGGTACTGTTGTGGAATTGCGGTATTATCGTTCTCATAGATACCTTTATCCTCTCTGAAGAAAAACAAATAAATAAGTAATCCTGCAATGATCAATCCTATAAAAAAAAGCTTTTTCCTGTACATGTTGCCGTTTTCCTATCAACTAATGTAGGCTTAATCAAAGAAAGCAGCAGCATGTATTTACAATTCGTCAATTTGGATTTATGAATTGCTGGTCTTTGTTGGCTTTGTGGTATTCCTATTTGATGCTATTTCCCATATTATTTGATAGCGCCAATAGTATAAAATAGCTTGACTGTTAAGGATCATTTGTTGGACGGAACTTCTGTTAAACGAATTGTAAATCGGACTTAGCGAATATAAATCCTTTTTAAACACAATTCTAAGCATCGTTATCTTCGTTTATATTAAAATCTAAAGGTATGGAACAGGGCGAAATGTCAAACCAAACAAGCCGTAAAATAGCACTGAAGACCTACGATTTTACACAAATTGTAGATATAGAAGATATTTTTTATTGTTTTAGTGATAGGGGATATACGACTTTTTATCTGAAAGGGAACGTAAGTCTGATGGTATCCAAGGTAATCAAGCACTTCGAGAACATTCTTCCGGAAGCCCAATTTATACGGTGTCATCAATCTTATCTCATCAATACACTTCACATACATAAGTACTTTAAAGACGGGCAGATAGAGATGAAAGATGGTAAAATCATTCCTGTTTCCAGCCGTCGGAGGGAGTGTGTTTTAGAATTTATAGGAAAATTAGGATAGACCTTTGTGATAGGATGATTGACGAATGGTATGAACATCATGTTCTGCCTATTCCTATAGCGCAGAACATGATGGATCTTTTATCCTACAAATAGCTACTTGTATACACCCAATTGTGTTCCGGTAAGAAATACGTCGATGCATAGTGCGTACCCCCAAGATACCAGTTAATTGTACCACCACCTTCTCTACCATTATCAGGCTCAAAGGTAAAAGAAATTGGACCAAGTGGATTAAAGCCACCTCCCAATTCCCTCATTTCGCTTTCCGTTAAAGCAGATCCAGAAAAACTGTTTATTGATTTCATAATAATTAATTTTCCTTGAATTTAATTATTAGTAAGCTACGCTAAAATGCCCAATTTATATTAGCCAGCTTGCAATCAATATTTGCGGTTTTTCAATCAATCTATGCATTTGTTCCTTTACAGCTTTTATTGCCTTTAAAAGCTGTCTTTGGAAATACTATGCCGATGTACAAATAAGAATTAGCGTTTCTTATTCTTCATTTTCATTTTTGCTTTCTCGCCGCCACCGTAGTTGTACGTTTTGCTGTTACTTTCTTTCTTTTTGTGAAAAGCACCACCTCTCGACTCATCGACTTCATTTTTCTCTTTCTGCGTGTTGGATGGCTGGTAAATAATAAGATCATCGGGGAGAGGCATTGTCGGTATTTTAGAACCCAAAGCTTGTTCTATTTTTTTTACTTCCGGGAGTTCGATATCCGTTGCAAATGTTATCGCCAATACTTCTTCATCTGTGTTTTTTACAACATGTTGCAGGAAGACTTCCCTACTTTCAGGAATTTCAAAATGAAATATAAAAGGTATTCCACTTAAATCCAGCACATCCGTGTTTTCATTAGCGATAATAAGCACCCTACATTCCGGTATTTGTTTAAAATCATTGACATCATCCACTCCCGCGTCATCAAAGAAAAGAGGATGTAAAACAGCCACTTCTCCTTTCTTTGCATGTAAACTCTCGCTAAGCTTTTGCGCAGTCAATCGACTATTGACGAACACGACAACTTTGTCAAAAACTTCATCATCGCGTAGCAAAAGATTTAACAGGTTGATTTTTGTTGTAAAATTGGGAACCTGATAAAGTAACAACTCGTGCGTCTCTACAGCATTTTCCCCCAGTTCGTCCACTTCAATAGTGGTCGCTAGAGGCATGAAATCGTCTATCATCAAGTGTAACTTTTCATGCTCCACAGTACTGAATGCCACATATTGGACTTTTCCGCAACTTTGAGCAAGTTCCCTTACCGGGGTTTGCATACCCTGCTTTACAATTTCGTCTGCGTCATCAATGATGAAGGTTTGAATGCGATTCAAGTTGAGACCTAGCTTCAGATAAATAGCACGTGCGCGATTCGGTGTGGCAACAACGATATCCACCCCTCGAACCAAGTTTTCGATCTCTTCCTCCATGCTACCGCTGGTCTTTAGGCCCATGATATGAAGTTCCCTATTCTTGCTTATGGTAATGAATCGGTCGACAATTTCAGTAATCCTTTCTTCATTGGGGGCTAAAATCAAAACTTTTGGAGCTTCATCTTGCGTATATTTCAAACGCATTAAAACACCAAGCACATAGGTTGTGGTTTTTCCAGCCCCTTCCGGAGCAATACCTATTATACTATGCCCACCTATTATTCTGGAGAGCGTTTTCAACTGAAACTCTTTCGCAGAAAAATACCCCAAATCATTCATGGATACATGAAGACGTTTACTAAGCTTTAATTTATCTAAAGACACTGCCAACTATTTAAATGATTACCAATTTGCAAAGTTAGCTAAAATATAGTGTATCTTCATCAAGAAGTCGCGTACTTCGTTGTTTATTGAATCTGGGCGAGATCTCTGATACGAATAAATCATCGCAAGAAGACAGTTGAAAAGAGTAAAGAAAAAGCCCTCCGTAATCGAAGAGCTTGTACAGATTAGTTTGTTTTGATCAACTCGACCCGGCGGTTTTTTGCTTTACTTTCCGCTGAATCATTGTCTGCCAAAGGACGTTCAGCGCCAAATCCCTTAGCGGAAAGTCTAGATTTTTCAATCCCTAATGACAATAGGTTATTTAGTACGGCATTCGCCCGGTCATCGGATAACTTTTTGTTGTGTGAGGCGTCTCCCGTATTATCCGTATGTCCTTCTATGGCCACCTTTAAACCTGTATCTTTTTTCAATGCGACAGCAATTTCCTCCACGGCTAGTTTGCCGTCAGGAGAAAGAGTCGATTTATCCGTATCAAAATTGATATACAGAATAGATTTCCCTTCATCAGCTAGATCTTTTAGAATATCATCGGCTGTAATTTTCGTAATTGTCTGCTGAAATACATCCTCCTGCAATACGTTTAATTTTGCTCCTGCATTTGTTGACGAGTATTGCACATAGATATTGCCTTTGTCTTTCGTCCGTATCGCATAAAATTTGATAGATTCTCCAGGATAGCCAATATCACCATCGTCACCCTTATTCGGATCTGCTTTCGCGTAGCGCTCATACTCTCGTTGCGTAATTTCACCGTCGAAAATCTGAACAGCACCTATGGAAGTCAGGTATTCGGACATGCTTTTCTCAAAATAATGCTGAGAAAATTTTTCACCTTGTTCGGCAGTAATATTAGCTTTATACAGCTTCCCTTCAAAAGCTGTCATCACCCCGTTTATCGGAAAAAAACATACATCAAAGTTTTTATCCAGCGGTTTGTTCATTTCTTTCAATCCTTTAGGTAAGGTGAAAAAAGGAAAACTCCCCACATCATTGGTTGAGAAAGGGATGCTTTCCACATCCATACCCTTTACCGGTTCTGGTGCTTTTTCTGGTTCAACAGACTGTTCAGTAGGAGTATCCGTATTCGCACGCTCCCGAGCAGTCTGATTGCATGATATGATCAAAGTACTTACTGCAAATAAAATTGTTGCTTTTTTCATCTTATAGATTTTTTTCAAATTCAATCTGGTTAGCTCTTAAAGCGGTGTTTGTCCAGCAAAAGTCCGCTCAGAGTACATATTGACGAATTAAAATTATGCCGCAACAAATTGATCTGCTGCGGCGTAAGGTTGTTATGTTGCAAGTTCGTTGTACGTTAAAAGCCTTTAAAATATTTTTGTTGTCATCGTTTATAAGGTCGAAGCATTTCGATTCAGCGTGTTAGATGCTTCATTATTTTAGGATGACTGTTTAAAAATATAATATGCAACACCTTTTTCTCTTAGAAAGAATACTGTTTTGTGAAGTCTGCTCCGTCACCGGTTAATGTCAGATTTTCATTAATGATAGTTTCGCTACCTTTTTCAATTTTAAAGCTTAGCGGCATTGGATCGCCGTAGTTAATGATTTGGACACCGCCGGTGAACAAGCGAATAGGCTCTGTGGTCTCAATAACATAAGTTTTTGTCGTCCCGGCAAAGTCATTTTTGTCCAATCCAACAGCCGATTCACCAGTTTGCGCTACGCCATTTAATTTCCAAACGTCCGTTTTTCCATTTATATTTCCGCCTACTACTGTCACCGACACAAAATCGCGATCTGGATCCACATTGTTCAGCGTTACGGTGATTTTGTAGTGATTTAGCTCTTGATTAATCTCCTCCGTGTTATCGTCGCTACTGCTGCAGCTTGTTAATATCGTTCCAAATGTCAGTACCGATAAAAGTCCTAATAGAACTATCTTTGCGCTAATTTTTCTCATCGTGTTCCGTTTTAAATTTTTTGTGAAATACAAATTTCAGTAAATTGTGAACCTGAGGCAATCATTGTAAACTAGCATTTTATTTCTAATGGTTTACCATGATTTTGGGGGCGGAAATAAAATACCGTTTTTTTATTTTGGATATTTGTAGTTTAATTATTTGGTAATGTTGAAGAATACCTTTCTATTGATTTTAGTCTGCTATTTTAGTCAAGTGCTGATGGCGCAGCAACTTGTCCCGTTGGACGAGGCTGGCTATCTAAGGCAAATTGACAGTCAGATCACTACAAGTGGTCAGTCTGCAGCTAAACTTCAACATTATCTCCTTCTATCCGAGTATTGGGCGCAAATTGATAGTCTGAAAAGCCTAGAAGCATTGAATCAGGTCTTGCAATCACCCAAAAAAAATAGTTTAGATGAAGGTGTTATCGCCTATTACCAAGGTGTTTTTTATGCAAATCAAGGAAGTAAAACTACGGCCAGGCAGTATTACGAATCGGCCATAAAAGCACTTGAGAATAATCCAAAACAAAGTGATTTGCTGATAAAAGCTTACTATAATTCGGCCTACATGCAAGTGGAGGATAAGGGATACGATTATTTGGTAAAGACCTTGACCGAACACTGTATACCGTTGAGTGAAAAAAGCCATAATAGGTCCTTATTGGCATATAGCTATACCCAGTTAGGTCTTACTTTTATGTCCGTCGGACAGTTTGACAAAGCTGAAGAATACCATAATAAAGCCCTAGCACAGCTGGAGAAGATTCCAACAGAAAAAACAGTACATTTAATAACATACCTTAATTTAGTCAGTAATTATTGCTATAAACCCGATAGCAAGAGTGCAAAGATCTATCTGGACAAAGCACAGGAACTGATTCAGCCTTATCCCGATTCGCAGCATTACCCCAACTATTATTACCAGGAAGCCATGTACTATACTACCAGGCAGGAATACGGACAGGCGCTGAATAGCTTAAATAAGGGCGTAACCTTAGCTAAAGAAAAGCACCAGCTGCGGTTGTTGCATCTATTGTATTTCAGGATGTATAATGTCTATTTGATGCAAAAGGATTACGTAAAGGCCAAGGCCCAATTGGAACAAATTCTAAAAGAGCATATTTTAAGCAAGGAAGCAGTCAATCGCCGGATTACCTACACCCAGTTGGCGGCTGTGAATGATGTGTTGGATAATCATAAAGAAGCCTACCAGTGGATGAAAAAATCCAATGCCTTGGGCGATAGTTTAAGTCAACAAAAGCTGTTAGAAAAGATGAATGAGTACGAAATATTGCACAAGACGTCCGAAAAACAGAAAACCATTGATGCTTTGGAGCAAGAGAAAAAAGAAAATATGCTTATTGCCAAAAATAAGAATCTGCGGATTACCATTTTGGGGATAGCCCTTTTGCTGAGCTTAGTTATTGCTTTTTTATCCTACCTCACCTATAGAAAACAACAAAAGTTAAATAAGCAGATCAATATAAGCCACAAGCAAGATTTGATGCATATAGAAAGCGAACGGAGATATGAGGCTTCCCAAGCCGTCTTACGAGGTGAAGAACAAGAACGGCAACGTATTGCACAGGATTTGCACGATAGCATGGGAGGGATGTTAGCAAATATACGGATGTCTATATCGTCAATGGGGGGGGATAAATCTACAGCTCTATTAGACAAAATAGATAAATCCATCTTAGAAATGAGGCGCATTTCCAGAAACCTTATGCCAGAGACCTTAAAGAACCTAGGTCTTGAAATTGCGCTGAAAGAACTCTGCGAGTCGATGAGCCATAAACATTTTTCTATCCAATTCGAGGCTTTCGATGTGTCAGAAAACATTTCATTTCAGATACAGCTTGCTTTTTATCGCATCACCCAAGAAAGCATAAGTAATGTGATAAAATATGCGCAGGCAAATAACGTAATTGTCCAGATAAGCCAAAACGACAACACGCTGACCTTAACAATAGAAGATGACGGCATCGGCTTTGATAAGGCGGAAATAGTGTATGGTCTGGGACTGAAAAATATTGAAAATAGAGTTCGATTGATTAACGGAAATGTAGATGTAGTTTCGGCCAAAGGACAAGGAACTACCATAAATGTAGAGTGTAATGTATAAAAATGACCGCCTAAATTTAGCCATAGTTGACGATCATCCCATGATTTTGGAAGGATTGAAATCGCTATTACAAGAAGATCCTAAATTTCATATTTTCTCCTTCACCAAAGGAGCAGCGATTTTAGATTTTATCCAAGAGAACAAAGTGGATGTTGTTTTGCTCGATATCGTACTTAGCGATGGAAGTGGTTTGGACTTTTGCAGAGCCATCAAACAAAAATTACCAAAAACCATCGTTATCGCGATAAGCAATCAAGCGGAACGCAGCATTATTTTTCGATTTTTAGAGAATGGAGGTAATGGATATATTTTGAAGAACGCCGATGCACAGGAAATTGTCAAATGTATTGACAATGCAATAAATGGTGATCTGGCTTTAAGCAAAGAAGTTCAGGAAATTATGTTACGGCCCTCTTCCCAGGCTTTTGAGATTCCCCGTTTAACCAAACGTGAACAGCAGATCCTAGAATCCATTGCTTATGGACATACCTCGGCTGAAATTGCTGAAAAGTTATTTATTTCGGTCATCACCGTGGAGACACATCGACGAAATTTATTGCAGAAATTTAAGTCAAAAAATATGATTGAATTGGTTAAAATAGCTGCAGAAAATAAGTTGATCTAATTTTCCTTTAATCTTCTTGCTTCGTATTTAGAGCCTAAAATGTATTACAGCACGTAGAGGTTCTTTCATACGTGCTGTACATGTTGATTTCGGATGGTTTAACTCGTCAGATCCTCAACAGTTGCCCCAGGAGCGTTACTTGCTACCGATGCAATCCCATTGTCTCTTCCGCTAGCACTTTCGTACATCTCGCTTGTACCGATAATTTGCCCGTTCGTTGCTTTCAGGTTGAAGTAAAACTTCGCGTTGCTGGAAGTCTTCTTATCAAACTTACTTTCATCTTGTGCATTTTTTTGAACAGATTCAATCCCATTTTGACAATTGGCTTTAGTTTTGTAACCTTCACTGGATAAGATGGTTTGGCCATTGTTCGCTTTGAGGTTGAACTGAAATTCCCCGTTTGTTCTTTTTGTAATTACAAATTTTCCCATAAGACTTTTTTCTTAAAGTTATGTATGATTTCGGAAAAATCAGTTTTTTTTACAAATTTATTAAGGCACTCGTGCTGAGCGGATTTTCATGATCTGAATTTAAATTGGTGGATAATTTCTAATGATCAGGATAACGGTGTTAATGTGGGAACAGTTTAATGAATTTGTCGAGCACAGGTAGGTATTTCTCTCGCTTTGTAGGCTTATTAATAAATTGAGGATGATAAAAAAAGTTCTTATGATAAAAGTGTTCATCGATCAGATAATCATCTTCTAAATAGTCAAATTCACTTCTTTTAATGTATTCAAAGAATTCCTTTGCTAGATCGCGTAGCTTATGAAAATACGCATATCCTCTGTTTGTATAGAAGTTGCCGAATCCCAAATAAATAGGCTTGTTCTTAAACTCTTTTTCACATTCTGAAAAAATAGGAAATAAAAATTTAGAATTGCTTTGGTTGGTTTTCTTATAAGCAGAATCAACACTGGGATCACATACATTCAATAGGTTATAGATCTGAATAACACCGTTTAGATCTATTTTTTTATTTACATAGTTTCCATTAAAAATCGGCAAAATATCTTTCATCGTGGCATCAGCATCGGTCGACGTCCAATGATCAAAATCGATGTTCTTTTCGTAGAAAGCAGAGATATCGTTTTTCGCGTCTTCACTTAACTGGCTTCCGGGTTTTGCGCTTCCTGGATTTTTCATCACTATTGAGCCTATCAAGTCCCACGAATCTCCATATTGTAATAATGTTTTGGTGCGGAATAATAGTCCTTCATCTTTTTTAAATTCAGCGTAAACTTTCATATTGACATCAGCTTTGAATCGTATGGGAACCCCATTTTTTGCAACTAAAGATAGGTATTATTACGTTTAATCCGATACGGAAAGATCCTTTAAGAGGACTGATGTAGATTGAATAATATTGTTTTGTCTATATTTGATAGAAAAACAGTGCTTATAGAAAAACTTATATTTTTTCGCTATATCATAATCTCGTAATTCAGAAAGTATGATAGCCATCTTCAAGAATTTTTGTATAAAACTCGCTTAAAATAACCTGTTTCCATCCTGGTTTTACTCATAATTTCATACAAACTTTCATAATTCATTTCACCTATAAAAGTAGCAATAAAGATTTGCATATTTGACTATGCTTTAGTGTCTATTGTTTTGATCAACTTTCTGCATGTAATGTGGAAGATTTTGATAGCTGTTATTCTATGATGAAATGAACGAAGTAGAAATTTTTTATCCAACAAGTCCAGATGATTGGAGAAAGTGGTTAGAAAAAAATCATCTTTCCAAGCAATCTGTATGGTTGGTTTTCTATTCCAAATTATCGGAGAGGCCTACCGTCAGTTGGAGAGAAGCGGTAGATGTTGCTCTTTGTTTTGGTTGGATAGACAGCAAAAAGATTAAAATTGACAAAGAAACATCCCATCAGTTTTTTAGTAAACGAAAGCCGAACAGTACCTGGTCAAAAATCAACAAAGAAAAGGTGCGCCAGTTTATCGAAAGTGGACAAATGAGACAAGCAGGTTTGGATAGCATTGAAATTGCCAAGCAAAACGGTTCTTGGACAGTTTTGGATGAGGTCGAAGAGCTTATTATTCCTGATGATCTAGAAAAAGCATTTAAACAGTATGAAGGCGCAAAGGCGTATTTCTTGTCTTCGAGCAAAAGTATAAAAAAAATGATGCTGAGCTGGATTGTTTTTGCAAAACGACCTGAAACCCGACAAAAACGTATAGACGAAATTGCCGTATTAGCCAGCCAAAATAAGAGACCCAAACAATTCTGACAATTACAAAGTCAGGACCAAGAATGTTCGGTATCTTCATAACAAAAAGATTCTCTGTCTTTTTAGTTTATATCTCAATAATAAGATTGTTTTTAAACCCATTATACGTTCATCAATATAACCATGTGGGTTACATATAATTTCGGTGTTACCAATTTTATATTTTACAGGGCTATGAAGATGACCATGAATCCAATAAGAGGGTTGGTGCTTTAGTATGAAGTCCTCCATATCCGAGACGTAGGCAGCACTAATCGGATCATCTAAATATTTCTTTGGTAGTGACCGTATGCTCGGCGCATGATGCGTTACGACAATATTGTGCTTCGTTTCGCTGGTACTAAGACTTTCATCCAACCATTGACTAGAAGTTTGATGAATTCTAAAGGTATCTATACTTCTCAATTTAGCATATTGATAACCTAATCTAATTTTTTTGTAATCATTCATTCGACTTTGGCATAGCGACCCATACACAATTGGATTACCTTTAATAGAAAAATTAGTCCACAGCGTACAGCCATGAAACCGGACACCGTCGATATTCAGCGATTCATTTTCCAATACATGAATATTGGAATTTTTTGCTGCATCTTTAATTTTATGTAATGTTTTTGGATAAGCTCCTTTATAATATTCATGATTACCCAGTACATAGATGATAGGTATATCCAGCGAAAGTGATTTGAGCCAGTTGATACCTTTTATCCCCAGATCAGTATCTCCAGCCAACACAAGTACATCAGCTATTTGCAGATTGATATCGTTGTATCCAAATTCCCTATGCAGATCACTGATGATATGGATGTTCATTTTTAACTTTTTTTTAAGTTAGTAAATTCAATGCCAATCATTAAAACAGAAACGGCACTCTTTAGACATTTTATCTACCATTCTCGCCATTCCTCGGTGATATCCTCTTCCAAAGTCGTGTAACCTTTATCTGCCGCTGCGGATATAATAATATCTGCTATTTGTTCTCTTTCGCTGGTCTCTATCAATTCATAATCGCATTTCTCGTTCAGTTGGTTCAAAGAAATAACCGCCGATTGAACAACCTCGTTCCCTTCATCTTTAGCGTTGGTAGCAGCCATCTTTTGCAGATATTCCTTCAGTATTCCCATACATTGATCTACATCGCGTTGCGTATAGTTGGGCTCAGCAGTCTTCATGTAGGAAATTATTGAACTTTCTAGAGCCTGTAGTTTTGGAGCGTATATGCTATTTATTTTATAAGTACTTTTATTATTGCTACGATTATTACTACAGCTACCGATCATCAATGATAATATCACAATGAGAGCGTACGTAAGGCAATGTTTAATTTTATATAACACATTTTTTCTTTAATATTATTCCCAAAATAGCTAATTCAGTCCCCAAGCAACAAATAACATACCCGCTACTTTTCATAAACCCGTTTCGAATAAAATAGGGGATACCATTGCCGTCGATAAACTGCATAAATCTATTTATTCTTCCTTGGTATTACTGACTGCGATATACACCCCTACAAAGAAGGCAATAATTGCAAAAATACTAAGTCTAATACATTGCATCTACAGGTTAAATATGGATACGATGTGAATTTACTGCTTTCCTGCCACAGGAGAGAACCGGTTTAACTGCGGTCTCAAGATGTATCCCTAGGCACATCTGCTTAAAAATACAAGCTTTTCATCCAGGCTAAAAGTAGAAAAATTTTCTATCAATACTCTATTGATTCCAAGTTATTTAACTAGCTTTTTCTACTCATTTCAAATTTTCCGATCATTTCGTTTAATTTATCAATGTCTTGCTCTGAAATAGAATCCATTTCTAGGAACGAAGTATATCCATCAATAACAAAATCATATTCAAATTCATTCTTAATTTTACCTCTTTTCATTATTTTTTCGATATTCCTGCTTTCTCTTATTAATGGGATTCTCGCTTCTTTAATCTTTGCCCAAAAGTATTCCACAGTTGGGCCCTCTCCTTCTTGAAAAAATATAAGTACGTCGTTCTTCACGTATCGTAAACTAGCTTTTGTTCGATAACCTGGTTTAGGATATAATGCCAATTCTCTATAGGAAAGTTTATTTTTAATTACGTGATTCAAGTACTCTTCTGTATAGTAATCTGGAGTCATTTCTCGAAAACTCTCAATAGTGATATCTATAATTTTTGCTACTTCTGCAGCTGCTTCGTCATAGTTGAATTTACTCATGTTGTTAATTTTATCAGGATATAAACATGCCATTGTTTACAATGGTCGAAGTTGAATTAAAGGTAGTAGAATTAATCTATTAGTGAAAAAAAAGCAAGAATCAATTTGTTTTTTTATCACCAATTCATAGCCTTGCGTATCTTCCAAGCCGAAGGCTATCTATGATCTCGATTCTTAAATCCTGATAGCTGCAGGTGAGCTTATTTTGCGTCATGCTGCGGTATTTAACGTTGTTGTTTGTTCAAGAAATTTAGAGGAACTGTCGTTCCTGTTGCGCACATATAGTTTATATTACAGCAGTAGTTCGCTCAAAATGGCGGTGCAATTCGCGGCGCAACAAAAGCATTAAAACTAAAACTAATCGTACTCATCAAGGCTATTTGGAGTGACGAAGAAAAAATTATTGCAGATCGTCGAAATAAGTGTAAGAATTTCATTTAACGAGGTTTATTATAGTAAACTGTTTTTTTATTAGATTTGATAATCAATGTTTTGTAATAAATCAATTGTTAAACCGCACAATATATTGTTTGTTTCAATTTTAGCACTATATTTGTGCTTAACTTATATGTTAAGTTGTTTGTCACTATAAAAAGACTCGGACGATTATCCTTTGAGAAGGTGTGCTTTTATACAGTACAGATGGAAGACGTGGCTCAAAGTGAGTTTGAAGATTTTTTAATGCGTATGCAGAATGTGCTAGAATATGCTGGTCAACTTGGTATGATTTTACAGTTCATCAAGGAAATAGGCGAGAAGTATGGTGCGCGGGAAGCACATTTTAGGCACGAACGTGCTGCGGATGCTCTTCCACCACGATATTATATACAGCCAGGAAAGCCAAACAAATTTGGGCTGCGGTTGTATTGTATACGGCTGAGCGAGAAAGTGGTTATCCTGCTCAACGGAGATCTTAAGACAAAAAATAATCCAGAGGAGTGTCCCAATTGTAGAAAACATTTTCATTTCGCCAACAGTTTAGTGCGCAAGCTTGATGAAGCTATAAAAAATAGAGAAGTGATATTGGTAGATAAGGAATTGCACATGGATGATGATTTTGAGATAGAACTTTAAATCGACTTAAAATTTTTGGTATAGAATATGAAAACGCCACAAGTAATAGATAATTTGAATCTGTTTGATGAGATTTTAGAAAGTACAGATAACGAATCTAAACTCTTCGTTTCACGTTCGCTAGCTATTGCAAACCAGATTCTCGTTATCCTAGATAAAAAAGGATTAAAACAAAGAGATCTTGCAAACATGCTGGGTAAGAAAGAGGCCGAAATCAGCAGATGGCTTACGGGTTTCCATAATTTCACGGTGAAATCAATAGCCAAGATAGAGCATGCGCTTAGAGAGCAGATTATCTATACTGCTCAGGAATCCGAAGAGGAAATCTCAAAGGCTGTTCATGCCTTAACTATAAAAACGCCTGTGTTTGAAAGAACTAATAATCCAATGCGGATGAAAGATTTCGTTTCGGCAGGGAGTGTTCAAGTCACAACGGCTGTACATGTACAGGGAGGAAAACCAAACAAGGAAAAATTTTCCAGAGAGGTGTTTTATATTGAGACCGCAAGTTAAGCAGTTAGTATGTCGAAGAATAACAACATAGATCCAGATAGAATTCAGCTTTTAGAAGTTAAAACAGTAAAAGGAAACATTGATGTAGGTGACGATCTTGATGAGAGCCCGCTTGTTGGTTTTAAAACTGATTTTGATGTAAAGAGCATGTTTCGTCTTGAGGATCAGCTTGTACGATTTCTCTTTACGGCACGTTTTCATGGCTTAAGTAACGATGATACTCCATTACCTTTAACGGCAGAATTTACGTTTGACTTTTTATTTAAGGTAGATGAACTTGAAAAGTATGTTGTTGATTCTGACAAAAAGCTAGAGCAAATCAGTGTATCATCTGTTTTGGGGCACACATTGATTGCTATTATCTATTCTACAGCACGTGGCATAATATTGACCCGTACACAAGGTACAGTTATAAAAGACGGCATACTCTTACCCGTTATTAATACCCAGAAATTGTTGAATTTGACTGGTAAGGTTAAGGATAAAGGATAGCTGTGTTCTTTTCGTATGATCAATCCTAAACTCAGCAAAACATTCACAGGACATTGTTTCTGTAAAAAAAATAATCTTACGTAGAGTGGGTATTCAAGGAATCTTAAACTTTTCTCGTTAATTCATTAAGTAATCCGGAGCTATTTCTCTAAAACTCTCAAAAGTGATATCTATAATTTTTACTACTTCTGCAGCCGCTTCGTCATAGTGGAATTTACTCATGTTATTAATTTTATTAGGATATAAATAAGCCATTGTTTAGAATGGACGAAGTTGATTTAAAGGTAGTAGACTTACTTTATTTGTGAAAAGAAAGCAAGAATCAATTTGTTTTGTTATCACCAATTCATAGCCTAGCGTATCAGTCAAGCCCTTGTGTAACATCAGGTAATATTGTTCACTCTCGTCTTCAAATTTTACTTTTTTCACGGTCGCAAACTTATAAAAATCTTCTGTGGATCGGCCGATATTCACATTGTCAAAATAAATTGTGTCATTCTGTACGTGGTAGCTTCCTTTCACTTCAGTCACACCAAAGCAGATCCTTCGTTCGATAAAAGTAAAATTATTTTTAAGTTTTAATGTAGTTGTACAGTTTGCCACGCCTTCTCTTTTAGCTATTAATAGATCTTCTCTTTCAAATTTCTCAAAATCTATAAGCCCTTTAGGCTTCAAAAACGTAAGTATTAGCACAAAAGCTAAGAGTCCAGTGTTTATGAGTCGTTTTTTGTTTGATAGTTTTTCTTTAACCAGGAAGTACATTTGCCTTGCTAGCGCAATTCCAAGCCCCAAATAAATGGCAAACAAAACAAAGAAAGTAGGAAATGCAAGGAGTCCAAGTTGCCCTTCCCAGAAGCATACGGTGTTTACTATCAGAAAGAAACTGATTGTCATTATCAGAAGCCCATTCTTTTTCAAAATACTTATTTTTTAATCTTTGTCGTATGGTTGATTAAGCCGATTGCTGATGCTATAAAGGATCGAATATAACGTTTCTTAAGACCTATCTTTAGGTTAAGATGCGTCGCTCTAGGTGTCTATTGTTTTTCCGTAAAAGTCGATAGTGTAGATCCTGTTGGAAAAGTCGGTGAGCACAATCCTATCATGACCGATTTGAATCTCTTGCTTTCCCTCCACGGAAACGAAAATATCCGCACCTCCGAATTCCCATGCTATGTTTCCCTGTTTGTCAATCCGCGTTATTTGCATTTCGCCATGAACGATATAGTCATCCTGTAGCCTAAAGAGTTGAAAACAAGTTATGGGATCTGCGTGGATTTGCCATTGGAGATCGAGATGCGGTAATAGGAGGCAGAACACCGTGTTGCCACAGCAAAGGAGCAAATGGTCATTGTCATGGATAGTTGAGTTTTCATGAATAGTCGTTGCACTACCCGAACCTATTACAACACAGCTGGAAAGGATTTGATTACCCTGCCTAACGCTTATAGCATGTGTCGAGCTGGTATATTGATGCGCTTCGGCACCGAGATATTGTTTATCGTAGCTTAAGGTATTATCAGGAGAGCCCGTATGGTAAGTAGGCTCATCTATAATCTCGATTGCTAAATCCTGATAGGTAAAGGTGAGCTTATTTTGCGTCATGCTGCGGTATTTATAGTTGTTACTCTTTGTTCAAGAAATTTAGAGGAAGTTCCGCTCTCGTATCTCTTGTATAGCAAAACTACTGCAAAAGTCTGATGATTTTTGATTTCGAGGCAATTTACTGTTAAATAGTTGCTTAATACGGTTTTCTGCACTTGATTGATCGTTTAATAGTATATTCACGCACAAACGCATGACTGTATCCATACCTTAATTTTCTTAAAAAACTACCAGTCACAATAGGGGGAATTTATCTATTACTTAAGAGCAGACAACTCACCAAGACTCCTCGTCAGCCTTTCCCGTTCACCGCTTCCAGTAGTTGAAAATCGGAGTAGCGGCAGACCGTACTTTTCCAGTATGGCATCTTTCATTGCGTCACGTTCCGATTGTTTTCCTTCGACAGCGTGATAAGCATAACCATCCACTTCGATCGCCAGGACCGGATTTTTGCCAAGTTTGTTGTAGATCAGAAAATCCAGGTGCGTCATGTGATGGCTTGCATATTTTGCTTCAGCAGGTGTCATTAGTGAGTAGTCGTTAATCAAGCTTCGCAATGGAAAATGGAGGAGCACATCGTATTTTGAAAACCTGTCATCAGATAATACAGAACATACCAGTGTATACATCAGGTTTTCACTGTCAAATACCGATTTGATACGCTTCTGAGACAAGATCCTGCGTCGCTTTTCCTCATAGCCTTTGTATAGGTAATCAAAGATCGAATGCAACGTACTCTGTATAATCGTGAAGTTATTGTATTCGATATAACGGATTAGATCTGCAATGTTGCTATCATTTCCAGAATCGTTGCCATGTACCAACAAGATCAGCTGATCTTTAGCTCGGGAGATGGCCACATTCAGACGGTTAGGATTATCTGTAAATTCCGATATCTCATTATCGACAGTAGATAGGATAATCACATCATTTTCCCTCCCTTGAAACTTATCGACAGTATCTGCGATAACCTTGGTGCCCGCAAATGTACCCTGCAATATATTTGTCTGATTACGATAAGGCGTCACGATGCCTAAGTCAACCGAAGCAAGCCCCTGTTGTGGTATTATTTCCTGTAGGATAACATCGATCTGCCGTTGATTCATGCGTGCCCGTGCATGGTTACCCGCGACTGTTCGATAGACCATTAGCGGTTCCCGTTCTGTTGTTGGTTCAGATAAGATAATGAGCTGATCATTGTAGAACTTACGGTTGCAGAACTCAATGATTTTTGGATGGCAGCGATAATGTTCTTTCAGTAATGTTCTATGTACATCTGGAAATAGCTGTGTGATCGATGCAAGCAAACTATTTTTAGCATAATGATAAGCTTCGGACATTTTGAATGCATGAAAAATAACGTCCGTTTTTTGTGCCATTGTTGTATCCACCACATTCGGGAGCTGTTTTAGATCACCGACAATGACGGCTCGTTTAGCGCATGATAGCGCCAATGCACCTGTTGCCAAATCCACCTGCGAAGACTCATCAATGATCACGTAGTCATAGACAGTATGCTCAGCCAGGCATCTTCGTAGCGAGTATGTGGTACTCATGATAACCGGGTAGTCTTCGATGAAACTTGCAGACTTAGCGCGGAGATCTGCTTCCTGATAAGTTGGACGCTCCTTATGCTGATACCTGTTATAAAGCACCTTTTTAATAAGGCGCATTGAGGAATCCGTATACTCCTGCACCTTTTTCTCAAAAGAGAAGTTATTCAAGGCATTTTCCAACGATTTGATGCGATGCGCCAATTCTGCTATTTTAGCCTTATAATAGGCCGATTGAGTGATCTCGATCATATCCCAATGCGATAAGGTATAAAAACCCTTATCTTTGATGCGATACCGAAAGCGATAGACCAGTTTCTTCCACCAATTGAATTTTGCTCCCGAGCGTTCATGTATTGCAATTGAATTCCAGAGAGCCATTAAGCGATCCGATGAAAGATTCGTGTTGAGTTTGAAATTTGATATTGACTGCACCTGATGAAGAAAATGTTGCTGTTCTGTTTTTATATTTTCGATCAATAGTTTCAGTGTGGCAAGTTCGTTCTTTTGCGCTAACTTTTCAGTAAGCTGAGTGAAAAGTTCACTGTTCTTCTGTTTCAATTTTGTTAGCTGTTGCTCTGTTAGGTTAAATTTAGACAGATCGGGGATTTCAGATTGCGATTCTATAAATTCCTTTTTATTCTGGCTATTACCCAGTAAAGCAGCGATAAAGGAAAGGCCATTCTTTTCAAGTTTTTCATATACATTTTTCGTAGCCGAATTATTACTCGAAACTACCGCTACACTCTGACCATTTATCATAGCGTTTGCTATGATATTAAGTATAGTCTGCGTTTTACCGGTGCCTGGCGGCCCTTCAATAATACTCAGCGGGTTCGCAAATGCATTGTTTACAGCCTCTTTTTGGCTGAGGTTGAATCCAAAGGGAAATATTTCGATAGGAAGGGTAGGGGGACAATCTTTTGGCTGCGTTTCATTCAGATAATTGGAGAGGATGGCATATTCAGGGATAAAAGATATTCTGTCGTAGCTATCCGATAGAATGTTTTTTCCCACTTCGGACTTAAGTCCAACAGCATCGGCAATCGCTTTCAGATAATTGAATGTTGTCTCCGCTTTTTTACTTTGCAAAGCAGATTTGACGATCTGAATTTTATCCTTATTGTACGTATATTTTTTATTGCTGCTTTTGAATGTCACAATACATTTCTCACCCGCGAAAGAATAGGACTGGATATCATTAGTCTTGTCCTTTCCATCGATGTAAATGGCTTCTTTCTGTGAGAATTTATTTGTGTTGTGCATCTGAAGGTTAATTAATATTAGACTCTCTTTTATAAAATTATAAAAACTTCCGTATTGCTTTCTATAAAAACGCTATGCCAAGTGAGGCGTAAATTTACTAATTTCTTCTCTCGCCTATTATACTCAGTGGATTATCATCTCATTCTGAGTATATTATTTGTTTTAACTATGTGTATGAATAACAAAATAATTAAATTTGCAAGAGGGAATACATGACCATTTATATAATCTTAAAATATCATTTGTTTTGTCAATTAAATCCAAACAATTTACGCTTGCGCAGGTTTATGCCGTAGAAGTAATACACGAACTAACTGATAGCGCCAACTTACCGTTTGTGGTAGGAGCGATAAATAAAGCTACACATGAGCGAGCCGAATATGTAGTCAAATTAAATGCCTCCGAGCGCATGATACCGAATGGTAGGATGTTTGAGCTCATTGGTGCGTTTATGGCAATTGAGTTAGACCTGTCGGTTGTAGTACCTGTAATAGTTGATGTAAGTGAAGATTTTATCGAGCTTCAGAAAGGGAAAGGCCATTTTCTGCGTTGTAGTAGAAGTCTGGGATATAATTATGGATCCGAATTTGTTAAAGGTTTATTGATCTTAGACAACCATATTGCTTTGACAGGCAAACAAAAAGATGTTGCTCAAGAAATTGTGGCATTCGATATGCTTATACGTAATGTAGATAGAAATGCAGAGAAGCCAAATATGATTACTGATGGTAATACATTATTGCTTTTGGATCACGAAGCTGCTTTTGCGTTTGTTAGAGAGATGCCATGGGACAAAAATATCGAACCGTGGAATTTTAATGAATTAGATAAAGGCGTACTGTTTAAACATTGCTTATTCAGTAGAGTCAAGGGGAATATAGAGCAGCTTGATGGATTCTCTGAAAAAATGACTAGATTTGATGACGATTTTTGGGAACGGGCTAAATCTATTATACCAAACGAATGGTTCTCTGAAGATAGCTTTAATATTATCAAAACCCATGTTGACTTGATGGTGAAAAATAGAGTTGCATTTATCCAAAATATCAAATTATTATTATCATGAAAAAGTTTCAATATCAAGTATTACAATTTTGCCCGGACAAGGTCACGGGGGAATTTCTGAATGTTGGTATTGTTGTTTTTGATCCAAGTAATCAGAATCTAGCCTATCGGATTTTGCATAAAGTAGGGGCTATTGGGCAACTGTTTGAGCAGGCCAATACGCGCTATCTAATCAAACAACTAAATACCATTCATACCAGTTTGAATAAGATAAAAAGCACTATTGAGCGCGATAAGCTTGGGATGAATGTTTTTAAATCAGTTGATGAACTAACAAGAAAGGCGTTTGTCAGAGATGACAGCGCATTGTTATTCTCCGATATTCGACATTCGCTAGACATATCGATTGATCATTTAGTTGATTATTTGGGTGAGCGAATGTTAACGGTAGGTAAGATTGAAATTGATCAGGATATCAAATCTGATAAAGAGGTATGGACCAAAATGTTTAAACGTTATTTTGATGATCGGGATATTTCTCGATTATTAAGTCCTCGCACTGTCAAGACGAAGTATGATGAGATATCATTTGAGCATACCTGGAAAAATGGTCATATTAACTTTTTCGAATCCGTAAATTTTGATCTTCAAAAAGAAGATACAATTAAGAATAAAGTACGTCGTTGGGCTGGGCAAATTGAGGAGCTTAAGACTGTAGGGGAAGAATTACACCTGTATATTCTTGCCAATATGCCAGATACTAACGATCAGATGAGTGAATATATTTCTTCTTTTCTTTCAGACAAGTCTTCAAAAGATGTTCGTGTCGATATAGTTACATTAAATGAAGCTGATAACTTTGTAAATGCTCTTAAAGAAGAGATAGTCAACCACCCATCTTGATATCTATAGATGTGAAAAGCATAATTCTTAATTATGCTTTTCACATACCTTGTTTAATATTTATTGCCTCCCCGATAATATAGAATTTATCTATTATTTCAGTCTTTCAACTATAGATTATTTGAATAGCTCTCTTTCAAAAAGAGTTTGGTTAAAAACGGAACTCTATATTTTAATAAAGAGATTTATAAGTTTAGTCACAATTTGAATATGAAAATTTCTTCTTCAGTTAAGGCTAAGAGCATAGCTGCCATAGCTTCGGTCTCTGTTGTTCCAAATCTAATAAGGTTGTTATATTGTCCTTTTTGATTTTGACTAAATGCTATAACTTTACCTTCATAGGTATAGCTAACTACATATTCTATGGCATTGGGGTCTTCGTCTACTTTAAGTAGCTCTAAGCGCGCAAATGAATAGTCACGACCTTCAGGGAATACGATTTTTTCATAACTTCTTATGGACGCGCTATAAGTCTCTTCAGTTACTTCTAAAGTTCCAGGAAGTAAGTTTAGAAGTTCAGAAAAAGTATAGCTGTAGCATTCGAATTGGGAGTCTATTTTTAGAGTTGTTTCTCCTACAAATAATCTACCGGATTCATTTTTAAAGTAGCTAAATAGAGATTTCTTCCCTGGGATTACTTTGTTTAATAATTTGGAAGTTTCGAAAGATGTAACGATTTGCTCAATTTTCATAGTATTTTAATTTTATCGTTAAAGAAATATATACTCATGTTTTTTATTAAACTGCATGGTCTGTTGGAAGGTGTAGAAGTTAGTTTATAGCTAGAAGTAGTGCCATTATTAACGCTGAAAAATTGAATTCTACATAGTCGTATAAAGAGAAATGTTTTATTAAAAACTTCTATTCAATTAAGGATACATATTAATGAACAGATGATATACAATAATTTCAGTTTTTTCTCTGTTGTGTACGGCTTTAGCTGTTTTGAGATTCACTGCTTCATATTGATGACCTGAAATATCTTGGATTGATTTTGATTTATATTTTCCAAAGTCAATGCTTCTGTAATAGTTAAGATACTTGTTCCAACTTTTGGTAAAAGATTTAGTCTCGCAATACACAATTACGAAAAGAGGAGATAGACCCAAAGGTTCATTTGCAAACATCTTTGTTAGATGTGAGCTGATACAAGAGTCTATGTTTTGTTGTTTTGGAATAGAATATAAACGGAAGCATTCTATCGCTGATATATTATTGTTTAAGTTATCGCTGATAATGATATCGCGAAATGCTAATCCAGCTCTGTTAGCTTCACTTTCAGTAATAGAACTACCACCTAAACTTTGATCTTT
This sequence comes from Sphingobacterium sp. LRF_L2, assembly GCF_965644235.1. Lineage (NCBI taxonomy): Bacteria > Pseudomonadati > Bacteroidota > Sphingobacteriia > Sphingobacteriales > Sphingobacteriaceae > Sphingobacterium > Sphingobacterium sp. LRF_L2. The sequence goes on along the minus strand of NZ_CBFFRI010000004.1, from coordinate 541,614 downwards.
AGCCGTCCAACTTTTATTGCTAAGCCGTTGATTTATTAATGCCGAAATAACGGTGTTGTATTTGTTTTCATCTTTAAATTTCCTGTACAAAGGGACGTTATCTAAGAAAGTTAAACAGACATTGATAAAGGCGTTCAATAGATCTTCATTGCGGGGCTGGAGGTTGATGCTTGACTTTTCCTGTACCCAGTCTGTAACAATAGATTCAAGATTATCATAATCAACATTTTTTTCGGAATTCGATTTCTTAGCACGTATCAGAGGTATGATTTGATATTTTATATGCTTTATATAGTCTGATTTCTTTCCTGTATATAACAGCATATGGTAGTCTATGAATCCTGTACATTTATACAGAGGATCGAAGTGTTCCAAAAAGGATACGAATTCTCTATCAATTACTCTATTTACATATTGATATATTTCATTTTCTGAAGAACAGAAATAACGTGCGGCATATACTAGTGAGGGAAACAGTATTATTGAAAACTTATCATTTAAGGGATTTGAACTTGTAAAGTTTGGAGTTGTCTCTGCTCCATATAACAATGCGGACTCTTCCATGAGTAGCTCGGTAGCATCCTTTGGGTCTTCCATGTCGTAGTACTTGATAGGCGCATGTACTTTAAAAAAATTATGATGTCTAATTTCATATTTTACTTTCATTCCCAGTATCCCTTTCTTTTTAAGTATCCAATTAAAATCTCTAGTTCTTCGTAAACGTCTTGAGCCAATTTATCTATTTTCTTAGAATCTTCCCAGCCTTTATCTCTGTACTCAGGATCCTTAAAAGGAATAAGAAAATCTGGATGGGGCGATCCATGCATGTGAACCGAGGAAAAATCCGTAAACGCCTTCAGTTTATCGTTGAAGTTACCAAAGAGTACTTCTAGATTCCTGTCTATTAGCTTATTCTCCAATAGTCTACTCTCATGTTGATACGCTATTATACTCCAGATTGCTTCATGAGGGTATCCATTCCATGAGTCATTGCATAACACCTCCTCCTGAACCATTTTCAGGTTAAGAAAGCCTAATAACCTGAAAATGGTTTCTGTATCTGACTTTTTTATGATCTCATTAGATTTATTGTCGTCTCGCTGTATTTTTAGTTCGATTGCCAATATTATGATGATGATTATTAAAGAAAATATAATAGACAATTTCCAATCACTAAGCAATAAAGGGAGTGAAAAATGATTCGTAAGATAGGTAATAAGTACTGGAGCGATCACCAACGAAACATACCACTTTGAAAGAATTTTGCTCATACCACTTTATTTATAAATTAAGACATTACCAATTCTTATTCACCAAGTGTTTATTTATGGCCTGCCCTATGATTTGTCTTTTCTTTTTAAGTTGGCGCGAGAATGAGTTTGTCTCAAACTGTCTTTTGCAACGCTTGATATAAGAGAGATAATTTGAATGTTGTTTTACTTCTACATCCCTGTGATCAAACATAAAATCACCACGATCATTTATTATGAGTGAATAACGTCTACGAAACACTTGTTTATTCTCTGCCTTGTTAGCATGTTTTAATGGTGAGTTATATAGCTTCTTTACCTGGTTAAGGTATACAGCCCTAGGTATGGTTGGATTGTGCGCAGATAGACGTACAGCACGACGTGAGCGTCGCTTTACAATCTCTATAACACGACGGTAGTATTTTGCGATGTTAGTCGATTTAATAAGCGTATTATAACCTCTAAATTCAAACCCTAGATAATTCAGTGGACAGTCGACGACTTCTTTTTCACCAACGATTTTAATAGACGTAATCCTTTCATCTCTATTTTTGTTAAACACAGTCTTTTTAAAAATAAAACGTTCCGTCTTTTCTTTACTGATTTTTACCTTGAATTTTAAGATCAGTTTATTGACAAACTCGTCAACATAATCCATTTCTTCAGGTTTACAGAGGATAAGTATATCGTCAGAATACCTGCGATAGTGAGCGCCGAGTTTCCGAGAGATCTCGTTAATTATAGTACGGTCAAACTCGATTAGATAAAGATTGGCTAGAATTGCACTCACTGGTAACCCTTGCGGTATGCCAATCATTTCATTCTTACCATTCTCATCTCGATCTCCACGAAATGGATTCTTGTAAATAGGTAGCCGTCCCTCTTTAATCGCGCGCCTAAAATCCTCGTTGGATTCGAAGAAACACTTATACCCTTTTTTCCGCCTTATCTTTGCCAATTTAGATTCGTCAAAATACTTTTTTCCCTTCTTTTTTAGATCATCGTATAATACATAGCTAAAATTGGTGCAAGATTTAAATACATTATAGTGATCAGGAGGTAGGTCTTCTTTATCTATTGCATATGCCCAGATGTTGTATAATGTCTCATGGTGAAGGGTAGAGAAGAAGCTTTTTAAGTCAATTGCTAAGACGCCCACGTCACCTTGCGATTCTACCCGATTATTAATCTCTCCAAATACTTCATGGGCAAAGTGAATATTACTCTTGCCACTACGGTCAGTTTGGCTAATAGGAATAGATCTGTATGCGAGTACGGCCTTATCCAGTTCTTCATCCTGTTGCAGTTTCCCTTCGTAAGCTGTTCCTAATAGGTGCGCGTAGTACGAATATATGAGCGAATCAAAATGGCTAGAGTAGTGGAGGGGTCTGTTCTTTACAGACTTGTCAGTTCCGGTTCCATCTTTTCGCTTATGGCTATGTCCTCTTGGCTTAGATTCTTTTATGTGGTGTTTCTTTGGATCAGCTTTTTTATACTTTCTGTCTGCTAAGATACGATGTATTAATGGGAAAAAGGCGTACCTGGCCACGTACTTTGGACAGGTTACCTTACGGTAATAATCCTCCCAATTAGTATGTACACTCAATGAAGGCGTGATGTGCATATAGCCTTTGCTCTTTAGCCAGTCTGGTTTTCTTTTCATAATCTAAAATTGGCTTAGCAATGGGCTATCAATAATGCGTATCGTTTACATACCACCTGACGGTGCGGATCAGGACCCAATAACTGAGTCATTGTAATAGCGATAAATACAAGAAATACTTTGTAACTTTGATTAGAATGATAGCGATAACCATCACCTGTCTCCTTCAAGCTGATGCTTTGGGAGCGTTAATAAGCTTCTGTTTAGATAGTACATCTGTGAGCCTCCGAGAGTGGAATGCAAACAGTGTTTGTAAAATCTAGCCTGTTACTTTCTAAGTAACAGTAAAACCATGTAGGTTCTATAATCCTGCCTAATTGTAAACTGCTGTTTATCCCATTGACTAAGCCTTTCAAATTTACTAAATTGCAACAACAATTAATAATTTATTTATGAATGAGCACGAAAAAGAGATTAGTAAAAACTATCTATCTATTATTAAACCTAAAAAAACGAGAGAAGCACTGAAGCTCAACGATATTGTGACGTTGAAAAGCCATCCGTATCAAATTTCTTACACAGAACCCAAGATTGGAGCATATGCCAAATTTACGCCTCCGCTAATGATCGTATTTGAGGTTTTAAATAAATCTACCCATGATACTCTAACCGGACTAAAGGATTCGAATCATTACAAATGCCTGTTCTATTCTACATCAGAGGGAAAATTTGAAAAATTATGGTTTAAGGGTGAAGAATTAAAGTTTATTCGCGAGATTAATAAGACAAATTTTGGAGTTAATTCTCCAAATATAAATGAGTGGAAAAAGGAATTAATTGGTAAAGAGGTTGTTTTACAGACAGTTGATTTGGAGCTAGGTAAGCAGAAGACATTTCAAGACATCGTAGATGGTCGTTCAAAAATGAAAGATAGTACTTTATTAGATTATTTACCTCCTGTAGGTACAATAATGGATCTAAAATTTGAGGATGATTATATTAAGCACAATGAAAAGACTGGCAAAATCTCTTCGCAAAAACAAGCGTTGCAAGCAAAGATCAAATGGTTGAATAATGAGTCTGGTAAAATTAGTGACGACATTGTTCCGTTAGAATGCTTGAAACTGGTCACTTTTAATGATATTCAAGTTTTATACGAGTCAAGGAAAACTTATCTTTTACCATTACAAAGCCGTAAGCAATTAGAATCGAATGTGAATCTATATTATAAAGCTTATCCAGTCTATTTGAAATCAGTCACTTTTAAACATTACTATTATGTTTACAACACATCGAATAAATTTTCCAAAAAGTCGGTGGCATACCCTGAAAGTTTTCCTGTAGAATCGATTGTGAATTTTGATGAAATTCTTAAAAATGGACATGATTTAGGAAGCTTAATTCAAATTCAGGCATTTTTCAGTGAAGAAAACGTCGAAATATTTAAAGGGAAATGGTATTACATAAGTTATATTGATCAACAAAACAATTATACCGAACGAATTATTTACGTTCAGGATTTTCCTAGATCGGATGAGGAAAACATTGGAGAATCAAGGAGAACTCTTCGATCTAACTGCTTGCTCAGAGAAGGTGCTATAAGAAATTTCCGTGTGAATGGTATTAAAAAATGCATTGAATTACCCAATGATTTTGAAAAGATGTTTTTTGAAAGAGTCTAAGTAAGCAATTAATATATCTACACTTAACAACTACTTGTTAAGTGTAGAGGTAGACTTACCTATTTTTGAAGCCTTCCCGTTTCTCAAACATTGAATTGAAGCCTTGCCGTTTCGGTAAGGCTACTATTCTACATAGAATTCTGGTGCTTTTCTAAAATCCTTGTTAGTTCTCTTTCACAGTTATAAATTGCTTTATTCCATCTTTCACGCTCAACAGAAAGTTTATACTCTATGATTTTTTGCATTATCTCTTCGCAAGAAATAATGAACACTCTTTGATCTTGAACTGATAGAATATTAAAATATCTGTCATAAAATTTGCCATAATTAATGGCAACTCTAATCGGATAATGACGGTTTTCAATTAGGCTTGACTTTACTGATAATAAATTGTGAGCTTTAATAAATTGTTCCATACACGTATCTTCCGTGCCATTATAAATTTCATTTTCTAGTACATGTCGTGCGTAATGGTTGTCTATTTGAAATGTGTCGAAGTCAGGATTTTTATTGGCGTAGCTGTAGGCAGTGTTAAAATATTTGTCAGCAATTAAATATTCTCTTGCAGACAATCTAGCTATTGCATATTGAAGCCAAAAAAAAGGATTTTTTATAGCAAAACGTGTTCCTTTGATTTCTTCATAAAAATTTAAGACGACACTTCTAAAATGATTATTCTCATGTAAATTGAAAATACTTTGGAGTCTTGAAAACGATACTAAGCTTTTTAAAATTTGATAATTATTTTTGTCAATGCTTCTTTTATCAAGTTTCAAGAAAACTTTGATTAATAGCGATATTAATTTTTTATGGTATTGTGCTTGAGATAATAATGATAACGCTAGTATTGAAGATCTTACATTAATTTGTAAATTTCCGAAATTTACAAATTCTTTTAGGTAATCGTTATTATTAAAGGACGGGTTGTTTAAAAGTTCATCATCCAAAATGTAAACCAAATTATCTACATCTATTTTGAAATCGAAGACAGTACTTGCTAAGATTAGAAGAGCTGCATCAAAATATGATTCATTTGCGCTTTCAATAAATAATAAAATATCATTAAATCTTTTTTTTATGTCAGGAGAATCCAATAAATAGAGAAGTAATAATCTAAATGAGCTTTTGCACTTATCTACAATTACTTTTCTTTTTTCAACATCATTGGAAGCATATTTTCCCCACAGACCATATTTGTTTAATAACTTTGTAAGTTCTTCAATTTCACTAAGTGAAAGATTATTTAGGTTTTTTGTAAGATATACATTGCTAAATATAGATTGCTCCAATGCAACGTAAACTGTATCGTTTATTGTTGATCTATCGCTTACTATTAAAACTATATCTGATGTTCTAAATAATGCAATAGTTTTTAGTAATTGTAGATTATCACTGTATTTTTCAACTATTATTGCTGCCTTTTTTGATTTTCTACAAATTTGCTCTATTTCTAAGTCGGTCTGATCATAATATTTTACAAAGGTAAATACCTCATAATGCATATTTACTAAAGTATCAGATAATCCTTCTAGAAAAAGAGTTTTTCCATTTCCCAAATCGGAGTGTATTAATATATTTTTGCCTCCTTGTTCAATATATTTAGCTACTTCTTCTATCTCCTTTCTTTTAATATAGTAAACAAAATCAGATGAGTTTGTTATTGAATAGTGTATAAGGTTAGAGTTAAAATTTCCTTTAAAAAGTAGATCAAATACATCAGTATCTTTTATCTTAACAGGGCTACTGTTAATTTCAAATTTTGAGAAAGATCTGTAAATTATGTCATCATTTTCTGAAGGAGAAAAAGTGGTCTTTTTCATTTCTAACATTTGGGCAAAGCCATCTATCCCGATCTCAAATACATTTCCAAATCTACTTAATTTCTGTGTTAGTAGTTTAGATTCGTTTTCTTTCACTATAAAAGCAATTTTATCTTTTTTTGCTTTAGCAAGAATTATTCTTGATAAATCTAGATCACTATTCAAAGAAAAACCGATAAATACTACAACTTTAGAGGTTTCAATATCGCTTCTAAATAAATCAACCCATTGACTATTTATGAAATCAGTAGTCAGATAGCTGACATCTGTTAATTTAAAATCTTTATAAAGTGATGAAGGTATCAATTTATCTATGTATCCATTTAGATGAATAGCGTATGTCCTTTTGTCCCGATATTGATCAATTTTATCTCCTAAGACAATAGAGGATAATAGTTTGCCAGATTTTGAATATGCTAATTCTAAAACATTATCGTAATTGGTTGTATAGACCCTTTTCCAAGGTAAACTAGCTACTGATAAATGGGAATTACTTACTTCAGATATAAAGAAGTTATTTCTTAAAAATTCTATCAGTTGATGTTCGCCAAATTCTTCTATATAAAACTGTGAAGCATTTTTCAAATCGTAATCATTCTCTATAACTCCACACTCTAAATATAACTTTTCCGTTAAAGATGCTGCGGATGCCAGCAAATTCCCATGTATATTCTTTGCGCCAAAAGAAAACCCAGCACCTGTAAAAAGCGTACAATTTCCGCTAATAACCGATTCTAATAGATTATCTAATTCCATAATCAAAATTCTAATAATTTTAAATGGGTTTATAGCCCCAGTATTGTTAAATTATCAATTAGCATTGTAAAATCATGTGATTTCACAAATACCAAACGATTACTTTAGTTGTTGCCCTTTAAATTCAAATGAGTTCGCTTGAAAAATATAACTTTTATATTCATTTTTTAATTTTTTTTTTGATAAAAATTTACCCTATGAAATAAAAATACATTATCATAAGCTATTTATATCTCATCCATTCGCTCTCATTTAGTAAACTCCTTATATCTACGTCTAAAAATCTGGCAATATCATTTAGAGTATTTAGAGTTGGTTGTTGTTTATTATTTGCCCATCTGGAGACTGTTTCCTTTTTTACCTTTAAATGTTCAACAAGTTCATTGTTTTTAACTCCTTTTTCCTCTAAAACTTCGGATATACGATTGATTTTATATATAGACATAAATTATTTTATTTTTATTGTTGATTTTAAAAATCAACTTTCATATATTTGTATATGATTTAGTTTTGCTATATCATATAGTTTGAGCAGTAATTGGACATTGTCTGATTAAACAACGAGTCTCTGACTTCTCAATTGGCACCTGGGATGGGACGGTAAGGTTATGCTCATTTCCTACAGATATTATTATATTTGTAAATAATAATAGCGTGGGGGTGAGCCTTACTGTGCGATCATTTTCAGGTGCCGCCTACGAATTTTTCTTAGGTCTGACCTAGGGCTTTGCTTTAGTGAGAAGAATGATTAAACGTAAGGTTTCACCCTTCGTTATTTATAGGGCTCGTTCACATAAACCAAAAATATCATTATGAGAACGAACAGAACACACGCTTTCCAACATCAGCAGCCGATCAAAGATCGATTGTCGGGGTATTCCCGTAAACAACTTTATAAGAACGTACCTTGTTCGCCGGAATAAAATGGCCTTCGGACAAAGAGGAGAGGAGTCTGCCTTTTCAAAAAAATCCTTCCTGTTATCGGAATAAGATTTTTTTGTTTTAGCTTGGCTCAATAGATAGAGACGCCCTTAGGTGCTTTATACTATAGATCCCTCCGAAGTCGGGAGAACAATATTTCCCAGACTATTCCTTGATGTCCGTACCGACCTCTTTATTTTATACAATTGACGAATGTGTGCATCGCTGCGGACATAGGCCGTAGATCGGTTTGGTTCTTTTTATTTTTTAAGCACTTTAAAATTAGCAAACTTTTTTGCGTCTTCCAAGCGATACGAATTATATTATTGTTGTTTGTCAATAATTGGAGGTCGGTTTTTATTTTCATTTCCGTGAATGGCCAGTGAAAAGTATTAACTCTTATATTATGAAGACCAGTAGAGGGCATTCGGAAGCAATCAATTTTTCTTTAACCTAGAGGCTTTTTAGCCTCTATCTAATAGCTATAAGAATGCGAAAATTACGCAAAGGGGAGAGCTATGCTCTTTTGAAAGAGTTTCTTTTAAAACTAATATTTAAATCAAAGAATAACCGTAGCAGGACGCTGTTCAGCTTCGGGGTATGTTTCGTTTTGTTGTTTAGTAATCAGTTGACTGCTCAGGAGCCCCGCAGGGACAGCGGGGCCGATGGGTTTTCAGGAGGTCAGACAACCATACTTAAAGCTGCGGTACGATCTGCGGCAACAGATCTGCCGATAGAGGGGGCCAGGATCCGTATCGACGGGCTTTCCTCCTGGATATTTACAGATAAGGAGGGTATTTTCGAGATCTCAACGCCGAAGTCGAAGGGTAATCTTATCATAAGCTTTGATCAGTACGATCCACTCGAGCTGTCCTTTGAAAATGGCATGTTAAGTAACGGACGATCTGTTTTTTATCTCGCCCGTAATACCTCAGTAATCCGCCCTTTATACCTTGGGGATAGTATTCCCGAGAGCCTTTGGGACATGCCCCTTAGGGTTGTAAATCACAGCGGGGGACGCAGTACCGTCACGTTGCGTGAGTATAGCCAAACGAAATTAATTGTGCTTGATTTCTGGACGGTGTACTGTTCGCCCTGCATCCGTACAGTGAGCAGATGGGAGTCGGTTATGGAGCACCGCGCTGCCGGTGAAATCGCGTACCTTACCGTATATGTCGATTTCGAAGACCGCGCACTTCCTTTTATCAAAAACAGAGGCTGGCGTTCCACGGCCATCGTAGGAGAGGTCCACAGGTTACTTAATGCCTATTTTTTCAGGGAATTCCAGCTGGGTGCCGTGGTATTTATCAGGGACGGTAAGTTTTTTGCTGTCCCAAAGAACAAAGGATACCGGGAGGCCGAGCTGACGGCACTGCTGGACGGAGAGGACGTGGAATATGAATCCGATCTATCGTTTGCCCATATCCGTAATGCCGTCGGGGAAGGAGTGGACAATGATTAGATGTCTTGTGCTATCTTTTTTTATGTTCAGCGTCTGCCTTTTCAGCATCGCGCAGGAGAAATATAGCGGAACGGTATTGGATGCGTCCCGTCGTCCCTTGGCGGGTATCAATCTGGAGCTCTATCCAACAGGAGAGCGTTTAAAAACGGATAAAGAAGGGGGCTTCAGTTTTACGGGGCCGTCTGAGGGCAAAGTGCGTTTTTCGGGCGTGGGATTCCGTTCCCTGGTTGTCCATCTACCAAAAGGAGGCGTCCACCAGACGGTCGTATTACAGGACAGCATCCGGGAGATCGAAGAGGTTGCAATCAATTCGGGTTATATAACCCTTCCGAAAGAAAGGAGCACGGGTTCCTATTCCGTGCTATCGAATACGGTACTGCAGCGGAACAATGCGGTATCACTGCTGGATAGGATGGAAGGGACGGTCGACGGCCTTGTCTTTGACCGGCGCAACGCGGGCGTCGAAACAGCTGAGCAGGCCCCTGCACTCCGCGTCCGTGGGCTCGGTACGATCCTGTCCTCGACAGAGCCGCTGATCATTGTAAACGGTTTTCCCTATGACGGTGAACTGGATGATCTAAACCCCGACGAGGTGGACAACATCGTTTTTCTCAAAGACGGTGCGGCAGCTTCCATATGGGGTGCCAGGGCCGGAAACGGGGTGATTGTTATCACGCTGAAAAAAGGCGGTGAGCAGAGAGGTCTCCGGTTTAACTTCCGGTCGACCTATTCCCTTTCGGGCAGGCCGGATCTTTTTTATAACAGAAGGTTCATGGATGCTGCCGGACTGATCGATTTTGAAAAGCGTGCATTTGCAAACGGTTATACCGTGGAGGATCCGATCAGTCCGCTATCGCCGGTAGCTGAACTGTTGTTCGCAGAGAAAAACGGCCATATCACCGCTGAGGTACTGGAAAGGGAACTTTACGGACTGTCAGTGAACGATATCCGCAGGGAAGCAGGTGACAGGCTCTACCGCCAGAGTTCGGTGCACCAGCAGCATCTGCGTTTCGAGGGAGGTACAGCGGGAGGCTATAGATTCTCCAATGCACTATCCTACAGGAAAAACCTCGGTGAACTGACCGGTGACAGCGGGCAGTCTCTGTCTTTCTACAGTAACAACCATTTCCGTTTGAACGGGTCCCTATCGGCGGATGTGAACCTGATCATGGGAAGGGAGACGAAAATAAACAACGGGATAGGGTTATATTCGCATACCGCGGCCGGGAGCAATATTTTTTACCCTTATTCGACCCTTGGAACCGCAGGCGATTACCAGGCCGCAAAGCCCGCATACCGTACCTCATATGTCGAATCGCTGATGGAAGAGGGGCTGCTTGACTGGCGTTATTATCCGTTGGAGGAAGTGGAGATCAATGATGACCGTACTTCGGCACGTAACCTTAATCTGACGGCGGGACTGGACTACCGGATCCTTGAAGGCCTTAAATTTGGACTTTCCTATAACTTTCAGGATTATCTGGGGCTCAGGACGCGTTTCCTGGACCGTAATTCCTATTATGTAAGGGATCTTGTCAACAGGTTTACACAGGACGACGGAACAAAGATCTTTCCGGAGGGTGATATTCTGGAAAATTTCGGGACCCTGACCCGGAGCCATACGGGAAGGGCGCAGCTTGTGCTGGACCGTGCCATCGGTAAGCGAGGCCTGCTTACTGCCCTGGGCGGCATGGAGATCAGGGAATCGCGGTACCGCAGCGAACCGGGCAGCCGTCTGATCGGGCTCGAATACGACTATCTTTCGGCAAACCAGTCCGCGGATTATATGAACTTTTACCCTACCAGGCCCTACGGCTACCAGTACCGTATCGAACAGCTGCCGAACAGCCTTGCCGAAATAACGGACAGATTCATTTCCTATTACCTCAATGCCAATTACAGGATGTTGGGACGGCTCGATATTTCCGGTAGTGCCCGTTGGGATGCATCGAATCTTTTTGGGGTTGACTTCAACCGTAAAGGTGTACCGCTGTGGTCCGCGGGGATAAAGTATGCCCTTGTCCAAGATGCGAACCGGAACCTTGCAGCCCGTTTTACGTACGGGGTAAGCGGCAATATCAATAAGTCGGCCTCGGCCGTGCCCACGGTAACCTATGGTGTGAACAGCGAACTTGGATTGACCACAGCTGCACTGACAAATCCCGGCAATGCGGATCTGAGGTGGGAAAAGACCAGGATCACGAACCTCGGATTTGATTTTGACCTCTGGGGGTTTCTGCGCGGTAGCCTGGACGGTTATGTGAAGAACAACGTAGACCTGATCGGTGAGCCTTTACTGGATCCGACCTCGGGGATCTCTTCCTATGGAGGAGCCTACATGGACCATCTGATCAATTATGCGGGCCTGAAGACATACGGGATGGATATGAACATCAATCTGCGCAGGAATGTCTCTGCAGTGGGGTGGGAGGGCAACTTTATTTTCAGCTACGCGGTCAACCGTATCACGGCATATAACTCAAATCCACCGGTTTCTGTGCTTCCCTATCTCGACAGCTTCTCGCCGACACCGATGGAGGGGTATTCGCGGGATGTTGTCTATGCGCTCCCATGGAACGGGCTGGGTGCGGAAGATGGTTTTCCTATCGTATATATCGATGGAAACGAAAGCCGTGACTACGCATCATATTTTAACGGTCTTACACACGCAGACCTGAAGGTGATGGGATCTTCGATCCCGCTTTTCACCGGCAGTTACAGTTCTTCGATAGCGCTGCCCTCGAAGAACTGTGGAATGAGTTTCAATATCTCCTGGAAAGCGGCGTACAAGGTAAGACAGAGCAGTATCGACTATACGCAGCTCTACAATAATCTTCTGGGCCATGTGGATTATCAGGACAGATGGCAGTCGGCGGGAGACGAAAAACATACACATATCCCTGCAATACCGGAGAGCCCCAATACGATGATGGACAATGTCTACAGATATTCGGATATTCTGGTGGCCAATGGCAGCCACATAAGGCTGAACGATGTCCAGCTGTTCTATGATTTCGAATGGGGCGGCCGGAGGGCCGGGACTGCACGCCGTCTGCGTCTGAACCTCGTGCTCTCGAACATCGGGATACTCTGGAAATCCAAGGGTACGCTGATCGATCCCGATTACCCATCGGCGCAATACCGCCCTTCCCGTTCCCTAAATATATCAATGAACCTAAACCTGTAATAAGATGAAAAGATTTGTATGGATGCTGTGCTTTCTGCTGCTTAATGGATGCACGAAGGATTTTCTCGGTTTAAAGAAGGACAGGGCGATGGTTGTTCCCACGCAGCTGAAGGATTTTTTAGCCATGCTCGATTATGAAACGCTGATGAACAGCGGTGCCGGCTATACGCTGAGCGAAATGTCCACCGATGATTACTTTATCGATGCCGGCCGCTGGACGGCACTGTCGAACCTGACGTATAAGAACGCCTATGTGTGGTCGGGAGATATCTTTCAGGGTGATCAGAGCTACGATTGGAACTGCGGTTACAGCCGTGTGCTTGTGGCAAACGTGGTGCTGGACGGACTGGAAGATCTGCAGGTGAGCGGGACAGAGCGTAATGAATACGACTATGTAAAAGCGTGTGCCCTGTTCCACAGAAGTTATGCTTTTTATCTTCTGGTAACACAGTTCTGTGGCCAGTACGAAAATGATACGGCCGGAGAGCTGCCGGGCATACCGCTGAAACTCTCTGCCCTGGTGGATGAAACGGTGGCACGGGGCCGTCTCTCGGACAGTTATACAAAGATAACCGAAGATCTGCTCGCTGCAGATTCGATGTTCGGGGATGATACGGGGATCGTTGCAAAGACCAGGCCTTCGAAACTTTCGGTGTGTGCGCTGCTCTCGCGGATCTACCTCTTGATGGGGGACTACGGGCGAAGCGTTGAATATGGGGAGACGGTGCTTGATGCTTACGATAAACTGATGGATTACAACTCGGTGGGCATATCGGATAATTTTCCGTTCAACAAATACAATGATGAGGTATTATTCCTGGATGTGATGGCCTCTACAACGCCGCTTACCCAGACTCGTTTGCAGATTGATACGCTTCTTTTATCGGCCTATCACAGTGATGATCTTCGAAAAACTGCCTTTTTCAGGAAAAATGGGACAAATACCACTTTCAAGGGATCGTATGGCGGCACATCGGCATTTTTTATCGGACTGAGTGTGCCCGAGATTTATCTTAATATTGCAGAGGGGTACGCCCGTATGGGGAAGATGGACCAGGCCAGATTATATATACTGAGATTGATGGAGGCCCGGTACCTTGGCTCTACGGATCCTGTTTCGCTGCTGCCTGCAGATGATGGATTGCTGGATTTTATTCTGGGGGAGCGGAGAAAGGAAATGGTCTTCCGGGGTATGCGCTGGAATGATCTGAAGAGGCTGAACAAGGAAGACGGACGCCGTAAGACACTGTACCGCAATATTGGCGGTGAGCTTTATGTGCTCGAACCTAACAGCCCAAATTATGTGTTTCCGATTCCCGATAATGCTGTGGTTCTGGGAGGATATGAGCAGAATGTAAGGTATTGATCGGTGAAAGCCCCCGGCTATGGGGGCTTTCTTTTAGAGCGTGACCAGGTCTCCGTGTAAAGGAATGATCTTAAACAGGGACTGATCAATCCTCGTCACTGAAAGCCTGATCTTTTATCTGACTTGGTGTCAGAGCAGAACGCAGCGTCGGTGATGATATTGGGTTATGTGTCTGCACGGCACACTCTGTTCCCGAAGTTAATTCAGGGTTACAGTCTCCCGATGGTACATTTGCCAATGGCTGTAGATAGCCGCTCGCATCTGTGTAATACCAGTTGTCGACAAGACGTGTACTGTTTTTTGATAGACCAAAAGCAGAAAAACCTAATACAGCTACCGCAGCCACTATGGCCATGGTATACGATTTTAATGTTTTCATAATTGAAAAAATTAGTGGTTAGCGATATATCGGTACTCTTTTCCGCGAGGCGTACCGATGTTAGCCCCTTCCGTATTTTCTCCGGAACCTGTAGCTTATGGTTATGACCGGAACGGGACGTTTCGAACGGCCCGATCTTTACGTGTATACGGTAAACGGATTATTTTTCTCTACCGGCCTGCCCGGGAATAGGGCGAATCTCCTTGGAAATCTCCGATAACGCACAGATGCAATCGCAAACAGGCAGAGCGACCGTATGATGAAAAAGGCCCTGAACAGGGATTTTGGCTTTTTATAAGGGCGTGGGCGGTTCTCCTTTTTCTTACCTTTTGTGAGATAGGCCCCTAAGAGCGAAATTGCTGCAAGTAAGAGATTCATAGCCAGATGCCACGTCCATGATAAGTTGCTGAACACCGATGCACAGCCACAGGGGCGCTCGGCGTAGTATCCTAAAAGTCCCAGAGCGATATAGATACTGAAGATCAGAAGCAGTCCTGCTGAGAGGAGGTAAGGGATGCTGTGCATAGTTACGGTACCTTTACGAAATTTACGTTCCGGAAAAATAAACAACAGGGCGATAGCTGATTCGAACAGAGGCAGTGACCAGTAGAGCAGGCCTGCTGACCAGTCGGGAAGTGGCTGGCTTAGCAGGACAAGCTTAAAGCTATCGAGTGCGAAAAGTTTATCGATAGCGACATACAGCCAGAATACCATCAGGAAGATCCGTATACTGTAAAGGGCGATATGTCTTATTCCTGTTTTCATTGCTTTTTTTATTGCATGTTGCTGTAAATCTTACATTTCAAATGTAGCAAGCATTTTTCCCCTAAAAAGCGTCACTATATGGCGTTAATTTGGGGTAATTTTGACCTATAAGGATCTTTTAATGCGTTGAATCGTTCTTAAGGAGATTGCAAGTAGTTCCGATTGTTCTTTTTGTGTCAACAGTCTAAAAAGGTCTGGAAAGTTATTTCTGAAATTGCGATACCGTTCTGCGTTATCGCTTATCCGGTGGATATCGAGCAGCTTGTCGATCTGTCTCTTTTTCTTGTTGAACAGGAGGTCAACCAAATTTTCAATTCCCTTATCTTCATAGCGAGCCAATTGGACATTTTTATAGGGAATTTGAATGACTGTACTATTGCGTAGTGCGATAATGTCTACGTCTGTCGGAGTGGAGCTCTTGCTGTGGTTGGTGGTAAAAAGTGCCTGAAGCGGCCTTGCCACTGTCTTTAGAGATCTTTTCCCGGTTCTGTATTCCAACTGTTGTTTGGCCAATAGTCCTTCGCAGACAAAGTAGATGTTCTGTTGTTTTTCTCCCGCCCTGTAAAGCAACTGGCCTTTTTTCACCTGCATGGCCTTGCTATTGGCTTTCAGCCAGACGCCGTGCTCTACCTGTATCTCCTCATGCGCTGACCAATAGGTCAACAAGATCTTAAAAGCCTTTTCTTTGCTGAAATAGTTTTTCATATGTAAATTATCTTTTCTTAATGGCCATATGGAATTTCCGGATCATTTTCATTTGTGTTTATTGATCGTATTTAATTCTAATGGAATCAATGAACTCAATACATTCAGTGTGCAATCATGGACATTTCATAATTAGAATTCTCAGTTTAAAGTCATTGCTTTCTGACAGCCTCTAATGGTTTGATCAATCAGATATTTCAATGTGTTTTTTAAACCTGTACATTGATTGTCGTCAATATAGATCAGGACTCCTCATCTCGACGAAAAAAAGCGTGGATAGGCAAAATCGGCGCGAATCGTGCGCGAATCCGGCGCAGACAGGATAAAATGTGCGCGAACGGTCTTTTCTGTTTGGGGCTTACTGCATCGATAAACGTGAGCAGGGCATATTCTTTTGCCTTTGTTCTACCTTTGTTCTGACTTTCTTCGGACCAACTTCGCCCTTTCTTCGGTCGCCGCTTTACTTTTTTCTTACTGTCGTTATACTATTTCTTTACTGAAGTAACCAAACAGTATAACGGGAGTATCATAAATGTACTTCAGCGGCCGAACAATTAGCGATGATGATAGGGTGTTTGTTATAACAAGATCCGAAGAAAGGTTATCTATCCGACAGTATCCGACAAGATGTAAGCACACGTCCGCCAACTATCCGACAAGTCGCTGTAAACACTGTTTTTTTTATTGACCTATTTTCTATGTTTGTTATGTAAGGCAGAAATACCGGTAAAAATATCCGGTCATAATTGCTGGTAAAGTCGTTGATTGGTATAAGTTACAAAGTGATGAAAGAGTTACGAGATTACATTTTTTGCAAATTCGTGAAGTCGTTGATTCGTAAAGTTGTAAAGTCGTGAATTTGTAAAGTTGTGAAGGAAAAAAAAACAGTGCAAATATCGCCTTTTCAGAGCTCGCGTGAGGAAATAATTGCAAAGCGATCTTTTTAGGAATGGCCTTGGTTCTTTCTACGGAAATCTTTGATCAGGAAATTCTGTTAAGAACGAAACACTGTCTGAGCGAAGCGAGTTTGTTTCGTTTAAGAATTTACGATAAAAGATAGTAGAAGCACCCCAAGGATGACCCAAGAATGGAGCAAGAAACACCTAAGAACGACCTAAGCACAACCCAAGGATGACCTAAGAACGGAGCAAGAAACACCTAAGATGACCTAAGCGCACCCCAAGGATGACCTAAGAACGGAGCAAGAAACACCTAAGAATGACCTAAGCGCACCCCAAGGATGACCCAAGAACGGAGCAAGAAACACCTAAGAACGACCTAAGCGCAACCCAAGCGCAACCTAAGGATGAACCAAGAACGGAGCAAGAAATACCTAAGAACACCCCAAGCGCAACCCAAGGATGACCCAAGGATAATACAAGCTATACCCTGCCTATACACAAGAAACAACCAAGAAGATTACAACGCACACCTAAGAAAAAGAGCGATTTTTGGTTGATAGCTTGGTAGGTATATAGTTTTCATCGGGTTGGATGACCGTTTCTAATTTAATTATTTCGGCCAGGTTTATTGATAGCTGATGCTATAGAAACGCGAGCGCAAGCCCTACTGCTGAGATCAAAATACACCTATTTGCCGATACATCCGCTGTATACGCCGATACTACTTTGTGTTTCTGAAAGTAACTCGTTTTTTTACGAAAAAATTATTGTTTATGAAAGGTTCACGATTGAAAACACAAATGAATAATTATTTGCAGATCAGCTACAGTAGATTGCTTCAGTTGGCTTTGTCCTTTAGTATTGTGCTTTCGGGCTGCTCGAAAGACGATGTCGATAGTACTGCTGTTTCAGAAACCGATACTGCTGCCGAGGCTATTGAAGTTACAGGCTGTTCAACTTCGACCGGTATTGCAAAGGTAATATGTCTTGCGGATGCGTTTAAAGCCCAGCTGAGTACAACCCAATTGGCAACGGTACAATTGAGCTATTCGAAGGCTAATGCCATAAAATGGTCTAATTTTCCGCAGGCTTTGGTGTCAAGCGCCTATAAACGCGTTGGCCTGAACTTCGGTTCTATGTCTACGGAACAGATCCAGTATGCAAAGGCTTTACTGAAAGAGATCACGGGAACAGACGAGAATGAGGGCTACAGTGAATTGGAGCAGATTTTAAATGCCGATAACTACCTTGCAAGCTTAAATGCAAATGGTGGCTACGGTTCGGCTAATTACTATTTGGCTTTTTTAGGTACACCGGCAACAACGGGTACATTCGAAATCCAATTTGGTGGTCACCATCTTGCAATCTCAAATACATACACCGATGGCGTGTTGGTTGGTGCGACGCCTTCATTTAGAGGGGTAGAGCCGCTTGCTTCTTTTACCTATAACGGTGTAACGAATATTCCGTTGACACAGGAACAGACGGCATTCATAAATATTTTAAGTAGCTTGTCAACAAGTGAGTTGGCTACGGCTAAATTAAGTCCCACTGTAAGCGATCTTGTTGCTGGACCACAACAGGACGATAATTTCCCAAGCACGTACTCGGGGATAAAATGCAGTAACTTAACAACGGCTCAAAAGGAATTGGTGCTGACAGCGATTAAAACTTATGTAAACGATGTGGCAGGATCGGAGTCTATTTTGGCGAAGTACGAGAGTGAGCTGGATAATACTTATATCGCTTATTCGGGAACAACCGCCCTTAATACGCGAGGAGATTATATCCGTATCGATGGTCCTTCGGTTTGGATTGAGTGGGCTGGCCAAGGTGGTGTGGTGTTTAATGTGTCCCATCCGCATTCGGTATGGCGCGATAAGTTAACGGATTACGGTGGAAATTAAATACAATATATATCTTTTTGAAAGTCGGCTAGGTGATCTTAGACCGACTTTTTTACTTTAAAATAACTGCTTTTTTGTTCTCGTGATGGATTCAATTGACCTCGCCGTTTGTAAGGGATATACTTTTTTTAGGTGAGAAGACGCAGGTAATCCTTTACGGCTTGTATATAACTTGGGCCAACGGGTATAGCGGTGGTACGTAAACTAAGTTCTTTGTTTTTGAAACTTCGGATCACGTTTGTTGCCACGATATAGCTGCGATGTACTTTGAGGAAATGTGCGGAAGATAATTTATCCTGTATACTTTTTAACGTGGATAGGGTGTTGATCGCACTGCCATCAAGAAGATGTATGCGGACGTAATCGGAGATGCTTTCCAGATACTCGATTTCTGAAAAACGTATTTTAGTCAGTCGGTAGCCGGAATACACCGTAAGATATTGACCATCGCGAGGGGCAGATGACATTAATTTCTGCCGTACTTTCCCCACCGCAGTCTCAAAGCGTTCAAAGGTAAAAGGCTTCAACAGAAAGTCTACAGCATCAAGATCATAACTTTCTACCGCATAATCTTTATACGCGGTGGTAAAAATTACATAGGTATCAGTCAGTTGTTTTGCTAGACTGATACCGTCGATGTCGGGCATGTCTATATCCAGGAACATGACATCGACAGCATGTCCCTGCACGTATGCATCGACCTTTGTCGCATCATCGAAGGTATGGAGCAATTCAAGCCCTTCTACGCGTAGGGAAAAATTTTTTATGATGTCTAGCGCCAGTGGCTCATCGTCGACGGCGATACACTTAATTGTTTGCATGCAGTTCGATTACAAGATTGACAGTAAAATAGTGATTTTCTTCGCGAATAGCAAGCTGATGGCTTTCTGGATAGAGCAGATTGAGCCGTTTGCTTACATTTTTTAAACCGATGCCATAGCCCACCGTATTTGGCGATTTGAAAACCTTGTTTACGGTTTGGAAATGGAGCTTGTTTTCTTGGCAGCGCAGGCTGATGTGAATGGGGGCCGGTTCTTTTTTACTGATGCCATATTTGAAAGCATTTTCGATAAAGGGCATCAATAGTGAAGGATAGATCTTCGTGCTGCATCCGCCGACATCATAGGTTTCCGTTACTTCGCAATTGGCAGATAAGCGGAGCCTTTGCAACGCTATAAAATCTTGCACGAAGGCGATTTCTTTTTCAATCGATACTTTGGCATCGGGCAATTCTTCCATAAAATAACGCAGGAGGTTGGAAAGCTTGACAATACTATCGACGGTGGATGCGGAATTTGAAATCGCCAAACTGTAGATGTTATTCAGTGTGTTGAAGAGGAAATGGGGATGTACTTGTGCTTTCAAGAGCTCCAGATTGACGAGCGCGTTTTCCCGCTCTAGGTCAGCTCGTTTGCGTTCGGAAATAAACCAATGGACGACGAGGACTTGCAGGAGGCTGAAAGTGCTGACGATAATAAAGAGATAACCTGCAGTGACATCAAAACGCCCATGGAAGAATCCGCCAGAAGGACCCTTTGCAAGGGAAGGCCCGCGGTCAGGTGCTGTTCCCGGCCGATTTCCCAACGGTGGAGGGCCGCCGGGATGAAAGGCTGAAGGTGCTTCTCCGCCGCGAAATGTATTTAAAATAAGCCGCTCAAAGGGTTTGCAAAACTGAAACACGGCAAATAACAAGCTGGTGAAGGCGATATAACGGAAGAATTTCTTTTGCAAAAGCAAACGTGGGATAACCAGTTTGGTTTGTAGGAAGTAAAGAAGCACAAAAACGATACAGAAGATCCAGTATTTGTAGGAGAGAAACAAGACGAGTACATCGCGTGTGGGATCGTTCTCAAAAAAAATCAGTGGAAACCCCATGAAAATAAGGAGCCCGATCAACTGAATAAGAAGTAGCGTATTTTTATAGCTTTTCATGCAACGAACGAATTTTTCAGTCTCAAATATTAATCGCTAAGACTATTCTAAAATAGTGAAAAATGTTCGTTTTATCGGCTTACAATCATTTTTTGAGGAACACAGAATCTGAAATAGTAGTGAAAAATAACAAGATCATCGCTTGGAGGCGTATGGCGCGGATTCACGACTGGATCAGGGGAAAACAATGGTGTAAATATTTAAGCGTATACGATTTAACATTAGATTTACTTTTAATTCATTTTTACGTAAAGAGAGTTGCTTTTTTTTGTACCGTAAAAGCCTAACTTGAACAAAAGGGGGCGCAGATCGTATCAAGAATACAAGTACACATATCTTATGTTAGTTGAAAAAGGGACCATCCTTGATTTTAAAGACTTTTATCTTACCTATAAAGATAAAGTGTATAGGTATGCTTATATGCACTTTAGGGATGAAGATCTCGCATTTGATATTGTACAGGAGGCATTTTCTAAAATATGGACGAAATGGGAGCAGCTCGACATAGAGCGAAACTTCCAGTCTTATTTGTACAGTATCACCCGCAATCTGGTCTTTGATGAATTGAGGAAAAGACAGGTGAGGCATCAGTATTCGGAGTTGAAACAGTTAGGGGTGGAAGCGGAGGACAATTCCAACGAAGAGTCTATCGCTTATCGTGATCTTGAAAAATTATATAAGGAGGCTATCTCTAAGCTTCCAAAATCTAGATTGGAAATCTATACCTTAAGCAAGGAGGAATTTCTGAAAAACAGTGAAATTGCTGAACGTTTAGGGCTTTCTGTAAACACAGTTCGGGAACATATTGTGAAGTCTAATAAGTTTGTTCGGGGGTATATTCTGGAACGTACAAGCATTTCATTAGCACTTTTAATCTTTTTTGATATTTTTTAAAAAAGTGACCGTCTTGTGTTTCATCACAGCCGTATATAGTATATATGGCAGCAGAAAATAAAAGCAATACCCAACTGAATCAACTGTACAAAAAGTACGTGTTGGATGATATCTCCGAAGAGGATCGTGCTATTCTATTGGGATTAATTTTGGATGCAGAGGAAGATGAATTGTGTGATATGGAGGAGATCCTGCATCTGGAAGCTCCTGCTCGGGTGCTACCAGATGACAAAACGGACGCTATCTTTAAAAATATTACTGGTCAAAGCTTGTCGCCGAAAGCTTTGCCGATCTGGCGTAACCCAAGCTATATGTCAGTTGCGGCCTTGTTAATAGCCGTATTGTTTGCTGCACTTTTCTTTTGGAAGAATCTACAGGACAACACGCTTCTCCCTTACAAGGAACTTGTATCGATCAGTAACCATACGAAATTTGTGAAATCGGTAGAATTGCGTGATGGGAGTAAAATTTTACTGAAGCAAGGTGCGCGCTTGGCGATATTGTCTGATTTTGATAAGGATAGTGTCCGTCGGGTAAAGTTGGAAGGTGAAGCCTTTTTTGAGGTTGCCAAAAATCCACAAAAAGCGTTCTGCGTGATCGAATCAGGTATTTTTGACGTACGTGTTCTAGGGACTGCATTTAACCTTGTAAATCTGCCTCAAAAGAATAATTTGGTACTGAAACATGGTAAGGTAAAGGTTTCCCGAGGTAACCAGCAAATGTTGGTGGATCCGGGTGAGGGGGTAAGTTACGATCTGCACAAGTCAGCTTTTGAAAAATCGCAGGCAGATACGGTTACAGCTGGACTCTGGACTTATGCCTTTCTCCGTTTTGAACAAGAGCCACTGACACAAATATTCCAAGACCTCAATGTCCTTTATCCGGAGGCTCATCTGTTCTTGCATAAAGACTACCAACAAGAGATTTTTACCGGTTACCTACCGTCTAATGATCTCGACAAATCAATAGAAATCCTTAACAAAGCATTCAACAATATTATTATTTCTAGACGCTGATTTTATGAAATTAAGCAAGTATTATTTCAAAGCCATGGGAGGGGCTTTCATCTCCCTATTTATTGGTGGCCAAGTCATGGCTAGCCATGCCTTACAAACGGAAGCGATCGGAAAAATCCTCGCTAAAATGGAGAAGAAACTCCATGTTAAGTTCAGCTACGACGCGTCAATATCGAGTCGACCTGTTCATGGCGATATCGATTTGGAAGATCTCAACAGGGGAAACATTGAGCCTTTCGTACGCCGTATGTCGAATGATGAACTGGTGGTCAATAAGATCGACGATAAGCTGTACGTGATCTCCAAAAGGGAGGGGAAACAAGTTGTTGGAGCGAATCGTTCCGTTAATGCAGCTGTGCAGCAAGAGGTAAGGGGACGAATTGTAGATCGAGAGACTGGTGAGGCTATTGCAGGGGTTAATGTTCGTGTATTGGGCACTACTTTGGTAGCGAACTCGGATGAACATGGTGTGTTTGTGCTACGCAATGCGTCTTCAAATGCTACATTGCAATTCTCGATTGTTGGCTACAAAACAATCGATGTGCCTGCAGCGCAAGCTAGCGCTGTGCGGTTGGAACGTTCTTCTTCGGAGCTAGATGAAGTGGTTGTGACCGCACTGGGGATCAAGAGAGATAAAAAGGCGTTAGGTTATGCCACGCAGAATATCAGTGGAAATGAGTTGGGAAAAGTGAAAGGTGTGGATGTGGGAACTACGCTGACGGGACGTATTTCTGGTGTTCGGGTTCGAAACAGTACAGAGTTTAACGCTGTGCCTGAAATCCAGGCAAGAGGTTTGACACCGATATTGGTGATTGATGGTGTGCTTTATGAGAATATGACCTTGCGGGAGATACCTGTAGATAATATTGCAGATATGAATATATTGAAGGGTGCGGCGGCAGCGGCTCTTTATGGTGAACGCGGTGCTGGTGGTGCGATCATGATAACCACAAAAAAAGGTCTGACTGAGGCAGGAACGGAAGTAACGGTGAGCAGCAATAACATGTTTTTCTCGGGCTATCTTGCTTTACCGAAAGTTCAACAGTCTTACTCTTCTGGTGAAGGTGGAAAGTTCAATAATAACGACTTTGTTTGGGGAGATAAGTTGGACATCGGAAGAACAGCTCTGCAGTGGAACCCTATAACAAAGCAACGGGAGGAAATGCCGCTGATATCGGCTGGGAAAGATAATTTTAAAAACTTCCTGGTACCGGGTTTTATTACAAATAATGCATTGAGCTTCACAAACCAGGGGGAATATGGTAGTATCCGTACAGCGGTTAACCATATTTATAACAAGGGCCAGTATCCAAATCAACAATTGAATTTGACTAATATCTCGGTTACGGGAACAACCAAATTGGGTAAAAAACTGGACTTGGAGACCAATATCGGTTACAATAGAAATTCCTCTAGTACAAACTTTGGTAAAGGTTACAACGAGCAGGGGTATATCTATAATTTGTTGGTGTGGACAGGACCTGAGTATGATATCCGCGATTATAAGGATTATTGGTTGATCAAAGATCAGTCTCAAAACTGGATGTACAACGGATGGTACGATAACCCTTATCTGATAGCGTACGAGAAAATCACCCCAGAGACGATCAACAAAATAAATGCGGCGCTTACTTTAAACTATAGGGTAACTGATTGGGGTAAATTTATGGTTCGCTCGGGCTACGATTATTTTGGATCGGAAAAAATACAAAGAAATCCGATAGGTATTTATGGTACGCGTGGAGGTTTTACCGATTATGGTGGATTTAGTGCCAGAGGTAAATACCAAAATGGAAAAGAAGATGGATTTAGCAGCAATACGGATGCGATATTCACGGCGAATAAAACTTGGGGCGATTTTAATGTAGAAGGTCTAGTCGGTGGGGCAATTTTATACAGCTTACGAAAAGGATCTGTGTTTTCAACGGTGAATGGCTTGTCTATTCCTGGCTTCTATTCCTTGACCAACTCGGTGGGCGCTATAAGCACCATACAGACACGACGTGAATTGATGAGTAATGCGTTATATGGCCGATTGGCGTTGTCTTGGAGAAATGCCCTATTTGTGGAGGCTACCGGACGTAACGAATGGTCTTCCACGTTGTCAAAGGCGCAACGTTCTTACTTTTATCCTTCGTTGTCGGCTAGTGCAAGTTTGACAGATTTAGTGGATTTTAAACAAAGTTGGTTAGATCATCTAAAGGTTCGTGGTGCTTGGGTGGTTACAAAATTAACACCTGTACCGTATGATATCAATAAGGCGTATACCTTAAAAAGTAATGTATGGGACGGATTGACACAAGCGACTTACGATTCTAAAATTAAGGACTTCTCTATTTCGCCTACACAGAATGACTCCTACGAATTTGGGGTGGATTTTGCAATCCTGAAAAATAGGGTCTATGGTAACTATACGCGGTATTACCGTTTAAGAAAGAATGAAGCTATCTCTTCTGAGATATCGCAAATGACGGGCTTCCAGACAAGGCTTATCAACACAAAGGAACAGATCATGACGAGAGGCCATGAGATCACTGTAGGTGGTATACCCATAAAGAATGATCATTTCAAATGGGATGTCATCGCAAACTTGTCGCAGAACTTAAATTACTACCACAAGTTAGATCCGGAGTATTCGATTGATGCACTTTATGTGAAAGAAGGAATGCGGACAGACTATATTACTTCTGCCGATTGGGAAAGATCGCCTTCTGGTGAAATTGTCCACAACACTTCTGGTATGCCAGTCACGGGTAAATATGCTGCTCATTTGGTAGGATATTCGGATCCGAAATGGTTCTGGGGGTTGAGCAACCAATTCCAATACCGCGATTTTAATTTTTCTTTTAGTATTGATGGTCGGATCAAAGGTATGTCGAACTCGGGTATCAACGGAAGATTGTGGCAAACAGGTGCGCACCCTGATTCGGATAATGAATACCGTTACGAAGAGGTGGTGAATGGCAATAAAACGTATGTTGCACCAGGTGTAAAGATTGTTTCGGGAGCCGTATCGTATGACAAATATGGACAGATTATGGAGGATACACGCGTTTTTGCAGAGAATGATCAGATTGTTTCTTACGAAGCTTATTGGAAATCTGCTTGGGGTGGACGTCGTAACTTGATGGACGAAACCTTTATTAAACTGCGAGAGGTTTCTTTGAACTACACGGTACCTACCGCTATTGCGTCTCGCTTCAAAGCTTCAAAGGCAAGTATAGGATTGACAGGACAAAACTTGTTCTTATGGACCAAAGAATACAAATTCTCTGATCCGGATATCGGTAAAGAGGATCTGAACTCGCCGTCGATGCGTTATATCGGCTTTAACATTAACATGACGTTTTAATTGAATTACATATATCACTATGAAATGTCCATGATTGCAAACCGAATGTAATGAGCTCATTGATTCCAATAGAATTAAACACGATCAATAAATACAAATGAAGATAATCTGGACATTCCATATGACCTTTAAAAACAAACCGAGTGAAACGAGCTCATTTATTCCAATGAAATCTAACACTTATAGATAAATTATTTATATATGAAAATGAGAAAGAGATATTTCGCGGTTGCACTTTTGGCTTTGCAACTTATGGGATGTTCTAAATTTGAAGAAATTAATACAAATCCGGAAACACCTGCACAGGTTAGATCTTCTATGATTGCGACACGTGTGATCTTGAGTATTGCAGATCAACCCGGTCAGAAAGATTTCATGCGGCCTTATTTTTTGACAAAAGCGATAACATGGGGTGAAATGGCCGATCAGAATTACCAGTTTAATGCACTTGGTACGCAGACGATGTCTTTGATTGGATTGAACGATGTGCAGTATATGGTGGATTATGCCGGCACAGAGAAATTAAAGAATGCTTACCAAGGTTTGATGCATTTCGCGCGTGCCTACCGTTTTTATGAGTTGACGATGGCTCTGGGGGATATTCCATACCACGATGCGCTGGTAGGTGAATCTGAACAGGTGTATTTTCCAAAGTACGATACGCAAAAAGAGGTCTTTTTGGGTATTTTAAATGAGTTGGAACAGGCCGATGAATTTTTTGCAGCGGGTGACAAATTCGATGGTGACCCAATGTTTGCTGGAGATTTGACGAAGTGGCGTAAGCTTGCCAACAGTTTTGAATTGAACGTCTTATTGCAATTGAGCAAAAAGGTGGATGATGTGGATCTGAAAGTGAAAGAACGCTTCAATGCGATCTTTACAGGAAAGCCTATTTTTCAGTCGAGTGCGGATAACTTTCAGTTGATACGTTCGGATAACAGCGGACAAACGTACCCATTTTATAAAGTTGGAAACAATAATTTGATATACCCGATTGTTTCGGATGAGATTATCGATCGATTGAAAGCATCGAAAGACAGACGATTGTTTTATTATGCAAAACCTTCACCGGTTAAAATCGCTGCTGGTCTATCGGCAACAAACTACGATGCGTATGTGGGGATAAGTCCTTCGCTGACCTATGGTGACTTGTCGACCGTACGATCAACGAATGACTATTCGAAATTAGGTGATCGGTATACGGAACTTCCTACGGGCGAACCTACACAGCAATATTCTTATGCACATATGTGTTTTGTTATTGCGGAAGCTGCGACTAGGGGATGGATCTCAGAGTCGGATGTGAATTGGTATAAAAAGGGTATTGAGGCGGCGATGAGCTTCGTGGTCGAAAATACAACGAATACAGAAGCTTTTCACCAAGGAATGCCAATGGATGAAACCTATATTGCGAATGCTGTAAATGAATATGGTACAAAATTCCCTACAACGTTGGAAGGAAAAATTGAAGCAATCATTACGCAAAAGTTCTTAGCAAGTTTTCTACAGGGACGTATTACGCCTTACTATGATTATAGACGTACTGGATATCCGAAATGGAAGATAAATCCGGCTTCGAGCTTAAATGTTGATGCGCCTGAAAAGATTCCTACACGCTGGATGTATCCTGCTATTGAATTCGCCAAGAATAGCGAGAATGTATCAGAGGCTATTAAGCGACAATATGATGGGGTAGATGATCCGAATCAGTTGATGTGGATTTTAAAATAGTAATATTTCTTTATTCCTATTCCCGATATAAGCCTACAGTTGTTCGACTGTAGGCTTTGTGCTATGGAAGCTGTTTGTTTTGTGGCGATAGCCATTTAGCGTATGTATTTTACTTTGTCGCTATAGCGAATAGGGGCCGTAGGATTCTCATCGGGATAGCCTAATGCTACATTGGCCATCACTTCGTAACCTTCGGGTATGTTGAGGATATCCAAAATATCTTTATTTTCAGGTCGTGTTAGGGTGGGGACCAGTCGTCCAATGGGGCAGGTTCCTAAACCCAGTGCATGTGCACTTAGTAAAATGGTCTGCAGCATGATGCCCACATCGACTCGTGATTTGACATTATTGGAATCGCCTGCGATAACGATTAGCACTGGAGCATGGTGGTAAGTGCTAAATTCTGGATTTCGGGCATTGGCTAGTTCTGTCGATGGGGGGGATTGTCGCCATCGCTCGTTGATCTCTGTCAACACTTTCTTGTTCTTAATGACGCGAACTTCCCAGGGTTGGGCATTTACTGCACTTGGCGCAAAAATGGCGCAACGCATCACCCTATCCAAAATTTCTTGGTCAACTTCTTGTTCGGTATATTTTCGAATAGACCTTCTATTCAATATGTTATCGATTATGGCCTCTTTGTTTTCGCCTTCATAAAGCTGTGGTTTTTCGGAAGTGGGCGAACAGGCTGTCGCCAGAAATGGCAGTGCTCCCAAAGCTCCTAAGGACCCTAAAAATTTTTGTCTGCTGATTTTTGTATCAGCCGCTGTGCTGGCTTTATTCTTATTGTTAAACATATTTGTTCACGGATTTGAAAAATGAAAAATTAAATTTGAGAATCGTATAGATGATGTAAAGGAAAAGGACATAGTGCTGGGCTTCATACCAATAAAGCGTAAGAATGGCAAATGCAACGGTCAGGATCTTGATAACGAGTATCGCCAACGCTTCTATCGTTTTGAGTGGCTGTTTAGGTTCTGACCAAGCTCGTGGTTTCATAAGTTCACTGATCGCTGGAGAGAAACCATTCATTAAAAGGATGGCGTAAGACATGTATTCAAAACGAACGCCTGCTTTTAAGAAAATGAAAATGCATACTCCTATCATGGCGCCATAGATTAGTTTTCCGTTTTTCGTGGTTGGGCTGGATGGCATGTCTGTAGCCATGTAAGTGGTGCCAAAGAGTATACCGGCTAAGGAGTAGGGAAGAACTTCGTTCCAATTTA
This sequence comes from Sphingobacterium sp. LRF_L2, assembly GCF_965644235.1. Lineage (NCBI taxonomy): Bacteria > Pseudomonadati > Bacteroidota > Sphingobacteriia > Sphingobacteriales > Sphingobacteriaceae > Sphingobacterium > Sphingobacterium sp. LRF_L2. Next base: position 512,758 of record NZ_CBFFRI010000004.1, on the reverse strand, counting down.
ACCATTCTAAGAGAAAGAAAGTGCCTAACAGTGCTGTAGGTATATGCCAGGAGATTCGTTTCCGCAACAGTAAATACAGTCCCCCAAAAATAATGGCAATAATGGAATATTCGCCAAGGGCACCACTGGGTTTGTAGAGCAGCTCGGAAAGGTAGCTTGAGGTATAGGCTGACTGTAGCGAAGGCAAGATATGGATTTGCTCTTTTTGCACGAGTTCACTGGTTTTCCATACAAGAGGAGATGTCATGATGCTCGAAAAGAAAATGGACATAAACTCCCGGCCTACTAGTGCAGGGTTGAAGAGGTTTTTCCCTAAGCCTCCCCAGATAATTTTGCCGAAAACAATTGCCGAAAAGGAACCGAAGGCTACTATATACCAAGGGGTAAGTGGAGATAGGGTGCAAACGAGTAAAATTGCCGTAATAATTGCTGAACCGTCACGAAGGCTGTTTCCTTTTTTTAATAGGATTTTAGAAAAGAGAAGTTCGCTGATGACGGCGCTTGCGATAGCTGTTCCTAATTGATAGACTATGACTACTCCGAAGGCGATGAAAGCTGCTGCCAAAATAGGGATGAGGGCAATGAGTACATCGAACATAACCATTGATGTACTATTGAACGCGGGTTTTATCGTGTGACGTGTGTTCATCGTTGTAGAAGTTTTTTTCCGTGAAAGATGCTTTCCATCAAGGGGACATCGCTTGGACAGATGTAGGAGCATGCTCCGCATTCTATGCACTGTGGAAGGTGGTAGGACTGCAATTTTTCGACTTGATCTTCTGCGGCGTAGCGAACGAATTCAAGCGGCATCAAATGTTGTGGACATACATCCACGCAGGCTCCGCATTTGATGCAGTTTGCTGCATTTTGTTTTTGTTCTTTCAACAGAAGCACTCCTCCTGCACCTTTATGGATGTAGGCGTTAGCAGGATCTACTTTTTTTCCCATCATAGCGCCTCCGAGAATGACAATGTGCTCGGCTAAATTTACGTGCTGCTGCGTTTCCCGGATGAGATGGGCGAGCGATGTTCCGATTTTTAGTTGGTAGTTCCCCTGCATACGGCTCTTATCTCCCGATAAGGTTGTAATTCGCTCCACAAAAGGTTTGCCCTCATAAAGGGCTTGGTAAATTGCCCATAGGGTTCCGACGTTATTGAGTAAGATACCGTGACGTGAGGGAATATCGCCTTTTTTTATCTCTATACCTGCAACGGCTTTAATAACTTGCAGTTCTCCTCCTTGAGGATAGCTGTCAGGGACTGTGCAAAATGTGACCTGTATGCCTAATTCCTGAGCTGCTTTCTTCAGGATCTTCGTAATATCTTGGTTCTGTTTTTCTAATACAAAGACGATGCGTTTGATGTCGAAGATCTGTTGCATGAAGCTAGCCGCCTTTAGAAGCTCCTGAGGTTTACGCTGCATAAGAATGGCATCTGCACTGAGGTATGGTTCGCATTCTACACCATTGAATATCAGGGTATGGATAGGTGTTTCGTTTAATTGATACTTGAGTTGGGTTGGAAAGCGGGAGCCACCGGCACCTTCTATTCCGTACTGCATTAGAAAGGTACTGAAATTCGCTGCGTTTAGCGTGGAATGATCAATGGGCGCGGTCTCGATTTCCATCTGCTCAAAGTCGTTCTCCAGCTGCAGGTGTGGTATTCCTTCGATGTCAATCATCGCTTTTATGACGCCGGAGACTGGAGCGTGCAATGTGCTGGCAAATGTTCCTTCTGAAATAGCGATGCATTGGTATTTGAGGACTTGCTCTCCGATGCTGACAACAGGCTTGAGGTTATGGTTACCATAAGCATGAAGCGAAAGGTAGAAGTCTGCAGGATCCCTGATCGTTTGAACTGGAGATTGTTTGGTCTTATATTTTAGGGATGGTATGTAGAGCATAAATTGGTTGTGTGCCTTCCATATGCGTCGATATGGAAATAATTGAACGTAAATGATTTTTCTAACTTTGCGATGGTTTCGGGTAGGATGTCGGATGCGACCGTGAAAATTGCGGTAGATAGAACGTCGGCGGTAAATGCATCGTCACACCAAACACCGGCTTGTAGCGTACGGGATGGATAGCCTGTCGCCGCATTTAGAATATGTCCGTAAGATTGACCTCCCAGGGTTATTTGGTTGATACTGCGTGCCGACAAACAGAAACTTTGGTTAGAAAGGACCGTTTTTCTGTTAGCGCTGTTGTTCTTGGCAATAGGATCGGGAATCTGTACGGTCCATGTCGGGTGTAGATGATCATTTACTCCTGAAATCGTACTACCGCCTGCATTGATAATGAAGTCTTCTAGACCGAGCGCTCTGAGATACTTAACCAGTTTGTCAACAGCAAAGGATTTGATGAAGGAACCTGTAATAAGTTCTTGCTCTTGCAAAATCTTTACTTTCGTGTGTTCGAGTCTTATGTTACCGAAGTTTACCTGTGCGAGTGCTTGCTTAATTTCCTTATCATCGGGTACAGTATCAGGGTTTGATCGGTAAAATCCCCATAATCGGAGCAAGGGCATACAACTGATATCGTATGCGCCAGCTGTGGCTTCGCTGACTGTCGCGATGGTTCGCAACATATCATGCGTTGGCCCGTCTATATCGACCCAATTTCCTGCTTGTTGGTTGATTTGATGGAAGTAAGAGCCTTCTTGGTAGGAGTTATACTGCTTATCTATTGTTTCCAGAAGCTGGAAGCTGTTTGCCAGCACCTCTTCGCCAAACGCTATAGGGATCTTCACTTTGATGTGGCAGTGAAAAATATAACGCGTCTGTGAAAGATAGGTCTTAATTGCTGTCTGAGGCTTGTTCATCGTCATTTGTCTCCACAGTGGTTGTGTACTTTCGTTCTGGTCTGTTCACGTTGCTGGTTCCGATAGAAATCGTCTGAAAATTGACGTATTCATTTTTCCAGGTGTTTTTTACCGAATCATAACGAAGTTCCTGCACTTCAAATTCCTTCTGGAATTCTGCTTGCGCTTCGACAGCAGCCGCTGCTTTGTCTGACTTCTTCTTTTGCTCCGCAAGAAACTTTTCCCAATACTGCCGATTTCCAAATAATAGCAGGGCTACACCGACGCTATATAAGAGAATATCACGTGACTTAATTTTTACCATGTTCTGTATATTCAGCTATTGAATGCAGCAAATTTATCCTTTAAGGGATAATTGATGCCTATTTTTTCGGTATAAATGACGAACACCGTTTATCATTAAAATGAGTGTTCCTTTTTGTAGATTGTTATATTTGTATGTGAAATCTACGAGTGGATGAAGAGGTTTGTCGATAGAAAATGGGTGCTAGAAATAGGGATACTTGTTTCGTCATTTATTTTGTTTGTCTTGAACGACTGGATATTTATCAGTACGGTGACGAGCTTCAGCTTGGGCATCATCTATTATTTGGTCTTATATACGCATGCGCAGTTAAACCGGTTTTATGTTTTTCCCTTGCTTTTGCAAAAAAGAAATGTCTACTTGTACGGTATCTTTACCTTACTGGGCTTCTTGATTTTTGCGGCGATACTGACGCAAATTGCGCAGCTTTTTCTCTATAAGGTTTGCTTCCTTCATAATAATCCGGTCAAACTGTCTTTTCGTTATCAATTCGGAATATTGGTAGGGTCGTATATTTGTATAGCGGGAACGTCTTTATTTGTAGAGTATTATCGTAAGCAACGTAAAGAGTCCAGGCAGGAAATTTTATCCAACAGGACAAAAATTGATTTGCTCAATAAGCAGTTGAATCCGCATTTTTTGTTTAACACACTGAATACGATTTACGGACTGAGTATTGAATTTCCGGAACGGACTCCGGATACGATTATCAAAGTGTCGGATTTACTTCGCTATCAACTGGAAAGTAGTTCGAAAGAATCGGTCTCCTTGCGTGATGAGATTAATTTTATCGAGAGCTATATTTCGATTGAACGGGAGCGGATAGGCTACCGCTGCGAAATCCAGCTGAATGTGGATATCGATCGCCTGGATACGTATTCTATAGCGCCCATGATCGTGTTTACCTTTGTTGAAAATGCTTTTAAGCATGGGACTGATAACATTAAGGATAACTTTATTACCATAGATATTACTGCAGTAGATGCTGTTTTGAAATTGAAAATCAGTAATTCGCTCGCGAAGAATAAGCGGAATATTGTGTCTACTAAAGTTGGACTGGAAAATACGCAAGCGCGATTGCAGCTGATCTACCCGGAAAGTCATATGTTAACGCTGACAAGTACGGAAAGTCAATTTGATACTTTTCTTCAGATAGCCTTATAAGATTATGAGCGAACAACTGGCCTGTATTATTGTGGATGACGAACCGGCAGCACATCTGGTGTTGAAAAACCATATTTTAAAAGATGGCCGCATCGTCTTAGCGGCTCAATTTTATAATATCGTGGACGCTAGGGCTTTTCTCGAATCCAATAACGTCGATTTGATACTGCTGGATATTCAATTGCCAGAGATTACGGGATTGGAGTTTCTTCGATCTTATCCTAATGCGCCCAAAACAATACTAACAACGGCTTTCTCCCAATATGCGCTGGAAAGCTATGATTATGCGGTGGTCGACTACCTCTTAAAGCCAATCTCACAACAGCATTTCCAACGTGCTATCGATCGGTTTATTTCGTACATTGCTACACCTACACCGGCTAAAAAGGAGTTCCTTACAATAAAAGTCGACAGGGAGATGCTCGAGATCGAGCAGAAGGATATTGACTATGTCCAAAGCTTTGGCAATTATGTGAAGGTTTTTATGGGTGAAGCTTATTACCTCGCTTCTACTACGACCCAGGAAATCATACAAGATCTTTCTCCGGAAGCCTTTGTGAGAATACACAAGTCTTATGTTGTGAACTTGAAGAAAATTACTAGCTATGAGGATAGAAAACTTGTACTGGGATCTGTGGAGCTTCCCATTGGATTAATTTATAAACGGGAGGTAATGCGTAAGCTGGAATTGCTCCATTCGCGTGATTAGCGTTCTGCTGTGCCTTGTGTTTTGAGGATTTAAACCGACTTATATTTTTTATAAGTTGTAGATCCAGAGTAGGGTTAGTACAACAGATTTGTTGTAATTCTTTAATAAGAAACGATTTGCTTTAGTTATGTGATCGTTAATGGCGGCCTCGGATACGGCCAGCATCTTACTGGCTTCTGCATAGCTTTTACCCTCTAATTTGCACAGTTTAAAGACTAGCTTTCGCTGCGGTGGTAGTAGTTCTATGGTTCTTATGAGCTCCTCATCGGCAAGTAATTGTATTTTTAAGCTCTCGGAATCGAGCGTCTCCGATAGCTTTGACCATAGTTCTTGTGCGAGCTTTTCGTCTTTTGCTACTTTGCGGTAGTAATCAAATACCAAATTGGTGCCTACCTTGTAGATGTACGAGGCAATAGGCTTGTCTATATCAATACGGTTCCTGCTCTCCCATATACGAACGAATACCTCTTGCATGATTTCTTCGACCATATCCCCTGAACGTAGTAAGGTAAATAGACTGTTTGCCAATTGTCGCTTGTGACGTTGATATATGTTTTCGAAAGCCAAATGGTCGCCATCCCTCAATAAGGCCAAAGTTGCTTTTTCATCAAAATCTGTTGTAGTCATCGTCGTCGTATAATTAAAACCTTCAAATCTGATAGGATAATTGCCTGCTAAAGGCAACCGTTGCTACGGTTTAGGTAGGCAACGGAGCAAATATAAATTAAAATCTACTAAACTTGTAGTTTTTTTTATTTTGCAGCTATTGGTTTTCTTAAAAGCCACGTATTAATCAAAAATACATCGATGACAGGACGAGAGGAATTGCACGTGCTTTGGCAAAAATATACCGCGAAGGAAATAGATAAGCAGGAGTTTGACCGATTGCTGGAACTTATTCGGGATCCGGATAAGGAGTATGAAGTGAAGTCTTTGATTTATTTGATGCTATCCGCGGATGCCGACGAACCTGTTGCATTCGATGTGGATAAGGTATTGGCACGTACCGACGCTGGTATAGGAAAAATAGGTGCGAGGAGAAAGAATATTGGCTTGTATAGACGAATGATGCCTTATGCGGCGGCTATTCTTCTTCTTGGAGGTTTGGTAACGTTTTTAGGTTACCAATGGCATCAGAACAAGGACAGTAGTGCAAAAAGATTTATACAGGCTGATGTTGCTCCTGGAGGTAACAAGGCGACGCTGACAGTAGCAGGAAAGAGCTATGTGCTGAGTGAAAAGCATAACCGGATTAAAACGGATGGAAATGTGCTTTTGTACCAAGATGGGACGGCTATTACGGATCGGCAGATGGAGTCGGCTGTGGCCGAGATCGCGACGCCGCGTGGTGGCCAGTATCGCATTACCTTACCGGACGGAACAAATGTGATTGTCAATGCGGCAACCAAACTCCGCTACCCTTTACACTTTGAAAAAGATAAGCGCGAAGTGACTTTGGAGGGGGAAGCGTATTTTGAGGTGGCACATGAGGCTGATCGCCCTTTTTATGTGAAGACCGAAAAGCAGAACATCAAAGTGTTGGGTACAAAATTTAATATGTCGACATACGCTAAAGAGCCTTCGGTTACAACATTGATTGCGGGAAGCGTCGAAGTGACGTCGCCATTATCCGGAGAAGTGAAACGCTTGCTGCCTGGGCAACAGGCTGTTCTGACAAAAGGCGCATTTGATATTAAGCATGTGAACACCAAAGATTATATCGCCTGGACGCAGGATATATTTTCTTTTAATAATATGTTACTCAGTGATATCCTAAAACATTTGGAGCGTTGGTACGATGTGGAGGTGGTTTTTGCACCGAGCTTCAAAGATCGACGTTTTTTTGCGGAGATTCCACGTGATAGGATGCTCTCGATTTCCTTGGCAGCACTGGCCAGCTACGGGGAAGTAACATTTGAACAGCAAGGAAGGAGGATTATAGTGAAATAGTTATTAACCTATTATGATATACAGCGGGGCGTAAAAAGGCCGGTACTGCGGTAACAGTCCGGCCGAATATTGGACCCGAAGCATTTAATCGTTTTGCAAATTAAAAATATCCAACGGATACAAAAGTACAGGTTATTGTGTGGCTACGCAAGTCTAGCGTATACATATGGGGCTGTACTTCGGTATCCACATGATGAGCTATATGAAAGATTTACATAGATGGCAAAGAGGCCTTCTTCTACAAAATAAAATAAGTACCTGTATCGGGCATGGGCAAACCTATAAGGTTGTGTTTTCATTGATCTTTTTCAATTTATTCCTTACAATGGGCTTCGCGCAAAGTATCAGTTTGTCAGCGACGAATCAGCCTTTGTTGCAGGTGATCAAGCAATTACGTGAGCAGACGGATTACGCGTTTGTTTTTGATGCTGATTTGCTTAGCAAATCGAAGCCTGTTACGGTAAAACTGACCAAAGTGCCGTTGGAAAGCGCACTAAAGGCTGTCTTTAAAAATCAAATCTTGGATTATGATATTAAAGATAAGACCATTACGTTGCGGATCAAAAATACGGGAGCTGGCGAAAATCGTTCGAAGGAGGGAAAGACAAGTCCCATTATTAACGCGGCATTGGTGGGAAAGGTCGTTGATGCAGGAACGGGTGCGGGACTGGAAGGTGCAACGGTTCAGCTTGATGCGGTGACGCATAGTGTGTATACGGATCATGACGGTCGTTTCGAACTTGTTACTGGACAGAAGTTACCGTTTACGGTTATTGTTTCTTCTGTTGGTTACGAAACACAAAGGTTGGTGATAACTGCTTCGCCGGCGACAATTGCACTTAGGCCTTCGAATGTGGATTTAGACGAGGTTGTCGTCGTGGGCTATGGTACGCAAAAGCGTTCGGACCTTACCGGGGCTATTTCGTCGATTTCATCGGCTGACGTGAGAAACACGGTAACGGCATCTTTTGATAATATATTGAAAGGGAAGGCGTCTGGTGTGCAGGTAACTACCACCTCGCATCAGCCTGGTGGTGGAACAAGCATCCGCGTGCGGGGGAATAACTCGGTGAATACGGGTAGCGAGCCACTGTATGTGATCGATGGCTTTCCGGTCTATAACGACGATTCGGGTGCGAGTGCGGGTGTGACCGCCGGCCCGCGCGTCAATGCATTGAGTCAATTGAATACAGCGGATATTGAGTCTATCGAAATCCTTAAGGATGCGTCTGCTACGGCTATTTATGGTTCCCGTGGTGCAAACGGGGTAGTGATTATTACTACAAAAAAGGGCAAGGAGGGAAAAACGCTGTTGGAATTTGGTGCCTACTATGGTTTGCAGAAGGTACGCAAGACTATTCCGCTGCTGAATGCGACTGAGTTTGCGCTGTTGGTTAACGATGCGAACGATAGTGAGGTGTATTCGCAGGACGAAATAGCTTCGTTTGGCGAAGGGACAAACTGGCAGGATGAGATTTTCAGAACCGCACCTTTGCAGAACTACAACCTAAGTGTCTCGAGTGGCGACAGTAAAAAACGCTATGCTGCGAGTATCAACTATTACGATCAGGACGGTATTGTCATTAATTCGGGATTTAAACGTTTGTCAGCACGGTTTAATTATGAGCAAAAGGTACACGAGAAGCTTACGTTTGGCAATAATTTTACGTTTAGCCGAAGTGATGCGAATCAGGCGTTGAGTGCGACAGGGGGGGGCGAAGGGGGAATTGGTCCGGTGCAGGCGGCGTTGACATTTTCGCCTATTTTACCGGTATACAATGCCGACGGTAGCTATGTGCTTCAAAATGATCGTGGTATTGCTATGGGAAATCCCGTGGCAACGGCGCTGGAGATTACGAACAAAGCGTTCACCTACCGTACCTTAGGTAATATTTTTGCAGAATATCAGATTGTCAATGGTTTGCGGTTTCGTACGAGTGTTGGAGCTGATATCAGTAGCAACCGAGAAACTTACTACGCTCCGCGTACAACCTTGGCGGGTTTTAGTGTGAATGGCAGTGGAAAGGCCGGTAGTGCAAGTTCCTATTCGTGGCTGAATGAAAATACATTATCGTACGATAACACATTCGGTAAACATGCGATCAACGTACTTGGGGGATTTACAGCGCAACAGTACGAACGTCAGCTGGTATCTACAGCCGCGACTGGTTTTATTAATGATCTGCTGGGGGCAAATAACTTAGCGTCTGCCTCCAATATTGGCACGCCAAATACCAATATAACAAAATGGAGCTTATTGTCTTATATCGGTCGCCTAAACTATGGATTTAATAATCGCTTGTTGCTAACAGCAACGGGACGGATTGATGGTTCCTCAAAATTTGGGGACAACAATAAATATGGATTTTTTCCGTCTGCAGCTATTGCTTATAAGTTTACGGAAGAGGAATTTATTAAAAATTTGGGGATATTCAGTGAGCTGAAGCTCCGTGCCAGCTATGGTAGGACAGGAAATCAGGAAATTGCGAGCTACCAGTCGTTGGCAAGCCTTGCGGATCTGAGCTACGTGATCGGTGATAATGTGGTCACAGGTTTTTCGCCTGGAAATATTCCGAACGCTGATTTGAAATGGGAAACGACTTCGCAGTATGATGTGGGTACGGAGATAGGCTTGTTTAATGGTGCGCTCAACTTGACGGCAGATCTGTACTATAAAAAGACGAATGATATGCTGTTGAATACGAATGTGCCTTGGTCCAGTGGGTTCTCGTCGGCACTTCGTAATGTGGGGAGTGTTGAAAATAAAGGATTGGAACTGGGACTGCAGGCAAAAATTATGGATCGCAAACTGAGGTGGACTGCCCAGGCGAATATTGCGTTTAATCGGAATAAGGTTCTCGATCTGGGGCCTGTTACCGAAATTTTAACCGGTGAAATCAACAGTTACCTAAAAATATCGGATCCTATTGTCATTCGGCCGGGTAACCCAATCAGTAGTTTTTATGGCTATGTGAGTGATGGTATTTTTCAATCGACTGATGATATTGCAGGCGGTGCGCAGCCTAATGCGAGTCCTGGCGATCGACGTTATAAAGACTTGGATGGTAGTGGTGTGCTAGATGCTGCGGATCGTACATTTATAGGAAATGCGGATCCGAAGTTCTTTGGTGGAATGTCACACAACTTAAGCTATAAAAATTTCGATCTGAATGTGTTTGTTAATTGGGTATATGGTAATACGATACTGAATAGTACGCGCGCGGATTTGGAATTGCCTACGGGTCAGAAAAATAGTGGGGCTGCGGTGAAGGATCGATGGACATCAACCAATCCAAGCAATACGATTCCGAGAGCGAGCCTCACACGGTCTTTTCTTTTTTCGGATGCGTTGTTGGAAGATGGATCGTTCCTTCGTCTAGGGACAGTTACTTTCGGTTATACGTTTAGAGGAGAACAGCTCCGCACCAGGGCGTTTAATAGCCTACGGTTGTATGTTTCGGCCTTGAATCCATGGACTTGGACCAACTATACGGGCTATGATCCAGAGGTAAACCGAAGTGGAAAAGATAATATTTTGCGCGGAATTGATTCGGATGCTTATCCGAGTGCAAAAACTTTTCTATTCGGACTTAATCTTAATTTTTAATGATTTATATACTTTGAAATGAAGAATAACTTTATTCTATATCCACTTCTGTTTCTTGTTTTAGGGACGGTATCTTCTTGTAAGGATTTCTTACAGGAGGATGCGCCATCAACGATGACAACGGACAATTTTTACAAGACGGAGGCTGATGCGGAGGCGGCGGTGGCGGCAGTCTATGACGGGATTTACTCTAGGCAACTCTACCTGCTCTCGGAACTGCCTACCGATAATGCGGAGTGTGGTCAAGGCGTGGCTAATTCGTATATATTTGCTTTAGATGGTTTTACATTTGGTCCTGTAAATGATCGTATTGAAACTTTGTTTAGTGCAATTTATGCGACCGTAAATGATGCGAATGTGGCGGTTGCTAAAATACCGGAAATCAGTTTTGATGAAACGAAACGAAATAGGTTGGTTGCCGAAGCGCGCTTTTCGAGGGGCTTGCTGTATTATTACCTGGTCCGCTTTTTTGGTGCTGTACCTTTGGTGCTCGAACCGACAACTTCTGCTGAAAACCTGAATGTCGCGAAAAGTTCGGTGGAAGAGGTGTATGCCAGCATTATTGCGGATGCAACTTTTGCCGAAGAACACCTGGATGAGGTGAATGCTTCCAGCGATGCTGGAAGAGCAACGAAAGCGTCTGCTAAAATACTATTGGCGGATGCATATCTTACGTTGAAGGACTACGAAAATGCGCGTATTAAGGCCAAGGAGGTTATTGATCTGCAGAGCTATGGTTTGGAAGCAGATTATTTTGATCTTTTTACACCGGAGAATAAGTTTAATAAGGAATTTTTATTTGCGATACAAAATAAAGGTTTTACGGGAAGCTCTACGGGCTTTAGTATGTCTATGTATCTTCCAAGAAGCCTTATCCCTTTGCCTGGTGGTGGAAAAGTTGCGGGAAATAGTGCCGATGTGCCTACGCAGGAATATTATGACAGCTTTGCTGCTGGAGATTTGAGACGGGATCGTACGTTCTTTACAAGTTACGATGCGGGAGCGGGGGCAGTGACCTTTAAACCTCATTGGTATAAGTATTTTGATGCCGCGGCAATACAAAACTTAGGGGAAGCTGATCTTAATTTTGCTATTTTTAGGTATGCGGATGCTTTGTTGATCTATGCGGAAGCGTTGAATGAGCTTCAGGATGGACCTACAGCAGAGGCTTATGATGCCATCAATCGTATTCGAAGAAGGGCGTATGGGAAATCGATTACGACGAGCGACGCGACTGTTGATCTGGTCAACTTGACGAAAGCGGATTTTCAGGAGGCGGTATTGAATGAGCGACGCTGGGAATTTGGCTACGAAAATAAACGTTGGTTTGATCTGGTGCGCACAGGCAACTTGCTGTCTGTATTGCGTAGTAAGGGAAATGCAAATGTACGCGATTATCATGTGCTGTTTCCTATCCCACAGCGCGAACTATCAGTTAATTCGAATTTAACGCAAAACGAGGGTTATAATTAACACGAAGTCTTACTTTTTATCTACAGTGATCCATTAAAAAAATATGAAGAAACGATTTTTACTTTTGACAGGCTGCTTATTGGGAATAAGTGGTTTGTTCGCTCAACAAAAGAAACCTAATATTTTATTTATCTTTTCGGACGACCATGCTTACCAAGCTATAGGTGCATACGGTAATAAATATGCAAAAACGCCTAATATTGATAAGATTGCGAACGAGGGAGCCGTTTTCCAGAATTTTTTGGTGACAAATTCGATTTGTGGACCGAGTCGTGCTAATCTATTGACGGGAAAGTATAGTCATCAAAATGGCTATAAGGCAAATGAAGGTGTGTTTAATGTACAGCAACAGCTTTTTAGCCGACTGTTAAAGCAGGCAGATTACCAGACTGCTTGGGTGGGAAAATGGCATCTTGGAAACTTGCCGGGGGATGCTTTTGATTATTGGAATGTATTGCCTGGTCAGGGGCAGTATTATAATCCAGACTTTATTAATCCCAATAACGATACCATACGCATGGAAGGTTACGTGACGAATGTGATTACGGAGCTGGCAACGGATTGGCTGGACCAACGGGATGATAGTAAACCATTTTTCCTGGTGGTGGGCGAGAAGGCTACACACCGCGAATGGCTACCGGATTTGGAGGACCTTGGGGCCTATGATGATGTTGACTTTCCGTTGCCAGAGACTTTTTACGATGATTACAATGGAAGGGTTGCAGCAGCGGATCAGGATATGACCATTGATAAAACCATGCGTTTGAAGGAGGATCTGAAGGTGCATAAGTATGAGGACGATAATCGGAGCCGCGAAAAGAAGTTGGAGGAATTTACGAAGGCGTATCTAGGGACGACCGTGGATAGCTTATCGGATCAACAGAAGAGACAAGTGGAAAGGTATCTTCGTTCGACTACCGATAGGTTTAATCCGGAGCAAAAAGCTAAAATTCAGGCGTATTACGATAAGATCAGTAAGGAATTTGATGCCAAGAATTTGACGGGTAAGGCACTGGTAGAATGGAAGTATCAGCGTTACATCAAAGATTATTTATCTACAGCGAATGCGTTGGACCGAAACATTGGTAAACTATTGGATTACCTGGATGCACATGGTTTGGCTGAAAATACGATTGTTATTTATGGTTCGGATCAGGGGTTTTACCTGGGTGAACATGGTTGGTTTGACAAGCGTTTTATTTACGAAGAGTCGTTGCGGACTCCTTTTGTGATTAAGTACCCTCATGTGGTGAAACCAGGGACAAAAATCAATCAGCAGTTGCTTAATATTGATTGGGCACCTACCTTGTTGGATATTGCTGGCGTGAAGGTTCCTAACGATATCCAGGGTGAATCTTTCTTAAATGTTTTGCAGAGCAATGGACGTGTGGAACATTCCCGCAAGGCTACGTATTACCATTATTATGAATTTCCGCAGCCACATCATGTTTCTCCGCATTTCGGCGTGCGTACCGATCGCTATAAATTGGTGCGTTTTTACGGTCCGAAAGATTACTGGGAGTTGTACGACCTACAGAAGGATCCGAATGAGCTCGTGAACGAATATAGTAACGCTTCGTATAAAAAAGTGATTAGTCAATTGGCGGGCTACTTAACGGAATCCATCGATAAATATGAGGATAGCGAAGCTAAAGCGATATTGAAAGCGGAACAGGCAAAACATTAATTACTTGTTCGTGCCAGAAATGAAGAAAAGCATGGGAGATAACCCATGCTTTTTTTGTGAAGATTGCAATGGGAGGTTGATGAAAACTCGATCGATGTAGTTCTATAGCGTTGAAAACGAAGGCAATGCAATGGGGGAATCTACCTAAAATAGGCTGAATCGAATCTGAATGCTCTTTTGTTTGTTATACATGTGGAATGTCCATGATTGGAAACCGAATGTAATGAGCTCATTGATTCTATTGGAATTAAACACGATCAATAAACACAAATGAAGATAACCGAGCGAAATGAGCTCTCCAAAGGAAATCTGGACATTTCATATAAAATAAAGTAAGACGTAAAGGCATAAAAACAAAAAACAAAAAAGTATGGATATCACAAAGATCACCGAACGTAAACATACGCATCCCGTAGCTGATTTTGCCAAAATTTTAGCGATATGTGCGGCGCAAGGAATTTTATTGACAAATACAAGATGTATACCTCTTCCGGTCAAAATAGCGTCGAGTGCGCTTCTTTTTTATATGGGATTGACGGGTAAATTGCCTTTCATTACGTTATTACGAAGGCTCAACGAAAATCATGGACAACTCAATTGTAAGGTGGAGGCTATCATCCGACAAAGACCTGATCGGGTGTTCGCTTACCTTCGTGATTTTACCAATTTAACAAAGCATTTCTCTTGGGTGAAGTCGGTAAGTCCGTTAAACGGTACCTATAGTGGATGGCACGTGGAGGCGGATCTTTTAGGTGTGACTGCGAAATGGGATTTTTTCATCGTAAAGGAAAGGGATAATGAATTTTTGGGTTGGAGCACGGCGAATGATACGGTATTTTATAATAGTGGTAAGTTTGAAGTGCATCCAGGTAGATCGCCTGAAGAGACACGGTTGGAATTTGTTTTTAGTTATACACCGCCGGCCGGGAAATTTGGCAAGAGCGTCATACAGCCTTTTCATGCTTTAGTCGAAGATTATGTTGCTGGTTATATTCAGGAAGTTGGCCGTTTGTTAGAAAATGGGCATGACGAAGTTACTGATATGGTAGAGTAACGTTAAAAAAAAGCCTTGTGGGAAAGGTCACAAGGCTTTTTTGGTGGAGAGCTGTTATATACCAACCTGTAGTCCGTATTAATTCTGTTTTTTTCCTTACAACTACCTGTTCGTTGTTTAAAAACACGTAAAATGTGATCTCCGATAAGGCGCGGCTTGGCATTGGTCTGTGAATTGCTAGTTTCTGCAAAGGATAATATTAATAGTCAAGAAAGGAAATATAACATGAAGAAGGAATTGGAAACAATATTAGCGGAAAGAAATCAATTGGTGTATAACTCCTGCTGTGGCTTGGAACCACTAACGGATCAGAAGGTGCTTTACTATTACGTAGGAAAGCGAAGTATCGATTACCTAGGGGATGATTTAACGGATGATACCATCGTCAATGTATTTTTTGATATCGCGGAGATTGACGAAAGGGGACGGATTAATATTTCGGATCCGCACTATGGGTATGTACCGATAAAATTCAAATTTTTGAAAGCTGGAACAGCACCATTGGATATCAAGAGATTGGCGGATTATTATAGAAAAAGTATAGATTCAAATGTTGCGTAGAATGGAGCATAGGAGTAATTCAAACGAGGAAACGCAGGAATTAGGTGTTTCTAGAAATAAGATGTATAAAAGTAACCTTCCTATGGAGCTTCTCAAGAAAAGAAACGAAGCGTTGAAGGTGGGCGATAAGAGGTGTTTTGAAGAGGCCTTACTTGAAAATGGGCAAATAGCGATAGGTTTCGAGCTTCGCTCATACGATCGTATTGCCGCGAATTTGTTGCGCTTGAGTTCTTATAGAGCAATGCGGTTCTTAGCTGATGAAGGAGTAACACTGCTTCGTGCTGATATGCCAGGAGCAAAGGAGGACGCAATATACACCGCTTTAATTGCTTCTCCAGAAGAGGTGTTGCGTAAATTGAAGGAAAATAGAGGCAGCGAAGAGGCGATCTATATCGTACCTGATGAGATAATGGGGCTTCCTCATATTTGGATTGATGTAGCCGAATTAGTAGGTTTTGGTCATGCGGAAGCCGCTTTATCATCTTTAACATTATCGGCTTAATGATTTTGTATATAAATGGAAAGGAAGACCTGGGGCTTGTACACCCAGGTCTTTTTTGTATAAAGAAGAGGAATATCCTATTGCTGGGGTGTTTTTCTGGGGGCTGATTTCTGAAAAAAATGACAAAACTTTCGCTGTTTTCTGCGTTAATTAAATAAACATGCTTATGAAAATTACTAACCAAATAATACGATAAATGATGAAAGGTCTAAATGTAGGAATAATAAGTGCAAGCAGGAGTTGGCGGTTTGCCATGCAAATGTTATTGCAGCAGGAGTCGGGCGAACTATTGGATGTTATTTTCGAATATGGGTGGTCCGACGCGATGGAGGATACGCAGGTGTTGAATGCGCATAAGTTGGATGTTTTGTTGCTAGATCTCGAATTGGCAGTGGTAGATCTTCATCGTATTGCTGATCGTCTGAGTGAAATGACCTCAACGGCTAAAATTATTTTTTTGGTGAATGAAGAAATTCCACACTTGAAGCCTTTATTTAGTGGTCTTTCTTGTGCGATTCTACCTCGAATAGGCTCTTCTAATTTAATAGTTTCCACGTTGAAAGGGCTTTTACAACGCATAGGAATACCGCCGGTTCTTGCGTCGACGTTTGCCTCACGTCCGCGGTCAACAGGTTAGTACTTTCTCTCAAAAAATGGATGACATGGCTTTATCGAAATATAAGAAGAAGCGTGATTTTAAACAGACGCCTGAACCAAAAAGTGGTAAACCGGGAAAAAAATCATTGCGTTTCGTGGTGCAAAAACACGATGCAAGAGCTTTACACTATGACTTCCGTTTAGAGATGGATGGGGTGCTGAAAAGTTGGGCAGTGCCTAAAGGTCCCTCCTTAAATCCGAAAGATAAACGGCTTGCTATGATGACCGAAGATCACCCCTATGATTACAAGGATTTCGAAGGAAGTATTCCTGCGGGTAACTATGGTGCAGGTGAGGTTATCGTATGGGATGCAGGAACCTATGAGCCGATCAGCAAAGGAACAGGTAAAAAGTCCAATGAACGATTGTTACTAAAGGAACTTGCAGCAGGATCTCTTAAGTTTGTCTTGCATGGTGAAAAGCTAAAAGGTGAGTTTGCCTTGGTACAAATGAGAGGGAAAGGGGATAACGCTTGGCTTTTGATCAAGCATAACGATGATTATGCAGGGAGCGAAGATATCACAAAGAAAGATCGCTCTGTAAAAACCAATAAAACATTGGCTGATCTCAAGCAGACAGCAATTGGTACGGCGTCGCTCGGCAAGGAAAAGAACGCTGCAGGGAGCGGTACGACGAAAGTACGCCGTAAGTTGGAGGTGCAACTTGATCCGAATGCAATCTTGGAAACGAAGCCTTTGCGGAATAAAAAGCAGGCTTTAGGGAAAGCAACGACTTCGGCATTTCCAAAACATGTAAAGCCTATGTTGGCGACACTAACCGATCGGTCTTTTGATGATGATGAATGGGAATTTGAAGTAAAATGGGACGGATACCGAGCAATAGCGTGTTGTCGTAAAGAACAAGTGCAACTCCGCTCGCGTAATGATAAGTCTTTTAATGAGAAATATTATCCTATTGTCGACGCTTTGCAGGATTGGGACATCGAAGCTGTGCTAGATGGGGAAGTTGTGGTATTGAACGACGAGGGGCTGTCTGATTTTGCTGCACTGCAAAATTGGCGAGAAGACGAGGACGGCACACTCTACTATTATGTGTTTGATATCTTGTGGTATAACGGAAAAAACGTAATGGGACTTCCTCTACGGGAGAGAAAAGCGATTTTGCAGTCTATTGTTCCGAAAACGGGAAGAATACGTGTTGGTTATAGCGTGTCTACACAAGGTACGGATTTCTATCTGGCGGCGCAACAGATTGGTTTAGAGGGTATAATCGCTAAACGTTCGGATAGCCGTTATTTACTGGGTAAACGTACGCGCAATTGGTTGAAGGTGAAGGTGCAGAAGCGACAGGAGGTGGTTATTGCTGGATATACTAAAAATGAAGGTTCTAGCAAACTTTTTAGTTCTCTACTTCTTGCTGTCTATGAAGGGAAGAAGCTACGCTATGTAGGAAAGGTGGGAACGGGATTTACCGAGCGTAAACAACGGGAGCTTCTTCAACTGTTTAAGCCACTTCAACGTAAGACGAGTCCCTTTAAGGGAGATGTTGAGTATAATAAAGCGACGCAATTTCGGCCGAATCCCCTCAACGCTCAGGTCACTTGGCTCCGGCCGACTGTCGTTTGTGAGATAAATTTTTCGGAGGTAACAGCGGACGGAGTGTTCCGACATCCAGCATTTATTGCGCTACGGGAGGATAAGGCGGCTTCGACAGTAACACTTGAAAAACCGCGGGCTGCAGGGAAAGTTAGGACAGATCATAAAAAGGATGGAACAAAAGGTAATAAGAAGCGTAACAATATGGCGCTAGATCCGACAGCTGAGTCGCAGATTCTCAAAATTGGAAAGAATGAGCTGAAATTAACCAATTTGTCTAAAGCGTATTGGCCGAAAGAAAAATATACGAAGCGAGATTTGCTACAGTATTATGAGCAGATGTCTCCATTCATCTTACCTTATCTCAAGGGACGACCGTTGTCTTTGAATCGTTTTCCGGATGGTATTGAGGGGGATAGTTTTTACCAAAAGGATGTGACAGGGAAAGTGCCGGATTGGATTGAACTTTTTCCTTATGAGGCCGATGGAGAAGCAAAAAACTATATGATGGCAAATGGAAAAGATGCTTTGCTTTATATGGTTAATTTAGGGACAATAGAACTCAATCCCTGGTTCAGTACGGCCAAGAAGCCAGATTATCCAACCTATTGTGTGTTGGATTTGGATCCTGATAAAAACAATACCTTTGGTCAAGTGATCGACGTAGCACGTACTATACATAGCTTGCTATCGTCTCTTGCTATTGATTCGTATTGTAAAACTTCCGGATCGACGGGCTTGCACATCTATATTCCTTTGGGCCAAAAATATACTTATGAACAAAGCCAACTATTCGCACGGTATATCGCTGGCGAAGTACATCAGCAAATGGCCGAAACAACGAGTGTGGAGCGGATGCTTGCCAAGCGTAAAGGAAAAATATACATCGATTTCCTACAAAATAAAGCAGCTGCGACGCTGGCATCTCCTTATTCTGTGCGACCTAAACCTGCTGCGCCTGTTTCTATGCCATTGCACTGGGAGGAGGTAAAGAAAGGCTTACGGATGACAGACTTTACGATAGAAAATAGTTTGGCAAGAGTCGAGGAGATGGGGGATATCTTTAAGCCTGTGCTGGGAAGAGGTATTGATTTGAAGAAACTTTTGAAAGAGTTGTTTACAGATAAGGAGGACTAATAGGCAGTTGAGCGTGATGCATAGGGGGCATGTACGTATTCTTTCTTGATTTTTTACGGGAAATGCTGTGTTTTTAGAACCTAAATTTCTTAAGGACGTTTCTTCTTTAGAAGATCGCGAATAAAGGTTCAACACAAAAGAAAGCGTATGAAAAATGAAAATTTGAAAAAATATGCCTTGATAACAGGAGGGACTTCGGGAATAGGCAGAGAATTGGTCACGTTGTTTGCTCAGGATGGCTACCATATCGTGATCGTGGCACGCACAGAGGAAGGTCTCGCAACAGTTAAGGATGAATTGGAAAGGAAATATCATGTTGAAGTGATTACCATCGCGAAGGATTTAAGTTTGGCAAATGCGGGATTCGAACTCTATCAAGAAATTCGCGATAAAAATATTTTTATTGATGTTTTAGTGAACGATGCAGGACAAGGTCAATATGGGCTTTTCACAAAGACAGATATCAACCGTGTGTTGGAAATTATTCAATTGAATATCATTTCCCTGACCACCCTGACATATCTATTCTTGAAGGATATGTTGGCACATGATAAAGGTAGAATATTGCAATTGGGATCCATAGCTTCGGAAATGCCGGGACCGTGGCAGGCGGTTTATCATGCTACGAAATCTTACGTGCTGTCGTTCTCAGAGGGTGTCGCACAAGAGATCAAAGGTAGCCAGGTAACAATCACTGTACTGGAACCGGGAGCGACAGATACAGACTTTTTTAATAAGGCTGGTATGCAGGACTCGAAAATTATGGATAGTAAATTGGGGAAAGCAAGCGAAGTTGCTAAAGATGGCTATGAGGGTTTGATGCAGGGAAAATCTAAGGTGATATCGGGTTTTAAAAATAAAGTTATAGTTACTGCGAGTAATGTGCTCCCTGATGTGCTTGTGGCTGAGCGGATGGGTAGGATGCAGGAACCAAAAAAACGGTAATAACAAGGTATTTTGTTAATAATCGGAAGGTGTTTACCATTATAGTAAGCACCTTTTTTGTGACCTAAAGCTTTTCTTATTGATCTTCTCGTTTGATTTTGACGTGAAAGGGTTCGTTAAAGCGTTGTTCTTTTCGATAAGATTCGGGAATATCGCGTAAGCTTCCATCACGTACGGCGTGGTAATGTGGGGAAAGGATCTCAACCCCCGCTTCATGAAATACATCTAAGATGTGTTTATAGAGCTCCGAGTAAATGAAGGCCTGTTTGTGGGGATATTTGGTATAAGCGTTCAGCTGATACGCGACGTAAAAGTCGTCTAGTCCTGTTTGTAGTACAAAGGGCGCAGGATCTTTGGCTAGGAGATCCACTTTATTGGCTGCTGTTATCGCTAATTGATGTACGTCCTGCCACGGGATTTCATAAGACAGCGTGATTTTTACATGAACAATTAAACCAAGTTCTTCTGCATCCGCACTATAATTTATGGTGTGGTTGTTTAGTATTTGCGCATTTGGGATGGAGATAACTTCGTTCTTTATTGTGCGTATCCGTGTGACAAGTAGGGACTTTTCGATGATATCTCCGGATATTTCACCGATTTGTATCCGATCGCCTATCGCGAATGAACGCATGTATGTCAGCATGAGCCCTGCAACAATATTGCCTAAGGCTCCTGCAGAACTGAACGTGAAAAGTACACCGATAAATACAGATATCCCTTTAAAAATCGGGGAGTCTGATCCAGGTAGATAGGGGAATATAACGACTAAAAAGAAGGCTAACAGCAGGATACGCAGGATTTGGTAAGTTGGCAATGCCCACTCTTTGTAGAAACCAGAAATCTTTAAGGCTTCACTTTGTAATTCCTTAGCGAAAAACTTGAGTAGTTTTAGGACATAGTGAAAGACAACATAGATGACTGCTATGGTTATCATGTTGGGGATATAGTGCAAAAATGCAGTTCCCACCTTACGCAATGGAGCTAAAAAGTATCCTAATAATACGGGTGCATATCCTTCTGTTTCTGGAAATAGGTTTAGAATAATAGGTAACGCCAAGTATACGGAGACAATAATAAGTATCCAGCGAAGCAGTGTGAGTATACTCCAAACGAATTTTATTTGGTTTTTGGCGGTTACTAGCGTGTAACCTTTTATTTTAATACCGTTAAAAATATGCCCTCTACTGGACAAAATCTTGCGTTTTAAAAAACGGCTGATTCTTCCTATACCGACAATAATAAGCGATAGGCTGGCTAGAATGACGAAGGAGAGCCCAATAGCTTTTAGGATCCTACTGAGGCTGGTTGCTTCTCTGTAATTATCTATGGCTTGTTTGACGCGTGCTTTGTAGGCTGTTATCAAGGTTCCTGCTTCTTGATTGGCCCAGAGGGCATCTTGTTGATTGACACTTAGCAGGATTTGATCTTTCCAGGACAGCAGCCAGGTGTCTTCATTTTGTTCAATCTGCATGGAGTCGGTATTGAAGGCCATATTGTCTGCTAAATTTTGAAGCCGGCTTTCTACAGCATCGGCTCGATCTTGCGCGGAATAACTTCCAATGGAGGTATAGATATGATAGAGGGTATCGCGAAAGGCCACGACCGGAATGCCTTTATTTAACTGCCTTAGGGAGTCGACTTTGGTTTTGCGTCGTGCCATCATGATGGAGTCGCGACTTTGTAGGGCACGGAGCTCTGCCATAAGTCTGCTTTTTTCGGCTCCATCTCCGAGCTTTACGTCCAATAATTGATCTTCTAGTTTTATTCGGTACAGGGAGTCTTTGTACTGCTGTTCGCGCATCGTTTCTAATTCCGATGCCCGCTCTGCAATTTCAGGTTGGCTTTCTCTTGCTACGGAGTCTGCAGATTGTGCCAGTACGGCTGTGAAACTGAAAAAGTATACGTAAAACACGATATAGCTAACATACTTCATAATCTATCGACTTTCTGTTTGTTTCTAATATCTCAAAATATTTTTAGACCTGCAAGCCGTAGGGCACTTTAGACGTAATTGTAGGAAGAGTAGCGCGGGATAGAAACTTTGGATACCTTGAGGGGAGATGTAGATAAAAAAGAACCGATTCGCTTTTGACTTGAATCGGTTCTGTATGGTTTGACTTAGGATTGTCCTGCAGCAAGTTTGTCTACAGTAAATACAAGTGTACCATCTTCTGGTTTGAGAAGCTGTGTCGGATAAAGTTCAGGTTGATAGGTTCCTGATAACACTTCCTTTAGTGCGTGTGCTTTCTTTTCTCCAAAAGTGATAACGATTAATTGATGTGCCTTATTGAGAAGCGGAGCTGTAAGCGTAATTCTATACATATCTTGACTTTCTAGGAAGTAGGCATCCACCCATTTGACGTTTTCCTGCAGTACTTTTGTTCCTGGAAAAAGTGAAGCCGTGTGGCCGTCATCTCCCATTCCTAAAAGGATGAGATCGAACTTTCCTTCTTTTCCAACTATTTCCCGTATATTATTCTCGTATACTACAGCGTAATCTTCTGGAGTTACACCTTCTTGGTACATTGGGAATATATTTTCCTTGGGTATGTTTACGTGATTCAATAGTGTCTCGAAAGCCATTTTGGTATTGCTACGATCATCTTCAAATGGAACCCAGCGCTCATCACCCCAAAAAACAAAAACCTTAGCCCAGTCAATACTTTCTGCATAGGCAGGTGTGGCCAATAATTTATAGATTTCTACCGGAGAGCTTCCGCCGGTTAAAGCAACGGTAAACTTTCCTCTTGACGCGATTGCAGATCGAGCGGCTTCTAAGAAATAGTGGGCAACTTTTGACGTAATTTCTGCAGCGTTATGATATACTTCTAACATGGCTATTTATTTTTATAATGCGTGTTTGATGTCCAAGCGTGTCCTTGTCTCGCCAAAAGTGCTTCTGCTGCTTCTGGTCCCCAGCTTCCTGCTTGGTAATTTGGTAGATCTGCATTTTCATCTTCCCAAACATCCATGATGGTGCTGATGACATCCCAAGCTTCTTCTACTTGATCGGAACGCATAAACAAAGTGGTGTCACCATCTAAAGCGTCAAGTAAAAGGGTTTCATAAGCTTCAGGTGTCTGCGGCGAACATTCGAAGTAGTCAAATACCATTTCTGCAGCTTTTAGCTTCATGTCTAAGCCTGGCTTTTTCGTCATAAAACGAAGAAGAATATCCATCTCAGGCTGTATGTTAATAATAAGCCTGTTTGGTGATAGATTGTTTGCTCCAGAAAATGCAGAGTGTGCTACTGGTTTAAATTCAATAGTAATCGAAGAGTGTTTTTCTTGCATACGTTTCCCTGTACGTAGATAGAAAGGGATACCCTGCCATCTCCAGTTGTCGATGTAGAATTTCAGAGCGGCAAAAGTTTCGGTATTTGATGTTGGCGATACACCATTTTCGTCACGGTATCTTGGCACTTTGTTCCCTTTAACCCAACCTTCAGCGTATTGTCCACGCACGGTGTAGTGGTTTACTTCCTCTGGCTTTATGCGTCGTATTGCTTTTAGTACATCTACTTTTCGGTTTCTGATCTCTTCGGAAGTGAATGAGGTCGGTGGTTCCATAGCGACCATACAAAGCATTTGGAGGAGGTGATTTTGGATCATGTCTCGCAATGCTCCCGATGTTTCATAATAGCCTCCACGATCTTCAACGCCCACTTCTTCCGCTACTGTAATTTGGATGGATTCGATGTAATTACGGTTCCAGAGTGGCTCAAAAAGGGCGTTTCCAAAGCGAAAAGCTAGGATATTCTGTACTGTTTCTTTACCCAGGTAATGGTCGATACGGTAGATTTGCTCTTCTTTGAACGTCCGGGAGAGCATATCATTTAGTTCTATTGCGGATGTTTTATTGTGTCCGAATGGTTTCTCAATAATGATGCGGTCCGTGGCAGATTGTTCTGCTAAACCAAACTTTTTGATGTTTTGGGAAATTGCATCGATAAAGTTCGGTGCAATAGATAAATAGAACAATCGGTTAGAGCGTTCGTTGATGTCTGCATCAATGTCCTCCAATCGTTCGTTCAATTCTTGAAACGAAGCTTCTTCGTTGATGTTGAAATTAAAAAAAGAGATTTTATCGCTAAATACTTCCCACTGCTCATCAGATGTGATCTTAACACGGGAGAATTCGTTGATGTTCTTCTTGATATATTCGCGAAATGTGTCGTTGTCGAAATCTTTTCGACCTAATGCCAGAATATGAAAATTATCAGGCATCCATCCGTCTAAAAATAAATTGTAGAAGGCGGGGAAAAGTTTTCTTTTAGCTAAATCACCTGTACCACCAAAAATGACAATGGATGTCGGTTGTTTTTTATCTGCTACCATTTTTTCTCTCTAAATTAAATTAGTCCCACTGCGTATGA
This sequence comes from Sphingobacterium sp. LRF_L2, assembly GCF_965644235.1. Taxonomy (NCBI): domain Bacteria; kingdom Pseudomonadati; phylum Bacteroidota; class Sphingobacteriia; order Sphingobacteriales; family Sphingobacteriaceae; genus Sphingobacterium; species Sphingobacterium sp. LRF_L2. Next base: position 488,255 of record NZ_CBFFRI010000004.1, on the reverse strand, counting down.
AATGTGCCTTCACGATCTATTCGTTCATAGGTATGCGCGCCAAAATAGTCGCGTTGCGCCTGGATGATATTTGTCGGTAAATTTTCAGAACGGTAAGCGTCAAAATATGTTAGTGCATTTAGGAATGCTGCGGCAGGAATACCTTTTTCAACTGCCGTTTTTACGACATTACGCACACTTTTTTGAAGTTTGCTCACTGTCTGACCAATATTTTCGTCTAATAAAATATTGCGTAAAGCCGGATTTTTGTCGTAGGCCTTTCTGAAATCTTCTAATGCTACCGAACGGATGATACAGCCTCCTCGCCAGATTTTAGTAACAACTTCGAGGTTTAGCTCATAATTGTACGTTTCAGATGCTACGGTAAGCTGTGCCAATCCTTGTGCATAGGTGACGAGTATAGCAAACTGTAACGCTTCTTTAATTTCATTGATATCCGCAGTTGCTGTTTGTCCCTGGTCCCAGATAAGGCTTTTGGAAGCTTCGATACGTTCGGGTTTGTACTTGGACATATCGCGCATATTAACTGCTGCATCGATTACAGGAATCGGAACTTGTAGGTCCATGGCGTTTTGTGAAGTCCATTTTCCTGTTCCTTTTGATTTTGCCCAATCTGAAATCAAGTCTACAAGATACGCCCCATTTTCTTCTTTGCGTTTTAGAATCTCTGAGGTGATTTCTACTAAGAAAGACTGCAACTCCGCATTATTCCACTGTTCGAATGCTTGTTGGATGGTGCCTGTTGGTAATCCGTAGGCTTTCTTCATCAAATCGTAGGTTTCAGCCAAGAGCTGCATGATACCGTACTCAATTCCATTGTGTACCATTTTTACATAGTTTCCGGCAGATCCATTGCCTAAAAATTCTACACAAGGTTCTCCATCGACCTTCGCTGAAGCGGCTTCAAAAATTGGACGCAAGCGCTCGTATGCTTGGCGATCGCCGCCTGGCATTAAGCTCGGACCTCTTCTGGCACCTTTTTCTCCACCGGAGATGCCCATACCGAAGAAATGTATACCTTTCGCTTGTAGTTCAGTGAACCTTCTATCGGTATCTGGAAAGTAAGAGTTTCCTCCGTCGATGATGATATCGCCTTTTTCCAAATAAGGAAGTAGGCTTTGGATTGCACTATCTACTGGCTTACCAGCAGGTACTAATAACATGATTGCTCTTGGTTGTTGAATAAGTCCAACAAATGTTGCCGCATCTGTGGTTGCATGTATTTGATGCTCAGCACCGGCTTCTGCCTGAAGTGATGCTACTTTTTCTGGGTCCAAATCTAAACCGGCTACGGCAAATTGGTTATCGGCAATATTGAGTAACAGGTTACGTCCCATTACGCCTAAGCCTACAATCCCAAAATCATATTTATTCATGATGTACTTTATTTATATATTAAATTTTGTTCTCTAAATGTTGATGGTGTTATGCGCTCGTGCTGCTTGAATACACGTGCGAAATAGTTGGGCGTGGAAAAACCAAGCTGGTAACCTATTTCCGCAATTGTCGCAGTCGGTTGCGTGAGTAAAATCTGTTTTGCTGCTCGTATTCTTTCTTTTGTAATGTATTCTACTGGAGAGATGTTAAATTCTTTTTTAAAGGACCTAAAGAGCGATGCGGAACTCATAGCTGCTTGTTCGGCTAGGTGATCTACACTGATATTTTCGGTAATGTGTTGTTTGATATAGTGAATGATATCGAATAGGACGGAATTCCGCTCCTGCGGTTGTTCCATACCTAAAAGAAGTTGCTTTTGCGATAACAGGATAATGAGCTCTGTTAAGGTCAATTCTGCGATAATCTGCGTTTCATGACTACTTTGTACAGACAGGCGGAATAATTTTTCGATGATCTGGCTAATCTCTAGGTTTTCAATGAAACTACAGTCGTTCAGGTTGAGCTGCCAAAGTAAGCCATCTTTACGTGGATATCGTTCGTTCAAGAGGTTAAGTGAGTCAATAACTTTCACGCGATCGATCGTAAGCGATAAACATTGTGTAGGCTGTTCTGCTGAACTTCCCGGAAAAGATACTTCCATCTCCAGGTTTGGAGGAACGATCATGGTCGTTCCTGGTAAATAATCGTAAAGGTAATCGTTTTGTAGGCGCAAAGTTTTCTTGCCACGCAATAGATTATACAGTATAGGCTCTTTGAAACTATGCTGTACGGTAGTATCTATAGTCGTTTCCAGTAAGGTAAGTTCATACGAATCCATGTGATACGTATGGCCTGCATCTACTTTCGTGTTAAATACGTTTTCCCTCTTGATTTCTAACATTTTGTTCGCCTATAAATTTATTGAAAATCACAGTTAATAGATGCAAATATATTTAAAAAAATTTCTGCCTCTTGCTTTGATGGTATAATGCTATAAAATGATGGTATTGTATACGCTTGAGGAAGAATGTCCATGTACTTTTGCTTTCGAAATATAACGACATGGAAAACGCAAAAAAAGCACAGCAACATCTTGAGGCAATTCTTGAGGAACACAGAAATCTCTTTGAGAAATTTGATTTTGAGCAAATTTCGGCATCTGTCTCCGTACTCAAGGAGGCTAAGCGTCTTTTCTTTTTAGGTCTTGGAAGAAGTGGATTAGCATTGAAAATGGGCGCCATGCGTCTGATGCACCTGGGGTATGAAGTTTATGTGGTGGGGGAAATTGTGACACCGGCGATTATGGAGGGGGATGTATTGATCGTAGCCTCGGGGTCTGGAACAACAGGGACTGTATTGGCCGCAGTGGAAAAAGCAAAAAAGCAGCAGGCGGGTGTTTTGGCGATAACTGCTGATGGAGAGAGTCCTTTAGCGCAGATCGCTGACCAATTGCTTTTGATACCGGCTGCAACGAAGACCGATTTTAGTGTGAATATATCCGAACAATATGCGGGTAGTCTTTTCGAGCAAGCGGTGCTGTTGGTCTCGGATAGCATTTTCTGGACGCTTTGGCAAGAGTCTGGACTAACAAAAGAAGATCTATGGCCTAAACACGCAAATTTAGAATAACACAAACAAGAATATAAATTTTATAACATGGCAAAATTACAAGTAGCAATTGATTTGTTATCAACAGAAGCAGCATTAGCACTAGCAGCGCAGGTAGCGCCTTACGTTGATATTATTGAGTTAGGAACTCCATTGATTAAGCAAGAAGGCCTTCAGGTGGTGACGGCAATGAAAGCTGCACATCCGGATAAGTTAGTTTTTGCAGATATGAAAACAGCTGATACTGGTGCATTAGAAGCAGAGATGGCCTTCAAAGCGGGTGCAGATTTAGTAACCGTTATGGGGACTGTAGATGATGCAACAGTAAAAGGAGCGGTAGAAGCAGGTAAGAAATACGGCAAAAAAGTGGTTGTTGATACTATTGGGGTAAAAAATAGAGTACAAAGAGCGAAAGAGGTAATTGCTTTAGGTGCATCTTTTGTAGAACTTCATGCAGGTCTTGATGAGCAAGCGCTTCCTGGTTACTCGGTACAGACGCTAATCAACGAAGGTAAAGAGGCTGGTGTAGCTTTCTCTATTGCAGGTGGGGTGAATATCCATACTATTAAAGGTGTTGTTGAGGCTGGCGCAGAAGTTGCCGTTGCAGGTGGAGCAATCTATGGTGCTGAAAATCCAGCAGAAGCAGCTAAAGCGTTAAAAGAAGCGATGACTGCATAAGCCTGAGAAGAATTTACTTACGCGGATTTTTATCAGATAATGAGAAGGTGTTTCCACAATTAGGAAACACCTTCTTTATTTTACATAGTCGGCTGTTTCCCTTTACTTTTTACAGTTGAAATGTTTAAGTTTGTTTCATAAAGTAGCAAACTAGAGTAGGGATAAAAAACTTAATACCAAGAAACTTATGTTGAAAGATAATGTGTACGATGCTATTGTCATCGGTTCGGGAATCAGCGGTGGTTGGGCTGCCAAAGAACTTTCCGAAAAAGGTTTAAAGACTATCATGTTGGAGCGGGGTAGAGATGTTGTGCATGTTAAAGATTATAAGAGCCCAACGAAAAATCCATGGGATTTTGAACATCGTGGTGTTCGGACGCAGGAGATGATCAATAACCACCCTGTACTAAAACGGGATTATGTGTTAAATGATGCCAATGAGAGCTTTTGGGTCAATGAACAGGAGAGCCCGTATGTAGAGGTGAAACGCTTTGACTGGTTTAGAGGTTATCAGGTCGGCGGTCGATCATTAACCTGGGGTAGACAGAGCTATCGCTGGAGCGACCTTGATTTTGAGGCGAATATGAAAGATGGTCATGGTGTAGACTGGCCTATACGTTATCAAGATCTTGCTCCTTGGTATAGTCATGTGGAACGTTTTGCAGGTATTAGTGGTAACCGTGATGGGCTAGCTATTTTGCCGGATGGAGAATTTATGCCTCCAATGGCGATGAACGTGGTGGAAAAAGATGTGGCAGCACGTATTAAACAGCTGTATGGAGGTAAAAGACATTTTATCATTGGAAGAACGGCTAACATTACGGTTCCTCATAATGGAAGGGTAAACTGCCAATATCAGAACAAATGTTGGTTGGGGTGTAACTTCGGCGCTTATTTCAGTACGCAATCAGCAACTTTGCCGGCAGCGATGAAAACGGGCAACCTCACCGTAAGACCTTGGTCTATTGTAACCCGTATTCTTTACGATAAAGATACGCAACGCGCAACAGGTGTAGAGATCTTGGATGCACAGAATAACCAAACGTATCAATATTTTGCAAAGGTGGTTTTTTTAAATGCTTCGGCATTGAATTCGGCCTGGGTGTTGATGAACTCGGCAACGGATGTCTGGGAAGGAGGATTGGGAAGTTCGAGTGGCGAATTGGGACATAATGTGATGGATCATCATCTTGGTGTTGGCGCTGGTGGTCGTGTGGAAGGATTTGAAGATAAATACTATTTTGGTCGTCGTGCGAATGGTTTGTATGTTCCTCGTTTCCAGAATGTTGAGAGCGATAAGCGGGATTATGTGCGCGGCTTTGGTTATCAGGGTGGTGCTGGCCGTGAAGGTTGGTCTCGCGAGATTCCTGAACTACATATCGGTGCTGCATTTAAGGAAGCTGTTACCGAACCCGGAAGTTGGACGATTGGTTTCGGTGGCTTTGGTGAGATTCTTCCTTATCACGAGAACAAGATCTCCTTGGACAAAGAAAAGAAAGATAAGTGGGGATTACCTGTTCTGGCAATGGATGTGGAAATCAAGGATAATGAGTTGAAGATGCGTAAAGATATGGCTAATGAAGCAAAGGCTATGCTTGAAGCTGCTGGTGTGAAGGATGTTTATACCTACGATAATGTCTATGGCTTTGGACAGGGGATTCACGAAATGGGTACAGCGCGTATGGGAAGAGATGCGAAAACATCGGTGCTGAACGGAAATAACCAGGTGTGGGATGCAAAGAATGTATTTGTGACCGACGGTGCATGTATGACTTCTGCAGCCTGTGTCAATCCATCCCTTACCTACATGGCGATGACCGCTAGGGCTGCGGATTTTGCTGTTAACGAATTGAAAAAAGGAAATTTGTAAATCCTGTAACGAAATAAAATTATGGATAGAAGAGAAGCATTAAGACGTATGTCGTTTTTATTCGGAGGAGCTGTTATTGGTAGCCAGTTGTTTTTAGAAGGCTGTGTTCGCCAAGCCTCACCGGCGGTTGCGGAACTTTTCGCCGACAATTACATCGATTTTTTGGGTAATATTGCGGAAACGATTGTTCCGCAAACAAACACACCGGGTGCCAAAGAAGCGGGGGTCGGGGCGTTTATTCCTGTCGTTGTGAGAGACTGTTATACGGAGGAGGAGCAAAAGATATTTTTGAAAGGTCTTGAAACAATCGATGAGCTGGCTGAATCGAAATACGGAAAGAAATTCCAGCAATTATCAGCTGAGCAGAGAACGGCATTGTTGACTGAAATCGATACGGAACGTGTAGATTATGAAAAGAAAGAGGAAGCCAATAAGCCTGTGCATTATTTCAGCATGCTAAGGCAGTTAACCATATTGGGCTTCTTTACGTCTGAATTGGGGGCAACAAAAGCTTTGCGCTACGTTGCCGTCCCAGGAAAATATGATGGCGATTATCCCTATAAAAAAGGGGACCGGGCTTGGGCTTTATAGTTCTGCTCGAACGTTAAAAGATGGCATCTCCTTGTTGTAAATTTTTACAACAAGGAGATGCCATCTTTCTTTATAGTAAAGAAAACAATTTAATGTTAATTGGGTTTAACACTTAACAAATGAAAATTATAAACACTTTTAAACCAAAGAAAAATGAAAAAAATTAGCGTATTGGCAACAGCTTGTGCTTTGTTAAGCTTGGCAGCATGTAATAGTAATCCCTCAGGAGAAAACAAAAGTGCTGATGAAGTAGCTAAAGAGCACTTGGATAGCACACTTCATGAAGTAGAGGAGGATGCAGATCATGTACATGCCGATTTAGACCATCAGATTGACCATGCAAAAGAACAGGTAAAGAAAGCCCAAGAGGATTTGGATGCGGCTGTTAAAAAAGGGGATAAGCAAGCTGAAGCTACGGCTAAAAAAGCATTGGACGATGCTACTGTTGCATGGGAAAAAGTGAAACAAGAGGCTGTAAAGGCTGGTCATAAAGTAGAGGAAGGGGCTGACAAAGCCATCGAAGCAACAAAAAATGCGGCAAAATCTACAGGTGATGCAATTGATAAGGCGTTAGATAAAAAGAAAGAATAATATAAAATCCTGGAGATCGTGGATGAATTTATTGTTTAACGATTTGGATTATTATCATAGTTAATAAGGGGGCTGTCTAAAGAACAGCTCCTTTTTCGTTTAGGTCATGACTCTTCTAGCTATCTCTTCTTAAAATTTAATTTTTTAGCTTAACATGGTTTCTTGTTTTGGTTCGTATAACTTGTTGTTATGCTGAATTGCTTTTTGTGATGATGAAAGCCCTTTTTTTGACTGCATCTTTGTCGCAGTAAAAGATGAAAAGTATGGATGATAAATTGCAAAAGGCAAACAGGTCTCTTCAATTTTTTGAAAGACATCTGAAATGGAAGGAAATCATTTTTGTTGTGTTGGTGGGTGTGTGTTGCTCCTCCTTTGTTACGCCAGCTTTAGCATTATTGATGGGGATCGGAGTAGCTCAATTAATTGGTAATCCGTATGAGGACGTTAATCATAAAATTACGCACTTTTTGTTGCAGCTTTCTGTTGTAGGGTTAGGCTTTGGTATGGATTTAGAATCGGCTTACCAAGCTGGTAAAGAAGGTTTTTTGTTAGCGGTTGTTTCTATTTTTTCGACCTTAGCGTTAGGCTATGCTGTTGGGCGGTTGCTTAAAATAGATGCTATAACATCATTTTTAATTGCTGCTGGTACAGCCATTTGTGGCGGAAGTGCTATTGCAGCTATTGCACCTACGATTCAGGCAAAGGAAAAGCATCTTACCGTATCGCTCGGTATTATTTTTATGCTTAATGCGGTATCCATGTATATATTCCCTTTATTTGGACAGCTTTTTCAGCTTAGCCAAACGCAATTTGGAATTTGGAGCGCAATTGCGATACAAGACACCAGTTCTGTAATTGGGGCTGCGACTAAGTATGGTCCAGAAGCTCTAAAAATTGCGACGACAGTGAAATTGACAAGAGCATTGTGGATTATTCCCCTGACCTTGCTAGCAGCTAAGCTGTTTAAGCAGGATAGGGTTCGGATAAAAATCCCTTACTTTATCGGTCTATTTATTTTAGCGATGATACTGAACACGTATCTTCCTTCCATTTCTAACTTTTCACCGATAGTGGTGACGGTTTCAAAAGTTTTATTGACCGTTACATTGTTTCTCATAGGTTCGGGGCTGACAAGCGATCTGTTGCAGGGTATAGGTTTGAAGCCGATGCTACAAGGTATGTTTTTATGGTTGTTTATAGCTATAATAGGACTGGGCATGGTGCTTTATTTTGTTTAAATCTCTCCATTTATAGATTGCTTTCTTCTAAAGTGTTCTGATAATCTATTTATTCAGATTTTCTGGTTTAGATGATTGAAATATTCAACGTACTGATGAGTTCGCGGACAGCCGCAGCTCCTGCGCGATTGGCCCCGATTGTAGATGCCGAAGGGCCATATCCAACCAGATGTATTCTCGGTTCTTTTTCAACCATTGTCGCCAGTCTTCCCGTCATACGAATTCCACCAGCTTTTTCCCGGGGCAGAACCTTATCGAGATGTGCTAAAGAGCTTTTAAAGCCCGTGTTCCATAAGATTATGTCCGCTTTTTCTTCTCTGCCGTCTTCCCACTTGACGCCTGAGGCTGTTATTTCACTAAACATGGGAAACCTATTTAATACCCCACGTTTTTCCATGTCTTTGACCTCAGACGAATAGGGAAGTCCCGTTACGGATACAACAGATTCGGGAGTGAGGCCTTTTCGTACACGTTCTTCCACCAAAGCTACAGCTTGATGGCCAGCAGCATCGTCGAACGGTCCTTCGTTAAATAATGGTGGACGTCTGGTAACCCAAGTTGTGCTGGTGACTTTTGAAATTTGGTCGAGTAGTTGTATCGCCGAAATGCCACCTCCAACGATAATAACGTGTTTATTTTTAAAATACGCGGAGGATTTAAAGTCTTTTGTATGCAATTGCTCTCCTTGGAAGAGGGATGCGCCAGGGTAATCAGGTATGTAGGGGCTATCCCATGTACCTGTTGCATTAATTATACCTAATGCCGAAAATTGGGCTGTTGATCCATCGATATAAAATCGATCTCCATGTAAAAAGATATTTTCTACTTTTTGTGGGCGAAATACGCGAATATCATATTTCTTTTCATATAAATCGAAATAATGAGGAACGGCTGTACTTGCCTGGACGGTATTACTGGCGGCATCGAGTGTTTCTTCGAAGGCCATGCCCGGGAGATCATGAATTTTGTTAACGGTACTTAGGGTGAGTGAAGGCCAACGGAACTGCCAGGCACCTCCGGGATTTTCCGTCTGGTCTACAACGATAAAATCTCGGCCGATTTCAAATCCCAGTTTTCGTAAATGATAGGCGGCAGAGAGTCCTGCTTGTCCTGCGCCTATCACGATAATCTTTGTTTTATATCGAATTTTGTGGATCATAGAAATAATGACGATATAATCTTATCGCCAGCCCAGTGCAGGGGCAACATGTTTTAATATAGCGGATAAAATGTGAATGTTGTAATCTACGCCTAATGTATTTGGAATTGTTAAAAGAAGGGTGTCCGCTTCTTGTATAGCCTCATCATTCTCCAATTCTTGGATAAGTTTGTCCGGTTCTGCAGCGTAACTTTTACCAAAGATGGCTCGCTTGTTCGGTTCAATCATACCAACTTTATCAACGCTATCGGATTGCGGTCCAAAATAAAGTTTATCCTGGTCGTTCATTAAGGCAAAAATAGATCTGCTGACGGATACACGTGGCTCTCGCTGATGACCTGCTGCTTTCCACGCTTCTTTGTAAAGTCTGATTTGCTCCGCTTGTTGTATATGAAAGGGTTTACCGCTTTCATCGTCTTTCAGTGTGGAGCTTTGCAAGTACATACCTTGCTGAGCTGCCCATATGGCTGTGGCATTCGATCCTGCTCCCCACCAGATACGTTCACGTAAACCTTCCGCATAGGGTTCTAATCGTAGCAGGCCTGGCGGGTTTGGAAACATGGGATAGGGATTCGGTTCAGCAAAACCGATACCATTGAGTTTTTCTAAGAATAGCAAAGCTTTTCTTCTTCCCATATCCGCATCTGTTTCTCCTTCGGAAAGACCGTAGTCGAAATAACGCCATCCATCAACGACTTGTTCGGGAGAACCTCTACTAATGCCTAATTGTAGTCGACCTCCAGCGATAATATCTGCCGCACTTGCATCTTCCACCATGTAGAGCGGGTTTTCATAACGCATATCGATAACACCTGTACCAATTTCAATTTTACTTGTTTTGGCACCAATAGCGGCTAATAATGGAAATGGAGAGGCAAGTTGTTTTGCGAAATGATGCACGCGAAAATAAGCCCCATCTATTCCTATTTCTTCTGCAGCTACTGCAAGATCTATGGATTGAAGTAGGGTGTCATTTGCTGTACGTGTACTGTACGATGGATGATTTGCCCAATGGCCAAAAGATAAAAATCCTATTTTTTTCATGATTCCGATAGATCAATAAAACCCTTGTGAGGGTTGTTTAAATTCTTTCTGCTGCAATATAATGGGTTTGCTACACAAAATAAATTTATTAGGTGTTTTATAGAGAAAATTTGACAAATCTTTTCTTGCTTACATTGGATTTTAATAAGGAGAACTGTTTTATAAAACATAATAAAACAGCAGCGGAGCTCCTAGAGCTCCGCAATCTAATCAAACTAAATTTAACCTTTCTTAGGCAAATCGTTCAAATAAATGTAGCGATACCAGATTGGGGTTAGAAAAACTGGCCTTCAAATCCGTAATAATGGTAATCTTTAGGGAATTGGGGTTGTGCTTTTATCGTGCTTGTTTATACTAAGGTATGCTGTCTGAACTTTAGTTATTGGTATGGCGTGATAGCATATTGTTTTTAAGTTTTTTAGTATGAATTACGGTTATTGCTACCATTATTACTGATTTAGCGTGTAAATTATTTACAGGAGATCGATTTCATTATATTTGGTAGATACAGCAAGGAAATGGAAAATATCGTGTATCTAGAAAGTGTATCTCAATATAATCAGATGAGGGGAATGGAGACACTGCATCCATTGATCACTATGATTGATCTGTCTAAGGCTACGCCGATGCCGTCGCAGACCTTTAATTTTGGTTTGTATGCCATTTACCTGAAAGAATTGGCTTGTGGTGAATTGAAATATGGTAGAGCAAACTACGATTATCAAGAAGGTACCCTCGTGTTTATTTCTCCTGGACAAGTGCTGGGGTTTCAACCTAATGTAAAGGTTTTTAATTCGAAAGGCTGGGCTTTGCTCTTTCATCCGGATTTAATAAAAGGAACATCATTAATGAGTAGAATGACAGATTACTCATTTTTTAATTATGAAGTCAATGAGGCTTTACATTTGTCTACCCAAGAACGAGAAATGGTGTTGGATTGCTTCACCAAGATACAGCATGAAATTAGACATGCTATTGATAGGTATAGTAGGCAACTTATTGTTTCCAATATAGAATTATTTCTTAATTACTGTATCAGATTTTACGATCGTCAGTTTATAACGAGAGAAAATACCAATAAAAGTGTCGTGGAACGTTTCGAAAAAATCCTTCAAGGTTATTTTTATTCTGAAAAGCAAAAAGAGGTAGGACTTCCTTCTGTAGCCTTTTGTGCTGCTGAGTTAAATCTGTCATCAAATTACTTTGGTGACCTGATTAAACGAGAGACTGGACGGACCGCACAGGAATATATTCAGAATAAGCTGATCGACGTGGCGAAAGATAAGATCTTTGATCGAAATAAAACGGTAAGTGAGATTGCTTTTGAATTGGGCTTTAAATATCCTCAACACTTCAATAGGTTGTTTAAGAGAAAAGTTGGGCAGACACCGAATGCCTATAGATTGGAAAATTTAAGTTAATTACAAAGGAATCCCTATGATGTGAAAGAAGACCGCGATTAATCGTGGTCTTCTTTTTTACTGTTCTTTGTGTTTATTGGAATCAGCGATGTCGAACTGCTCGGAAGATAATTACTTAAAAATGTGAACTATGGTTATTTAATAAAGAAAATTTGTAACTTCGAAATACCAGTTATGAATGAAAATGTCAAAATAGCAGAACAGTTGCTGTTACAGCAAGTGAGCAATGGTGATATACATGCTTTTAGCAAGTTATATCATATGTACGCTCCTGGGCTATATAATCGTTTGTCTCGTATCGTGAAAAATCCGGAGAACGTAGAGGAAATTTTGCAGGATGCGTTTCTGAAAATTTGGGATAAACGCAGTGCTATTGAGCCTGATAAGGGATTTAAAACTTTTCTATACCGAATCGCAGATCATTTGGCGATAGACTTGTTCCGGAAAGCTACGCGCGACAAAGCATTGCAACTGGAGCTTTGGGCTGCTTCGATTAGTTTCTATTTTCACGCCGAAGAGACGCTTTTGAATAAAGAGAAAGCTGCCATAATACAGGAGGCAATTCAACGATTAACTCCAAAAAGAAGGGAGATACTGACGCTCTGTAAGTTGGAAGAGAAAAGTTATAAAGAGGTTGCAGATCTTCTTGGTTTATCGATATCAACAGTTAGTAATCAGTTGGTTAGTGCGATGAAAGATGTCAGAAGTTATATTGTAGCGAACTACTCGCACGACTATCTTATCAGCTTTCTTTTTCTTTTTATCACAACGATCTAAAAAAAATAAAATTTCCATAGTGTGTTTTTTGTTCTCGTTCGTATATAGTTAGGAAATGTGATGACACATCTACACCAAATTATAAACAACAGTGGAGCAAGAGAAAGAAACGTATGCGTATTTCGAGGCCTTTTTAAAGGGAGAGCTGAAGCGGTCCGAGCTGGAGAAGTTATTTACGTCACTTCAATATCTGGATGACAAACAGCTAGAAGAAGTCATTCATTCTGTGCTCGATCAGCATACGACGCCGATGGATGGAGATATCGTTCAGGAACGGGTTGATATTCTCCACCAAAGGATTTTGGATCAAATTGATTCCCGGAGAATTATAAAATCCAGTCGGCGTAGTGATAGACGGTTTTGGATCGCAGGAATTGCAGCTGCTATTGCTTTGGTCTTTACCCTGGGCTACTTCCTTTATCATGATCTTTCTGAAGAAGTGGCACCTGTTGTTAGTTCAGCTGAAGATATTATTCCAGGTACAACAAAAGCTGTTATTTCGGTGGATGGACAATCCTATGAGCTAGATGGTACACAGTCTGAACTTATTCTTTCGGCTGACAGTTTATATTATACCAACGGTAAGAGATTGCCAATTGATCATGCTCCACAAAAAATCCAAGTAAAAACGCCTTATGGAGGTCAATATAATTTGCTGTTGGCAGACGGGACTAAAGTGTGGTTAAATGCGGGTAGTGAATTGGCCTATAATTCGAGTTTTGGTATTCAGGATCGCGCTGTAAAACTAGTTGGTGAAGCATATTTTGAGGTGACACACAATGCAAAACTACCCTTTACCATTGCAACAACAAATCAACAGATTACCGTATTGGGCACATCTTTTAATGTAAATGCCTATGTGGAAGAAATGGCAACAAAGACTACATTACGAACAGGGTCGCTAAAGGTGGACGCAGCTGGAGAGGAAATCGTCCTACGTCCGAATCAGCAGACAATATTTAATACAGGTAAAAATACACTTCATCGAGTTGATGTGGATGCCGAGTCTGCGATTGCTTGGAGAGATGGTATCATGGACTTACATGGGATGAGTTTGCAGGAATGTATGCGGATGATTGGTCGATGGTACGATCTTAGAATTATTTATGCAAGTGAAATACCGGATATACAGTTGGGAGGTAAAATGAGTAGAGGTGTTAAGCTGTCCTCTTTTCTTCAGTTCTTAGAACAGAATTTTGAAGTAAAAGGAGAGGTAACATCGGATAGAAAGCTGGTGATCCGTAAAATAGATAATCATTAATCCCTAAAAAAATGAAAAAGATACCCGCTTACACGCCGCCTTAATGCTGTTGGCGAAAAGCAAAAGGGAAGTGGTAACGACACTTCCCCAATAGCTTTGCCTATGGACCATTGCATACAACAGAATCATAAACCTTACTTACTACAATATTATGAAAAAAAATCTAGGATTGAAGAGTCTACGGACTTTTCAGTTCCAAGGTACTTACATACCTGCTATCCGAAAATTGCTTATGTTTATTAAAGTCTGTTATCTCCTGTTTCTCATAAGTTGTTTTCAACTTAAAGCAGAGACTTTTTCACAAACAATAACCTTAAAATCTAGTGCTATCCGCCTAGAGGAGGCTTTCAAATTGATTGAGAAACAAAGTGATTATGTTGTTCTATACGACTATAATGAAATAAAAAAGATGAAAGCTGTGCGTATCGATGTAAATAAAGTGACGTTGGTACAATTTTTAAATGAGCTGCTGAAAGGGCTGCCGCTCCGTTATACGTTAGATGATAAGACTATCCTTATTTCGCATAAGAAAGAACTTGAACTTAATAAAATAACTCTTGGGACGATTGGTTCGTCGACGATGTCTCCCGTGCTTCAACGTGTGATCCGTGGTCATGTTACAGATGTACAGGGGGCCGCATTGCAAGGCGTTTCTATTATGGAGAAAGGAACGAGTAACGGGACCTCTTCTAAACAAGATGGGTCTTTTGAATTGCAGATAAATGGGAGTCGCCCCACACTTGTTTTTACATTGTTGGGGTATCAATCTGCTGAACAGATCGTGGATGGTACTAGCGATGTGAGATTGACGTTAAATGCTACTGTTAGCGATTTGGATGAAGTTGTTGTTGTTGGTTATGGTGTTCAGAAAAAGGTAAATCTGACAGGGGCAGTTTCTGCGGTTTCTGGCGAAGATATTGCTGCACGTCCTGCTGGCCAAACCTCTGCAGCACTTCAAGGGATGGCTCCGGGAGTTACAATCACGCAACGTTCTGGAAAGCCCGGAGCGGATGGGGGCGATATACGAATCCGTGGTATTGGCACGATGGGAAGCCCTGGTCCATTGGTTATGATCGATGGGATTGAGGGATCTATCAACAATATTGATCCTAATCTTATTGAATCCGTTTCCATATTAAAAGATGCAGCATCGTCGTCAATTTATGGGTCGCGTGCGGCAAATGGCGTTATTTTGGTAACGACGAAGCGCGGGTCGGGTGATCGAATATCGCTATCCTATAATAATTATGTTGGTTGGCAGAAGCCTACGAACATGCCCAAACTTGTTAATGCGTTGGATCACATGTTGCTTACCAACGAAGCTTACACAAATGTGGGGAGTACGGCCTTGTATCCAGAGGAGTTGTTGGAGGCTTATCGGCAACAGGGAGATGGCAGTTCAGACGCTTATCCAAATACGGACTGGCAGAAGGAATCTCTACAAGGCTCTGGATTTCAACAAAGTCATTTTTTAACCGTTAATGGGGGGACAAATAAAGTGCGAATGCTGGCTTCCTTCGGTTACTTTGATCAAAAAGGACTCACCCTGAATAGTGGCTTCAAACGTTATACCATTCGGAACAATATGGATATCCGGTTTTCAGATAAGTTTTCTGCCAAGGTCGATCTACAGTATGTTAATCCGATAATCACTTCGCCTGCAGCAAGTATTGAAAGCCTTTTTCAATGGATGAATAGTATACCTGCCAATCAATCGTTTAGAAATGAGGATGGTAGTTGGGGGTTGGGCTGGAACGGAAATAACCCTGTTTCCGCGGCACAGGATGGTGGAATAGCGACTAACAAATCTCCTTTTGGAAGTATCAATGCGTCGGTGATTTATAAACCTACAACTTGGTTAACAGCTGAAGTGAATTATGCGCCCAAATACGCAACTCAGGTGAACAAGAGTTTTCGTGAAGTAGTGCAATCGTACAATCCAGATGGCACGGCTAGTTTTGCGGTTCCTGTTCGATCGTCATTGACACAATTCAATGCACAAGAGATGTATAACAATATGCGGGCAACATTAACTGCAAAAGAAACCTTTGGCAATCACCATATTTCTTGGCTGGTGGGTGCCTCTCGGGAAGATTACCGAATCGATAACATGCAGGGATTTCGCGATATATTTGTATTGCCGGATTATCAGGTTCTTGACGTAGGATCTGCATTAAATCAAGCCGCTACAGGAACAGCTTCTGAATGGGCATTGCAATCCTTCTTTTCCCGCGTGAACTATAGTTTTAAAGATCGTTATCTATTGGAGTTGAATGCACGTTACGATGGCTCTTCGCGCTTTTTGAAAGGGAACCGTTATGGTTTTTTTCCTTCGGCATCTGCGGGTTGGCGATTTTCCGAGGAAGCATTTCTTGGTGAAGCCAAATCATGGTTGACGGAAGGTAAGGTGCGTGTTTCTTGGGGGAGGTTGGGCAACCAGCTTATTGGAACTTATCCTGCGGTATCTGCGGTCAATTTGGGTTCTTATACCCTAGGTAATCAGATTGTTAATACAGCAGCTTTAAATGATCTTTCCAATCCTAATATTACTTGGGAATCTACAGAAGAACGTAATATTGGTGTTGACTTTGTTCTCTTTAAGAACCTGACGTTAACTGCCGACTACTACCATAGAAAAACGAGCGACATCTTGTTGCAACTCGATATACCTCTTATTTTGGGCTTGAACGCACCCTATCAGAATGCTGGCGCAGTGGAGAATAAAGGTTGGGAGGTCTCTCTTGGTTATCGAAGTGATTGGCAAAAAGAATTTAAGTACAATTTGAGTTTGAATATTTCCGATGTGAAAAATAAAATATTGGATATGCGGGGAATTAATCAAACCGGATTGACCGTAAATCGCGAAGGATATCCCATCTATTCATTATTTGGATACCAAACGGAAGGTTATTTTCAATCTGTAGAAGAAATTGAGGACCATGCAACCCAATTTGGGGAATTGGCGCCAGGTGATCTTAAATACAGAGACCAAAATGGAGATGGTATAATTACCGAGGCAGATAAAGTGATCATCGGAAGTACGGTACCTCGATATACCTATGCGTTGAATGCGAGCTTGTCGTACAAAAATTTTGATCTAAGCTTTTTACTTCAGGGAGTAGGCAAGGCTGATGGCTATCTATACGGGTCTGGAATACAGCCCTTCACAACTACTGGAGCGATAGGGGGAACAATACGCGAAGATAACAAGGATCGGTGGACCGTAGATAATCCCAACGCTGCTTATCCACGATTGGCTTTTGGAAAGAATAACAATCAACAGTCTTCGGAATTCTGGATGAAGGATGCTTCGTATTTACGTTTGAAAAACGTTCAAATCGGTTACCAACTTCCGCAGGCCCTTAGTGATCGTTTACATATTCAAAAACTTCGACTTTTTGCAAATGGATCTAATCTTTTCAGTATAGATAATTTCTGGGAGGGTTATGATGTTGAGGCACCGGTAGGTACCGGTAACTTTTACCCACAGGTTAAAGTGTATACGTTTGGTCTAGATGTTACTTTCTAAAAGATGCGAAAAATGAAAACAATTAAAAAACAACTTTTAATCATACTATCTGTGTGTTTGGTTATCGGGACGTCTTGTGACGGTTACCTCGATAGAAGTCCTCTTTCGGGACCATCCGACGATAACTATTTTAAAAATGAAGCTGAATTGACATTGGCTGTCAATGGCCTATATAGTGCATTGGTTTATCATCCGACGGATGATATGCCTGTAAATTTGACAATAGATGATGCAACGGATATTGGCTGGGACCGTAACACATCCCCTTTGCAATCGTTAGGAAGGGGGGATCACGACAGTAATAATGATTACACCAGAAATATTTGGACCAATGCGTATAAAATTATCGGTAAATGTAATTTCGTATTGGATAACACCGGGAAATTGGAAGGTCAGGTGGCATCCGCTCTTTTACAGCGATATACGGCTGAAGCTCGTTTTATTCGTGCTTTTGTATACCAATATCTGCTTGACTATTTTGGAGGTGTGCCTCTTGTTACGACTCGGGTGCCGCTCAGTGAGGCAAATATTCCGCGATCGAGTAAGGAAGAAGTTTTAGATTTTATTTTGCGTGAATTGTCGGAGGCGTCTCTTGATTTACCTGTTTCCTATGGTGGGGCAGATGTTGGACGTGCGACTAAAGGAGCTGCCTTGGCGATACGCGCGCGTGCAGCACTTCATCATGCGAAATGGACCGAGGCAGCTGCTTCGGCTAAAGAGGTGATGGATTTGCAGGTATACGAACTCCATCCTGATTTTGAAGAACTTTTTGGCTATGCTGGAGAGAGTTCGAAGGAGATCATTTTTGCATTTCAATATTTACGTCTGCAGAATACACGCACACATGGTGTGACACGTGCTTTTCTATCTAGGAATGCGCAAGGAACTTCCAATAAAATACCATCACAATCTCTCGTTGACGCGTTTACCTGTACAGACGGTTTGGAGATAGACAAATCGCCATTGTATAGTCCAGAAACGCCTTTTGCGAATCGTGATCCTCGTCTCGGATATACAGTTGCTTTGCCAGGTTCTATTTTCTTTGGCTTTCAATTCGAAACGCATAAAGACAGTATTAAATGTTGGAACTATAGCTATGGAACCGCTACAGCATCTCGTATTGATAACCAAGATGCCATCAATGCCTACGCTTCGTTCTCGGGATACTGCTGGAAGAAATATGTGGATTTTCAGGATAAAGATTATACGATGCAATCTGAATTGAATATTACGCAGGTGAGATATGCGGAGGTATTGTTGATCTACGCCGAAGCGATGCTAGAGGCGGGCACTGTTGATAATACGGTGTACGATGCTATTAATGCAATACGTCAGCGGCCTACGGTAAATATGCCTCCTATAACGCCCGGTAAGAATACGGAGCAGTTGCGCGAACTTATTCGTAAGGAACGGCTATATGAACTAGCTAACGAAGGTTTTCGTCTGGTTGATTTGCGTCGATGGAATCTTGCAGAGCAATTTATGAATTCTACCCTATACGGAAGGGTACCTCGAGGATTTTTGAGCAATGCGCCAACAATCAGCACTGCTGGATTAGTCAATTACAATGGCGTGACGAACAGAGCCAGTATGCGGGTAATTGAAACGCGTAAATTTGACAAAGATCGCGATTACCTCTGGCCGATTCCGAATATAGAGGTGGTAACGAATACGAATTTGGAACAAAATCCAGGGTATTAATGAAAAGAATAACGATAAAAGATTAGGAATTGATACCGTTCTACAAAAGAAAGCATAACTAAAATGATCTGCCTATTCCTTGAGGCTTCGTAAAATAATATGCGAAGTGTGAGTGAATATTGTTGAAATAAATGAATAATAATTTACATATGAAATGTCCATGATTGCAAAACACAAACACGAATGAAAATAACCCCGAAGGGCTCATCGAAGATAATCTGGACATTCCATATGACCTTTAAAAAACAAACCGAGTGAAACGAGCTCATTTATTCCAATGAAATCTAACACTTATAAATAATTATTTACATATGAAAAGACAACATTTAATCCTTTATATTTTTATTTTTCTTTGTTCTACGTTGAGAGGGCAACAAATACAAAAAGTCGATATATGTATCTATGGTGCAACATCGGCTGGTGTTATCGCGGCCTATACCGCGGCAAAAGCAGGCAAGTCTGTATTATTGGTGGATCCAGGTAACCGTTTAGGAGGGTTAAGTTCGGGAGGTTTGGGAATGACGGATATCGGAAATAAGTTTGTTGTCCGTGGTTTGGCGCTTGATTTTTATCGAAAGATCGGAAAACATTATGGCAATTTCGAGCAGTGGATTTTTGAACCTAAGGTTGCGGAACGCATTTTTTTGAACTATATGGAAGATTGTGACGCTCAGCAATTGTTGAAGCACCGTCTAGTGGCTCTTAAAAAACAAGATGCGGTTTTGCAGTCTGCTGATTTTAGCGGTACCGATGGTAAAATACAGCGTGTTACAGCGAAGGTATTTTTAGATTGCACGTATGAGGGGGATTTACTTGCTTTAGCAGGGGCGTCTTATCATGTTGGGCGGGAGTCTAATGCAACTTATAATGAGACGTTAAACGGTGTTCAACTTTTAGATGGACACCAATTTCCAAACGGGATCGATCCCTATGTTGAGCGAGGGAATCCGAACAGCGGTTTGTTGTGGGGGATACGTAAAGGAGAGATTGAGCCTAAAGGTACAGGGGATAAAAAAGTACAGGCCTACAATTACCGGATTACCCTTACCAACGTACCTGAGAATAGAATACCTGTTACAAAACCAGAGGATTATGATGCTAGGCGTTACGAACTTCTGAAAAGACAGAAAGAAATTCAACCGTGGAAAGGAATAAATGATGTTTTCATATGGAGTCTTATGCCGAATGGGAAAACAGATATTAACAATCGAAATGGTTTCTCTACGGATATGATTGGTATGAACTGGGATTATCCAGAGGCTGACTACCAACGGAGGGAGGAGATTATTAAAGCACATGAGGATTACACGAAAGGTTTGCTCTATTTTGTAGGTAGTGATGAATCTGTTCCCGACTTTATTCGAAAAGAATTTCAAGAATGGGGGTATCCGAAAGATGAGTACGTAGAAAATGGACATTGGTCTCCGCAGCTTTATATACGTGAGGCTCGACGTTTAGTTGGTGAATTAGTGATGACGCAACAGCACTGTCAGGGAAAGGAATTGGTGACTGATGAGGTGGGTTACGCTGCGTATACAATGGATTCTCACAATTGTGACCGCTTAGTTGTAAACGGCATGGTAAAAAACGAAGGTAATGTGGAGGTTGGTGGTTTTTTGCCTTTTCCTATTTCGTATAGAGCTATTGTGCCGAAACGGCAGGAGGTTTCTAACCTAATCGTTCCCGTATGTCTATCTGCAAGTCATATTGCTTTTGGATCTATACGGATGGAACCTGTGTTTATGGTTCTTGGTCAGTCGGGAGCGGTCGCGGCCTGTCAGGCAATAGATAGAAAGACTGCTGTTCAGGATGTGGATGTGCAACAGTTGAAATCGGTTCTGGAAGTTAACCCAAAGGCAGATAGTCGATTGGCAGATATTCTTGTTCATGTTTCAGATAAAGAGCGCGTTAGCCTTGTTGGATCTTGGGATCAAGGGATTGGAAAGGGGTATGGAATGTCTTATATGCAGTCTGCAGCTGCAGATGGATCTGCACAAGCCCGATTTCATTTACCAGAGACTGCTAAATCTGGGAGATATCATCTTTATACGTATTTCCCAAAAATGGCAGAGAGTGGCAGTACTTGTACGATTAATGTCTATGATGGAGGAGCAGTGGAAACAAAGAAGTTGGACTTCGGGAAAGTAGAGATTAAAGGACAAACTAGTAGTACCTGGGTTTCGGTAGGTGAATATACAATTGAAAGTGGTTCGAAGAAACCATATGTTGAGATTAGTACGGCCGGGGCGAATGGTTTAGTGGCCGCTAATGCGATTTTACTTGTACCAGTTGATGATCAACGTTAATTCTATAAGATGAAAAACAAAAAAAAATACTTTTTTCTTTTCTCCATTTCTTTCTGCTACCTGCTTGGTTTTGCAGGAAATGACCAACAGATCCATTCTACTGATATCGTAATTTATGGCGGTACCTCTGCAGCTATTACCGCAGGAATAGAGGCTGTAAAACAGGGGAAATCAGTTGTTATTGTATCTCCTGATAGGCATTTGGGTGGGCTTTCCTCTGGCGGCCTTGGCTTTACTGACACGGGAGATAAATCGGTTATCGGTGGTTTGTCACGTGATTTCTATCACAGGGTCTATTTGCATTACCAGAAGGTAGCAGCATGGCCGTGGCAACAACAGGCGGATTACGGAAATAAAGGCCAGGGCACGTTGGCCATTGATGGCGATGCGCGTACAATGTGGATTTTCGAACCTCATGTTGCTGAACGTATTTTCGAGGAATATGTTAAAGAATATAATCTGGATGTGCGGCGTAATGAGTGGTTGGATCGTCTTCAAGGGGTGAAGAAGATGAATGATCGTATTGTTTCCATTACGACGTTGAGCGGAAATACGTATGTTGCTAAAGTGTTCATTGATGCAACTTACGAAGGTGATCTCATGGCTGCAGCGGGTGTAAGTTACCATGTCGGAAGAGAAGCGAATCGTATTTATGGTGAAATGTGGAATGGCGTGCAGGTTGATGTTTTACATCATGACCATTGGTTTAAGGAACCTGTTAGTCCGTATATTACTCCCGGAGATAGCGATAGTGGGCTGCTGTATGGTGTTTCAACTGAATTTCCAGGTGAGTATGGTGAGGGAGATCATCGCTTGCAAGCATATTGCTTTCGGATGTGCCTAACTAATCATCCAGAAAATCGTGTACCTTTCCGGAAGCCGCCAAATTATGATCCTTTTCATTATGAATTGCTTGCTCGGGTTTTTGCATCAGGTTGGCGTGAAACCTTTCGTAAATTCGATCCTATTCCGAACCGCAAAACGGATACGAACAATCATGGACCTTTCAGTACGGATTTTATAGGTATGAACTATGACTATCCAGAGGCAAGTTATGAACGGAGGAAGGAAATTATCAAACAACATGAGGATTATCAGCAGGGGCTTCTGTATTTCATGGCGACGGATCCCAAGGTGCCTCAGGAGGTACGGGAGGAAATGTCGTCCTGGGGTTTGGCGAAGGACGAATTCATGGATAATGGGAATTGGCCGCATCAATTGTATATTCGGGAAGCACGGCGCATGGTTGGCATGCATGTGATGACGGAGCACGATGTGTTTAATGAACGTGTAGTAAGTGATCCCGTAGGTATGGGGTCTTATGCGCTTGATTCTCATAATGTACAACGGTATGTTAAAGGCGATGGCTTTGTACAAAACGAAGGGGATATTGGTGTCAAACCTAAAACAGGTCCCTACCAAATTTCCTACGGTTCACTCGTTCCAAAAAAGGAAGAATGCACGAATTTGTTGGTTCCGGTATGTGTGTCCAGTTCTCATATTGCGTTTGGATCTATCCGAATGGAACCTGTTTTTATGATTCTTGGACAGAGTGCTGCGGCGGGTGCTGTACTTTCAATAGAAAGAGATTGTGCGGTACAAGAGGTTCCTTATAAGGAGCTTGAACAGTATTTGTTGCGTGAGGGTCAAGTGTTATCGAATAAATAAAGAGGGGTTATTTTATCTTATAGAAGTTATCGTATGGAATATTTAAACGGTGTAAATGCGCTTACACTTGTGTTTATCGCGGTGCTACTTTTTGCAATCGCTTATCGCGTCTACGGAATTTATTTGGCAAATCGTGTCTTGCGACTTAATGCCCTCAACGTAACACCAGCGGTAGAATTTGCGGATGGTCACGATTACGTGAAGACAAATAAGAATGTGTTATTTGGTCATCATTTTGCTGCTATTGCGGCTGCGGGGCCTCTGGTAGGTCCGGTATTAGCTGCGCAGTTTGGCTATCTTCCGGGAACCCTGTGGATATTGATTGGTTGTGTGTTGGGTGGGGGTGTCCACGATATGGTGGTTTTATTTGCTTCGGTACGGCATCGAGGAGAAAGCTTAGCCTCAATCGCGCGAAAGGAAATAGGAAAAACAATTGGAATGATTACCGGAATAGCTGTCCTCTTTATTTTGATTCTTACTTTGGCAGGATTGTCTCTGGCTTGCGTAAGTGCGATGCATGAAGCATCGTGGTCTCTATTTACGGTTATCATCACCATGCCTATTGCGATTGTGATGGGTTTGATTATGCGCTATAGAAAGGGGAGTGTGATGTTTGCTAGTGTTTTGGGTGGTTTATTGTTGGTTGCAGGTATCATCGGGGGGCATAACCTTATGCGGAACGAGTGGCTGAATCAGGCCTTCCATTGGGATGTTAATACCATTTCCGTGGCGTTGGCTCTCTATGGCTTTGTAGCCTCTGTTTTACCTATTTGGTTTCTCTTGGTACCACGTGACTATCTTTCGACTTACCTTAAAATAGGTACTATTTTGATGCTTGCTGTCGGGATTTTTTTTGTTCATCCTACGTTGGAGATGCCTGCTTTAACCAATTTCATACATGGTGGTGGTCCGGTTATTGGTGGTCCGGTATTACCATTTATTTTTATTGTTATAGCCTGTGGTGCCATTTCCGGTTTCCATGCTGTTATTGCAACGGGGACTACACCTAAGATGTTGGCAAATGAAAAGGAAATCCTATTTGTGGGATACGGCGCTATGTTAGTAGAGGGATTTGTTGCCTTAATGGCACTTATAGCTGCATGTACATTGGTTCCAGGTGATTATTTTGCCATCAATACACCGGTGGCTAGCTATCCTTCTTTTTTGGCCGCAAATCCTCATCTAGGTACTGTCGATCTCCCACATTTTATCGATCGTATTGGTATCGATTTGCATGGACGCACCGGTGGAGCTGTATCGCTTGCTGTGGGGATGGCGCATATTTTTGATCGCATTCCATTCATGGATGATGTGATGGCCTATTGGTACAATTTTGCAATTATGTTTGAAGCCGTTTTTATCTTAACGGCTATTGATGCCGGTACACGTGTGGGACGCTTCTTCTTGCAGGAAATGTTGGGAAGTGTCCTTCCTCGCTTTAACGACAAAAATTGGTTACCAGGCTTTTTGATTAGTAGTTTCCTTTTTACATTTTCTTGGGGATATCTAGTGTATACGGGGAATGTAAGTAGTATTTGGCCTCTTTTTGGAATAAGCAATCAACTCCTTGCAGCTTGTGGATTGATTGTGTGTACGACAATGTTGATTCGTATGAACAGAGGAAAATATGCGCTATGTGCAGCTATCCCTGGAATATTTATGGCTCTTATTACATTTTGGGCAGGTTATCTGCAGGTCAGGGATATTTATTTGCCTCAAGAGCAATATTTATTGGCCTGTTTAGCTGTGGTCGCTATGCTGCTTATGTTGCTGGTGTTTATTGGCGCTTTTCGGAAATGGTATCAATTGCTCCAAATCAAGAAATTGTCGATAGACTATTACGGGGAATCTGTGAAAGAACAGGTCGAGCGTTAATCGCAGTATGGATGAGTTAATTATAGTTTGATATGGCTATAATTAGAACTATTGCTCCATATAAATGTTTATTTTCGTATAAATTAGAACGTGATGAGTATAGCATTGATATTTAGTAATAGAGATCCGCAGAATTGGCAAGTTGAAATTTCAAAGTTTTTGCCAGAAACGAAGGTAGAAATCTATCCGGAAATTGAGAATTTTGACGAAGTAGAATTTATTGTCAGTTGGAAGCCTCATGTAGATTATTTTGCTGATTTTCCTAATTTAAAAGTTATTCAGTCATCTGGAGCAGGGATAGATCATTTGTTACCAGAAAGTTTACCCAAACATATTCGCGTATGTAGAATTGTTGATCCTAAGTTAAAGAGTGATATGTTTGAGCATGTGTTGGCATGTCTGATGCATGCTATCAAAAATTTTTCGGCTTATACTGTTGATAAAATTAAAAAGGAATGGAATCCACAACGTTATAAAACAATTGAAGAAACAGAGGTGACGATCCTTGGTTTAGGGGAACTTGGAAAATATGTGGCAGAAGGTTTGGTGAAGTTAGGCTTTCGGGTGAAAGGTTGGTCCAACTCAAAGAAGGATATTGCCGATGTGACATCTTTCGCTGGTTTGGAGGAATTAAAATCCGCTATTGATGATACGGATTTTATCGTTAATATCTTACCGCTCACCGAAAGTACTGCTGGGATATTGAATAAGGATTTTTTTAAATTATGTCGATCAGGTACAGTACTTATTAATGTAGGCAGAGGTGGGCATGTGGTAGAAGATGATTTGCAGGAAGCAATAGAAAGCAAACATATAAAAGGAGCTTATCTTGATGTTTTTAATCTGGA
The DNA here is from genome assembly GCF_965644235.1 of Sphingobacterium sp. LRF_L2. NCBI lineage: Bacteria > Pseudomonadati > Bacteroidota > Sphingobacteriia > Sphingobacteriales > Sphingobacteriaceae > Sphingobacterium > Sphingobacterium sp. LRF_L2. Next base: position 462,713 of record NZ_CBFFRI010000004.1, on the reverse strand, counting down.
ACCGCTACCTGAGGATCATATTTTCTGGAAATGTGAAAATATTTTTATTACGCCTCATGTTGCCAGTATGACTAATGTGGTTTCCTCTGTACAACAGGTGGTCGAAAATTATACGAGAATGATCGATGAGGGCCCTCTTTTGAATGAGGTGTCTTTAGAAAAAGGATATTAACTTTATGGGGGCTAACAGTTCATATACTTGGCCGCTACTAGATCGTCTCCGTCTAGCAGCTTTTACTTGGATAGCACTCTTGTCATTAATGTAGCTTTTGTTTACAGAAAATGGCAGAAGGGATAAACTTGACGCAAAATTTATCGAGATTTTAATATAATATAATAGACTTCGTTTTATGTTTTTTCAAAATTTTGCATATATTGTCTTGTATTTGAGAATATATGCAAAATTTATCATATTCCCGCTTAGAAAGACATCAAGTGATACTTGCGGAGCTTCGTAAAAAGCAGAAAGTGGAATATTCAGAACTGAGTAGTTTACTTGCTGTATCAGAAGATACGATCCGTCGAGATGTGAATGAACTTGTAGAAAAAGGTCTCCTTTCGAAGGTAAAAGGTGGTGCCTCGGTAAATACGGTGTTGCCTATATCTTATGAGGGGCGAGCCAAATATGCTACGCCGGAGAAAGAAGTCGTTGCCGACAAAGCGCAGCATGTCTTCGAATCGGGTATGACGGTTATTTTTGATGGAGGAACTACACCTTTTATGGTTGCGGCGACCTTGCCGCATGATATTGCGCTCACAGTCTTCACACATAGTTTTCCTGTTGCAAACCTTTTTTTACAAGCTGAAAATATTAAAACGGTATTTATTGGTGGTACATTGTCTACCAATTCTCAGATTACGACAGGAATAAAGGTCTACGAAGAGTATAGTAAAATTCAGGCAGACATCTGTGTGCTTGGTGTTCATAGTTTAGACGCTCATTTGGGAATCACGGATCCCATTACCGAAGAATCTATGGTAAAAAAGATGATTTGCCAAGTTAGCGATAGTGTGGTTGCTGTAGCTACTTCGGATAAATTGCACCGGAAATCTACCTACCATGTTTGTTCAATGGCCGACATAGGAACATTAATTACAGAATTGCCTCCCACGGATAATTTGTTGCACTCGTTTATAGCTCAGGGTGTCACATTATTTTAAACAAACACGATGAAATATTCATGTTAGACGAAACACAAATACGCATGATCACCAAGTGGCATGAGTGCCAGTGAAAACAAAAGTAACACGAGTAATATTCCATATGGCCTTTAAAAAACAAACCGAGAGAAACGAGCTCATGTATTCCAATGGAATCTAACACTGATAAATAATAATTTACATATGAAAAAACTAAAGATGGTGATTTTCGACTTAGACGGAACACTAGCAAACACACTCCCGCTTTGTATTAGAGCTTTTAAAGAGTCCATCGAACCATTAGCTGGCCGAGTACTTTCCGATGCGGAAATAATTGCTACTTTCGGACCTTCTGAAGAGGGGACTATAAGAGCATTACTTCCTGCAAACCATCATGAAGGGGCCTTATTACAGTATTACAACTCTTATGTCGAATTTCATGATATGGTACCTGATTGCTTTGAAGGAATCGTAGACTTACTTTCTTTTTTGGAGCAACAAGGAGTTTTGATTACAATGGTTACAGGAAAGGGTGAAAGAAGTGCGAATCTGTCTCTGGAGAAGTTTGGTATTCGTCATTACTTTAAGCATGTGGAGACAGGTAATCCCGAAGGACCAAGTAAGGAAAAGGGGATCCGCAACATTTTGGAAAATTATGGGCTACTACCCAGCGAAGTAATTTATGTAGGAGATGCACCATCAGACATCACTGCCGCAAGGAATTGTGAGGTTCCAATGGTTGCTGTGACATGGGCATCAACAACAGATAGAGAAGCACTCGCAAATTTAAATCCAGACTATCTTTTTGATACGGTAGATGAATTTTCGGATTATTTGAGAGATCGAATTTCTGAACTACAGAACAGCTTATTTACCTCCTTAAAAAAGATGAAAGCTTTAGCTGATACAGGCTTAGTGTATAGTCAGGATGATTATAACAGGGAGAGATATGAAGAACTTAAAGAAATTACGCTAACACTGATGGCTGATATGGCGGGAGTGGAGCTTAAAAAGTTTAAAGATTTTTATGTTCCTGTTGTGGATTACCCTACACCAAAAGTTGATGTTCGCGCTTTTATTTTGAATGAGAACAACGAGGTGCTGCTCGTACAGGAGAAACAGGATAGTTGTTGGTCTCTTCCCGGAGGCTGGGCGGATATAGGTTCAACGCCAAAAGAGTCGGTTTTGAAAGAAATCTATGAAGAAATTGGTCATCATGCTAACGTCGAAAGATTAATTGCTGTTTTTGATAAAAAAGTTCATCCTCATCCTCCTCAACCGTTTTATGTCTACAAGATGGTTTTTTTGTGTTCGTTAACTGATGCCGGCAAAGATTTCAAAATAGCATTTGATACATTGGATGTACAATATTTTTCTATAAACAACTTACCTCCGCTTTCCCAAGATCGAATAGTTGAGAGTCAGATCAAGTTACTTTTTGATCAATTACAGCAGCAGGGATCAGTTCCGCTATGTGATTAGGCAACTTGTCAATCGCAATCTTTGGGCTCTAGGTATTGTTTACTTAGAGCCCATCGTATGTACCTGTCCGAATGTTCTTTGTGTTATATCTTGAATTGCTGTAATGTCTATTTATTTACGTTTTTTTTATTCAAAAATAAACTGTAATTTAAAGCATAGAAAAGAAAGAATATGTAGGCCTGTTAAATTAATCTTTTCGTTATGAATGCTATTAAAACCTTTTTTACAGTATTGTTCGTAGCGTGTTTTATGCAGCTTTTCGGACAAACGATTGTTGTAAATCCTGATGGTACTCACTCGATTGTTATTGACAATGGTAATATGAAGACGATTGTAAATCCAGATGGCACGCATGCTACTGTGATTAACAATGGTGATATGAAGACGATTGTGAATCCTGACGGTACGCATTCGATTATGGTTGACAATGGTAATATGAAGACTATTGTAAATCCAGATGGTACACATTCGATTATGGTTGAGAATGGTAACATGCAAACGATTGTAAATCCAGATGGTACTAATGCTATCTTTATCGACAACGGTGATGCGAAGACGGTTGTGAAAACAAACGTTTCTTATTCGATGGTCATCAAAACAGAACAGACAAAAGTGATTACTGCGCCCAAGATTGAGGATCAGTCACTTCCGAATAATGGGAAGTGTTTGTAATATACTGTTACTACGATGGCGAAAAATAAAACCCAACAATATACATCAGATGATGTTCGTGAGTTTATAGATGTTTTTGCGGATACAGATCAAAAACGGGCGGACAGTTTGATATTGCTTCAAATTTTAAGTGATATTTCCGGTTATACTCCTAAGCTGTGGGGAACATCTATTATCGGGTTTGGTAACTACCATTATAAATACGCTAGCGGTCACGAAGGGGATGCTCCGATCCTGGGGTTTTCTCCTCGAAAATCGGCTTTTTCACTTTATATTTATTCGGATACGGAAAAAAGTAGACAGCTTTTAGCTGATCTCGGGAAATTTAAAATGGGTAAGGCTTGTATTTATGTTAAAAAGCTTTCTGATATCAACCTGTCCGTTTTAAAAGAACTCTTTCTCGAATCTATTGCGCATATTAATTTCCATTACCAAATACTTTAACCTTATTATCACTTTTATATTAATCCATATTAGATGGATATAATTATGAAATTTCCATGTTAGACAAAACACAAACACGAATGACCACGAAGTAGCATGAGTGCCAGTGAAAACAAAAATAACATGAATAATATTCCATATGGCCTTTAAAAAACAGATAATTTACATATGAAAATATACTTGCCGAATATTTTTTTCGTTGGAGCCTTAATAATGGCCTGTTGTGCAGCAGGACCTGACTGTCCTGAAAATATCAATTTGATTCCAATGTACGGACGATTGAAAAAGTGCGATGAACAATTAAAGATAGATCAGGATTTTCTGAATACTTGTGATAAAAGTTTTGAGAATAGAGATAAGGCTTCCAAATATTATATTGATAAGGGCTGGCAATATTTTTATGATCAAGAGCTTGATATGGCGATGAAGCGTTTTAATCAAGCATGGTTACTTGATAGCACAAATGCCGACATTTATTGGGGATTTGGGAATATTTTAGGTCAGCAGCAAAAATTTAAGGAGTCGCTTCTTTATTTTGATATGTCATTAGGAATTAACGCTGGAAATGCTAAAGTTTGGCAATGCGCTGCAACGAGTTATGCACAGTTATTTTTTCAGACGGAAGATAGCGAGTTGTTGAATAAGGCAACTGATTATTTAAAAAAGTCGATCGCTATTGATGCAAAGAATGCTGAAGCTTATGCGCAGCTCACATTCTGTTATGTTTATTCTGCCCAAAGAGATAGTGCCCAAAAGTATCTTCAAATTGCCGAGAGAATCGATCCAAGATCGATTGCGCCAGAAATAAGAGAGCTTCTTAATGAGGATCGGTAATTGCCCGGTATATTTCATCGAATTCGTGATTATTGGTAGGATATGTTGTATGGATATGATCTGTGACCTTAAAAAATCAAAATCTGTATCTTTAGAGAATTAAGGCAACGGTTTAACTTTACCAAAAACGAAAAACCGATGAAGTTGACGATCTATCAAGTTGACGCTTTTACTGATACTGTCTTTAAGGGGAATCCTGCAGCAGTATGTCTTTTACCTGCTTGGCTGTCTGATGAAATTTTATTAAAAATAGCGCAGGAAAATAACCTGTCTGAAACCGCTTTTTGTGTTCCAAAGGATGATTTTTTTGAGATACGCTGGTTTACACCAGCTGCAGAAGTGGATCTTTGTGGTCATGCGACACTTGCAGCAGCATTTATCATATACTGTTATGAAAATTATGAAAAGCAGTGCATTCACTTTTGTTCTGTGCGAAGCGGCGATTTATATGTAAACCGTGAAATAAATCTACTGGTACTTAATTTTCCAACAGACGAATTTGTAGAAATAGCGTTAACATCGGAGCTTGTTTCTGCAACAGACAAAATGCCTATCGCTGCTTACAAAGGTAAAACAGATTATATGCTCGTTTTCGAAAATGAGGAACAAATAGCAACGATGCAGCCTAATTTAACGTTAATAAGGAGTTTAGAAGCTAGAGGTTTAATTGTGACAGCGCGTAGCGAAAGGTATGATTTTGTTTCTCGATTTTTTGGTCCCGCAGTTGGTATTAATGAGGATCCTGTCACTGGTTCTGCGCATACGACACTTGTTCCTTATTGGTCAAAACAACTTAACTCGAACGAACTCTCCGCTTACCAATTGTCGGAGAGAGGTGGTGAATTGCATTGCCGTTTTTTGGGAAATAGGATAGAAATTGGAGGTGCTGCTGTGCTCTACATGAAAGGCGAAATATTTATCTAAATATACAATAAACAGGGCACCGATCTAAATGATGGTGCCCGTAACTATTATTTTTTTGTATTCTAGTCAATTATTCATCGCGAAGGCTATCAATCGGATTGGCAAGAGCAGCTTTAACAGATTGATAGCTCACCGTTAGTATCGTAATTACTAGGGCAAGTATAGCAGTGATCGCGAAAGTTTGCCAGCCAATGGTTATTCTGTAGGAAAAATTGTTCATTTATTTGTATACCTAAATAGTTGTTTGTGTTTGTTTGAGGCTTTTTTTGTTCGTTTTCGGACAGAAGTTGTCCAATAATGAACAGGTTGTGTTTTCGTTAGTTATGGTATTCGAAAGTAAAGATATTCAAATCATACCGGACTTGTTTGGTTCTAAATGCGCTTAACGATGGTTAGTTAGCTAAGTGTTTATGAAGCCAGTCGGTAAACATGTAATATTTGTTTATCTGCATTTCTTTCTTTTCATGGGTTATTTGTTCAATACTAGCTTTTATATTTCTGAAATAGCTCGATTTCCAAAATTTGCTTTTGTTTTTGCCTTCAGACAATATAAATTTAAAGATTAGTTTTTCTGTTTTTAATAGCCCTCCGATTTTACTAAAATACCGTTTATAAGATCTAATCTCATATTCAAGTAATGTTGATTCTTCCATATCACACATGATAATAATAGACAGCAGTCGTGATGCACGGAGTAAAGACTGATCTTTGAAGATGGCTTCGTTTATTTGCCTTTGTCGTTTCTTAGCGTCTTTATAGTTGCCAGCGAGAAAGTCAGCTAATGCCATGTAAAAATTTAATTCTATCGTCTTGATTGATGTTGATGTGCTTTGTAACAACGAAGTTTTGCTGTTAATTTCTTTGAAAAGTAGTTTGGTTTGTTCTGCAGCTTTTCCTGAAACAAGCCTATTGAATTTGTAGCATAACAAGGTAAGTTCCGCCTGTTGGTCAAAATGTTCGGTGTACGATTTGCGGCATAGTTCTTCCAGAATTTCAAGAAAACTATTCATTTCATCAAAGAATCGGATGCTTCGCAGGCTATCTAAAATTCCATCTAATGTTGATAGATAATCGTATGGTGGATTATTCCATAATTGTGGGTGCTGTTCAAAGAGCACATTGAGCTTATAGAAGATTTTAAGTGCAGCATTATACTCCGTGGCCCGGATGAAGAAAAAAGACTGGAACATTAAATGGGTCTTCTGTATTTCAAATAAATGCTTACTTCCTCGAGAAGACAGACTCAATTCGTTAAGGACTAGGTCTTGTAGATCTTTATCTTTTTTGTTGCCGATGTTCTTATTTGAGAATCGATAGCTAAGCAGTTCAAATAAGGATAGATGATCCTGTAACTGCTTTTGGTGTTGTAAGACCGTTTTTATTTTCATCTGTTTGTTCACTAATAACTGTTCATCCAGTCCTTCGAAGTTCTTAGCGGTGTGTATCGCGAGTTCCATTCGGAAAGCTTGATGTAGGCTGTTATAGTTTTGTTGGGAATCGGCTAAACGTTCCACTTTCGAAAGTTCCGTTAATGCTCGGTTTTCCAGGGATCTTTCAGCAAAAAGTTTCGCTTTCATAATTCCAAAATATTGTTTGTACCAATCATCTTGATTGATTCGACATAGTACAAGATGATCACTGATGAGTTTCATTAAATATTGTGCGGCACTATCAATTTGAACAGAGGGAAGATCGATTTGTAAGTCTTGAAGTAGTTCTTTTGACCGTTTCTGTGGATTATCTATCAAATATTGAAAGAGCTTGAAATAACTTCTTTTTAAGGGCTCTTCACCGCATGATTTTTGAATTTGTTTACGCTCGGATCTAGATAATGATTGGACGAGTACGTTTAAATCATCGATTATCATAAATAAATTTATTAGTAATGGTAATTTTTAAAAAACTTAATGTGTTGTTTTTTAATATTTTAATAGTTATTGGTTAGCTTTTGTAAGCTTAAGCCGATTATTGGCTTGGGCTAAATTTGGTAAATATTTTTCAGATTTTCCCTTTATGTTTGAAAAAGATTATAAACCAGTACACAATTTACATAACATGAGCATTCGCAAAATAATAGTTGTAGGAAGCATGAATATGGATATGGTGGTGAAAACGTCCCATATACCAAAACCCGGAGAAACAGTTTTAGGGGGTGATTTTTTTATGAATCCTGGAGGTAAAGGAGCAAATCAAGCCGTTGCTATTGCACGTTTAGGCGGGGATGTCGCTTTTATCGCGAAAATAGGTCAAGACATTTTTGGAAAACAATCTGCCCAGCTATTCGACGATGAGGGAGTTGATACAAGAGGATTGCTTGATGATGACGTAGAACCCTCGGGGATAGCCCTTATTACCGTAGATGAATTTGGTGAAAACAGTATTGTTGTAGCACCGGGAGCTAATGCACATTTGAAACCAAATGATGTGTCGGCAATTTTAGAAGAGTACCCTGAATCCGATATCTTGTTGATGCAATTGGAAATACCAATGGAAACTGTAAAGGCGACTGCATGTTACTGTCATGCCAATAACATTCGGGTAATTGTAAATCCTGCACCTGCAAATTTAGCACTTCTGGAAGTATTCCCTTACATTGATGTGTTAACACCAAATGTACACGAAGCAGAGTTGTTATCCGGCGTAAAGATTGTAGACATCTCCAGCGCAAGAAAGGCTGCCGAAGTTCTCAAAAATAAAGGTATACAGCATGTAATTATTACTTTGGGTGAAGAAGGGGCCGTGGTACTATCTGAAGATGGTTTTTGGCATGTTGAAACCTTAAAGGTTGCAGCCGTTGATACGACTGCGGCGGGAGATGTGTTTAACGGCGCACTAGCTGTGGCACTTTCTGAGGGTAAAGGATTGCGGGAAGCTACAAAATTTGCTTGTCAAGCGGCTGCACTTGCTGTTACTCGATTAGGAGCGCAGGCATCCATTCCATACAGGAAAGAGTTGTTGTTGGACAATTTGATTTAAAAAAGAATAGCTGCATAACAGTAATTTATTAACCATAATAACCATCTAAACTATGTTCATCGTTGAAAGTTATTTTCTTGCTATCGTATTTTGTTTTATAACTATGGTCTGTTGGGGATCTTGGGCAAATACGCAAAAGGTCGTTCAGGACAAATGGCGTTTTGAACTTTTCTATTGGGATTACGTAATCGGAATCTTTTTACTATCTCTTCTAGGAGCATTTACTATGGGGTCGATGGGTGAAGGGGGACGTTCGTTTCTTGTTGATATTCAGCAGGCCAAGGCTACTGCAGTTGGGAATGCATTTTTTGGCGGTATCCTATTTAATCTTGCTAATATTTTGTTGACTGCCGCTATCGCAGCAGCAGGTATGGCTGTTGCATTTCCTATAGGTATCGGATTGGCCTTGGTCATCGGCGTCGTAATAAATTATGTGCTCATCAGTAAAGGCGATCCTTTCTATCTTTTTTTAGGTGTTTTATTTGTCACGATTGCGATTGTACTGAATGCGTTAGCTTATAGCCAAAAAGCAAAATCGGCTAAAACATCATCTAAAAAATGGATATTGGTCTCGATCCTTGCCGGTGTACTGATGTCGTTGTTCTATCCTTTTGTGGCGGCAGGAGTAGACCTTACCAATTTTCATGAACCAGCGGTGGGCAAGATGACACCTTATACGGCCTTTGTGGTTTTTTCGGTGGGAATTTTAGCAAGTAACTTTGCATTTAATAGTTATTTGATGTCTCGGCCATTGGAGGGGGCTCCTATTCGTTATTCGACTTACTTTAAAGGACGGGGAAGTTATCATTTAGTCGGCATACTCGGAGGATGTATTTGGGGACTGGGAAATTTACTGAATTTTATCGCTGCAGGAAAAGCAGGGCCGGCTATATCTTATGGGCTAGGTCAAGGAGCTACATTGGTTGCTGCACTTTGGGGGGTATTCATCTGGAGAGAGTTCAAAGGAAGTACGGCGTCTACATATCGGATACTGACTGTGATGTTTCTCTTTTTTATAGCCGGATTGGCGCTCATCATTTATGCCGGTGTTTAATCTTTAAACACTTAAATAGATTACACAAATTCAGTTAGAGAAGTTCTTTAACTGTACCAACTATAAACAATTATTATCAGAAAACCTGTCCATGACGAAGTACAAGTCTGGGACACTAACCAACACGAAAAAGATTATGATACGGATTAAGCATAAAACCTTTCAAAGAAGGATACCATGTGTTGCCTTTTTTGTTTCATTCTTCCTGTTTTTGACGCAATATTCTTATGGAGCCATGGACGATGATTTGTCGTTTTCAGGGACGATGTTTCAGCAATCTTATCAGGGGAAGATCGTAGACGCCAATGGATCAGCTCTTGTTGATGTAACGATTGTAAATCATCGGACTCAAACGACCGTGAAATCGGATAATGAAGGCCGGTACAGTATACTTGCAAATCAGGGTGATACGCTGAGCTTCTCGATGATCGGTTACCAATCAACGACACTCGTCACAGGAGAATCTACAGTCGAAAACTTGGTTCTTGAAGCCCAAAATGATGAATTGGAGGAGGTTGTTGTCGTGGCGTATGGTACACAGAAAAAAGAAACAGTTACTGGCGCGATTGCTTCTATTAAAACCAAGGAAATAAAACAAAGTCCAGCCGCAAATTTAGCAGTTAGCCTAGCTGGACGTCTTCCTGGATTAACCTCCATACAGCGTAGTGGTCAACCTGGAAGAGACATTACACAGCTTTTTATTCGAGGACAGGGGACAGTAAATGCACAGAGTCCAATCGTCTTGGTTGATGGTATAGAGCGTGATCTTACCTACATTGACCCCAATGAAGTAGAGTCTGTTACGATTTTAAAAGATGCCTCATCAACAGCAATATTTGGTGTTCGCGGCGCTAATGGCGTTATATTGGTGACGACCAAAAGGGGATCTTCCGAGATCCCAGAAATCAATTTAACTTCTGAATTCGGGGCACAGGATTTTCCTCGGTTTATTACGCCAGTAGATGCCTATGATTTTGCTACGCTTAAAAATTTAGCATTGGCTAATGACGGCCTTCCCGCTGAATATACGCAGGATGCTTTGGATCGTTATAAAGATCAAAGTGATCCATTGCGTTATCCAAACACGAATTGGCGAGACTTACTTGTGAAAGATTTTTCCCATCAACAACGCTATAATCTTAATATATCGGGACTTGGGAAAATGGTGAAATATTTCGTGAATGCAGGATATCTAAAACAAGGTGGGCAATTTAATACGGAGCAAGATCTTAATTATGATCCTAGCTTCAAGCTCGATCGCTATAATTTTAGGTCGAATATTGATATTCAGTTGAATAAGAACTTAAAAGCATTTCTAAATGTTGCTGGATATCTGGAACAGCGAAACAGTCCCTATGCACTGGGAGGAGATAATCCTACCGATTGGATCATCTATTTTATGAATCGTATGCCTGCTGTTGTGCCAGGACCGCTTACACCAGAAGGGGAAGTGATAACCTATGCTGACATTGATCATCCCGCGTATGGTTTAATAAACCGTTCGGGGTACACACAGCAAAAAAGAAGCAATGTATTGGCAACTTATGGGATGGAACAGAATTTAGATTTTATCACCAAGGGCCTATCTATACGTGCGATAGCTTCTTTTGACGCACGTACTGTCAATAATTTGGAGGCGAGCAGGGATTATGAAAAGTATATTCAAATCATAAACCCCAATCTGCAGGGGGCTGATGGAAGGGACAGCGTATATTATCGGGCTTTTAATAATGATCAAAATACTCCTCTTGCGATCGGAGGAGGACGGAGCTTCGAGACATTATCTAATTTCCAGGGTTTTTTAAATTATAATAAAAGTATTGGGAAACATGATGTCACTGCAATGGTTTTATACCAACAACAAAACAATGTGATTAACAACGAGCTGCCTTTTAAGCTAATGGGAGTAGCTTCAAGGTTGACCTATGGATATGATTCCAGGTATTTTATGGAATTTAATGCGGGGTATAATGGTTCAGAGCAATTTGCAGAAGGCCACCGTTTTGGATTTTTTCCAGCCTTATCAGGGAGTTGGATAGTTTCCAATGAAGCTTTTTTTGATAAATCTGTTGTCAATCTTCTGAAAATTAGAGGTTCATTTGGGCAAGTTGGAAATGATCGGATTGGAGATCGACGATTTCTTTACATGGATGATATTCAAGTCGTCGATGGTGGGTTTTCCGGTAGTTTAGGTAATGGTCAAACGGTAAACTACTATCTTTTGAAAAATGAAAATCTACAATGGGAAGTTGCCAAAAAATATAATCTAGGCCTGGAATTCGGCTTACTTAATCAGATTACCTTAACCGCTGATCTATTTTATGAAAAAAGAGACAATATTCTACGGAATAGAGGGACCGTGCCAGACATGAATGGTTTGCCCACAACGGTGTTGCCTCCAGTTAATATCGGCGTCGTTGAAAACAAAGGTTTTGAAATTGAATTGAATTATCGGAAATCGTTCTCAAAGGATTTATCAATATTGGCTCGCGTCAATTTAAATTATGCGACGAATAGACAGGTGTATGCCGATGAACCACTATTACCCGCAGATTACGCTTATCGATACCGCGAGACAGATTATCGCATTGGGCAGATGTTTGGTTACATCGTTGATGGATATTTTGCAGACCAAGCTGATATAGAGAATTCTGCACAACAAAGTGTTGGAGGACACGAGTCACGTCCCGGAGATTTCAAATATCGGGATCTAAATGGAGACAATATTATCAATGAAAGAGATATGGCTCCTATAGGATATTCTACAGTTCCTGAGTATCAGTATGGAGGTGCGTTCAATGTCACATATAAAAATTTGGATCTAAGTGTGCTCTTACAAGGGATAGCAAATGTCTCAAACTATTACAGTGATCAAGGTGTTTTTGCAGATAAGAACTATGTGGGTAGGCATAAGGAAAGTTGGACGGCTGAACGCGCGGTAAATGGAGATCCGATCAATTATCCAAGATTATCTACGCAATCTAATCCGAACGAACGGCCCAATTCTTTTTTTATTCTCGATGCAAGTTATCTACGATTGAAAAATGTGGAAATAGGCTACACTTTGCCCACGATTTGGTCTTCTAAGGTCGGTGCTAAGCGTTTGAGGATTTATGCTAACGGGTTGAATCTGTTTACTTGGGATAAATTGCCGACAAAGGAATTCGATCCTGAATTAACAAATAGCCGTGATTATCCGATTACAAGGCTATACAACTTTGGTGTCAATGTTACTTTTTAGTTATACAAAAAATACTGTCATGAAATATATTGCACGTTTTTTTAGCTTGTTATTGCTATTCGTAATAACATCATGCTCCAAGGATTATTTAAGTATTACGCCAGATGGTCGTACTACACTTGAGGATATTTTCCAAGATGAAAAAAGAACAGAGGCCTATTTGAATAGGGTATACGGTTATATTCCAAGTTATTTTTGGAAATACGGTTTTTTCGATTTTCTAGCGCCATTTTCAGATGAGGCATATGCTTATTCTGGAGCGGTAATGGCTTGGTCTTCTGGAAGCTTAAATGCAAGTGGAAATCCATTGCATACGGCGCAGGAAAGAGGAAAAGGTGTTTATCACTATGGTACTTTTTGGGCTGGTATTCGGGATGCAAATGTCTTTTTGTCAAATGTGGAAACGGCTAATATCCCAAGCTCAACAAATCGCGCCCGTTTTAAAGGTGAAGCTCAATTGTTACGTACATTCTATTTCTGGGAACTTATTAAAGAATACGGGCCGATGCCTATCATTAATACGCCATTTGATAATGATTTTGATTATACCACGCTTGTAAGGCCCACTTTTCAAGAATGTGTCGACTATATTGAAGAACAATGTGACGAAGTGATCGCGAACAACAATGTACCTATGCGAATTACTACAGAAGCTGAAAGAGGAAGAGTGACACGGGCTATGGCATTGGCAATCAAATCCCAAGCATTGCTCTACAACGCTAGTCCCTTATGGAATGAAGGAAATGATCTTTCAAAATGGGAGAAGGCGAGCTTAGTAACACAGGAAGCTATACAATTGCTAACCGCACAAGGGTACCAGTTGGTGAGTGACTATGGCGACTATTTTTTGAGTAAGACAGATATTAACTCCAATCCGCGCGACAAAGAGACTATTTATGAAGTTCACGAAGCGCAGGTGGATCCTGTATTTAGTATAATTAATAGCATTCCAAGTAAACCGGGTATGTTTAAGGTAGGAACTACACCGAGTCAGGAATTGGTAGATAGCTATGATATGCAGCAGAGTGGCGAACCAGCCATCGTTGGCTACCAGGATGCAGATCATTTGCAACCTATTATTAATACCTCTTCCGGCTATGATCCCGCTAATCCTTACCTAGGACGTGATCCTCGATTTTATGCATCCGTATGGTATAATGGAGCTTCTTATGATAATATTGGTGGGAATGTACATATCATGGAGACTTACATCGGCGGAGCCGATCAGTTACTCAAGGCCCCATTAGGTTGGGCATTTACAAGGACTGGCTATTATCTCCGCAAATTTGTTGATCCTCGTCTTCAATCGGGGCAACCAGAAGACACTCGCTGGAAGAAATATAGATTGGCAGAGTTGTACCTGAACTTGGCAGAGGCTGAAAATGAAGCTAATGGTCCTAGCAGCATTGCTCGGGATGCTATTAATGTCGTGCGTTCGAGAGCACAAATGCCGGGCATTCCAACTGGACTAACAAAAGAACAATTTAGAGAGCGTATTCGAAGAGAGCGTAGGGTGGAATTGGCGTTCGAAGAACATCGTTTTTGGGATGTCCGACGCTGGAAGATTTTGGATCAAACAGATAAGTTGGTTACCGGTATGGAAATCACAAAACGTGCGGATAATACCTTTAGCTATGCTCGTTTTGTCACGGAAAGAAGAAGCGCGTGGAGCGATAAATTTAGAATATTGCCGATTCCTATTAAGGAAACGTCGATAATTCCTGATTTCGATTTGAATCAGAATCCAGGATGGTAAAAGTGAAAAGTTTTCATTCGGTCATTAAAAATAGCATTTTATGAATTCCCTTTTAACTCAACTTACAATAACAGCTATATCTATAGGATTGCTTGCCTGCAAAAAATTGGAGCAAAAGAAACCCGTAGAGGATGTAATTTCAACGAGAAGTACTTCCACAGCTTTGACAGATGATCAAGAACGTTATATCGTTTTTTTCTTAACAAATACTAGTGTAGATCAAGCTGATAACGAAAATACAGGAAGAGATGCCAATACGGCTTATACATTTGTAGGTGAATTACCACAACTATTTGGTGCAATAGATCCACAGTCTCCTTATAAGTACGCTTTCGGACTCCCTGGCCCAATGCTGTTGACTCAATCGGTTCAAGAGATGCAGTATCAGGTAAATGAGGCATTTGATATAGCGGAAAAATATAATGTGCCTGTTTATTTTCAGTTGGATGATATAAACAACTATACGACTCAATTTGGAAGCGGAGCTAGCCCGAAGTTTTATGATAATACTGCCTGGTGTGAATGGGTATCTTTTCCTGCTTCTGGAGAAGCCTGGGGAGGGCAAACAAACGGACGTTTACCCTATTATTGGTACAATTGGGGAGCATGGATGCATGCAGAAGCGTTCCCTAATTTACAATCAGCCGATTTTCGATCTTTTGTGAAAAGTCAACTGGAGAACGGGGTGCTATCTGTACTAACAACTAGATACAACAGTTTGAAAGCACAAGGAAAAGGTTATCTTTTCGCAGGTATGGCCATTGGATGGGAGACACATATCCCGGATTATTCATCCGATAATACCTTGTACAATGTCAACCCGGCCTCGCTGCCAACAAATGTACTAGCAGGAGATCAAATGCAAGGTTGGGAGGCTGGAAAGTTGGGATATGCAGCACTTCACACATTAGGTTATACAACCTATGATAAGGAACGCCTTTATCAGGTTATACATGATTATTCTGAATTTTTAGCGAAAACAGCTTATGATTCTGGAATTCCTAAAGCAAAGATATTCTCGCATATCGTTGGAATTAAGTCAAGTCAACCCAATCTGTCCACGACATTTGCGCCACCTATTTGGACGGCTGTTAATGATTATTCCACACCAGGATTTACATTATCTCCTGTGAGTTGTCCGTATAATCTAAATACCCTTGTAAGCGAAATTCAGTTGGCCGATCCTTCACAGGTGCGTTTTGGAAATGCCGAGGGATACAGTATAGGTGCAGACGGCTCGTTTGCGCAAGCGGATGCCTACTTTGGTGATATGTTTGGACATGGGGCGTCTATAGTTGCTGTTTTTGGATGGGGACGTGAGCCTGCTACCTCTGCATTTGCAGTTTCTCATAGTCCCAATAGTCCTTTTGTTCAAGCCGCTCAAAAATGGCTTAGTAATGAGGTGAAAGTATGGTCTTTTTCCTCCGATCAGGAAGGCTGGAGTGTGGGGCAGCATGTAGATGGTTTTGGTAGAAACAACGATGGTAGAATCAAGGGAACGGTGAATGGTAACGATGCATTTATCTTGTCGCCTGATGCATTAGGATACGCTACAGCGAACGGAGGAAAGATACAGATTGGAATATCGAATAGTTCAAGTAATACAATTGGTCAAGTATACTTCACAACGACGGCTAGTCCTAACTGGTCGGAAGATAAACGTAAGGATTTTACTATCAACCCAAACAGTGGACAGATAAATTACGAGATCGATCTCTCGACGCTCGCTAGTTGGCAAGGAACACTTAAGCAACTCCGGATTGATCCAATAAATTCTTTGCCGGGATCGCCTAGTACTGGAGAGTTCTTTATAGATTATGTACAGCTTGGCAGTTTGCAGTGGGACTTTCAAACGGATGTGCAGGGATGGTCTGCAGGGCAACAACTCTCTGCCTTTGGTTGGGACGCTTGGCCGGCGAATTATCTCGGAGGAAAGATAACAGGTGCAGATGCTTACCTGATATCGCCGGATAACCTCAATCTGGTGTTGGCAGGATGTCGGTATGTGGTCGTTCGTATAAAAAATGCAACAGCACAGACGATTGGACAGATTTATTTTACAACAGTTTCGGATAACGTTTGGAATAACAATAAGGAAGTATCGTTTGCTATGCAGGCTTATTCCGACTATACGACCTATACTATAGATATGAGTAGTGTTTCCGCTTGGTCTGGTACATTAAAACAGTTGCGTATAGACCCTGCTAACGCGTTGCCTGGTGATCCGGCAGCTGGTTTCTTCCATATTAAAGAAATAAAAATTGTCAACTAGTAGCGATGAGAAAAATAACGATTAAGCACTATAGCCTGAGTTTCCTTTGCAGTCTGGTATTATCGTGTTGTTGTATACAAGGAATAAGTAAGCCACGTACATCGGTGATCTTTGAAACCGACATGGGGAACGATATTGATGATGCTTTAGCATTAGCTATGCTTTTCAGATACGCAGATCAAGGTCATATAAATCTTCTAGGCGTGGTGAACAATAAAGAAAGTTTGAGTTCGGTACAGTTTCTAGATATAATGCGTAAACAATATGGCTATCCTGATCTTCCTCTCGCTACAGTGCAACAGGGAGTTCAGGGTGAACCCGAAGAAAGGAGTTTTGCCCGTAAAACGATGGACTATAAGTTATATGGAAAGCGTGCTTTTAGCAGTGGAATTCAGGGCTATAGTCAGGTGGATTCGGCTATTCACCTTTACAGGAAACTACTTGCAAGTGCTGAGGATAGTAGTGTTGTGATCATTTCAGTCGGATTTTCTACGAATATAGCTCGTTTACTGTCTTCTAAAGCAGATTGCTATAGTATGCTTAATGGATATGAACTTGTAGAAAAAAAGGTAAAGTATCTTAGCATCATGGGAGGAAGTTTCGTTCATGAACCTAGGCACCGAGAGTTCAATATTATTTCGGATATTTCTGCTGCACAAAGCTTGTTTAATAAATGGCCGACTAAAATTTATGTTAGTCCTTTTGAAGTCGGCAGTGCGATACGTTTTCCTGCAACGTCGATTATACAAAATTTAGGTTACACGGCGCTGCATCCATTGGTGGAGGCGTATAAGTTATATTTGCCGATGCCTTATGATAGAGAAACGTGGGATCTTACTGCTGTTTTGTTTGCTGTGGAAATGGATTCCTCTTATTTTGAGGTAAGCTTGCCTGGTATAATTAACGTAGATAATAACGGATATACTACTTTCATGCCGGAGTCAAACGGAATACATTACTATCTTAAGAAACCAGATATAGAAGAGGGAAAACGTATTCAACGGAGGTTTGTTGAACTCATTCATTGTATGTCCAAATAAATTAAATCGAATATCTATATCCATAAATTGTTTAAAATGAAAGCTAAAACAACTTGTATCTGCCGCGTTGTATTTTTCGCATCGCTCTTGCTATTGATGGATCTACGCATATATGCCCAGTCTTTTGACCAAACAGTAAAACATTTCCAGGTTCCGCCCGATTCTATTAGACCCTATGTCTATTGGTACTGGATAAATGGTCATGTTTCGCCTTCAGGAGTTGTTCAGGATCTTCAGGCAATGAAAGATATTGGTATTGGAGGAGCGTTTATAGGGAATATTGGTCTCAGTAAGGAAGAAGGTACGTCGTATGGCGATGTAAAACTTTTCTCTCCAGTATGGTGGGAAGCTACGCAGGCGGCGATGGAAACTGCAGGGAATTTAGGTATCACGATGGGGATGTTCAATAGTCCGGGCTGGAGTCAAAGTGGGGGGCCTTGGGTTCGCCCCGAAGCATCCATGCGTTATATAGGTGTGAGACAGGAGTGTCTTGAAGGAGGGACGAAAATCCTTAAAGAAGTGAAAAAAACAGGATCAGATAGTACGTATTTGTTTAGTTTGGCTGTTCCTTTCAAACAGATGGGTAGATCGATTGTGAATCGACCGCCGGTGATGAAGGCCTCTCCTGAAATAGCTGATTTGTCTATGCTAGTCGACGGGGTAACGAATAGATTCATTCCAATCGGAGAAAACGAAAAAATGGTGACCTTGGATTTTAAGTTTCTTGAAGATCTGAGATCGCAAAGCTTAACTCTTTATCCAAGTAGCCAACCTTTTGCTGCCACAATAACACTACAAGCAGAATTAAATGGTGCGTTTGAAACGGTATATGTATCTGATTTTGATAGAAGCAATACGAATTTGCAAACTGGATTTAACCCTCAAGCCGTGTTGTCTTTGTCATTTCCGCTGGTTAAGAGTGACAGATATCGTTTAATATTCACGAACATTAGCGGTATTCCAAGTTTTTCAGAAATATCTTTATCGGCAGATCCGGTGATAGACCATTATATGGAAAAGCAGTTGGCAAAGATGCATGCTACGCCATTGCCACTTTGGGATGCCTATCGGTGGAAAAAACAAGAAGAGCCTTTCGAAAACAAGGGGATTATCGATCCATTGAAAGTCATACGTCTGGACGAGTTCGTGCGTGCTGATGGGAAACTTGATTGGGAAGCTCCTTTAGGAGGTTATTCTTTAATACATTACTATTCCGTCCCAACAGGAATTACGAATAGCCCTGCTGCAGTGGAAGGAAGAGGTTTGGAAATTGATAAAATGGACGCCAGTAAACTAGATGATCATTTTGATGCTTTTATCGGAAATGTGTTAAAGAGGATTCCAGTGAATAAGAGGAAAACATTTAAATATATGGTGGCTGATAGTTATGAAGTAGGATCGCAAAATTGGACGGATCGGTTATTTGAAAAGTTTCATGAAATATATGGCTATGATCCTCTTCCTTATTTTCCGGTGCTGTCTGGTATGCCTGTAGGTAGTGTAGATGCGTCAAATCGTTTTCTTTGGGATCTTCGCCGATTAGTGGCCGATCTGGTTGCTACCGAATATGTGGGAGGCTTACGGAAAATAGGTAACCAACACGGCCTAAGATTATGGTTAGAGAACTACGGGCATTGGGGATTTCCTTCGGAGTTCTTAAAATATGGTGGGCAATCGGATGAGGTTGCAGGCGAGTTTTGGAATGAGGGCGATTTAGGTAATATAGAAAATAAGTCGGCGTCGTCAGCAGCACATATTTACGGCAAGAAGAGAGTTTGGGCGGAATCCTTTACGGCAGGAGGGGGAGAATACAGTCGCTATCCGGCATTGCTTAAACGCCGAGGAGATTGGGTATTCACCCAAGGTGTTAACCAAACGTTGCTCCATCTTTACATTCATCAACCAGATCAACTGACTAATCCCGGAATAAATGCGTGGTTTAGTACAGAATTCAACAGAAAGAATACATGGTTTAATGCCAGTAAAAGTTACATAGATTACCTTCGTCGATGTAATTACATGTTACAGCAAGGGAATTCTGTAAATGACATTGCTTATTTTATTGGTGAGGATGCTCCTATAATGACAGGAACCCGTCAGCCTGAAATCCCCGAGGGATATGATTACGATTATGTTAATGCCGATGTCATTCATAAAATGTTCGTCAGAGATAATTATTTATGCTTACCGGGAGGAGCTTCTTACCGCATTTTGGTGCTTCCTCCTTTGCCGGAGATGCGTCCAGAGCTCCTCGCAAAAATCAAAGATCTTGTTTATGACGGGGCTGTAATCCTTGGTGGAGCTCCTCTACGCTCACCAAGTCTCGAAGGATATCCCTATGCCGATGAAGCCGTGCGAAAAGATGCCGCATTACTTTGGGGAAAAAAACGGCCTGAGAACGGCATTCGTCATGTTGGTAAAGGGTTAGTCATAGAAGGAATCGATCTTTCAAATGCACTTGAATATTTAGGATTAAATCCCGACTTTACGATTAACGGCGAAGGAAACATCTGTTATACACATCGTACCTCAGTAGGGCAGGAGATCTATTTCATAACAAACCAATCGGAGGAAAAACAGAAATTCACTGCTGCCTTTCGTGTAGGTGAAGGAACTCCATATTGGTTTGATGCGGTGACTGGAACAGTGAAGAAATTGACGTTTGAAAATAACGCCAAAGGAGCGGAAATTTCTTTAAAGCTCGATGTTAATGAAAGTGGATTTGTCGTATTTGATAAGCACAATGAAAGTCATACGTATTTACCGCTGTATAGTTTTCAAGAACCTTCCACGATCCAACAGATTGATAATCCATGGACGGTAGTTTTTAAGTCTATGCCGACAAAACAAAATCAAGATTTTACAGTGCAATTTAAACAGTTGATAAGTTGGGCGGACCATGATGATAGGAGTATCCGGGATTTTTCCGGAACTGCAATCTATAAAAATAGGTTTCAAATAGGACGCTCGGAGAAAAACGAATTGCTTTATTTGGAAACAGATCCTATAGTTGGCTTAGCGACCGTGCGTATCAATGGGAGTCCCGTAGGCACCTTGTGGACAGCTCCTTGGCGTTTAGATATTTCTGATGCTGTAAAAGAAGGTGATAACAGTATCGAGATTGAGGTGGTGAACACCTGGAAAAATAGTTTGATAGCCCAAAGCAAATTGCCGAAAGAACAACAATCGCTTCAAATTGAAATTAACAATTATACCCCTGAAAGTTTATACGATAAAGCAGGGTTAACAGGATCCGTTTCTATAAAAACTGTAAAGGGGAAATAATAAGCGGATAATTGCATCTTTAAATTCGTTGTGTAAAAAGGTAATCTATGATCGAATATCTTAAGATAAATGCTTATTCAATAACACCAAAATATGTGCAGTTAGCTAGTTGTATACAAGATGTTATTAGAAAGCGATTAGTTAAGAAGGAAGAGTTGCTTCCTTCTATTAATGAACTATCTTCTCATTTGGAATTATCGCGTGATTCGGTCGTGAGGGCATATCGGTATTTGCGGGAAAAAAGAATTATTGGTTCTTGGCCAGGAAAGGGGTATTATGTGAAGAACGAATGTGAAGCGCCCCGCTATCGTGTCGCATTTTTTCTCAACAGAATGAGTGCCCATAAAAAAATAGTATTTGACGCATTTATGAGTGAGATGAATGGTGAAGCTTCTGCCGATATATTTGTTTATAACAGCGATATCGATTATTTCAAGATTTTGTTGCAAGAAACAGTTGATTCGTACGATTATCTGATAATCTTTCCTCATTTTTTTGGAAGTTTAGAAAAGGTCAACAATGTCTTCTCTAAGATCTCATCTGGTAAGTTGATCTTTTTGAGTGACGTTGTGAAGGGCTTTGATAATTTTTATGGTGCGGTGGTCGAAAACTATCAGGAAGATCTCTATGCTGCTCTTTATGAATTTGCAAGCGATTTGTCTAAATTTCAATGTCTTAAAATGATTTTTCCAGATAAAAGCGACTATCCTAAAGCTATTATCAAAGGGTTTTATCACTTTTGTGATAAGTTTGGTTTCCGACACGAACTTATTGGAAATGCAAGACGAATTAAAATAGCTTCGGGAGATTGTTATATCAATTTAGTCGACGAAGACTTGCCTATTTTGCTTGACAAATTAACGATGAGAAAACTCGTGTTGGGAAAAGATATCGGGCTCATATCTTATAATGAAACAAAACTGAAAAAATACATCCTTAATGGCTTGACCACTATTTCTACTGATTTCACAGCAATGGGATACAAAGCTGCATCTCTTATAAAATGTGGAAACGGGGGAATATTCATTAATCCATTCAGCTTGGTTAAGCGTCAGTCAATTTAGTATGTTTTTGAGAAGGAATGTTGTATGCAAAAGCATTTTATGTCCATTGTATCTTATCATACAGAAAGGTCACATTTTTTGCAACCTTTCTGTATGTGTAAGTGGTATTTTTAAAACGCTCTTTCATATTGTTTAGGAGGATTTACTGTCGATCGCAGTACCTTGGCTGCATGTAGTGGAAAGTAAGGATCTCGTAGTAATTCCCGTCCGATAAATATAAAATCTGCATCTCCATTGACCAAAATTGTCTCGGCCTGTTGTGGAGTATCTATTAATCCTACAGTTCCAACTAAAATTTCTTCTTTAAGATCTTTTTTGATAGCACTTGCAAAAGGTAACTGATAACCAGCTCCCACGGGGATTTTCGCATCAGGAACTAAACCACCTGTTGAAACATCGATAATATCAACACCTACTTTAGCAAGCTCTCGAGTCAGCCAAATGGAGTTTTCTACTGTCCAGCCATGTTCAACCCAGTCCGTTGCTGATATGCGTACAGATATAGGCAAGTTGTCTGGCCATTCTTCTTTTACTCTTTCAATTACTTCAAACAATAATTTTGCACGGTTTTCTAGATTTCCACCATATTCATCTTTTCGTAAGTTCGTCACAGGAGACAAGAATTCGTGTAAGAGATAACCATGTGCGCTGTGGATTTCGATCAGTTCAAAGCCCGCTGTTAATGCTCTTTTCGCAGCAAGAGCGAAAGCTACTTTAATAGCTTCGATATCCTCTAAATTCATTTCTCTCGGAACAGGCATGTCGGAAAATGGGAGTGGAGATGGCGCTATTAATTCCCAACCGCCTTCTGAAGGTAACAAAATGCGACCGTCCCCTCCAGAAACCCATGTACTTCCTTTTCTGCCGGAATGTGCAAGCTGAATCGCTGGTACGCTACCACAGTTTTTTATAAATGAAGCAATTTTTTTTAAACCTGGAATTTGTTCATCATTGTAGATTCCTAAATCTCCTATTGCAATTCTGCCATCGGCCTGGACAGCTGTTGCTTCGACCATTACAGTACCTGAGCCTCCCATAGCTCTACTTCCATAATGTACAAGATGCCAGTCTGTTGCAATTCCATCAACGGCTGAATACATACACATAGGTGAAGTAATTATTCTGTTTTTAAAAGTAATCGATTTGACGTCTATTGAGCTAAATAATAATGACATTTAATATCTGTTTAATTAATGATGATGTACAAGTATGTACAAATATATACCTCAAATTTCAGATACTTTTTTATATTATACAAATAATTTAAATTAGGGTAAACTATTATTTAAGTTATATATTTGTTGGTGTATAACGTAGGGAAATTAAAACGATATTGGTTTATCGTAAGCTGTAAATAGATCGATTTTACGAATAAGGAATAGTGATGAAAACGCAAACAAAGAATAGTAAAGTGATTAAAACTGTCGGTATTTCATTGTTTTTTGGAATTGTGCTCGTCGTTTTTATGTTGTATACTTCCATAAAAACGAAATCTACAGATATTAGTCATTATGCTCCCTTTCGGACTTATATAGGTCAGTCATTGTTTTTGAATAAGGACACCTATTTATTTGTTGAAGATCCTGTTTTTGTGGTAAATAAGGATTACCCCTATAGTTTACTTGATCCAGAGCATGAAATGTGGCAATCCTTTCAAGACAGGATGTTACTTGAAAAATCAGAAGTTAAACAGATAACAAGCATTCCGAGTGGTACAAAGATTGCGATAGAGAAAGCTGTACAATATACAAATGGTGTGTCAGGTTTTTCTACACCTATTGTATTTGGCAGCCTAATACTTGGAGAAACGCAGTATAAAGTAAGCTATAGATGGGGCAATCAGGATCTTGCCAAGTTCTTGGATCAAGATGATTATTGTTGGAAATTTGATCAGGCACCTTGGCAAGAAGTAAGAGATCGTGCGTATTATAAAATTCCAGATGCAAAATGGTGGTAGCAATTTTCGTAGCCCTATAGACAATAATTATTCTCTTTTTTCTATACAGGGCTGCAAAACTGGATTTTAAGGCTTACTTTGTTTAGTTAATGTCCAAACTAATGCTTTTTCTTTAGTGGATTTGAAAATAGTACTATGTGTTTCTGTAGGTTCGTTGGAAAAATTCC
The DNA here is from genome assembly GCF_965644235.1 of Sphingobacterium sp. LRF_L2. NCBI lineage: Bacteria > Pseudomonadati > Bacteroidota > Sphingobacteriia > Sphingobacteriales > Sphingobacteriaceae > Sphingobacterium > Sphingobacterium sp. LRF_L2. The sequence goes on along the minus strand of NZ_CBFFRI010000004.1, from coordinate 438,405 downwards.
AGATTAAATTGGGGAGATTTTGAGATTGGAATATATCCGCTAATTGTTTTGCAGAAGAGTATATTCCCGCTGTATTTGATGCAGCGAACCAAACACGTTTTTCGTTTGTTGGCAAATTTGCTAAATGCTCTTTTGCCGTGTTAATCAGGTATTGATTATTCCACCACAAAGAAGGATCAAAGGCGATGTAATTATCGAACATTTCAGGTTTTAAGAATAGTGTTTCCATTACAAAAAGCCCCGATAGTGATTCTCCAATAATACTCCTTTCGTCTGTCGTTCTGTATCGTTTAGTGATTTCTGGAAAAAGCTCTTGACTAATAAATGTTCGAAATTTTTCGGAAGCACCCACTACAGGAGCAATTTCTTTATCTTCCTGTACATTTGTAAAGCCGGTTAGATCTCTTCGCCTTTGCGTATTTTCAATGCCTACAAGAATTAAAGGTTTTATCTTCCTTTCTTCGACGAGCTTTGCTAACGTACTAGCCACATGAGAAAAATCTTCTTCTATCCCTCCATCAGCCATATACATTACAGGAAGTGAGTCTGAATTGTTTTTGTAATCTAGAGGTGTCCAAACGTTAATAATACGTTTTTCAGATAGCTGTTCAGACTGAATAGCAAAAGTTTCGTGCTCAGGTATAGAATCTGTAGATCCCGAAGTATTGGAACAAATTGTAAATGAAAAAATTCCTGCAATTATACTATAAATAAGGGATTTCATAGAATTATCTTCGTGTTTCAGTGTTTTGGATATATCTAGTATTGAGTATCACAATATCTGGAGACTTCCTATGCTACGAAAATACAAAAGAATTAAAATCTATGAAAACAAATCAGTAGAGAGGAATATAAAGTGTTTTTATGAGAATAAAATTGATCTAATTAATCTTTGTAAGATTTAATATCTGTTTTTCTCCGAGACTTTTCTGAAAATACAATATCGTATTTACCTACCAGTCTAGGCAAGACACGATCTAGGCTGTAGCTCGATTACTTTTACCATTTTCCGCAATGATTTGTAAAAGATCCTGCATATCGAAAGGTTTTGGCAAAAAGTAGTCCGCACCAGCATTCATCGCTACTTCTTTACCGTCTCGACTCGCAGATATGCATACTACATAGGTTTGTTTAAGAAAATCATCTGCTTTTACCCTTTTAATTACTTCATCACCACTCAAATTTGGCATCCACAGATCGACTATCAATATATCAGGTTTAGTAGTAAGCATCCGTTCGTAAAGCTTCGCGCTATCTCGCTCAATAATAGCTTCTGCTCCCGCAAATTGGACGATCATTTCTAACACATCCAAAATACTCGGATCATCATCGCATAAAAAAACTTTTCTTAATCCCATAGCTAGAAATTTAATATTGCAGCAATGCAAAGGCTATTGATTCTACGCGTTAACACTGCTGCAAAAAAAAGTAGCAAAACAGAAGCCAATTAATGTTATTATCCAATTAATTTTTAAATTACGTATTTATATGTGCTGGAATGATGTAAAAACGTTCTTAAAGAATGATTGAAAATTTGGATTGGCTATTGTATATTATTTTAGTTTTTCCCTGAAAAGATGATTTTAAATATATCTCAGTGCAAAAAATAATTGGAAAATAGTACTGGTATAGAATTTTTTAGCTTGAATGTTCAGCATGTATCATGTTCAGGAAATAAGGGGTTTCTTGAATCAACGATTTTGCCAGCTCGATGCCATCGGATTTCGGGCAGACACGTAACGGAAGAGCGTGAAGTTCATCTGCGTGGTAGGTATTGGTTAAAAACGATCCCTTTTTCAAATTGATTGCGATAAATTTCTTTTTCTTCAAACTTGTGAAGGACAATTTTTAGTTGCTCTTGACAAAATCACGATACGCTGAATGTAACGTCGATTTCTTCTAAGGGATTAAACGGCAAAGGAGACGGGCAATAAATTAACGCCGTAATTCTGATATTTACATTTTATTGACTTTTTGCCTTTAAAAGTTAAAGTATTAAACATTAACCTTGCATCGAATTTAAAAAGGTAAGTGTTAGGATATGTATCGTTCCAAAATTTTACTTGCAATAGTTTTATGTTTTACAGCGATTGTTTATGCTGCCTGTAAACGAAACTTTCAGTATTCTGTACTTGAGGTAAAACCCTTAACAAATGATCTCAATTTAAAGGCTATTGATAAGGTAGCGATGATGGAAGCTCGAGATACCTTTTCTTTTTTAGTTATTTCGGACACACAGATCGCGTACGATGAACTTCAAGATTTTGTCAAACATGCCAATGACCTATCGACCGATAGTATTGCATTTATATTACATGGGGGAGATTATACGGATTATGGTGCCAATTTCGAGTTTAACCTGTATTACGATGAAATTAAGAAATTGAAGTTTCCAGTTATCGGTACAATTGGTAATCATGACATGTTGGGAAATGGCCGTGAGATCTTCAGAAAATATTTTGGATCGGAGGAGTTCTCTTTCAATTTTGGTAAGACTACTTTTATTTCCTTTAATTCAAATTCCAGGGAGGTAGGTTTCGATGGTTCGATACCGAATACAAATTGGATACAGGAGGAGCTGAATAAGTTTGCTGATCAAAAAAATATTGTATTTCTTTCGCATATCGCTCCAAGAGATTCTGATTTCGATCAAACAAAAACAAAAGAATTAACCACTATAATGTCTCAAGCACCAAATTCGCGCCTATCTATACATGGTCATACACACTCATTTGATTTTGGCGAATTCTTTAACGATGGTCTTTCGTATGTGGTCGCACCTACGCTTTTGAAACGTGCATATGTTAAGGTTACCGTAAGAGATAAGAAGATAGAAGTGAATGAAGTTTTATATTAAAATGAATAAAACCCTTTTTTTTCTAATTTTCCAATGCTGCTTTTTGGTAAGTGGAGCACAGATTATCAAGTTGGATACCTTGTTGAAAATTATTACACCGAACAATGTGAAGATCCAATACGCGGGTAATATAGGTATGTTTTCTTCGGGAATAGGCTATACAAGTCCTAACAAGAGGTGGGAAGGAAATCTTTTATATGGATATGTACCCGCTAAATACGCGGTAGAACCCATACACTCTGCGACAATAAAAGGTAAGTTTTCTTCTCTTTTGCGTGAATATGCTGATGGCTTCGAAATCAAGTGGCTGCAAATAGGTCTTTGGTATAATTACTCGTTTGGAGATCCGTATTTCTTTAAATTACCATCTTATTACGATTCAGGTTACTATTATTTTTCTACCGCAGTCAATGTGGGATTGACAGTAGGATCTGAATTTAGATACAAGCGATGGGGGCTTTACTACGAATTAGGAACAACCGAGAAGAGAACTATTAATTATGTAAAGAATCTGAAATCGGTGGGTTTTAATGAAATTTGGAATATTGGTTTAGGTGCGATTTACTATATTAAGTAATTTGATATGCTCCATCGCGTTGTCTTTGCCGTTATTTCTTTTATTCCAGATACAGTCTTGATCGAACGATGAATTTAGGTTCTTTGGAATCACTTTCTATAATTAATTTAGCGTTCTTTAGACTGTATTTAAAAGGCATTGTTTTTCCATTAAGACTTAAATGTAGAGAATCTTTCGATACAGTATAGGTTCCAATACCGTCGCGCGATTTAAATGATCCATTTGGAAAGAATTCAACAGTTTCATTTTGAATAGAATCCAACCGATTACGGGCACCATCATATTTTGTATAATCGAAATTAAAGTATGTTAACTCCTCAGCAACCAGCTTCCACTTTTTCTGTATCGGATTCCCTTGCCTATGAAAGGATAGAAATACGATACTTGCTACGATAATTGAATAACAGTAAAATCTCATAACAACAAATGTAATATTTTATTCCTTGGACTTGGATTAAAATTTGAATATATCGCAAAAAATAAACAGACTTAAGTGTTTTTAGTATTAGCTTTCTATTTAGATGTTGGAGATTACAGGGGGAAAAAATGATATATTTGAACTGTGGTTGGTTTACTGTTTGTGTGGAGAACTATTACAGTTAAAACGCCTATCGAAGAATAAAAATCTAATCATTATGAGCTCAGAATTAAATTACATTGAGATAAACAAGCACTCGTGGAATAATAGAGTAGATACACATTTGAAATCAGAATTTTATAATCTCAACAGATTTTTAGAGGGAGATACTTCCTTAAATCCTATTGAATTAGAAATACTTGGCGATATTAAAGGGAAAAAGATTCTGCATCTACAATGTCATTTCGGACAAGATACTATTTCGCTAAGTAGGCTAGGAGCAAAGACCGTTGGTGTTGATTTGTCCGATAAAGCAATCGAATACGCAAAAAAGCTCTCTGAAGAAACAAATGCTGACACTGAATTTATTTGTTGTGATCTGTACGATTTAGAAGATCATTTGGACACACAATTTGATATCGTGTTTACAAGTTATGGAACCATAGCTTGGCTCCCCGATTTAGATAAATGGGGGAAGTTAATATCTAAGTTTTTAAAACCGGGCGGTGAGTTTATTTTCGTAGAATTTCATCCCGTAGTCTGGATGTTTGATGAAAATTTTGACAAAATAGACTACAATTATTTTAACGTGGCACCGATAGTAGAAACAGAAAACGGAACTTATGCTGATAGAAATTCGAATATTTCGCAGTCTTATGTTACCTGGAACCATAGTATCAGTGAAGTGGTAAGTAGTTTATTAAACAACTCCTTAGTACTTCAGCATCTTTGGGAGTATGACTATTCACCTTATCCTGTTTTTAGTAATATGGTAGAATTTGAACCTAAAAAATATCGTATTGAACACTTAGGAAATAGGCTCCCAATGGTGTATGCTATTGTAGCGCGAAAAGAGATAGACCTCTGTGATTGACAAAATACAATAGTCCCTTTGCAAAATAATAAACCAACCGATTTGTCAGCGGTCAATTAATTGCTCTTATAGTATTTTATTCTCTTTCATTATAAACTGCTGTATAGTAAAACTGTTTCGAAATAGACAGGATAAAAAAAGCAAATTACAACTCCTTCTATAGCTCTTACGTGAATCAAACGCAAGAGGGAACATCTTTTCAATAATCTGGAAGTGTATTGATTAATACCGTGCCCCTTTACACTGCTTAGCGAAGATCAAGCAGTGTAAAGGGGCACGGAAGGTTTTACAAATCCACCAACTTCTTATAATTTTTATAAAAAAAATAGTGAATGCTTTTTTTGTGCATTGTACTAATGGACTTTTGAGTTATAAATAGATTGATAGTAAACAAAAAAAATAAGCATTATGAAAAATTTAGAAAACACAAATTTAATGGAGTTGAATCAAGAAGAGTACATTCAGCTAGATGGTGGAGTTTATGATCCAAGCTCGGCACAAGGAGATGATTATGGTATTAACAGTCCAAATGGATGTATTCCAAATCCTTTTGACAAAATTCTAGGCAAAAAGCTGCAGTCTTCATTTTAACTAGGAAGTTGCACGTATTATTAACGAGAAAACCCTGTTCTAATGAAAGATTTAACAGAAAAAGAACTAGTAGAGATCGAAGGTGGAAGTATTATCGGGAGCATTATTAAGGCCGCTGCCAATGCAGCTATAGAAGCTGTGGGCGATATGGTTGACAATTGGAGAGGCCCGAATATTTAAGGTGCTACACAATAAAGCGTAAGCCGAAAAGCTAAAATAGAGTAGGCACAACAATAAATTTAAATTAAAATGGAAGCATTAAAATTGAACCAGTTTGGTGTTGAAGAACTAGATTCAAGAGAACTGACCGAAGTTGAAGGTGGAGTTATTCCACCGTTGATTATAGCAGGCGCTATTTATGCAGGAGCTGCATTGGGCGGTGCAGCCACAGGATACGGTTTGTACAAATTGGTAGATTGGATTGCCAACTAATAGCATTATTAAAGCGTAAGCCGAAAAGCTAAAATAGAGTAGGCACAACGATAAATTTAAATTAAAATGGAAGCATTAAGATTGAACCAGTTTGGTGTTGAAGAACTAGATTCAAGAGAACTGACCGAGGTTGAAGGTGGTATTGCACCTTTGATTATAGTAGGCGGTATTTATGTAGGAGCTGCATTGGGCGGTGCAGCAGCAGGATACGGTTTGTACAAATTGGTAGACTGGATCGCCAACTAATAGCATTATATAAGCGGATGTCGAAAAGCTTTGATAGAGTAGGCAACATCTTTTAACATAAAATAAATATGAAAACGATCGATATGAATTTGGTTACAGAGTTAAATGTAGAAGAAGTAAATGAAATTAACGGCGGATTTATTCCCTTGGTAATTTTTGGTGTTGCTTATACAGCAAGTCAAGTAGCTGCTGGAGCAGGTGCTGTATTTTTAGCTGGTATGGGTATTGGTGCGGCAGTAGCAGCGGCAAATTAATTCAATCATTTTCTAACATAAAAAAGAATTATTATGAAAGATTTAAATTTTTTAGTAGATTTAAACGAAGAGCAGGCTAAAACAATTGAAGGCGGATTTATTCCCTTAGTGATATGGGGTGTTTCCTTCACCGCAAGTCAGGTCGCTGCTGGAGCAGGTGCTGTGTTTCTGGCAGGGATGGGTATAGGTGCTGCGGCAGCTGCAAAATAAAGAGTGTAAACTTTTAATTTAAGAATTATGAAAAAGAAGATTAATATGAAGGTAGTTTTAACTCGAGCATTTTTTGTCTTTGTACTATTTATGCTAGTAGGTGGTTATCTAGCCTACTTAGGAATCTAAAACTTAATTGTTCATATTCTAAATTTATAATACGACAGGAATCGTTTTTTGATCCCTGTCGTATATTTTTACAAATATTTTTGTCCTGCCATAGGTAAATTGCGTCTATTTTACCACTTTCTTTCTTCCATTTTGAATTGTTTCTTCGAATTTCTAAAATTTAAATATAGAACATGTTTGATAGGGTTTGGATTCCTTTGAAACGGACAAGAATCATTTCGGAACGTTGTGTGTTCGTCGACGTCTTGAACCAAAGAGTTGGAGTACCACAAATCTGAAAGCAACATTAAATTTACATCCTACCACATTAGTTTGATACAAAAATGTGGATTGCGTTGTCTTTCGTTAATATCTTCTTTGATTCAGATTAGAATTCGATTAAAAGTGATAGATAACTAGATGAGATTTGTTACTGCCGCAGCATGTTTGAAAATATTTGTTCCACCTTTGTGCTCAGAAATAATAAAAATTAAAGTTATGACATTTGCTTTTATGAATATCGGTACCCAAGAAATGATCCTGATCTTAGTGGTTGTATTGTTATTGTTTGGTGGGAAAAAACTTCCGGAAATGGCGCGTGGCCTGGGGAAGGGTATTCGCGAATTTAAAGATGCTTCTGAGGGTATCAAGAGAGAAGTGAGCGAACAAATTGAGAAGGCTAACAACAGAGATAAGGAAGATCTGACTCGAGTGGTGCCAGAATCAACATCCAGTTCCGATACGTTAGAAAGCGATCCCAATTTGCCGGATAGTGATAAAAAAGATAAATAATTTACGCTCTAAAGCGAGGGATTGGAGAGAGTACATCGACCGAAAGAGAAATAACAAGGTTTCAGCAGTAAGCTAATATTTGCTTTTCCATGTGATGTCCCATTTCTTGTGCCAAATTGTTTTTTCTCTGTCCTGGACGAAAGGTTGGTCCTTTGCTGGATAAACACGACCGTCAGCAGCAAACTGAACTTTTACGAATCCCACTTTCTCTCTAAAATGACTTTGACGGTCGTTTCCGAAATAACTGGACCACCAATTCCCTTCGTTGTCTTTAAAGAAGCCCGTGCCTCCTGCACAAGGTATACTTTCGTGACGCATGTTGTAAGGACCATAAATATGGTCAGCCACTGCTAAGCAAGTGGAGTAACGACCTCCGTAATTGTCCGCGGCTCCCAGATAATATTTGCCAGCGTGCTTAAAGAGTACAGCCCCTTCATGACCTAAATCGTTCATTCCTCTTCGAAAACATTTTTCGGCGTGGTGGCTCGGAGTATGATCAGGATCGTTGAGTGTGATGGTTTGAAAACTTGTTTCGAAACCGCTTAGATCATCGTTTAATTGAGCAATTTTGTTCCCTGCACCATAGGTAAAATATACTTTTCCGTCTTCGTCTTCAAACAATGTCGGATCTATTCCTTCGACTATAGGCCCTTCAGTTTTGAAAGCGTTTATGTAAGGTCCTTCAGGTTTTCCAGTACTGCTTTTTAGTATCCCTATACCATCTGGACACATGCTGAAGCAGATGTAATAATTATTTTTTATATAATGAATCTCGGGTGCCCATACGGCACGTACAGCTCTTTTCGGATGTTGTCTCCATTCCTTCACCCATTGTTCGGCTTCTTTATCGATATCCCATACAAGCCCCAAGTAAGTCCAAGAAGTTAAGTCTGGAGATTTCCAGAGTTCGACTCCGTCGGTAAATGCCCAGATGTTATCTCCCGTAGAACCTGTCATGTAATAGTTTCCATCGCCACCAACGGTTACAACAGCATCTCGAACATGGAGATCTATAGCCGGTTGTATGGGGGGTACCAGACCGCTATCTACTGCACTTCCTGTCGCTTGCCCCGAAAAATTTAAGTCGTACTCCTCTCGCGGGTAATCGCCACTGTATTTAACACCGTCGGTACCGCTACGCCATCCGCCACGTCCATCTCCCTCATGGGGGCGACCTGGGCCACTTATGCCTAAGAATTGTTTAGCCCATCGTATTTCCTCTTCGGTAGGAATAAATTTTTTTTGCGCAAAAGTAGGTAAGAGGATAAGAAAAAGGATAAAATTTAATAAGATGCCAGATGGTCTCATAAGTGTTTTAGTTAGCTTAACAGTAGTTACTGGTTTATTTTACTTGGTATACGGATGTATTATTTCAGACATCCGTCTTTGCATTAATAACTAAAGATAAAGAGTTATATTGAACAAACTGTCCTGTAATGTCCTGAAGAATATATAAAACAGTTTGTTTAATGTAGACAAAACAAAATAAAATCATCTATTTTAAAGCGATATCTTTCTAAGTTTTTAGTTTGTAATTACACATTTTAAATAGTTCATTGAATCCTATTTTTTTGTAGATCCCCAATCCCAACATTGACGATTGTAGGTGCGCAGATAATAATCCCTTTTGTTTGGCATCTCGTAGTAAATAATGCATGGTCCGCTCTGCAAAACCTTGTTTTCGAAATTGGTCCAAAATTCCTAAGCTATGAATACCTATTTGGTTGTCTTTCGTAAAGGTCGCAACACAGCCCACTGTTTGTAAACGATCATTTTTAAGCAGAAAGAAGCTAACTCTTGTTTTTATCTTCTCTATTACTACCGAGGGAATTAGATAACCAAAACATTGCTTGAAAACAGTACTCCATAAGATCGATTTTTCTATATGATCAACAGGATCTAAATGGATGTTACCCACAGGAATGGTTTGGTAGTCCGAAAGCGGCATAGACATACCTATTTGTGTCGATTTCAAAACGAGCCCTAAAGAATCGGCTTCGTTTTCAGCCTCGTACGTGAGTTGGTTCCATGTTGATAGCGTGAGTTCGACCGGGGATTGTTGCATAATCTTTTTGACGTATGTTAAGCTATCTGGTTGTAGTTGCTCTGTTGTCCAAATTCTATTAGGCCATTCGGAGTAGTCGATACCAAGTACATGGAAGTCAGAAGTTTGTTTATAACCGCCGCACATATTGGCGACAGTAAGCCATAAGGAACTGATGTTGTCTATATTTTTTTGTGTCATAATGGTACTATTTTTTTAAACTGATGAATACACCTATAAATATGCAGAGTGTAGCAATAACCTGATCGAATTGTAGTATGTCATTCATAAAAAGTATGCCTGCTAAAATGCCAAAGATTGGACTGACATTGCTGAAAAGCGATGCTTGCGCAGCGGATAAATTTTTGATTCCTATACTCGTGAGCAAGGATGTAAGCAATGTAGACAAAAGGCTCAAATAGAATATTGCTGCTATATAGCTGTAATTGCTGAATCGATGAAGATCCATAAGCACTTGGTAATCGACACCCCCCAAAAATAGATACAGAATGAATGAAGTGGGTAATGCGAACATGATGAGGTAGTAAGCAATACTAATTGGAGGTAGGTTATTTATTGTCTTTCTTAGGATCACATAGTAGAAAACCATAGAAAGCATGGAGCAAAAGAGGAACAGATACCCCATGCTATTATCGGAAAAGCTCTCGAAAGAACGAATAGACAGATAAGAAATCCCGCAAAATGAAAGAACAATACCTAAATATTGAAATTTTGTCGTTCTCTCTTTCAGTATGATGGCGGCGACTACCGTAGTAAAAATTGGAATAAGAGCATATACAATGGACGCTTCTGTAGTGGTTACATACTTAATGCCCATATTTTGGAATAGGAAAAATGTAATAGGATAAAGTTGTGCTAATAGGAAGAGTTGAAACTTTTGGCGTTTCTTTAGGTTCTCGATATCTATAATTCCTGTTTTCTTCAACAGGATAAGCGCAAAGCCGGCCAATAACAACCGGTCTAATAATATGGCGGATGTTGAGGCACTCGTTAACGCAATTTTGACGAATACGTAGGAAAATCCAATAATGACTGCACTCGTTAATAGTGACAGTATCGCTTTTACTTTTTTTTGTTGTGTTTTCATTCATTCTGGAAATGGAGCTTTATAGTTGGCCCTGCTTTCATGGGCAAATGTAGCGACGATTATTAGCCAAAACATTTACATATGTTGAGCTTATTTATTTTTCTTCTGACAATATTTTCTGCTGGATAGAAGTCTTACACACGCTTTAATTATGGGAAATTAGAATGTATTTATAAATGTTACTTTGACATTTATGTTTTTTTAAATATGTTTGAATCGGTAATCAATTATGTTCGAGGGATTTTTAGATCATTGATTAACTTTTTAATATATTGTTTCTTCTGATTTTCTACTTATAAAGCGTTTTCTTTTTAATAAGGTAAGCCAAATAAAATGCAACGCGTTAAATTCACGGTTGGTCTTGACGGTACGAGTAAAGAAAATAGCCTGTAAGATGCGTAGATAAAGGGAGAAAAAATAGCATTTGTATAACCTTAGAAAATGATGAATATAATAGCAAAGATCAATTGGAATCCGAGATGTTTTGTGAACAAGGAAAGTCTATTGCCTTTCAGAAAAGTGATGCAGCGAAGGCTGTGTGTGCATATGATATTTCTTGTTGGTATACTTCTTTTTGCCGACGCGGTACGGGCGAATGAACCAGATTCAGTATATGTATTTGCTTACAACACAGCTAAGAATGATTACCACAATGGATTACATATCGCTTGGAGTATCGATAAAAAAAATTGGGAAGGAATAGGAGAGGAATATAGTTTTTTGCGTTCGGATTACGGACAGTGGGGACAGCAGAAGAAAATGAAGGATGTTTTCCTATTTTATTCGCCTCAAGGACGTTGGCATTGTGTGTGGAGCTTAAATGATGAAGATGGTGCTTTTGCTCACGCTGAGTCGGCTGATTTAATCAATTGGAAAAGCCAATCTTATCCGCTTGTTATGCCCAAGGGCAATTGTTTAAAACCATATATAGAATTTGACAAAGAGAGTGGACGATATATTGTCGGATGGCATAGTACGAATCATGGCGAGCAAAACTACGTGGTGACGACGTCAGATTTTAAAACATATTCGTCGGCTAAAGTTCTTGAAGGTCACGTAATGGAGCGTACACAGGTGATAGTCAATCAGGAACTGCAGTCGGGGACCGTCCATAAAGTGGCCTGGTCTGTGTTGGATAAATTAATCAAGAGTTATCAAATAAGTAGCTTCAACTTAAAACAGAACCAAGAGGTAGCTGCGGATGATGGTATTAGATTTAAAGATTTAAAACCCGTGCATGCTGTTTTGAACTTCGGTGGAGCTGAACCAAAGAACATTAGTAATCTTATGGTCGGTGCATTTTTTGAAGACATCAATTACGCTGCAGATGGCGGACTTTATGCTGAATTGGTGCAAAATAGAGGGTTTGAATATTCTTCCAATATCCGTAAGGAATGGAATAGTTTGACTGCTTGGCGCGCTAGAGAAAAAGGAGATGAGTTAAAGATCGGTACTGAAGATCCCATTCATGTAAATAATACAAACTATTTGATCTTGGATGCTCGGACAAATGGGGGGGTGATTAATGAAGGATTCGGAGGTATCGCCGTAAGGGGAGCCGAAAAGTATTTATTTTCCGTATTTGCTCGAGATATTGGTAAGAAAGGAGGCAGGCTTATCGTGCGCCTGTTGGATAAGTCTGGCAACATAATTGGCGAAGGGAAGACTGCTGCTCTGACAAATAAGTGGAAGAAATTGGAGGTTAATATTACTGCACATGCTACCGCTGCAGATGCGGAATTGCTTATTGTGCCAGAAGGATGTCAGACGGTGAATTTAGATATGGTATCGTTGTTTCCAGAAAAGACATTCAAAAATAGAAGGAATGGAATGCGTCTGGATCTAGCAGAAATATTGGCCGATATGAAACCTAAGTTTATTCGCTTCCCCGGAGGCTGCGTAAGTCACGGTAATGGACTGGATAATATTTATCATTGGAAGAATACAATAGGTTCATTAGAGAGTAGAAAACCGCAGCGTAATCTATGGGGATACCATCAGTCATATGGCCTTGGTTTTTATGAGTACTTCCAGTTCTGCGAAGACCTAGGTGCAGAACCAGTGCCTGTTGTTGCAGCCGGGGTTCCATGCCAAAATTCTGCTCACAATGGGCACGCGCTCGGCGGGCAACAATGCGGGATTCCCTTAGCCGACATGGACGCTTATATTCAGGATATTCTTGATTTGATTGAATATGCGAATGGCTCTGCCAGCACCGTTTGGGGTAAAAAACGAATAGAGGCAGGGCATGTAAAACCATTCAACCTGAAGTACCTTGGAGTTGGAAATGAAGACCTTATTACGGATATCTTTAAAGAGCGGTTTACCATGATTTATGAGGCCGTAAAAAGGAAATATCCGGAGATTATTGTTATTGGTACCACAGGGCCTTTTTACGAGGGTTCGGATTATGTGGAGGGATGGGAGTTGGCGACCGAGCTTGAGGTACCAATGGTGGATGAGCATTATTATAATCCGCCCGGTTGGTATATTAATAACCAAGATTTTTACGACCGCTATGATCGGTCGAAATCGAAGGTTTATGTGGGGGAATATGCAGCCCATCTGCCAAATCGCAAAAATAGTATAGAAACTGCATTAGCTGAAGCAATTCACCTTTGCAACATTGAACGAAATGGAGATATCGTTGCGATGACGTCATATGCACCTTTATTGGCAAAAATTGGTAATACACAATGGAATCCCGACTTAATCTATTTCGATAACGAAAAGGTATATCCAACCGTAGGTTACTATGTTCAACAGCTTTTTGGTAAGTATAGTGGGGATGAATATTTACCGAATCTTGTTCAACTCGATAACCGCGATACGAATGTACGCAAGCGGATTGCAGCTTCGGTCGTGCGAGACAGCAAAACCGGTGAGGTTTTCGTCAGATTAGTGAACTTACTTCCTGTAGAGGTCAATATTGAGCTATCTTCTTCTGATAAGGGAATGGAGCTGCCGAAATCTGGAAATGCCTTCTTTCTTTCAGGAAAACCCGATTCGACGACTGCAGTACCCGTAACAAAGACGTTGACGCTTGATCAGATTCGCTTAGATCCTTATTCTTTCACATTGATTAGTCTTGGTGTGGTACATTAGTCGAATATGGCATCTAAAGCATAATTTATTAGATAGCTTCTTTCCTACGTTTGGTAGGTAGATATAAGGTCTTATCCATCGTCTAGTTGGATTTGGTTTAGTTTTTAGTTTGGGGGCGGTCAGTAATACTGGCCGCTCTTTTTTATTTACGATAAAAAGAGGGCGAAAGCCTGCTCATAGTAGAGATTGTATTGACATGAATGTGTGCGATATCTCAAGCTGTTATTTCAGTTATTTTTTTTAGCTTAGTATCATGACCCATATCAATAAGACTCTTCTAAATATCGCATTGCAAACAGAGATACCTCGTGTGTTTATTGACGCGAAAACGAAAGACTTTAAGATCATTGACTACAGTTCTGCCTTTAAGGAGTTATTCGGTGAGGCTGATTCCTATCTAGTGGGGAATAGCTTTATTCAGTTTTTAGAGGCAGCCAACATGGCGACCGTAGACCTCCAACATTTACAAAATTCCTTTATACAGGCAGTTTTCGAACGGAAAAATGTTTCCGTGCCATTTTCTTTTTATGAAGGCCAGCAAGTAATTCTATCTTTTGATAAATCAGGTAATTGGATTTTTGAAATAAAACCTCTACTTAACGATGACGATGCAATAGCGTACCTATTTCTAGATTTGATTCTAGTCGAAAAGAACGATATTCTGGATCGATCGGAGAGGCAACAGCTTGTAGCAGAAAGTGTCTCTTCAAAAGGTTCGTTGGATAAAGAGCGTAAACTGTTATCTGTATTTAAACAATCGAATACACTTGGTGAAAGGAACGAAAAGGTACCTCTAGATATGGAGCAAAAGGTTGCCTTGGCAATTCAACGTATTTCAGAATCTGAAAGTGACCTTCGGAATTTGGTCATGACGGCACATTATCCGCTGATGATTTTGCGAGGGGAGGACTGGATAATTGAAATTGCCAATCAGCCACTCGTTGACCTTTGGGAGAAGACAATAGAAGGGGTAACGGGGCAGAAACTGATGGATATTTTACCAGAAATAGCGAATCAGCCTTTCCCTAAGCTTCTTCGTCGGGTGTTTGAAACTGGACAGGGATATGGAGAAGAAGAGCAACTGTTTTTTTATCATTCACCGTCGGGACCTGCTATAAAATATGTGAACTTCTTCTATGACCCGTTGCGAAATGATATGGGGGAGACGGTAGGTATTATAGTAGCTGCCGAAGATGTTACTGCAAATGTACATCAGCGGAAAGCGTTGGAGGAAAGTCTTGCTAAGGAGCAACGTTTGGTGAAAGAAATGTCATCTTTAAACGATGAGTTAGCGGCGAGTATCGAGGAACTGTCAGCAACAAATGAAGAACTGTTATCCTATCAAAAGGATCTAAATGACAGGAATGAACGGTTGAAGCAGAGTGAAGAACGGTTTAGATTACTTGTCAAGCAAGCTCCTGTAGGTATCTGTGTTATCCGAGCTTTTGATCTTATTGTTTTAGAAGTCAACGATGGTTATTTGGAATTGGTTGGAAAGTTGCGGGATGAGGTTCAGTACCGCCCGATTTGGGAAGCTGTTGCAGAAGCCTCTGAGGGATATGCTCATGTAATGCAGGAAGTTGTAAACACAGGAAAAGCATTTGTCGCAAAAGAACATGAGGTTTTATTGGTTCGCTATGGCACGCCTCAAACATTATATCTCGATTTTGTCTATGAACCTGTTATCGCTACAGATGGTGCGGTTACGGCAATTATGGTTGTCTGTATTGATGTAACCGAAAAAGTGTGGTCGCGCAGAGCGATTGAAGAGGCTAGTGAACGAACCCGTTTAGCAGTAGAAGCTGCTGAGATTGGGACATACGACCATAATTATGTGACTAATACATTGGTTACTTCCGAACGCTTTGATGAGATATTTGATTATCCTAAACCCATCTCTCGACAAGAGCTTTTGCCACGTATACATCCTGATGACCTACATTTAAGTACTGCAGCGCATATTATTGCTGCGCGAGAAGGGAAAGTAACTTATGAAATGCGCCTGTTGTTTTCTGATGGTTCTATCCGTTGGATTCGTGTGCATGGAAAAGTGGTTTATCAATTGGATGGGAAACCGGGTAAGCTCTTGGGGACAGTCATTGATATCACCGATTTTAAACGATTACAACAACAGAAAGATGATTTTATATCCATAGCAAGCCATGAGTTAAAAACCCCTGTAACGACATTAAAAGCAGCACTTCAACTGCTGGTCAGATTGCAGGATAAGGCTGACGCTGTTACTTTTACGCGCTTGTTGACACAAGCAACTCGAAGTATGGATAGAGTAACGATGTTGATTGAGGATTTACTAAATGTAAGTGCTATGGGAAGTGGTAGTGTGGGATTGAACAAGCGAAATTTTCTAGTAAAAGATTTACTCGACACTTGCTGCAGCCATGTGCGTGAATCGGGCGAGCATACGCTCGTCTTTGAAGGGGATAGTCAATTGGAGGTGTTTGCCGACGAGAATAGAATTGAACAGGTTATTGTCAATTTCGTAAACAACGCTGTTAAATATGCCCCACAATCTCAGCAGGTATTCCTTGGTGTAAAAAGAATAGATGGGTTTGCAAAGATATATGTTCGGGATAGCGGCCCCGGCATCCCACAGGATAAGCAAAAACACATTTTCGAACGTTATGTACGAGCGGAAGATAACAGTATTAAGGTATCTGGACTGGGCTTGGGGCTTTACATTAGTGCAGATATTATCCGGAGACATGGAGGCGAAATTGGAGTAGACAGTATCTTCGGAAAAGGTGCTACATTTTGGTTTACATTGCCTCTTGGATAATTTCGTTGTTCGCAATATGCGAAAAAAGTGTATTTTGTTTGAGCGATAAGATATTGCTAAAAAAAAGCAGCAAATTTCTTTTGTTTTCTAGTAATAGCTTGTTATTTTTAATATAATTGTATCCGATTGGGAATCGGATTAGCCTCCTTGTCAGCAAACCATGGAAAACATCGATAGCCTTAAGAAAGAACTAGATTATCTTAGAAGCAAGAATAGAGAACAAGAGGTTCGTCTAGCAGAATTGACAGATTTTGCAGACAATGTTCCCATGCCTTTACATTGGATTGATCATAGTGGAATTATCATTTGGGCAAACCAAGCCGAGCTAGAATTCTTAGGTTACGACGCATGTGAATATATTGGCCGGCATATAGGAGATTTTCACACCCAACCGGAGTTTATAGAAGATATTTTAGTTAATCTTTATAATGATGTCAAGATCCTAGATTCACCTGCAATTTTAAAACATAAGGATGGCTCTCTTCGTTATGTGTTGATCAGCGCCAGTGGATGGAGAAAGGACGGAGAGTTTATGCATTCACGATGTCTCACTCGTGACATTTCAGAAATTGAAAGAGTAAAGCAAGAAGGGAATAAGCTGCTGGAGGAATTGAAGGAAAGTGAGTCTCGACTTCGGTTGGCCATAGAATCGACAAATTTGGGGACTTGGGAGTGGAGCCGGGAAAGAGGGGATATCTATTGGTCGGATGAGTGTAAGAAAATTTTAGGACTTACTGATAGGCACATTATATCTTTCCAGACATTTATTGAACGGATCAACGTGGAGGATGGGCCCATCATCCAATCGAATGTAGCTCGGATAGCAGCAGATTGTAGCACAAGCTCTCCAATAGATATCACTTGTAGACTTAATCGTTTTGTAGACGATAAAAGCTGTTCAATTAGGATACAGGCGACGGTATTTAGAAATGATCGTAACGAGATCTCGCGTATCATTGGTACGCTTCTCGATGTAACGGATGCTGTTGCAGCGGATGAGCAAAATGCAACCCTAGCGGCAATCATTACTTCTTCGAATGATGCCATTGTTGCAAAATCGATGGAAGGGGTGATTACGAATTGGAATCAGGCAGCCGAAAAGATGTTTGGTTTTTCTGCAGACGAGATTACTGGACAATCAATTATGACTATTATACCTGATGACCGAAAGGAAGAAGAGCATTATATTTTATCTCAACTGAGGAGAGGGAATAGCGTGAAGCATTACGAAACAAAACGGCTAACAAAATCAGGTGCACTAATCGATGTCTCGTTAACGATATCTCCCATAAGGGATCAGTCGGGAAGTATTATTGGTATTTCGAAAATAGCTCGGGATATCACCGAGAAAAAGCTTGAGGAAAAGCGCAAAAATGATTTTGTAGCGGTTGTAAGTCACGAATTAAAAACACCTTTGACGTCTGTGTTGCTCTATACACAATTGCTTGTAAAAAAGTCCGCTTTGATTCAAGATGAGTCATTTTTTAATATGAGTGTTAAAATCGAGGCGCATGTAAAGAGAATGACTGGTATGATTGGAGATTATCTGGGCCTATCGCGGATCGAAGAAGGGAAAGTAGATATTCGCAAAGAATATTTTGAGTTATTTCCACTGGCCAACGAAGTATTGGAAGAATGTGAATTGATAAGTGCAAAACACACATTTGAAATTGTAGGTTGTGAGGCTATAAATTTGTACGCCGATCGCGAAAAAATGAGGCAAATTTTGATCAATCTCTCTAATAATGCAGTGAAATATTCGCCGGTTGGAGGTGTGGTCACATTGGGGTGTGAACTTGCTGGTGATCAAATCAAAATTTATGTGCGGGATGTTGGCATGGGAATATCGAAGGAACATCAGCAACGACTTTTTCAACGTTTCTATAGGGTAAATAATGAAGAAAGTAAAAATATTTCGGGCTTCGGTATCGGTCTCTATTTAGTAGCGGAACTCCTTCGTTTACATGATAGTGAAATCAAGGTGCAAAGTGAAGTCGGACACGGATCGACATTTTATTTCTACTTGGCCTCGGCATAATTTTTCTTAAATCTTTATCGGATATTTTGATTTTTTAGTAAATCAATGTATTATTGTGTTGCTTCTCTTTGAAGTAAAGTTTCTGGTGGACATATCTAGACAATTTTTTTTAAATTAATTTGCCGGAGATAGTATTCACGAATTTTGTATTCTTAAAATAATTTTGCGGAAATAACTAGAAGTTAATGGGATATTAACGGACTATTTCAGCTCGTACATCGTCTACTTTCGCCTTCGGTAGCGAGCACCGAGCTGTTATAGATTCGTTATCTGATTTTTAACGAATGCCGGTCGTTTTTCAAATTGTATCTTCTTCGCTAGTATGTTAGGCCCTGTTTATTCAAACTGAAGTAGAACAAAATCTACATATGTAACTTTCGTTAACCGTTTAATTGCGCTGAGCGTTTCTATTTCTTAAGTTGGTACAAAATTTATCGCTTATGAAATTGACAATTTATTCAAAAGATAATTTGACCTTATTTAATGAAATAACTCCCTCCATTCGGTCGGGAGAATTAAAAACTTGGGAGGTCATTGAACGCGACAATGGAAGTGTCTGCTATAATTACACTCCGCAGCAATGGTCTGAGAAGGTTTTACTATTGCCCGAACTTGGAACAGGCTGTTTGATTATTTCTACGCGTTACTGGCGGGATGGGTATGTGCCTAATGAAGATATGAAAGCCTATGTGCTTAGCCGATTTTTAGAAATACTTTTAGTTCATTTTCGGGAGGGATTTGATTCTTTTAAAGTGGAGAAATAGTTATTGGAGAACAACCTCTTTTTACCGTTTAAATATAGGAACAAATTTTGCAGTCATTAAGCTATTGTGAAAACTAATATTGTTGATTAAATTAGGATACAGAAAAGAATAATGATGATGCTTAATGAAAAGGACAGCTGGGGTGGTTTATATGAAAGTGCGATAGGAGTGTTAAACTCAAGAATAATTTCTCCATTTGTGCGCGCAGGCGAAGTCGCCGCAGCGGTTTTAACAGATAAAGGAAATGTATATGTCGGTATTTGTATAGATACCTCTTGTGCGCTTGGGATTTGTGCTGAGCGGAATGCTATGGCAAATATGTTAACTAATGGTGAAAGTAACATTCATAAATTAGTTTGTTTAACGCATGGGGGGAAACCTATTTTACCTTGCGCTGCTTGTAGAGAGTCCCTTATGCAATTGAATACCTCAAGTGCAGAGATAGAAATACTTTTGGAGTTATCTAGCCTTAAGACCATACGTTTGAAAGAGGTTATTCCTTCTAAATGGAATATTGGCCAGTTCGGATAACGTTATGACGCGCTGATGTTGATTATCTCGACGGTATGCTATCAGAACTGAAAACTAAACGTTTTGGCAGTTATACAAACCATCATAGATCGATTTATCGGGCAGAGACTCATTGGCTGTCCGACCTATCCAATAATGAAATAATCTCCTCAGCCACTAATTCACTGTTATTTACTTGAAGAACATGTCCACTTTCTTGTGCTTCAACGAGTTTACTATTTGTTGAAAGGTTTAAAAAGTCATGTGCAAGACTAGTTGTGAGCTGACGATATTCCTCTTTTATAGCATGTTTTTTTATATGTTTATAGCGAATGTCTGAAGTGCCTAAAATGATCGTCAATGGGATTTTTCCAAAGTTTTCATACTGCTCTGCATTTTCAAAATTCAACATATCATTCTTTGCCTCTTTTAGTAAGGTTTCATACGATCTATAAAAATAATCTCTTTCTTCTTTATGCAGTCGATGTGACATGGGAATCTCGGGTGATACGGGAAAAAATGAAAATAACGTACGATAGATTCCTGTATTTACAACGAGCTTTACAAACCAACTTGGCGGAATAAATCTAGTGTTCAAAAGTTCTTTAGAAGCATTTTTCAATTGCCTTGGATGAGCGGCCTCTGCGAATACAATTCCTTGAATATTAGATTGATGCTTGCTTATAAAGGGGCGAAGGTAGATTCCAGCCATAGAGTGTCCGACCAGGATATAGGGTTTAGGGCAATCTGTTTTTGTTAAAAGCTGTTCAAGCTCTGCACTGACATTTTCATTCGTGATAGGTTGCTGTGATGATTCACTAAATAAAATACCATTTCGATCATAGGATATGGTCGTCGCATGTTTCGAGACTCGATCTTGTACTTCTTTCCAGATACTATGATTACTTCCCATACCCGACATAAATACAACTGTACAGAACGCTTTATTTCCTTTCTTAACGTAATGTAATGGTGTGCCGTTGATTTCCACGAAGGTTTTGTTCTCAAATAGCTTCTTTTCCAGCTGCCATCTGGAAAAGTATTCATATAAGGTACCTAAAAAAATAGATAATATCAGGAGTAAAACGAGGCTTTTTATTATGATCAATAGCATTTTTGTCGTATTTTTTATAAAACTAACTAGTTAAAAATCTGCACCTTATTAGCTTGTCTTTGTATGCGAATATATGGAGCAACACTATTTTTAGTTGTTTACATGTATTAGCTAGCAAAAGTAATTTATAATTAATATAAATAAAAATATTTCGCACCTTACAGTGCACTATTCGCCATTGATAATCGTTGTAATTAGAAATTGCATTGTTGTCATGTCGGATTTTAGTACGCTCTAAGGGAGGAGAGGTTTGTCTTTAAAAGTCTGCTGCATCTAACCGGGGGAGGTTATGACTTTTACCCTTGAAAATCACCGCAATCATGTTGTTCAAATTGCGTAATTATCCGTTCATCTGTATAGTAAGTTACTAGTCGTTTGTTTTCAAAGTTCAGTTCTTCTCCTGTTATCTCTAATTTGTAAACCGGAGTATCAGTGATCTTTGTTAATATAAATTTTTGAGACTTCGTTGTGAATAAAATTTTGTTTCCTTTATTGCTATAGGTGGAGAGTGCCATTTCGTTTAAATCGAGATCATCGCATACGTTCACCAATTTTATTGTATGTTCGTTTACCACGATCTTAGCTAAATCGCAAGCATAGCAAACCCCTGAAAACTCAATGCCATATCTTTTAAATACATCCTCACTATCCGGATTTACAATTTCAATAGGATAGAGGTTACCGTAGACAGGTAATGTATTGTTGTTTTCCGTCTCAGTTGATGATATATGTTCGGTAGCAGATGTAACAAGATTGCTATCAGCCGTTGTCTTTTGATGTTGTGTTTCGGAATGCTGTTGACAAGAAATAAAGATAAGGCTTGTAACAAGTATGATCGTGTAAAATTTTATATTCATTATTCCTGTGTTTAATTGAACTATTTAACAAGGGAACCACCAATGCATAAAATACAGTTTGCCGTTTTTTAGAAAGATTCGCACTTGTCCATCTGAAAGATGTTCCGCATCTTCAAAAAGTGTGATGACTTGTAACTTTCCTTCGCGAAATACATCCATTTCCATAACATCCTTTACCGCATTGGGAAATAACTTTCGTAGGGCTTCTATCGTCGTTGAACCATCTAAGATAGAATCTTTATATTTTATAAAGTTATTGGACTGGAAACGAAATTCATCTACAGCAACACTGTCGCCATTGTTTTCAAATCGAGATCCGTTTTTGTATAAGTATTTATCGCCTGCATCTTTACTTCCATCCTCATATTCAAAAATATAACTACAGGGAGATTCATCGATTAATAGTTTGCTGCTATCTGCCTCTCCAAAATATTTTTTAAATGTGCTAAGATTGTGAAAACGTTTTACCTTTCCGTTAAAAAACGTCTGATCGATATCAAAGAATTCGTGACTGCTTATTTTTTGTGCATAGGCTTGCTGTTGGCTCAACAATAAAAACGACACCATTACATAAAAAATAGATCTATAATATTCGTTACGAATCAAATGAGAGAATGAGATGTTTATCATGTTTATAAAAATGCTGTTATGTTATCCTCAAAAGAAACATTCCCTATCGTAACATCAAAATGACTTTACAATTTGCAATGGTTTTTTTATAATTCGCAACTATGAAGTCTGATATAGCGGATAAAACTATATCAGGAAATTTGTAAAAATAAGTAATAAAGCGGAATAAACATTCATTTTTACACCGCCCACATGACCACAACGGTAATGATTGATATGAATTTAAACGCACTATCCTGTAGAAAGCAGGTTGCGAGAACTGAAGCGTATGATTAAAATTGTGTGTACATAGTGTAATGATATTCGAAGAGGAGCTGCTTCTATCGAAAACCGGTTCACTAAGTTATGATGGATCTTTTTTACTTAACAAATGTCTAGTATGCGACTTTTATTTTTTTTTATCCTATCTCTATTTGTTTGTAATGTGGTGATTGCGCAGTTGAAATCCTCGTCTTCTACGATATACAATGGCGTACCTTGGTTTGATGACAGTCGGAATATTGTCAATGCACATGGGGCTTGCATTGTTGAAGAGAATGGTATGTATTACCTTTTTGGAGAGTATAAGACCGACAGCGTAAACATGTTTAATGGCTTTAGTTGCTATTCATCAAAGGATATGGTGAATTGGAAATTTGAGAAAATTGTATTACCCAAACAAAACGATGGCCTACTTGGGCCAGGACGCTTGGGGGAACGCGCAAAAGTAATGAAGTCACCTCTTACCGGTGAATATGTTATGTTTATGCATACCGATAATATGTTGTATAAAGATCCGCAGATTGGTTTTGCTACTTGTAAAACGATTAATGGAGAATATACTTTTCAGGGAGCGTTGCTGTTTGAGGAGAAACCGATAAGAAAATGGGATATGGGTACTTTTCAAGATCACGATGGTACGGGATATTTGTTAATTCACCATGGTGATATCTACCGTTTAGAGGGGGATTATCGCTCCGTAAATGCTAAGGTAGTTTCGGGTATAAAGGGGGCGGGTGAGTCACCTGCTATGTTGCATAAAAAAGGTCTTTATTATTTGTTGAGTTCTGGCTTGACCAGTTGGGAACGCAATGATAATATTTATCATACCGCGGAGAATATAGAAGGCCCTTGGGTCAATCGAGGTACCTTTTGTCCTGAGGGCTCGTTAACATACAATTCACAATGTAGTTTTGTTCTTCCTGTTCCAAGAGACAACGACACCCTATATATGTATATGGGTGACCGCTGGTCATTTCCGAAACAAGCTCAAGCTGCAACACAAGTATGGTTACCTTTAGATGCTAGCGATACGAAACTTACAATCCCTGCTTATTGGGAAAGATGGGATTTCAATACATTTGAACAGTCGAAAGAACAAGTTCGTGTTGTTATGCCTGATAGATCCACGCTGAAATCAAATCAGAAGCAAGCCTCTTTAAATATTCCATACGATGGTATTCCTTTGGCTGTATTAGGCACAACGGCGCCGGACGGAGGCTACGCTAAAATTAGTATTACGAACCCTGTGGGCGACACTGTACACTGTTCCTTTGTAGATTTTTACAGTAAAGTACCAGATACGGGACTACGTTTTGTCACACCACAGTTGGTTCAGGGAAGTTACAAATTAAGTATAGAAGCGACCGGCGAACATGGTGTTTGGTGGAATAAACGTGGCAACCGATTTGGTAGTTCCGACTTTTGGATAAGGGTGCATCAATTCGTTGTTTATAGTCCTTGATATAGCCATGGTTTAAAAATATAAGCAATTTATACTTTTTTAAATAAGAGGACTACACTTGTTCTGTTCGCATCAACTTGGGGATTAAACCCTATTTTCATTAAAAAATCACCCGAATATATTCTACCGGATTCAAATAAGGATACCGTATTTGGATAGGTATTTAGTTCTTCTACCTGATAAGCTGCATCTGGAAGCAGCCCCTGCATCTTAATGGGCTTAGCGATTGTTGTCGCAAAAAGTGTCGGCATATAGTAGTTGAGTACAAGCGCAGTGTCTTTAACCGGATTTACATAAGCCAATGAAGCAATTTTGTGTGTGTAAGGATCTTGTAGGCGGTAAAGGGAGCCGTACCAGATGAGGTTTTTTATTTTTCCATATGTTTTAACGGCTTGTTGAGCAAAAAGTAAATCATTTTCGTTCAGTTCGTTTACCCGAATATCAAATCCAATTTTGCCCATAAATGCAACGTCTATCTTGAATTTAATAGGCTGAGTGCCCATGGCTGTTACATGATTGTCTATCGTTATGGCAGGAAAATAATAAGAGTACTCCCATTGAATAAATATTCGATCATAAGGATTCGTGTTGTCGCTCGGCCAAAACTCTGTGAAGTATTTAAGCGCACCGTAATCTACGCGCGAGCCTCCTCCCGCACATAGCATCATGGGAATCTCAGGATGACTCTTTCTAAGGTTTTCCAATACATGATAAAAGCCTTTGGTATAGGCTATGTAGAGATGATTTTGATTAGCTAAGAAAGAGCTATGCACGTTGTAAATTAAAGAATTACAGTCCCATTTTATAAAGGCGATACGAGGATGTGTCGTTAGTAATCCATGCACGGTTTGATAGATAAATTCTTGCACTTCTGGATTAGTGAGGTCTAATACCAATTGGTTTCTCATATAATATTCGGGTAACAGAGGTTCCTTTAGTACCCAATCGGGATGATTTTCATAAAGTACACTTTTGGGGCTTACCATTTCTGGTTCTAGCCAGAGTCCGAATTGGATATCCTCACAATTTGCTTTTTCAATTAGTGCAGCTAGGCCGTTAGGCAATTTTTCTGTGTTTGGAATCCAGTCACCTAGAGCAGCATTAGCCGCATTGCGAGGATATTTGTTTCCGAACCAACCATCATCGAGTAGAAAAAGATCTACTCCCAGTTCTTTTGCATTCTGGATTAATGAGGCTAATTTTTCTTCATCGAAATCAAAATATGTAGCTTCCCAATTATTCAATATTGTTACTCTCGAAGACAGGCCTTGTGCGACTTGGTATTTCTGCGCCCAAGCATGTAAATTTCTACTAGCTTGGCCTTTTCCTCTCCATGAAAGCGTGTAAATAAAGGATGGACAAGTGAAAATTTCTCCTTGTTCGAGTGTGTAAACAGAAGCGTAATTGTTTATTCCGGATGTTATGCGAAGATAATATTCATCAAATCTTTCAAAATCGATACGAAAGTTGCCAGACCAGGCTAGGCTTCCAGCAAGAACATTTCCATTTGTTTCCGTTGCTTCTTCATCGATAGACAGCATAAACGAGGATGAAAGCAGCAGGTTCGTACGCGTACCTAATTTAGAGTCTAGCGTGTATAGACCATGGTTTAATACGTGTTCATCAACGCGCATTTCTTTGCCCCATCCACTGTAATGTGATTTTAGAAGAAATTGATTGCCCTGGATGGTAATATTTGCGGAGGCGTATTTGTTTAAAAGAATGGCACTTTTTTCTTCATTCCGGATTTCAGCCCATTGTTCGATGACATCTTCTGCAGCGTAACATTTATAAAATAAAGTGACGAAAAACGCATAGCGGTCGTCTTTTAATTCAATTCGTGTTAAGGATACGTTTTCATCATATTTTTTGATGTTATGGCTTACATAGGAAAGTACGGTCGTGTTGTTACCATCCCAATGTGTTACCGATAAAGCGGGTTCCATGAGATTAAGTGAACCAGAGCTCACATAGGCAAGCCGTTGGTTAAAGAGGTCATCACTACCAGGAACAAATTTGTCTAAACTATTAATCTTTCTGTATTCCGATTCATTGATTAACTTCTGACCGTAGTAGCTATTGATCAATTGACCGCTCTCACTGATTTCGAGGCACAAGATCGTATGATCTGTTTCGATTTTGATGAGGGGAGAACTCTGTCTAATTTGCATAATATCAAGGGTATATTTATCAGCATGTCTTTAAAAGGTATTATCTACCATGAAGTAGTAATTATTCTTTAATAAACTGCGTTTTAAAGATATCAAGAACCGTTATCCTTTACAAAAAAGCATAGCGTAGTAGTTAAAATCGTGGTTCCATTTGCTAAAATCAGCTATACATCATATTGATTTTTATTTGTTTGCTACAGATGGCAGTGCTTATGCAATAAGTTTATTATATTCGTCTAACTGATTGATTAGAAATATGGAAAGAATTTTTTCAAAAATTATTAAAACATTGATTTTATTCGCTCTGGGGCTCGTAGCAGGTTTCGAGATTTATGCGAAGATTACAAACTCTTTCTAAGATATGTACCATGATCCTGTCCCCATGTGGGCAAAGATTATTTAATATTCTCTATTTTTCCTCCTTCTGAATAAAAGTTTGGAAATCGTTCCGGGTTGTTGGATCGTTCAGATATTACTTGTATCCCATTGTGTAATCATTTCATCGCTGTGTTCTAATATTGAAACCTACCTTAGAGATAATGGGAGGGGAGATTGTCAAATTAGAACAGTGAAACTAATTTATAAAAAAATGTTGCTTAGGCAAATGCATGTTCAGGTCGCAATAGCATATATGTGATGGTATATTGAAGTTCCTCTAAAAAAAATGTAGAAGGCCTGTGTACTGATTACGACCTTCTACATTATTATCATGCTAGTATAGCGAATGTCTGACGTTAGAACTTATAGGTAATACCTAACCGGAAATTTCTTCCTGCTTCGGCTTGGTAATAATAATATGTACCGTAAGATGAACCTGAATAAAGGTAAGTATCTAACAGATTGTAAACATTTAGATTTACGGAAACACGATCTTTTCGCCAAAATAAGCCACTATCAAATTTGTAGTAATCTGGGAGTGGTTTTATCGCAGCAGAAGAGGCCCATGTCCATGTATCTCTATCACCGAGAAAAGTTACACCGCCATATATACCACTACCTTTTAATACCCCTCTTTGTATGCTGTAGTTTAACGATGCATTCGCCTCATGACTCGCAAATCCGGGGATACGTGCACCAACGGCAGCATCTACGCCAAGATTTGGATCATCAGATGCTTTTGATATTTTTGAGTCTGTGAAGGCATAGTTGACAACTGCCAACAAGCCAGGGAAAATTTCTCCTTGTGCATCAAATTCAATTCCCTTAGTCTCAGATTGTCCCACATCAATAACAAAACCTTCTGTGCCGCTATTATCTGGATCAGTTGTCAATGTATTATTTTTTAGTATTTTGTATGCGGATAGCGTTGAGCGCAGTTTTCCTTCAAACCATTCTTTCTTAACACCTATTTCCATATTGTTGCCAGTGATAGGCTTTGGTGTCTCACCAGATCTCATCAATCCGCTTTGTGGTGTGAATGTTTGATCATAAAGTGCATATAGTGAGGAGTGTCTGTCTATAGATACACTAAGGCCCAATCGTGGTGTAAAGCGCTTTGCCTCCCGTGGAGATAGATAATTTAATTCCTTCAACCAGGTGTATCGTCCACCTAAAGTTAATCGGAATGTATTGTCAAAAAAGCCTAATTCGTCTTGTGCATAAATGCCTGTGTAAGATTGAGTTGATAGGTTTGCTGCTCCCCGAATAGAAAGCGACACACTCCGGTCGAACGTAGGTACGACTCCATCCGGAAAATTGTTGTACACAGGGGAATTCGCGTTAAATACGTGATCCTCATCATCTAAATTAAACGCCTGCGACCAATCTGCGATATAGCTTTTTGATCCCAAATCAATCCCTGTTAAGATTTTATGTTGTACAATGCCTGTTTTTACTGTTCCGTTTAGAAAAACCTGTCCAAATCGGTTTTCACTTTCAGCATCCCATATCGATACGTAGCGATCAATTTCACCATTTGATCGTACATCATTTACCCATCCTGAACTTCCTTCCATATTATATTTGAAATACCCTAACTGAGCGGTTAGTTTCCAATTATCACTTATTTTGTGATTTAAGAAAGCAAATGCGCTGTGGTCGTTGATTACTGTTGGCTCTATTGCAGGCTCTAATAAGGTTAAACTTCTATCATAGGTACCGTACCCCTCGGTAGAAAAGATATAGGCAGAACCAACATTGCTCATTTTGGCACGTTGATAAGTGTACTCAAAAGTTAATGATGTTGCGTCGTTGAATTTGTAGGTTATTACCGGAGAAACAATCGCACGTTGATTAAATTCAAAGTCTCTAAAACTATTGGACTTTGTTCCCATTACGTTTAATCTGTAGAATAGTTTTCCCGTTTTATCAAGTTTCCCGTCTAAATCCAAGGATGCTCTATAGAGATCGTAACTTCCCAATGTAAGATTTGCACTTCCGTTAAAATCTTGTCCTGTTGGCTTTTTCGTTACAATATTGTAAATCCCACTAGGCTCCGCATTTGACATCATAAATCCAGCAGGGCCTTTGACGACCTCTATTCGGTCCACGAAACTCATATCTTCGTTTAATGGGCCCCAGGTTCCAGTAATATCCATTCCATTACGAAATGAAGACGCCCTAGAACCACGCATATTGACACGGGTGTACATCACACCCCAATGCTCAAGTCTTGTCGCTCCGGATACGTTACGAATGACACCATCGTCCATACTGAGAACCTGTTGATCAGATAACATCGACGAGGATATCACTTGAATATTTTGTGGTATTTCTAGCAGTGGGGTATTCAATCGAAGGCTGGTAGACGGGATGTCCACTTTGTAACTGTTTTGCTGGCCGTTAACCAAAACTTCTTGAATTTCATTCCAACTTTGCGTCAGTTTTATTTCAACAGGAGGAATAGGAGAACTCCCTACAGTGACAACGCGGCTAATCTGTTTTAATCCGACGGCTGTGATAACAATTTTCGCCTCTCCGGAGGGTACTCTCTCAAAACGAAAATAGCCTGTCTCATTTGTTGAGGTTATTAAGTTCGTTCCGTCAATTCGCACTGTTATTCCAACTACTGCTTTCCCTTCCGAAGTAAAAATATTCCCTTCGATGGCAGCGTTAGTGCTTTGACTCCAAGATAAACTCGTGTTACCTAGGAAAAAGGCTATGATAAATGATAGCCTGAGGATTTGTAATGATATATCCTTCATGAATTTAGTATAAATATTGTTACAATATTACAAATGTTTTTTTATTTATACCGAGTCTAAATAAAATTTTACGAAATGTATTCTCATATAAACTCTAAGGAGAGATTTAACAAAGCACTTGAATGCAAATGGAGTATCTGCTGAAGACAAGTTTTGCAAAAAAAAATCCCGTGCTTCACAGCAGGGGATTTTGACGTATTAGTATAAAATTCTAAAAATTAACTTCTTATCTTCTTTAACAATTGTCTGGATCTTTTGTTTGCTCTGAAAAGGCCTTAGTAAAGTTTTTGTCAAAAAAGTCAATTGCTAAATTATGTGTCTTTTTTACATTTAATTTTATCAACTTTGTGTTGACCTCTATTTATTCCTAAGTTTTGATAGTGTTGTTTGGAGACGAAATGTGTTATCTAAAACCTTTTCTGGGAAAGAAATTTTGAAGGTATCTCATTTAACGTCTGTTCACTCCAACTTTAGAAGAGTTAATAAATAGAATAAATGATAAATAAAGGTCTAGTTTCACTTTCGTTTGGTGCTTTCGCATTAGGGATGACTGAATTTACTATGATGGGTATTTTGCCTGATGTTGCATCTGATCTTCAGATAAGTATTCCTGCTGCGGGGCATCTTATTGCACTCTATGCGTTGGGAGTAGTTGTAGGAGCGCCGCTTTTGGTAATCAGTACAGCGAAATACCCACCAAAATTAGTTTTGCTTTTTCTCATGGCTACCTTTGTGATTGCCAATGTGCTTTTTGCCTTTGCGCCAGATAACTTCACATTGATGTTAAGTCGTTTTGTTGCAGGTCTACCTCATGGTGCATTTTTCGGTGTGGGAGGGGTGGCGGCTACGCGACTAGTTGGTGAAGGGAAAAAAGCACAGGCGTTAGCGATAGTCTTTACGGGGATGACCGTAGCAAATCTTGCAGGAGTTCCTTTGGGAACCTATATCAGTCAGTTGTCCAGTTGGAGGTATACCTATTTTGCAATTGGGCTATGTGGATTAATTACGATGACGGCTATATACTTTTGGTTGCCTAAGCTAGCGCACAATACCTCGGGAAGTGTGCTGCAGCAATTAGCCTACTTTAAAACAAAAGTTGCATGGATTATCTTCTTCACAGTGGCGGTAGGTACAGGAGGCTTGTTCTGTTGGTTGAGCTATATAGCGCCATTAATGACATCCGTAGCACACATTGATGAGAGCAAAGTTCCGCTCATTATGGTATGTGTCGGCCTAGGAATGGTTATTGGTAATTTGGTAGGAGGAAAGTTAGCCGATACAATAGGAGCCGAACGCGCGATATTGATTTCTTTTGGCAGTATGGCTGTCTGTTTGGTATTTGTGTACTTTTTCTCAAATATCCCTGGACTTTCCTACATTTTATCATTGCTTACAGGTGCTGTGGCTTTTAGTAGTTCTCCTTCATTACAGATCTTACTTATTAATTCGGCAAAGGGAGCAGAGACCATAGCCGCAGCCGGTGGACAGGCGGCCTTCAACTTGGGAAATACCTTGGGCGCTTTTTTAGGAGGTATTCCTATCACTTACGGTTTTTCATTTAATTCACCTTCCGCTGTTGGCATACTCATGAGTATAGGAGGAATGCTTTTTGTCTCGCTTTACATCCGCATAAAAAAAATAGATAAACTCGCGTCAAACTAAAAAAACCGCTCGGGCGGGATGCTCGGCGGTTTTTTGAACACGATATAAAAGAATGGTTAATAGGCAAAAGGTCTAGGTATCAAAATGTCGTCGGATACTGATCATCTTTATCTCGTTTTTATATCCGCAATGCTAAACCGTAGACTGGCACGGCGCCCTTTTTCAGTCTTTCCATTGGAAACATCGACACCTTTACCTTCATGTGTAATGCGATATTTAGACACGCCACAATTGAATGTACGGAGTCCTGCGGAAGTTATCGCGCTGCTCCATAAACAAAATCTCTAAGTGTTCTCTTGTTTTTAAATGCTGTTAACCGTTTTCGTAATCCCATTGTCATTAATAGTATCAACTTCGAAAAATACAACCTTTTATCAATTATTTACAAGTCTATTTTCTGTTTTATTCACGAAATTGGAGCATAAAGAAATGCGGTATAGTGAACATCAATGACCAACGGGCTGAAAATAGAAATTTGGTACTCTGCAATTTGTGTTCTACGCGAGGAGCTAAAAACATTGATTTTTAATTTAATAAAGGACAAATATGCAAGAAACAATAAAAATAGGACAATCGGAATTGGAAGTATCCCGCATCAACTTTGGAGGAAACGTCCTAGGTTGGACATTAGACGAAAAACAATCCTTCGAAATATTAGATGCTTTTGTTAACGAAGGTTTTAATTTCATAGACACGGCCGATGTGTATTCGGCATGGGTTGCCGGAAACCAAGGCGGAGAGTCTGAAACGATTATCGGAAAATGGTTGAAGTCGCGTGGGCATGGTGATAAAATTGTTGTAGCGACAAAGGTAGGATGGGATTTTGGCGATGGCAGAAAAGGATTGAAGCCCGCGTATATAAAGAAGGCTGCAGAAGATTCGTTGCGACGTCTGCAAAGGGATACGATCGATTTGTATTACACCCATATTGACGATGGTGATATTCCAGTGGAAGAATATTTAGGTGCTTATGCAGACCTCATTAATGAAGGCAAAATACGATATATTGCAGCATCAAATGTGCCTGCAGATAGGCTAGAGAAATCCTTGTCCTTGGGTGCAAGTGGCTCTTACCCTCTTTATCAGGCGCTACAACCACATTATAATCTTGTAGAGCGCGCAAAATATGAAAATGAATACGCGTCTATTGTTGATCAATTTGGAATAACAGTATTTCCTTATTGGTCTTTAGCATCAGGGTTTCTTACCGGAAAATACCGATCCGAAGAAGATTTGGGGAAAAGTGTACGGGGAGAGGGGGTTAGAAAATACTTAAATCCTCAGGGGTTAGAAATTTTGAAGGTATTGGATCAGCTGGCGATTAAACATGGAAGTCAGCCCGCTACTGTGGCCTTATCTTGGTTATTGGCACAGCCACATATTGGTGCCCCAATTGTAAGTGCAACGACAGCAAGCCAATTGCAAACGCTTGTTGCAGCTCCGGGATTAAAATTGGATGCAGACGACTTAGAACAGCTCCAAAAAGCAAGTCAGTAATTTTAAAAAGGCCTCTCTTTCCTATAAGAGAGGCCTTTTTAAATAATCATGTCAGGATACGCTAAAACTACAAAATTGATCAGGTATTGACCGAAAAGAATTTCTTTGATGTTCATCTGCATTGTATTTTAACTGTTGAAGGAAGCGAGGGAGCTGGAAAATGTGATACACAATCACGACTGGATTTCTTGCATATCAAATTGAATTTACTTAGGTTTGAAAATCAATAACTGTCATCGCGAAATTCGATTCTACAACTTATTTATTTAATTACTAGCAACATGAGTAATTTACTTAAAGTCATTCCAAAACTTCCCATGCGCTCCAAAGTTGCTACTATTGGCTACTATGTAGAGCAATTAGGTTTCTCTCGTGTAGGGCATCATGATTATGAGGGGTATCTAATGTTGGAAAAGAGCGGTATAGAGCTTCATTTTTTTGAGTTTGTCGACTTAAATCCTTTAGATAATTACGGACAGATTTATGTGAGGACAGACGATATAAAAGATCTTTACGAAGAAATGAACCATAATAAAGTCGCTATTCATCCTCATGGCGATCTTGAACTAAAACCTTGGGGACAATGGGAGTTTTCAATCCTCGATCCAGATAACAATTTAATTACTTTCGGGCAATCTATTGATTAGCGTTTACCAGATACTTTTTTGTCATTTGGCAATTTGCTGCTCAAAGAGGTTCGCTATATTTACGGGAGATGGAACAGCTCATATCTTATATCGAACAGTTTGGAAGCTTGACTGCATATGACAAGGAATTGTTACAACAATCTTTTAGCCGTGTATCCTTAAAAAAAGGTGATTATTTTGTCGAAGCTGGACGTGTTTGTTCGACGCTTGGTTTTATACAGGAGGGGATTTTCCGATCTTGTTATTATGATCGGCAAGGCAACGATTTTACGAGATATTTTATTTATGAGGGCCGTTTCGTTGGTGATATCAATGGTTTTTTGGATAAAGTGAACTCTCTTGAATATATCGAAGCAATAACAGATGGCGAAGTTTGGGTATTGACAAGAGAGAAATTCAATACAGTTCAGTCTCACATCCCAGGATGGTACGGCATCTTTTCTAAGATCAATTCCTATGTGCTAGAGAATAAATTAAAGATGGCAAGTAATATGCTCTCACAGGATGGACAGACGAGATATGAAAATTTTTTGACGCATTATCCGGGACTTTGTAACCGAATTCCTCAATCGATACTTGCGTCCTATCTTGGAGTGACACCCTCATCACTAAGTCGTATCCGCCGTTCCATAAAATAAGATAATTGCACTATTTCTTTTTATTCTTGAATAAATTCCTTTTTTGCCAAATGACAATACAGATTTGATAGAGAAGCTCCAATTTTGAAGCATAAAATAAGTTAAAAGAAATGAAAGTAGATGTTATTTTAGGTCTTCAATGGGGCGACGAAGGAAAAGGTAAATTTGTTGATGCTTTATCTTCGAACTATGCCGCAGTAGCTAGGTTTCATGGTGGCTCAAACGCTGGTCACACCCTGATATTTCAGGGAAAAAAGATTGTTCTAAATAGTTTGCCTTCTGGTATCTTAGATGAGAAAACAATGAATATCATTGGGGCCGGTGTCGTATTGGACCTTGCATCTTTCCGTCGTGAGATAGAAATGTTGGGAAGTTTGGGATACGATATACGAGCGGCCAAGAATCTGAAAATTTCCAAAAAGGCACACTTAATTCTTCCTACACATGCTCTTTTGGACAAGTTATCTGAAGAACAGCTCGGCGACGAGAAAATTGGCTCCACGCAGAAGGGAATAGGGCCAGCCTATGCTGATAAAGTACAAAGGAGAGGGATTCGAGCAGAAGAGGTTCTTCTGGAGGGCTTTGAAGAATCAGTGCAGCGTTTATTGCAAATACATGCCGCGGAAATCAAACAAAAATATGGTAAGGAAATCCCTCTTAAAGATCTTTTTGAGCACTTTATAAAAGATGTGACATTTTTGAAAACCTTCGATATCATCGACACAGAACTCTTTGCTAATAATATGTTAACAGCGGGTAAAACGATACTAGCGGAGGGAGCACAAGCGACTATGTTGGATGTGGATCACGGGACATACCCCTTCGTTACTTCTTCTTCTTGTGTTGCGGGATCTGCCTGCACAGGGTTAGGTATCGCACCAAAACATATCGGAGAAGTTTTTGGTATTTTTAAAGCTTATTGTACACGAGTTGGAAACGGGCCGTTTCCTTCCGAACTGGACGAAGATATTGCAGATCAAATTAGGATAAAAGGACAGGAATTTGGTTCCGTGACAAAACGACCTCGAAGAATCGGATGGTTGGACCTTCCCGCCTTAAAATATGCTATTATGATCAACGGTGTCTCGCAATTAATCATGACAAAGGCTGATGTATTATCTGAATTTGATACGATTAAAGTGTTTAAAGGCTATGCAAACGATGTGGAAAGCGGAAAAGACAGGATGCTTTTTGAAGAATTTGAATCCTGGCCAACAGGGCTTGAGGAAATTAAATCCACCAGCAAACTCCCTGCGACTTTGAAGTCCTATATGGCGTATCTTGAAGAAGAATTGAACGTGCCAATTACCTATCTTTCTACGGGGCCTGACCGCGAGCAGATTGTATCTTTAAGCTAGAATGAATCCTTTTTCGTAAAAAAGACGACTGCCTTCCTCTGAAGACAGTCGTCTTTTTTGTTTTACAGCAGCATAAATAGTACGGTAGACTATAGCATCATTCCTCCAGAGACTTCAATTCTTTGTCCTGTAATCCAGGAAGATTCTTCGGAACATAAGAACGCCACTACAACGCCTATATCCTGAGGAAGACCGACGCGACCTAAAGCTGTTATCCCGGCAATATGGGCATTTATTTCTTTATTATCTCGTGTTCTACCTCCTCCAAAATCGGTTTCTATAGCGCCTGGGGCGACCACATTGACACGGATTTTTTTGCTGCTGAACTCTTTTGCCTGGTAACGTGTTAGCACCTCAACGGCCGCTTTAGCAGAGGCGTAAATAGATGATCCAACCTGTGTCATACGTGTCAACCCAGAACTGATATTAACTATAGCACCGCCTTCGGGAATATAAGGCAATACTTTCTGCGTTAGGAAAAATACTCCTTTGTAATGAATGTCGAAAATTTCGCTTACTTGTTCTTCTGTCGCCCCTTCTATGTTTTGGTACATAGCAGTTCCTGCATTATTCACTAAGTAGTCGATCTTTCTACCGCCTATCTGTGATATAACCTGTTGAATAAAACTGTCGAAATCCTTCACTTGTCTCGTATCAAGTGATAGCGCCCAACATTTTTGTCCGATAGCCTGTATTTGTGTGACAACTTCCTCCGCTTTTTCTCTGTTTTGGTTGTAAGTGATCACAACATCATTTCCTTTTTCGGCGAGTTTAATTGCGATGTCGCGACCTATTCCTCGACTTCCACCTGTTACTAATGCAATTTTTTCTGTGTTCATATGATCAAATTTAATATTACAAAACTCCTATAAAATCCAGAGCTTCCTTTACGCCTATCAATCTTTTATGTGTAAAATTCAAATCATCGCTATACATCGGCTCGCATGTATTCTTATTTTCTAAAGGCTTGAGGAGGTAAAGTGGTAGATTTTTTGAAAAAGTTGGAGAAGTGTGAGACCTCCTCGAATCCTAAAGTGTATCCGATTTCTGAAATTGACCAATCCGTTTGTCGCAATAGGATTTTCGCTTCTTGGATAATACGGTCGGAAATAATCTGGGTGGTAGTTTTTCCGGTATGTTCTTTCAGCATTTTATTGAGGTGATTTACATGTACGGCAAGACGATCAGCATAATCTTTGGCTGTTCGTAATGCTAACCTTTGGTGTAAAGATTCTATAGGGAACTGCCGTTCCAGCAGCTCTGCAAAAAAAGAAGTAACTCTAGACCCAGGGTTGGTAGGCTGTTTTATTAACGATGCAGGTTGCAATTTTTGCCCCATATGTAAGAGCTCGAGTACGTAATTTCGGATAAGATCATATTTAAAGGTATAGTCTGAGGATATTTCGCGTTTAATTTTGCCGAATAACGCGGTTATTTCGTTTAGCGTAGACCTGTCTAATGTAAAAATAGGCGGCATACCCACGCAGAATAAAGGAAACTCGTCCAAGTTGATCCCGGTTTTCGTTTTGTGCATAAATTCTTCTGTAAATATGCAAAATGATCCCCCTTGGTTTTCATCAAGTGGAATCCAACGGTATGGAATTTTAGGACTAGCGAACAATATGGCATTTTCTTCAACTTCAATCACTTTGTCGGCATATTCTGCACGATTTCTACCTTGAATTAGGCTGATTTTATAATATTGCCTTCGGTTGTAGGGCATTGTGTTTGTCTCTCTGAGCTTTCGTATCGTATCTTGGATGTCGAATACATTAAAATGACCGATTTCTTTTTGAATATCAGGAGGAAGTAATTCTTGAACAGACTTTCCTCGCAAAGTGGAGGTTTCACGGTAGAATCCTTCAAGCGATGTAGCTTTTATTTCGTTCATATTGGGCAACTTGTTGTATAAAGCATATATTAAAACGCTTAATAAACCTTCTGCATTTCCGTCACTTATCGTATATAGAAGGCTTTACTATACCGATCAAATCTACAAAAATATCTGAATTTCTGTTGTAAACCCGACGTTATGGTGCAGATCTACTAAAGTTTTATGAGACTTGTATTCATAATTTTTTCGATCTGACATTCTAATTGTATTAATCTCCATGACATTCATACGATTGAGGCTTAATAATAGCATAAAACTAATGGATGCCAAGTATAAAGTGATTTTGAAACATACTCGGCTTCCTATTTGATGCCCTTTAAATTGCTTGATACACTGGAATTCAAGCATTCGTTTTATTGTTTGCTTGTACAATGTCTATTGAAAGAACTAGCTGTGCCTAGCATAGCCGCGTAAATTATTTACAAATTGGCGTTAAGATGATGGATCTACTTTCTTATAGATAGCCAGTTGCTTCTGTAGAAATTTTCTAGTATGATGAATACGTGTTTTAATGGTTCCTTCTGGAATTGAAAAATAGGCAGAGAGTTCTTGGTATTTATAACCATCGAGATACCGTGTAAACAGATCGAAATAGTCTTTAGGCAACTTCTGCATCGCTGCTTCAATATCGCACATAATAAACTTTCCCTCTACCATATTATGGGTGAAGGGCTCAGAACATCCTTCTTGGATATAGTCTGTACTTTGATAATTTTCGTATTGTATTTGTTTTTGATGTCTACGGTAGTGGTTAATATAGGTGTTTTTCATGATGACATAAAGCCAAGCGATGAGTTTCGGATTATTGAAAAATTTATCTACATACTTTATTGACCTCACCATTGTTTCTTGTACCAATTCTTCAATTTCTTCTGGATCTTTGGTAAACTTAATTGCAATGTTCCTTAAAATTCCTTGGCTTTTTATTAGCTCTAGATTGAGTTGTTTGCTTTCCATAAATATTCCTTTTATGTGTTTCCTATTATGGTTAATAGCAACAAAAAGAGTGCAAATTCTGCGAAAATATTATCGTAAGGAGCCCTGACAAATGCTAAAGCGAAAAATACGTTTGATGTCTGTTTTTTTACTTTGCAAGAAATGCATCGTATTGAATGGCCGATAGCCTCCTATTTCTTCGAGATACGATTTGGATGTCTTAAATTTAAAATAAAAAGAAGTGTTTTATTTTTTTTTAACGGTAAAAAAAACTCTCGATAGGTATCATTGCGGAGAAATGGTCGGGAAAACTATGGCATTTGGAGAAAATACCTATTTAAGCGGCTTCTTTTCTGCTATGGGCTAACTAAAGTTAAATGTAATCATTGAATTAGGTTCGCCCTGATTGAAAAATAAGGCGAACCTATAATAAGTGAGAAGGAGCAAATGATTATCCTACCTGGGATACCCCAAGCTGTATTTAAATATATCTAACCCTGATTTCTTTGTGCTGAATTGTATATTTTATAGCCTTTATATACAATGAAATACTTTTTAGATCACCTGTGAGTTGTCTGTTTTCATAGGGTCAGTTCCCGGTTGCACAATAGGATCTCGATCAATGTTACTTTCTGAATCGGATAGTTCATTGATTTCAGGTTCTTCATTCTGATCGATCTCATCCAAATCTGGTTGAGGATTTTCCATTTCGTCTATCTCAGGCTGTTCGATAGGTTGATTTTCTTCCACATCATCAATATCGGGGTTTTCACGTTTTAACGGATCAACATCAGGTTGTTCTAACGGAGGATTCTCTACTGCTTGACCATCGTTTTGATCGTCCTCTGCGGATTTATTGTTACTATTCTTATCGGGAATATCAAAAAAAGGATCAACCAATGCGAAAGCTATAATCGGGCCTTGCTCGATCATAGTAGTTGTTAATTTTTTTTTCATTTATTTTTCTTTTTGTATTTAAAGAACGACCTCATCCTAGGAAGGTTCTCTTTGTTAAATACCTGAATACATAAAAAAA
Source organism: Sphingobacterium sp. LRF_L2 (assembly GCF_965644235.1). NCBI lineage: Bacteria > Pseudomonadati > Bacteroidota > Sphingobacteriia > Sphingobacteriales > Sphingobacteriaceae > Sphingobacterium > Sphingobacterium sp. LRF_L2. Next base: position 399,215 of record NZ_CBFFRI010000004.1, on the reverse strand, counting down.
CACGGTGTGGATTCCCACAGTGTTCACTCAGGTTTATTTTGAGATAATGCCGAATAACTAGAATAGATTGCAGCCAAAGGGGGGCGTAGCATAAGTATTTCTACGGCGCGGAGAACTTTAATACGCGATTGGCTGTAGATTACAACAAAAGTATTATTCTATTGTTCAAATAGGGTAAATTAGCGATATGCACGGCGAAACTTAGATTTCACGAAAAGAGCATACGCTGTTCTTTTAGGAAGCGTAGGAATAGGAGTTAGCAAAAAAATGTGTTATTTAAATAAAAAAGATGATTTTACCGATGATATTTGGTCTATTATTTTTAGCTATAGGTATCGTAATATTGATAAGAAGCCTAAAAAGAGAGAAGTGACCTATAGAGAAAATAAATGAATATATAAGTTTATATATATATGCAAATCCGAGTAAAGGGCATAAGTGTTTATCGTAATCCTTCGGACTATCAACTTTTAGATAAGCTGGAAAGTCTCTTATATAGCTGCTGTAATTCTTGCATTTCACTAGCTTCAATTGGAAATTCCTCCGAGAGACGTCCTAACATCATGCGACCTTCTTCCTTCGTATCTATAATGGCGAGCGAACATTCGTTATTTCCGGAGTGGAAAACGCCTACGCCTACAACTTCTTTAAAATAGGAAACTAATGAAAAACTAGTCGTTTTTCTACCATCGTCTGCGTAGTTTGAAGAAAGCTCCTCTCCAAAACGTTCTAAATCTTCTCTTTTCATCTGTGCGCTTCTTATTATCCAAATATAACATTAATATTTTAAATGCACTATTTTTTGAATAAGTTAATTGAATTTTGTATTTGTTTGTTTTACTTTATTTTATGATTTTAAAAGAATACAAACTTGTTATTCAAAGCTAAAAAAGTTACAAATCAATTTCCATAATCGGTCTGCATATCCATCATGACGGCAGGCTATCATCGTTGCTTTTAAATAGCGTTCACCCAAAAAGATTTCCAGTGATCAATAGGTTGGATTATTGTATACTTAATTTATTGAGCAATTCTTTTAAACGACTGATATGTGTTTCCAGTTCTGTTGTACGTTGTTTTCTTTCGGTATTATGAGGACTAGCTGTACCTCCGCTTCGTCGTATCAAACTTGCAAGGAAGTTTTTTCGTTCCTCCATCATACGCATAGCTACCCAAAGTGTCTCCTCTGTTTTTTTGAGATACTGATCCTCTAAAAAGCGCTCGGAAAAAACATGACCAGTGAAGCATCGGTAACGGGGGGTATCCTCTTCGTCGATCTTCGTTAATACACCGCCGCAATCAGGACAGGTAAAGATGGTTGATGATCCCAGAGCCTGTGTTTGCTTATAGCTACTTGCCATGCGCATCGTAATTTCGGCTTCTTTTTTCAACTTAACAGGAGTGGGGGCAGGCACACACTCTTCACGGCTGTCAATATCGGCCAGGATATAGCCAATATCCGATAGCGAAACTCTATAATCAACATCAATATTATTAATCACATTATTTGGCATGTCCGCATAGTCAGCCTCTTCAGGTTCTTGGACAATACATAGTCCACCGGCGCTTTTTATGGCAACCATGCCTGATGTACCATCATCTAATAATCCAGACAAAATGATTCCAATTACACACGAATTATACGCTGCAGCCGCTGTGCGAAATAAGATATCGATTGAAGGTCGCCAATGGTTTTCTTTTGCACCATTCGCAATTAAAATTTCGCCTGTTTTTATCATCATGTGATTATCTGCTGGCGCTAGATAAATTTTTCCTCGCTTTATTAATGTGCCGTTTTCTGGAATTTCAATAGGCCAGGTTGCATGACGTCCTATCAATCCACGTATCGCATTTGGATTAGCACCGGCACTGAGGTGAATGACGACAAATATAGCGGCATCCATATTCTTAGGGATAGTACTCAACAGCATTTCCACTGCTGTAATACCGCCGGCAGAAGCCCCGACGACAATAATATTATTTATTTTGTCATCACTCATTTTACGTTAGTCAAATACGGAATTTGGATATGAAATGCAGTCCCTTTTTCTTGCGAAAGGACAAAAGTACCACCGAGAAGAGATACGCGATTACTAATGCCGCGAAGTCCTGATCCTTGTTGAGACGCTGTCTCTAAATCGCCCTGGATACCGTTTCCATGATCTGTTAGCTGGAGATTGACATGGGTATCGGTCAAATCTATAGAAAGGGTAGCAGCATTGACCCCTGCATGTTTCACACTATTACTGATGAGTTCTTGAGCAATGCGGAAGAGATATAACTGTATTTCTCTAGGTAGCAGATCTGCTTTTTTATGGATTGATACGTGCACCTTAAAATCAACAGATTCCATTCGATGGCATAGGTTATTTATGCCCGCCGATAATCCGAAATCCCGCAGTACAGAAGGATGCAACTCAATAGAAAGGTTGCGAAGCTCTAGAATAGTTTTGTTTATCAATTCCTGAACATTTTCAAGTTCTCCAGCATTTTTTTGATGATCTCTCTGAAAATGGTTGAGGTTTAGTCTAATTCCGTAAAGGGTTTGGCATACGCCTTCATGTAGAATTTCGCTAATTTGTTTTCTTTCTTTTTCTTGGGCTTCTATAACAGCTTTGCGAACCAAGGCATCTTGTTTCTTTAAAAGTAACTCCTCTTGTACAGCATGATTTTTTCGAGTGGTAATGTCGACCAAGATACCCGCCAACAATTTTGTATTCTGGTTGACGTTGACCTCTTTTCCTTTTACCAATATGGTTCTGACTACACCATTTTTCGCAAGGACATGAAGCTCCTGATCTACCAAAAATCCAATTCCAGATGGAGATAGTAAATCTTTAAACTTAATAGCGTCGTCCGTTGCAAATAGTTGTATTAATTCCTCATAATCCACATCCTTCTGACCACACTCTAGATCCAAAATTTGTTTGCTAAAAGCATCTAGAGTAAACGTTTTTGTATCTAAATTATAAGTCCATGTGCCTGCTTCAGAAACGATAAGCGCCTGATTTAATTGTTCTGTTGTTCGTTGGTATTCGGATTGTACGTTTTTAAGGTTGGTGATATCCGTCAAGGTAATGTAAAATGACGGAATTTGTGTGGAGCTATTCTCGACCAAAGTTGCATCTAATTGGACGGTATGGCGATCATTCGATGATCGTAAATTCACTTCTCGTCTTCCACTGCTGTTTGGAACATCTAGCGAATAGAGAAGCTCATAATAATCGTTTTGTGACTTCTCGCTAAGTAAGCCCGCGAAATTTCTACCGAGCAGTTCGCTAGCGATCTTAGAATCAAATAATACTAATGCTTTTTGGTTAATTTCCTGAATCGTACCTGCTTTATCTAAGATAAGATAGCCTACAGGTGCTGCATCAAAGAAGGTTGTAAATTTTGTGCGTTCGGTGTCCAATCTGCCGTAAGAAGAACGTAGTTCCTCATTTTGCATCTGCAGTTCTAGTTCGTAGAGTTCTAATTCATCAAGAAGAAGTGTAATTTCGTCTCTATCCCGATCGGCATCGACTTCCCTTCGGGAAGCTAATAGCCGTTCAGCTTTCCGTCGTAAATTACTGAATCTATTTTTATTGTCAATTATCTCTCTCTTTTCCATATTATCCCTCTCGAAACTTTAGAATCATGATGTATTGATCTGGAATTTCTACAAAAATTTGTTCCTTAACGACTTCTAAACGTTTCGACGTTCCAATAAAGCCCGGTTGAATAGGAGCATACGTTACGCCTTGTTGACTAGCAAGTGCTTCCTCCAATACTATTTTCATATTCCACTTATGACTAACAATCTCTGTAAAATAAAGTTCACGAGGTTCTATATTATTTAGCTGAAAAAGCTTGATAAAAGAATGATTGTATTGCAGCACTCGATGGTCTTCATCCAATAAAACGCATGCTTCATGCTGTTGATCAATAAAATGTTGAGCAAATGCCATTGCTTTTTTAAACTGGAAATTTAAACGTTGGAATTTGGTTTTTTTGTTTAAACTGAGTACTGCACCACTAATAAAGTTGTCGGTGGTTCGATAAGGAGCTATACGTAAGAGATAGTGTTCGCCATCACTATTTGTTATGTCAATCTCTTGGCCATTAAGTGTTTCTATGACTTGGCGGGTCAATTCCTCTAGGTACGAGTGATTGAAAATGCTGAGATGTGGGATAATGAGTTTTCCGATGTCGGTACTTGACAGTTTTAAAAGTTTGCTTGCCTGTGGCGTATAGCGAAGAATATGAAGGTCGTTGTTCAGAAAAACAGTACAGCTCTCTGTATTGTCAAGTAAATTTTTCATGTCGTTTTGCAGCACCGTAAGTTCTTCTGCCTTTTTTTGATATTGGAGATTAATCGACATGAGTTGTTCGTTTAACGATTGCATCTCTTCCTTTGTGGTCAAGGCTTCCTCATTTGTACTTTGTAATTCCTCATTGGTACTCTGTAGTTCTTCATTCGTCGACTTCAGTTCTTCTAGCGATGTTTCCATCTGTTCGATGCTGGTGTGCAGTTGTTGCTTAGTATAGTTTAGTTCTTTTTGAAGCTCGTCGACTGCAGCCTCGCTCACCATACTATTCTTTTTGGTGGGGCGTTGATTGCGTTTTGAAAGTTCCATTTCTGAAAAAGTGACAAGTAACATATCCTTTAAAGGAGATTCATCAAGATATTCCACCACAAAGTTTATCAAAAATATGCGATCCGTCTCTTTGATTTTCACGTCCTTTACTTCCACACGATGTTGCGTGGTATGTGCTTGGTGGAGTGCATTTCCCAATACATACTTCAGTTCTTCTCTCACCATACGATGGACATTCATCGTTGCCTCTCCAGGCTGTAGCTGGATGTAGCGATTTGTTTTGCCGTTTACGTAGAGAATCTCCCCCCGTTCGTTTAGAAGGAGGGAAGGTGGGGTATGGCGATCTAACAACAATTTGTTAAATTGTTCGGCTACAGGATTTTTTTGGTTTGAAGGTGTCGTCTCTTGTTTGACTTTATTTTTGTTTCCTGTATGAAATGGAAAATCTAAGAATTTGCTAATCGAGGAAATCCCTTCCTTTCGTTGGAAAATCTTCCATTTTGAATCGATCACATTGAAGATCTCATGAAAGCCGCTGATAGATTCTGCTGGTCCTAAAAATAAAATGCCATTTACTAGCAGTGAATAATGGAATATCGGTACCAATTTCTTTTGTAACTCCGCGGTAAGGTATATCATTACGTTACGACAGCAAAGCAAGTCGAGTCTGGTAAAAGGCGCATCTTTCACCAAATTGTGTTGCGCAAACACAATCATTTCTCGTATTTCTTTTTTTACCATATACCCATTGTTTTTCTGAACAAAAAAACGATGTAATTGCTCCTTACTTAACTCTGAAACAATATTGGAAAAATAAAAGCCCGTTCGCGCATGTTCTATGGCATTAGAATCTAAATCTGTAGCAAATATTTGTACTTTAGGCTTCCTTCTTAATTGAGATTTTTCCAAAAATTCGCTAATGAGAATAGCTACCGAGTAGGCCTCTTCTCCGGTAGAGCATCCTGCAATCCAAATTCGTATGGGTTCTTCATTTTTCTTGGACTTTACGATATGTTCAATCTGATCTCGAAGTAAATCGAAAGCCTGACGGTCTCGAAAGAACTTCGTTACTCCGATCAGAAGTTCATTGAATAGGGTATCAATCTCCATCGGATTTTCCCGCAGGTATGTAACATAATCTGCATAATCCACCAATTGCAAGAAGGCTATACGGCGTTCAATACGTCTAAATATGGTGTTTTTTTTGTACAGACTAAAATCGTGTCCTGTATTGGATCGCAGTAACAACAGAATTTTCTGTATGTATACATTATTATTTTTGTCCGTTTCTGTCTCTTCTTCATCACTTTGTTGTAATGCGGGATGTCTAAGATATTGAATCAGTTTGCCGGGCATTTCTTCCGTTGGCAATACATAGTCGACAAGCTGGGTTTTTACAGAGGCAGCGGGCATACTTGGGTATTCAGCGCTATCTGGTTCTTGTGCCATTGTCATACCTAGCTTCTCTTTAATCATTCTTACCCCAGTTTCTCCATCTGCGCCTAATCCAGAAAGGATAATCCCGACTGCCATTTTACCCTGATCTTCGGCTAAACTTTGAAAAAAATAATCTATACACATATGCGCCCCTTTTTCGCGGGAAGGATCAAACAATAACAGATTGCCCTTGTGAATTCCAATATCTTTACCACAAGGAGAGAGGTAAATATGATCAGGCAGGACACGCACACCGTCTTGCACTTCAATAACGGGCATATGGCTATAAGAACAGATCTGTTTCAAATAATTGATATCTTCATCAGAATCTTGATGAAAAACGAGAACGAAGGCCATTCCCGATTGCGCGGGCATATATTTAAAGAATTGTTCTAAAGCTGGTAACACACCACTTGCTCCTCCAATCCCAATAATTGGGAAAGGAACTGTATCTATTTTTTGTTTTTGGGTTGAATCAACAATGCGCAAATTATTTTTCATTTTCTCGATTATATTCCTGTATCGCTAATTTAGCCTAATAAATGATAATCCACGCGTCAAATCCTAATTAGTTGTCTCAAAACAAGTATTAGTCGTATCAAAAGCCTTTCTATGACGGTTATCGCTTGACCTTGCCGCTTAAGTTGAAATGTTTCTGTATCTATTCGTTAAAACAAGATTGTACAGAAAAATTATTGGTAAATGTTAGGATAACAAGCAGCAGCAGGCGTGAACGCATAGATTGACAATGTGAGTTTCATCGTGTTTTATAGAAAAGAAAAGTACTACATTTGCTATAATTGTACATTTTTATTGCAGATGAGTATTAAGCAAGAAGATCGATTTTCTACGGTAAATTATTCTGGGATTTTTCTGTCGTGTTTTACCGACTTTAGTAAGAGGTGTGTGCACGCTGCCCCTGAACATGCATTGGTATATGTGTATTCGGGCGAGCAGATTATTGAGAATGGAAAGGAAAAAATAAGAGTACAAGCTGGTGAATGTGCTTTTATTCGACGTGATCACCGTTTAACGATCCATAAAAATAACTGTGAAAATGAATTTTACCAAGGCATAACTTTAACGTTCAAGCGCGATGTATTACGTGATTTCTATGATAGAATCGATAAAACCGAGATTCCACGGGATGTATCTTTTACGGAGGCTACAGTATTCAAGATAACGCCTAGGCCAGATATTACCAGTCTATTTCAATCGCTTACACCTTATTTTGATGGGGCTGTAAAACCATCAGATGATGTTGCTTATTTAAAATTAAAAGAAGGTATATATGCTTTGTTAAGTGATGCTAAAGTTTTTTACCCCATTTTGTTTGACTTTACCGAGCCCTGGAAGATTGATATTTTAAGTTTTCTGAATGCAAATTATATGGACGATTTATCACTTGAAGAAATCGCTTCCTACACTGGACGTAGTTTAGCAACTTTTAAACGAGATTTTAAAAAAATTAGTCCGATTACTCCCCAGAAGTGGTTGATAAAAAGACGACTTGAAGAAGCCTATCACAGGCTCAAAGAGGGACAACGTGTTCGTGAAGTTGCGCATTCGGTGGGATTCAAAAATACGTCTCATTTTTCTACAGCTTTCAAAAAAGAATATGGGGTGCCTCCAACTACGATTTGATGAGGGACAAGATTTGGACCTGTCAGAAACATAAATTGAGCCGATAAACAATGTTGATGTTAGCTAATCGTTTTAGATTTGTGAAAGATAATTAAACGGACTACCATCCGATTTATTGTTGATTTTTTTCTTTGCAACTAAATATATATATGAGCACATTCACAGTAAAAGCATTTGGCGCTGAGGCCGCTGATTCAGATTTAAAGCAGCTAGCTATCGTGCGCCGCACGGTAACTTCTAATGATGTAGAAATTGATATTTTGTTTTGTGGCGTTTGTCATTCTGATTTGCACACGGCAAGGAATGAGTGGCATGGCAGCATTTACCCTGTTGTTCCTGGACATGAAATTGTTGGACGTATTATACAAGTCGGAGATAACGTTGATCGCTTTAAGGTGGGAGATATTGTGGGGGTTGGCTGTATGGTCGATAGCTGCAGAGAGTGCGAGAGTTGTAGAGATGGGTTGGAGCAATATTGCGAAAAAGGAAATATCCAGACCTATAACGGACAAGATGTACATCTCAATAAACAGACGTTTGGAGGGTATTCTGAACGAATTGTTGTCGATGAGAGTTTTGTATTACGCATTCCTGAAAACCTAGATTTGGCTGCTGCTGCTCCTCTTCTTTGCGCAGGCATTACCACATATTCTCCATTGAAACATTGGAATGTCGGTCCAGGTAAGCGCGTTGGGATTGTAGGTATTGGCGGTCTCGGTCATATGGGCGTTAAATTAGCGAAAGCAATGGGAGCGCATGTCGTTGTTATCACGACATCGGCATCCAAAGTTGAAGATGCAAGACGTTTAGGGGCTGATGAAATAATTTTGTCTACCGACGAAATACAAATGCAAGCCAATGCCAATAGTCTACACTTTATTTTAGACTGTGTTTCTGCCGCACACGATATCAATTCGTATTTGAGTTTGTTAAAAAGAGATGGTTCGTTGACACTTGTCGGAGCTCCTGAACACCCGCTTCCTGTAGCAGCTTTTAGTTTGATACCGTCGCGTAAGACTTTGGCCGGTTCGATGATCGGAGGTATTAAGGAAACACAAGAAATGCTAGACTTTTGTGGCGAGCATAATATCACCTCGGATGTTGAATTGATCAGCATGGAAGAAATAAACGATGCTTATGAGCGACTGTTGAAAGGAGATATAAAATATCGTTTTGTTATTGATATGGCATCTTTAAAGAATTAATATTAGAATTGTCGCAGCGATATTCTGAGAAAGAGTTTCATTTAAAGTAATCTATTATTGTGTATGTTGGCAATAACGCTGAAAAAATGTGAAAAAGTAACAAGGAATTTGCGAACATTCTTTTCTTAGCGTTGTTCTCTTGATGATAGCAAAAAGATTTTACTAAAAGAGAAACGCATATGGAATTTATCGAACTTACACACGGTATATTGCGCTTGTTGCAATATAAAGGTTATACAGTGTTGACCTCTGTTAGTCCACTTAATAGTGATGATCCGACATGGTATCCAGAAAAAGTACCCGTGGAAGAGTTGAAGGGGTTAAACATTACTGTCGTCGGAAGAACAGCTACGCCTGCGAAAGATAGACATCTTATGTTAATTGACGATGCCCTGGAAAATATAAGAGAAGAGGAGCTGATAGGACAGGTTTTTCTAGATTAGCCTACCAGATATTACTCCTTATGTAAAAATTCTCTGTTTTTATTGAAACAGAGAATTTTTACCAATTAGTTAAGCTGGGCTAAGAGCGTAATCTTTTTTTCGTTTATGGCGTTAACTTATTTGGATTGCACTTCCTGCGAACACTTTGTAGTTGTTTCCATGCGATTTCCAAACGCGTAAATACCGATATTTACCTGCCAAAGGTCTTCCTTCAAAATCGCCTTTTAACGCAATGGTAACTGTTACGATACATGTATCATCACTGAGCTGGCTGATTTGGTAATCCGAAGGTACCAAGGATTCAATATTCATCTTTTCTTGACGATACGTCTCTATATCCATTGTTTTCGTAATCGTTTGACCTGATGGTAAGTTAAACAGGAGATCATCATGTAAAAGTTCTTCGAGCGTTGGGATGTCGGCATGAATAATCGCTTTATAAAGCCGATCTTCAAGTTCCATAATTAATTCCTTTGTCATATGAATAAATTTATCCAGTTTGTCAGCAATAAAAATAGGATGTCAACATGCAAACTTTAGTTTACCAAGTGTTCTTGATGAAGAAGTTGCTGCGGAATATCAAAATTCGAGAAAAGTAATTTAACGATAGTTCCAGAACCTATTTCACTACTGATTTCTATTGAAGCCTCCAGACGTTCAACTATTCTTTTCCATTCCAACACCAGCACCTTCAAACCCTGCCGAATTAGACATTCTTTTGAAAACGTCGTAAATTTGAGATAGTTCATCCGAACTGATACCAATACCATTATCCGTAATAACATAGCACAAAGATCCATGATCAATGTAGCTCTGGATACTTATTTGAGGTTTAGCAATCTGGCTAGAATATTTAATGGCATTGCTAATCAAATTACTGAACAATTGGTATAACAACGTTTTTTCACCGAATATAGGTAGGGTATTCTCAATCTGTACATTGGTGAACGATACATTGTAGCGATTAGCGCAACTTTCGCTGATATTCGTAATGGTCGTAGACATATCTACCCATTCGGGCGTAAATTCATATACTTTTGCTCTGGAAAATTCAAATATTTTATCGATAAGAGCTTCCATATTTGCTACTGAATCCAAAATAGTTGTTGTTCCTCTAAGCACAAATGGATGTTCCTGACCAAGTTTGTCTTTCAAAAATTGCCCCATTAATTTGATCGACGATAATGGGTTTTTCAGATCGTGAGTTATGGTATATGAATACGTGTCTAACGCATTATTTAGTTGGATCAGTTCTTGATTTAATTTATTTAATTCCTCTGATTTCTGTAATAGACTATCTTTGATAACTTGTCTGATCTGACGTAGTATATAGATATCTTCATCAGTCCACCTTGGAGAAGTACCATGGACGGAAAGTTTCCAAGCTTCAAAAGATTGTCGTGGTGAAGCTTTATAGGCATCTAGCTGTTGATCATATTCAATTACTTTTTCGGGTTTACCTGCCCAATTTTCTTCAAAAATAACTTCATTTCGAAAAGCATAAATGCTAAACGATCTATTGGCGTCGATGTCCACTCGACAAAGACCCGCAAATGGAAGATCCCAGTTATTTTTTTGTCCATGAAGTAGGTTGAATTGATGATCTTTAAATATCGTCTCGTTGGTAAGATTGTTGATATAATTGTGAAGACTATAGAGTAACTTCTTTGAAACACCAGCCTTATGGGTAATCACACTATTTTGGTGAAAAATGGCCATCCCATCTGCTCGTAATATATCTTTGAGTTCCGGCAATGCTTCCGATAAAGCTGTTAGCGTGTTGTTTTTTAATAAAATACTCTCTCTTAGTTTCAGCTCTAGCGAACTCGCTCGCTTTGTGTATTCTATATCTCGTTCTTTAAGAAGCGTGAGATGTCTATTTGCTGTAAATTCGGTTAAGAATAGACAGATGGTGCGTTCCGTATGGTCTACATGACGCGATTTACTATTTAAACACGTAACTAGTCCCCATAGTTTGTCTTGTATCAAGATCGAGAAACTTAAGCTCGCCTTGACGCCCGTATTCTCCAAGTATTTTAAATGTACGGGGGATAGCGCTCTTAGATTGCTTTCTGACAAGTCAAACGCTTGATCAGATTTGCTAAAAATAGGATGTGTCTTAGCTTTTATATCCGATGTTTGTCTCGCATGATGTTTAAGATACAGTTCGCGGGCTTGCATTGGAATATCAAATTCTGGATAACGGTAACCTAGAAAAGAAGTTTCCTCCTCCGGTTTGCTTTCTGCAATGACTTGGCCACTGTTGTCCTCCATAAATTGGTAAACCATTACACGATCGTAACCGATAATTTTTTTTATATTTTCAGTTAAAGCATCCCATAGTTTATCTCCAGATTTATTTATATTTTTTGAATAGGTGGAGAAGTTCAAAATTTGAGGAAGCAATATATTCTTATCTTCAAATTCTATATAGATTAAACCGCAAGACTGATATACGCGTATGGTAAATAAAGAATTTAAAAATGTCGTTTCCAACAATTCTCTTGTTTCTGGATTTACAGCCACTTGTTGGATAAGTGAAATAATAGGTTTTGATTCTTCGAAAGAGCAGTTTTCTAAAAGAGAAGCGGCGGGTTGATCGAGGTATAATTGTGGATTTCCGCCTATCCAATCTTCAAAATTCTCACTAATGCCTACAATCTTTAGATCTTGGGATAGTATCAAGATTTTTCCAAAATTTTGAATCCTTCCGATTAAATGGATAGGTTCATTCTCACAATCGATCACTTTTTTCGTCATACCATTTCGGATTTAATTAGGTGAAAGTACCTAAAATTTATTCAAATTTCTCATGTAGAGAAAGAAATACTGGTTATTGTTTACTGAGGTTAATTTATGTTGTTTAGTGAAATTATAGTGAATGATAAAAAATAAGCGAAAGAGAATTCGTTAAAACAAAAGCCCGTAATAAAGAGGAATCAATTGATAGCATGTAGTTTGTACCTGTTTTTGGATAATCTGTAAATAGTTCGATTGATTTCCAAACAATTCCAGTGCATAATTGTCTATTTAGCGTTGTGATTAAATTAAAACTTGTAGATTAAAGAATCCCCTGCTGCGAAGCACGGGATTTCTTTTTAACTTATCCATAGATTTTCAACCGTTTGTTTCATTTTTTATGATGTCATATGGTTTGAAAATACGATACCAGATCTCGGCGCTAGATGGATTTGCTCGCTGTTCCATTCATTTGTTTTATGCCCTCCCCAAGCCAATTCCTCTGTGTCCAAAAGGAGAGCCCAGTCTGCAGTACATCGAAAATCTACCCATTGAACCTCTGTCGAAAAATTCATGAAGCATTTTAATTGGGATTGATCGTTTTCAATAGTTAACACAATCAATTCCCTCGCAATGTCGTGTTCCACTGCTACATGATTTCTTTCTATATTATTTAAGAGCTTATTCGTTTTACGAAGATCTAGAAGAGCCTTATAGTACAGAAACATCGATATATGGTTCTTCTTTTTGAGCTCATTCCAATTCAAAACGCTACGCGTGAAGGTTGATATTTCCTGAGGATCGGGTGTGTTTTCGTTTTGGTGAAAGTCTCTAAACTCTTTCTTTCTTCCTTCGCGGACAGCGGCGATTAACTCGATATCGCTGTGGCTTACAAAATATTGAAAAGGGGTACTTGCATTCCATTCTTCGCCCATAAACAACATCGGGATATAGGGGGAGAGGAATACAGCAAGTGCCATGAGGCGTTGCGTATTAGCTCCATATAGTGTTCCACTTCGTTCACCTAACATTCGATTGCCCACTTGGTCATGATTTTGAGAGAAAACAATGAACCTATTTCCGGAAAAGCCTGCTGTCTTGCTCCCGAAGAAGTTTTTGCGGTGTTCTGAATACCCTCCATCAAAAACGTATGCATCGTTGTACGCTTTCGCTAAGTGTTCCACGCCATTAAACTCGCTATAATATCCTTTTCGCTCTTCCCCGACGGCTACCCGAAGGGCGTGATGAAATTCGTCTACCCACTGCGCATCCAGGGCAAAGCCATTCTTTTTTAACGGTTCCAAAAAACGGGTATCATTAAGGTCACATTCTGCAATGAGGTAGCGTGATTTTCCATCTTGTGCTATATATTTGTCGGTTTCTTTTCGGATTTCTTGGAGCACATGCACAGGACTGAAGTCTTTCATTGCATGGACGGCATCCATCCGTAGGCCATCGATATGAAAGTCTTTAAACCAGCTTAATGCATTAGAGACCATAAAATGACGTACACCATAGCTCCAAGCGTCGTCATAGTTGATGGCTTTACCCCAAGGGGTACGGTATTTTTCGGTAAAATAGGGGGCGAAGTATTCCAAATAATTTCCTTCCGGGCCAAAATGATTGTAGACCACATCAAGGAAAACGGCAATACCTTCCTGATGGCAGGCATTGACGAGTTTCTGTAATTCTTTCGCACCACCGTATGCATGCTGTACAGCAAAACTAAATACGCCATCGTACCCCCAATTTCGGTTGCCAGGGAATTGTGCTATCGGCATGATTTCAATCGCATTTATGCCAAGTTCTTTCAAGTAAGGGATCTTCTCGGTGATTGCATGAAATGTGCCAGTAGAGGTAAATGTCCCCACATGCAGTTCGTAAATGATTAGTTCATTGAATGCGGGAGGGCTGTAGTTTTGATCTTGCCAGTTAAAGTCTATGTCGACAATAGCGGACGGGCCATGTACCCCTAGGGGCTGTGAACGAGAGGCGGGATCAGGATATTTTTTGCCGTCAATTACAAAATAGTAATGTTGGCCGACGTACAGTTTGTCCGATTCTGCAGACCAATAACCAAGAGGTTGCGGAAGAAGCGGTATCGATAATCCTGTATCTTCTAGTAGACAAGTTACCTCTTTCGCGCCGGGAGCCCAGACGTGAATTAAGGCATGGCTCTCTTGTAGGGTAATTCCTAAGGGTTGCATAGGGTATCTATTTTGTTTTTTGAGACATCAGTACCACCACCGATCGCCCTTCCACCGTAATCTTTTCGTTTGCTTGATATGCAGCATGTTCTGCGATGCTATCTAATTTTGTGTCCAGCATTTTTACCCATGATATTGCGTACTTATCTGAGGGCAGCTTATAATGTATGGGCTCCCAATACGCATTGAACATAATATAGAAGCTGTTATCTTCTATTTTTGTGCCTTCTTCGCTTAACGAGCGTATGCCATGACCATTTAGATAGACCGCAAGTGATCGTGCCATATCATTTTGCCAATGTTCATTTTCCATTTCATTGCCTTCAGGAAGGAACCACGCGATATCTTCTAGTCCTACACCCTTTACAGGCATCCCTTGAAACCATTTTCTTCTACAGAAAATCGGATGTTCCCTACGAAATTGTATAAGTTGCTTGGTAAATCGAAGTAAGCTTTCGTCTTTGTTCGTCCAATCCAACCAAGAGAGGTCGTTATCTTGACAGTAGGCGTTGTTATTACCATCTTGTGTACGTCCAAATTCGTCTCCAGCTACAATCATGGGAACGCCTTGTGACAAGAATAATGTCGTTAATAGATTTCTCTTTTGTTGGCTACGGAGGCTGTTAATTTCCTCGTCATCTGTTGGTCCCTCTGCTCCGCAGTTCCAGGAACGATTGTGGCTTTCCCCATCATTGTTGTTCTCACCGTTAGCCTGATTATGCTTCTCGTTGTAGGATACCAGATCATGTAAGGTAAATCCATCGTGAGCTGTGATAAAGTTGATACTCGCCGTTGGCGTACGGTAGTCATCTTGGTATAAATCGGACGAACCTGTTAATCGATCAGCAAACTCGCCCAGCATACTATCGGCACCAATCCAATAATCGCGCATACAGTCGCGGTACTTTCCATTCCATTCAGCCCACCCCGGAGGAAACTTTCCGACTTGATAGCCGCCTTCTCCAATATCCCAGGGTTCGGCAATTAATTTTACTTGGGAAATAACAGGATCTTGATGTATGACATCGAAAAAGGAACTTAACTTATCGACGTCATGCAGTTCGCGAGCCAAGGCAGAAGCAAGATCAAAGCGGAAACCATCGACGTGCATCTCCAAAATCCAATAACGGAGGCTATCCATGATCAATCGAAGTACGTTTGGCAAGCGTGCATTTAAGGTGTTACCTGTACCTGTAAAATCCATGTAATATCTTGGTTCTTCCGTCAGGCGATAATATGCTGCATTATCAATCCCACGGAAGGATAGCGTCGGCCCCATTTCATTGCCTTCTCCAGTATGATTGTAGACGACATCGAGAATAACCTCTATGCCTGCACGATGTAATGCTTTTACCATTTCTTTGAACTCGTTAACTTGCTCGCCTTGGATTCCTTTGGCCGTATATCGGACATCTGGTGCAAAAAATCCGATGGTATTGTATCCCCAATAATTCGTTAGATTGTTTTCCTTGAGATGTCTATCGGTAATAAAATGGTGTACGGGCATAAGTTCGACGGCGGTTACACCGAGTTCTTGCAAATAAGCGATAGACGATGGGTGCGCCAAGCCGGAGTAGGTTCCTCGTATTTCTTCAGGAATAGCTGGATGCATCGCTGTAAACCCTTTTACATGTGTCTCATAGATTATACTTTTATGCAGCGGGATTTTTAAAGGTTTATCTTCTTCCCAATTAAATCCCGAGTCGACGACCACACACTTGGGTACAAAAGGTGCACTATCTGTTTCACTGAAGCTGAGATCAGCGTCGGGATGACCAACTTCGTATCCAAAAAGCGAATCGTCCCAATCCAATGTGCCGGCTATTGCCTTAGCATAGGGGTCGATAAGCAGCTTGTGAGGGTTAAAACGATGTCCATTTTGAGGTTCATAATTACCGTAGACACGGTAACCATATAATTGACCCGGCCCAAGTTCAGGAATATAAACATGCCATATTTGATGGGTACGCTCTTTTATCCGGATTTTTAAGGCTTCCGTGGGGTCGTTGGTATTATTGAAAAGGCACAAATCTACACCTTCTGCATTTTCGGCATAAATAGAGAAATTTACACCGTTACCGTCATATGTCGCACCTAAAGGGTAGGGAGATCCCGCAAAAATTTTTGTATCCATTTTTTTAGTGTATAGTTGTAAGAGTTCAAGCGCCAATAGAACAACTGGTTTGTCATGTAAGTTTTTGAAAATTTGTACATTTTGTTTTTTGATCACAACAGCATACTTCGATGGTCACTTATACGCGCATGTGGTTATTTATACCCATTTGGTTGGTTGCTTGTACAGTATTTAAATGAATGTGAAAACGTATTGTAATTGCTGCTGTTCAATCCACAAATTAAAATGTTAATATCATGGCGAATAAGACAGAGAAAAACAACATGCCTAATGCACATTTGCATGAGCTTTTTGTAGACGAACTAAAAGACATTTTAGGCGCAGAAAGACAACTTCTAAAAGGATTGAAGAAAATGGCATCTACTGCCCATAGTAAGAAATTGAGATCAGCTTTCGAGACACATCTCCAACAGACGGAAGGTCAAATTGAACGTTTGCGGTCTGTTTTTTCAAGTCTGGATATGACTCCGCGTGGAAAAAAATGCAAAGCGATGGAGGGCTTACTGGCAGAAGCGGATGAAATTATAGAGGAGTTTCAAGATAGTCCTGAAGTGTTAGATGCAGCCCTGGTAGCAGCAGCCCAAAAGGTAGAACACTATGAAATTGCGAGCTACGGCTGTTTAGTAACCTATGCAAAGCTCATGGAGCATGATGAAGTGAAGGAACTCCTTGGACAGACACTGGCTGAAGAAAAGGAAACGGATGAGTTATTAACTGAAATCGCTATGAGCGATTCAAATGTAGCTCCAATAGTTTAAGCATTTTTCACTTAATGATGTCCGTCATCGTCAGCGGTGATCAATTAACTATCTAAAATTATTCAATAAGGTTGATCGTGCGCTGCCGGTGACGGATTCGTATTTATTTAATAGACGAGATATGTATGGCCCGTTAATTTTCGAGTTACAACTCATACAATTAAGATTAAGAAGAGTTGAGTATTGGGTCGGAAATGCGTTTAGGAAGAAATTAATTAATTCGTCAACCTTTTTACCGAAGGGCGGTTATTGATATGAATACACTTCATTTAACGGATGGGCGAACTGGAAAAAATGCTGCTTGAAGGCGCGAAAATAGAATTTTTAAGTGAGATCGTAGGACGCACGATTTTTATGTTTTTGCTCATTTTGGCGATACTCCGTTTGTCTGGCCGTCGTGGTGTGCGTCAGCTTACACTTTTTGAAGTTGCCATTATTATCAGCTTAGGGTCTGCAGCGGGAGATCCCATGTTTCAAGAGGATATTCCGATACTGTATTCCGTTATTGTTTTTATATGTGTGATGGGAGTGTATAAGCTGATTACTTGGTTTACTGCTCGTTTTTCCTTTGTCGCAAATGCTTTGGAAGGAAAGGTCATGACAGTCGTGAAAGATGGTATGTTCGATATCAAACATGAGAACGATCATGATTTTTCGAAAATGGAATTTTTCGCTGAATTCCGTAATCAGTCGGTTGAACATCTGGGACAGGTTAAAGAAGGTATATTGGAAGTAGACGGTACCATGAGTATATTGTTTTACCCTGAAGAGGATATACAATTTGGCTTGCCGCTATTCCCATCGACTTATGTAGAAATAAATGTAGATCTGCATGCTGGCCCATTTGCATGTATGTACTGTGGAAATATAGTTCATTCTTTTCAAAATGAATCCAAGCGGTGCTCGCGCTGTGAACGAGCCACATGGACCAAAGCCATCAAAACTAAGAGACACTAACGATTAAATAATTGCGTATAGTGTTTAAGTCTGCGAATGTGGTGCTTAGTAAATGCCCTGGTTGGCATTCGCCATACCCAATTTCCTTCCGTCGTAGAAGGTGTATTCATCCGACTTTTACTGCCTAAACTCAGTATATCTTGCATAGGAATAATAGCCGTGTCGGCCACAGAAGCATAGGCCATCCTTATCATCTTATCTGCTATATTCTTTTTCGTTAATTTACAACCGAAATAGGCGCGGATCTGCTCCCTAGTCTCGAGATCTAGTTCTTTTTCAAACCAGCCTTTACTTGTATTATTGTCGTGCGTGCCTGTATAGACAATATAACGACGCTCATGATGGTGTATAATATGGGGTGAAATGGCAAGATTGCTATTAAAAGCAAATTGTAGGACTTTCATTCCAGGTAGTTCGTATAGATCTCGTAAGGTGTATACGTCGTCGTCGACATCACCCAAATCTTCTGCTACGAAAGGTAGGCTTTTTAATGCTGTTTTCAGTGTTTCGAAGATTGCTGCTCCAGGTCCCGTAATCCATTTTCCTTGGATAGCATTTTCGGCCGTAGATGGATTTGACCAGTAGGCCGAAAATGCGCGAAAATGATCCAGACGTATTTTATCTACGAGTTGCAGGTTGTGTTGAACCCTCTTCACCCACCAGTTATAGCCATTTTCCTTCATGCGCTGCCAGTGGTACACAGGCATTCCCCAAAGCTGTCCTGCTGTATTAAAGTAGTCGGGTGGAACTCCTGCTACCTCCTTCAATCGGCCCTCCGCTGTAAGGGAAAACAATTCTGGGTTCGACCACACGTCAACTGCATCGTAAGCGACATATATTGGGATATCTCCTAAGAGTTGGATTCCAATGCTGTGGCAATAGTTTTTTAGTTTATTCCATTGCTGGAAAAACAAATATTGCTGCCATTTCTCGTAAGTGATAGCGTATGTATTTTCGGTACTAAATTTGGTAATACTGGCATCGTCTCGATCTCGAAACTTCGAAGACCAGCTGTACCACGGAAGGTTTGCAAAGTGCTTTCTTAGCACCATGAATAGGGAAAAATCATCGAGCCAAGCCCTTTCTTCGGTGCAAAAGTTGTGAAATGTACTGTTATTATCAATTGATGACCTTTCAAAAGCAATTTTTAGCAATTTTTCACGATTAGATTCTACCTTTGGATAATCAACATAGGATTGAGGTAAATTTTTTGCTTCTAACAGTTCCTCAGAACAGAGTAGCCCCTCATCTTTTAATTGTGCTAAATCAATTAATAAGGGGTTGCCCGCGCGGCTGCTCAATGTACTGTATGGCGAATACGACTGTTCGCGGGATAACGGTCCCAAAGGTAATATTTGCCACCAACGTTGTCCTGCTTGTTTCAAGGATGTCGCAAACTTAAATGCTTGCTTACCTAGATCACCAATTCCATAAACAGCAGGGAGCGAAGAAATGTGCAAGAGAATCCCGGCATCTCGTGTTACAGGAGGTTGGTCGAAAAGTAGAAGGGCGAATGGAAGATCTTTTAAAATCTCGTTGCAAGAAACACTTGTTCCTTGACCTGTTTCTTCAAAGTAGAGTCTCTTCCAATTTACCGGATCTTTCACAGGTAGGATGATTTCTGTGTCTTCCCAATCTAAATTCGTCATATCTCCATTGTGCATTTTTTCAGTAGCTGCCAGATGTAACGGTAATGCAATTACTAAATAGTTGTTTTCATGTCGCCTAGCGTAAGCGAGAATATGTTTTTTATATTTCCCTTTTACTTCTATTTTGATGTAGTCTCCTTTTTCAAATAGATCCGGAAATTGATTGCGCAATTGAAATAACTTGCGAACCAACTGAAGCTTGATTTTACCGTTGTAACGTTCTTCCCATAGTGATTCGAAGGCCCTGTGTTCTTGGAGGACGTTCAATTGATTGATGTATTCCGATCTTATCTGATAATCGACAGCGCGTCTGTTATCGGGATCCACAAAATTGAGATCCCAAAGCTCAGTCCCCTGATATACATCAGGTATCCCCGGACAGGTAAATTTCAGAATAACCTGAACCAGCGAGTTTATGATACCAAAGTCTACAATCTCCGTTAAGAATGAGCGGAAATGAGAAAGAAAAGGTTTGTTTTGATCCAAAAGAAAAGTACAAAATTTCATTACTTGCATTTCATACGTTTCGTTCGGTGTTGTCCAGTTCGAGTATTCTTTTCCTTCACGTAAGTATTTTATAAGATAGTCTTGTAGTCTGTCTTGAAAATTTACTTCAGAAGTGGTTGGCATCGGAAAAGAACCCAGCAATACTTGGTATATAGCATAAATATCATTGGCATAGGGGAGCTGTTCTTTGTAATGTGTTGAAATAAGTGCATTCCACTGATCGACATATTTTTTCCATAGTTTTGGACGGTCGCTCAATACAAGAAGCCTTGCACGAGCATCTTCGCCACGTTTCGTGTCATGAGTTGCTGTTGCATTTAAGGCGGCTGGCCAATAGTTCTGCCTGTCTTGCATAAACCGATGAAATGCATTTTTCTTTAAACCAAAATTTGTGGGATGATCACCGACTTCATTATGCGCGATAAACCGATTGTAGGTATACATCAAGGTATCTTCAACTCCTTTAGCCATAGCTGGTCCCGTAAATTGCATGCACCGTAAAAAGAACTTGGCAGCACGTTGACGATATTCCGGATCGGTTTCTTTCTGGGCCTTTTCAAATACCCCTTGTAATGCCTTTAATTCAAATTCGTAGTCGCTTTCGTTTTTTATTAACGTAGTCCAAAGTTCCGAAATCAATTGATAGTCCTGAAGCGTATATGGGAAAGATTCGCTGTAGATTCTGTATATTGGAAAGTACGTTAGAAAAGATAAAATTGCATAACTAAGTCGTTTCTGTTGAAGAGGTTTTTTCTTTGTGTATAAATTTAAATTATAGAAAAGTGTGCCGAGGTTCTGCACTTCCCCTTGCATGTGCTCTTTTAAGATATGCTTTTTCTTTTGAAGCTGCTGTTTACCGATATCGATATGTTGCTTCAAAAACTCATGATAATAGATGCTAAACTGATTTTTGCTAGCGCGATGGGTCAGTAAATTACTGCATGTTGATAGAAACTCATACCCCGTAGTTCCTTGTATAGGCCAATGGGCTTGTAGTTTCTCTTTTGATTCTAGAATCTTCTCCGCGACGATATAGAGCTCATTGCCGACAAGTTTGCGCAAGTCGTTTAAATACTTTGTTGGACGATATAGTCCATCAATATGATCTATCCGAAGACCATCGATTAAATCGTTGTCTAGCATTGTCTTCACACCTTTATGTATATCTGAAAAAACATTCTTGTGCTGTACATTTGTACAGACTAGGGCATTCACGGTAAAGAACCTGCGGAAATTGATATGCGTATCCGTTTCTTGCCAGCAACAGAGCTGATAGTGCTGCAAAGAAAGAATTTCGGTCATGAATGTTTGGTTTTGTGATAATAGCGAAAGATACGCCGGTAGTTTTTTTTCTTCTTCGAGTGGGCTGAGAAGACCGAAAAGATGATTTCTGAGCGCCAACCACTGTCGCGGCGAAAAGGAATTGGAAAATTTGATTTGGGTATATGAAAGAAGTGAGGATTCGGACAGTTGTTTAAAAAAGTTTGTAAACACCAAGGCGTAAGATGTTGGACAAAGAGGGATCTTATTATCGAGATAAGTCAGTAACAATCTATTCTTTTCTTGAATAATATGAAGCTCATTTTTAGCCAATATATTTGAAAGACGATCCGTCAAGATTGGTACGATAAGCTTTCCTTCGACGAAAAACTGGTCATCGCTATAAACATTGTCAAAATGGTTGCGATAGCTCGAATTTCTCCCGAATTCCAGCAAATCCCAAAGCCAATTATTTTCTTCATGAAAAGCCATGTGATTTGGCACAATGTCTTGTAGCCATTTTACATTCATGGTCTTTAATTGCTTTCTGATGTGTTTGAAGTGCTGGAGATTTCCTATTTCAGGATTAATCTCGTCGAAACTAACGGTGTCATAACCGTGTGTGCTTCCAGATTTGGCACGGAGGATAGGCGATGCATACAGGGTGTCGATTCCCAGTTGCTGGAAATATGGTAATACCTGTTTCAAATCCTGGAAAGTAAAGTGCTGCTGAAATTGTATGCGATAAGTTGACAAGGGGAGACGGTGCATGATTCTTTTTTTTGCGATGTTGTCCTTTTGAACAATCTACATTTGAAATAGTTTTCAGGAAAAGACATGGTAATCCAAGGCGGTAATTTTTTTTGAAAAAAGTCAAAACGACTACTTGAATTCGGTGTTCTATTGGAAAGAAAATGCATGGAAATTGGAATGTAATTTTGACAGATCTCCAAACAAATTTTCTTCTTTTATTTTAAAATTCAAACAATTTAAAATCATCATGAAAATAGGTATCACTTTCTCTGCTTTCGACCTTCTGCATGCTGGGCATATTAAAATGCTTGAGGATGCTAAAGATCAATGTGACTTTCTGATCTGTGGTTTACAAACCGATCCTACTTTGGATAGACCTGAAAAAAATAAACCTACACAAACGGTTTTCGAACGGTATATGCAACTGCGTGCGTGTAAACATGTCGATAAAATTATTCCCTATGCTACCGAACGTGATTTAGAAGATATCTTACGGTCTTATAAATTTGACGTCCGCATTCTGGGGGACGAATACATGCATAAACAATTTACAGGACGCGCGTACTGTGAAGAGAAAGGAATAGAACTGTATTTTAATCGCAGAGAGAACCGCTTTTCAAGTTCTTGTTTGCGTTCGATCATTGCAGAAAAGCAAGAAAATGATGATATAGCAATTGTTCATCTCGCAGACAACTTTGAATTTACAGCACAGCGGGCGAAAGCTTAACTTGCGTTTTTCTAAAATATATTACAGCTGGCGATGTACGATTTTGTATGGATTATTTAATAGATTTTAAATGAAAATAGGAATAACTTTAGGGGTTTTTGATTTACTGCACGTAGGTCATCTGGTTATGTTGGAAGAGGCAAAGAAGCATTGTGATTATCTCATTGTAGGACTTCAAGCAGGAGGGTATTTTGATGAGCAGGGGGATTCAACAAAAGAACCAGCCCAAACGGTCGTCGAGCGTTTTATAAAACTGGAAGGCTGTCGGTTTGTGGACGAAATTTTACCATATGATTCGCTACAGGATGTATTGGATATTTTGCAATCTCGCGATGTAGATGTTCGTTTTATCGGTGAAGAATATAAAAACAAGGATTTTATCGGAAAGCGTTGTTGTGAACAAAACGATATACAAATAGTGTATACCAAACGGAGACATCGCTTCTCGAGTCATAGTTTAAGGGATATTGTATCAGATAAAGAAAAAGCGAAGATGGATTTATCCATTCAGAAGGATAAGAGTCTGACTTTGCATAAACCTGTTTAAGAGGGGGCAGTGTTTGATCAAGTAAATTTAAGAGGAATAAGCCAAGTGTGAAACGCTTGGCTTATTCGTTTTGGAACATCGTTGGCGCTAAATTTAAGCTCGGTTTTTGCACGATCTTTTATCTGACGTGTATTTTGATATGATTTATCGATGCAATGTTGGGTACAAAAATAAAACGTATGAATTGAGCTGTGTTGATTTCAAAATTTAGTTCTAGTTTTTTATACTTGTAAATCAAGGTAACTATATCAATGTAATGAGCTCATTGATTCCATTAGAATTAAAAACGATCAATAAATACAAATACGAATGAAAATAACGTGGACATTTCATATGGTCTTTAAAAAACAAACCGAGTGAAACGAGCTCATTTATTCCAATGAAATCTAACACTGATAAATAAATTATTTACATATGAAAAAGCGTATTTCAGCTTTCATTTTTCTTATCGTCTCTGGTATTGCCGTTTTTGGACAAAAAACGACTATTCCGCTATGGTCTCCTACGAATTTTCCCAATTCTAAGGGACTTCATCTTAACGATAGTATCGCTAATGGTCGGATTTTACAAGTTGGATCACCTCGTTTAGAAGCCTTTTTTTCATCAGACCAAAAAGATAAACATGCTGCGGTCTTAATTATCCCTGGCGGAGGATATTCACAGTTGGCTTATGAGGTTGCTGGATATCATGTTGCGAAATGGTTTAACAGCATGGGGATGTCTGCTTTTGTTCTGGAACATCGTTTACCCCAGTCTTTAGACGTGGTGAACTCCGAATTGGCTCCGATACAAGATGCACAACGTGCTATGCGTATCCTTCGCTACAATGCTGAAAAATGGGGAATCGACAGATCTAAGATTGGTGTTTTTGGAACCTCTGCCGGAGGACATCTTGCAGCGACCTTGTCAACTTATCCGCACGATGTAGCATCTGTAGGGGATTCGTTAGATCAGATCTCCTATGTGCCTAATTTTCAAATTCTTATTTCTCCTGTTGTTGATATGCTGCAGTTTGCTCACCCGTGGAGTAGGGATCAACTTTTGGGAAAAGGGGCTTCCACAGAGAAGAAAGTATTGTTCAGTCCTCAACTACAAATCAAACCAAACACAGCTACTGCATTTATTGTACATGCTTCTAACGATAAAACTGTTTCTCCTGAAAACAGTATCGTCTATTATCAAGCTTTACTTAAAAACAACGTTTCAGCCGCTTTGCACTTGTTTACGAAGGGGGATCATGCTATTTCCGTTAACAAAAAAGTGGGGGCTACAGGTTATTGGTTACAGTTGTGTGAGGCTTGGTTGAAGGAGATTACTATTTTATAACCATACACATTAAATAACTGTTTCATATATATGATGATTAGAATTTTTATAATAACAACGCTATTTGCACTATTTCTTAACTCTTTGTATGCACAAGAACGATCAGAAAATATAAAGACTTATTATCCGAAAGATTCCGTGCAATTTGAAAATGATACAGATTTTCCTTTTCAAAATGGTCCTGGGTATGAAAATAAGTCATTTGGGAAAACAACGATGATTACAACAGCGCGTACTAATGTAGGTGTTTTCTATTTTGTATTTAAGAAAAAGATACTGAATACCGAAGATTTTATGGATTCGGATGCTCGCGATGTATTAACCGAACACAATTTATATGCATTCATTTTTTTAGAAGATCACAATGGTTTGATACAAAAAGCTAGATTCCGCGACTTTGGTAATCCTGTATATTGGCCACAGTTTGATTACCAGAATTGTACGATTTCAGACGAGGATAACGATGGTCTACCGGAATTCTATCTTGCTTATTTTGGTGATAGCGATGGATTAGATGCTAAACCTTATCTTCAGATCGTTTATACTATCCCTTTGGAAAAGGGTAAACCCTTTTTGAAATCTAAAGCCACGGCGTATTACCCTGCAGGCAATGAAGAAGATATCTATGAGATCCTTTTTGATGAAAATTGGGAGAAATTAACGCCGCAAGTTAAAGCGAAAAGTAAAGGTATCCTAGATAGGCATAGGGAGAAATATGGTTTGGAAGATCAATAACGAACCCCACATCCATTAGGCAAGCTGTCGCTAAAAACACCAGCTAATCCTTCAAAAGGACGCGTAGGCAATTCTATGAGACCTGTTTGCAGCGGTAGACGAAAAGGTGATTTTTTCACGCTTTTTTGTACGAATTTAGTATTGTACTCAAAATAAATAAGACGGGGGCCGGCTTTGGATCCAGTTTGACTTTTTGGTTCCACGGTTACGAGTAGGAGAAAGGACAAGACCTAGTTGGCAATGTCTAGTGGAAGGTCGTTGTTGTTTGATGTCGGCTTTCTGTTGTAGGGGTAGATTGTTGCAATGTCGCTATACACTGCGTCAATGACAGGTGACATGGAGCTGCTGTATAGTGACATTGCTTTGTTGTCGTTTGACTTGTTTACGTTGTTCTTTGGGGACGTTTTTCCTAACGATGTTGTTGTTACGGACAGCTTTGTCGACGACCTTTTCTACTTATCCAAAGACTCGCCCAATACATACTTTGCTTTAATGTATATGTACATTGTCTTGGTGTATAAGTACATTGCGCAGAACGCAGGTGAGTTTTTCGAAAACTACATGAACTTATTGATAAACTCCATGTAGTCGTTTGTGAACTACATGGAGTCGTTCGACATGTACATGCACTTTTTTGTAAACTACATGAAGTTGTTGAACATTTACATGGAGTTTCGCGTAAACTTCATGTAATTGTGGATTTTGTACGTATACACTGGCTCAGTGTATATGTACATTGCGTAAAACTTCATGAACTTCTTTGTCAACTTCATGAAGTTTTTTGTTTTTTACATTGCGTTTTGTTTAATGTATAAGTACACTGGCTTAATGTATAAGTAGAAAATGGCGATTTTTTTTGTTTTTGGGCCTGTTTTTCGCCAAATCCCGCCAATTTCCGCCAAATCGCGCCAAAGTTTCATTTGGATCTGCTTTGTTTTTTACGTTTGTACTGTTCGAATAGCTCGCGAGGAAAACGGACGTCACGGGATGCCACAGGGTATCCTTGCTAAAAAAATGGCAACTAAATTTAAAGCGCTCATCGGTTTTTCCCGGTGGAAAGATGATGAGCTGGTGGTGTACGCAAATACAATTGTGAACGCCATGACAGACAATGCTAATTTCCCTGCGCCTTCACCTGCTTTGGCGGAAGTACAGACGGTGGTGCATGATTTTGCAATGTTATCTAAAGACCATTTCTTGGATGGTCGACAACAGAGAAGAATAAAGAGAGGGAACGTTTTGATGTGAATAGACAGATGTCTTTATTTGCAAAGCCCCCAAAAATTGAACATTTTTGGGGGCTTTGCTTATGGATATTATCTCACAGAATTAATCTTTCTTATAAAGCTTTCTGATTTTACTGTGTTTTTTTCCGTAAATAAAATAAATTATCAATCCGATAAGTAACCATACACCTAATCGTTCCCAACTCTCAATAGGTAATGAGGCCATTAATAGTATACATACAACGACACCTAATATAGGAATGACAGGTACGAAAGGTGTTTTAAAAGGACGCTCAATTTCAGGATTAGTTTTCCGAAGAACCAATATACCAATACAAACCAAGGTAAAGGCAAAAAGTGTACCTATACTAACCATATGTCCCAAATCAGATACAGGAACAAAGCCCGCAAATATAGATACAAAGATCATGAAGATTAAATTCGTTTTCCAAGGTGTTTGGTTTTTGGATAAATCGGAGAAAATTTTGGGAAGAAGACCGTCTTTACTCATAGAGTAAAAGACACGACTTTGACCCAATAGCATTACAAGAATAACAGATGTGTAACCTGCAATGATCGTGACAATAAGCGCTGAGTTCAAGAAGGTGTAGCCCGTTTTGGCAAACGCTGTAGCAACAGGTTTTGCATCTCCTTTGAACATCTGGTAGTTTTCTAGTCCAGTCATGACGTAGGAAAATAAAACATATAGAATCGTACATACAACAAGAGAGCCAATAATACCTATCGGCATACCTTTCTTCGGGTCCTTGGCTTCCTGAGCGGCTGTACTAACAGCATCAAATCCTACAAATGCGAAAAACAAAACTCCTGCGGCGCGCAATATTCCACTGATACCGAATTTACCAAAGCTGTCGCTCGTTAAGAAGGACCAAAATCCAATTTGTCCATTTTTTAGCATCTCTTCGCCTTCATTTGCAGGTATAAAAGGTGTATGATTTGCTGAGTCAATAAAGCTCCAACCCAAAACAATAAATATTAATACAACGCTAACTTTTAGTATTACCAACAAATTGTTTACCGTTGATGACTCTTTTGTGCCGCGCATCAGTAGGAGGGAGAGCAAGCACACAATGACAATTGCTGGAATATTTACTAAACCACCTTCCCATGGACCTTTTAAAAATTGTTCAGGAATGGAGATTCCAAAAGTCATCAAGAACTGGTTGAAATATTGGGACCAACTTACGGCCACCGTCGCGCTCGCCAACGCATATTCCAATACAAGATCCCATCCAATAATCCAGGCAACGAATTCACCCATTGTCGCGTAGGAATATGTGTAAGCACTTCCTGCCACTGGAATCATTGACGCAAATTCGGCATAGCAGAGTCCTGCAAAAGAACAGGCTAATGCAGCTATGGCGAAAGAGAGTATAACTGCTGGCCCCGCATTTTCAGCGGCAGCAATACCTGTTAATGAAAATAAACCAGCACCGATAATAGCTCCGACTCCTAAAGCAATTAATCCTGTACTGGAAAGCGTGCGTTTTAAGGTATGTTCGCCACTTTCTCGGGCTTCTTGAATAATTTGAGGAATAGATTTTTTATAAAGCATAATTTTATTGGGTTAGTAGTATATATCTTATTTCGATTTAAATTTGCTGTAAGCATCCAAAAGATAGACTCTTATATCTTCTGGTGAAGCTTTTTCTATAAATTCTAAAGTAGGACGGAATTGTTCTTTAAACAATGGCAGTTCACCTTCCGAAACCGGAACCACGGATGTAATCATCTTATTGGAGAAAATACGGTCTACTTTTCGTTTCCGTTGTTCTGATAGGAGCAGATCCAAGCTTTGACGCGCTTGTTTACTTTGACGGCCAAAAAGACGTGAAGGAGAGAGCCTTAAACCACCTTTATTCTGTGAAGTTTCTGTAACTTGTCCTTCGCGTTTAGCTTTTTCAATTTCAGCAACTAGTCTGCTATCGGTCAATCGACTAATAACGACCTCGTCGATGACGATGCTCTTTTGATCTCTTACTAAATAAATGCGCTGTACACCTTCTTCGTAAACAAAAGCGGTATCGACTTCGTATCCGGCTTGGGTAAATGTCAGGTAGTCATTTATTGTTGCTTTAATTTTAAAATTTCCTTCCGCATCAGTGGTTGTCTCTGTCTTATTGTTTATATTCTTAACAAGAACACCTGAAACCCGTTGACTACTTTCCAATTCATGCACAATACCCTTAATTTCCTGCGCATTGATTTTTGGTAAGTAGATAAATACAGAAAGTAGTGTTGTTAAAAAAATAGTTGATTTTAGCTTATTGATCATGTTGATATCCTATTAATTTCTTGGCCAAATATTATTGTCGGGATTGATGTCGGGGTAAACATTGTCTGGATCTATCGTTACTTTCGTTAATTTTTCGACGGACGGAAGAACAAATCTCCAAGATTTATTACGTTGCCATATTTCTACCGGTAATTTTTTTCTTATTTTTTTTCCTGATGCTGTTATTGCTTCAACGACAACAGGCATAGGGAGTTTTTGCAAGTTCTCAATACTGATAATAGCACCGTTTTTTGGATCCATCTTAACATAATCTACACCGGTGATAGCCTGATCAAGTGCCCAATTATTTTTAAACCATCCTCGCCAGAACCAAGCAAGATTTTCTCCTGTTTCGTTTTCTATTGTTCGAAAGAAATCATCTGGAGCCGGATGTTTAAAAGCCCAGTAAGAAATGTAATTTTTAAATGCCTTATCAAATCTGTCTGCTCCAATGATCTCATCCCGAAGTAAACGTAAACCGAAAGCCGGTTTGTAATAGGCTAATGTGCCGATATTACGTTCTTTCATATTTTGTGGAGAAGACATTATTGGCTCTAGACTCCGAACGGAAAATGCCCGTGCCATACTGTTCTTGTTTCCAAATATCTTATGGTATTCACCTTTATTAAATTCTTCAGTCGAAAGTTCATTTATAAAGCTATTGAAACCTTCGTCCATCCAAGCATGAAGTCGTTCGTTGCTTCCCACAATCATAGGAAACCAATTGTGCCCAAATTCGTGATCGGTTACTCCCCAAAGGTTTCCAGCTTTGGCTTCATGTCCACAAAAAGAAATAGCAGGATATTCCATACCTCCAACATTAGATGCTACATTTACAGCGACAGGATAGGGGTATTCCATCCATTTCCGGCTATAGTATTCGATCGACGCTTTTGTATATTCTGTCGATCGTTCCCAGGCATTATTGCCATTACTTTCTACAGGGTAAGCTGAAATAGCCAAAATAGGTTTTTTACCTTGAATATTAATTTTAGCGGCATCAACAATAAAAGCTTCGGAAGATGCCCAAGCAAAATCATGCGCTTGATCTAAATGATACTTCCAGGTTAAAGTAGCTGATTTACTTGGCCGGGATTTGGAAGTGGTGACTTCTGCAGCAGGTCGTATTGCGATTGTTTTTTCACTTCCAAACGCCTTCTGATAGCGAGATAGTTGTTCCGTCGTCCATACCTCCTCCGGGTTTAGTAACTCGGCTCCTGCCACAACAATGTGATTTGAAGGTGCTGTTATTTCCACATCATAATTGCCGTATTCGAGGTAAAACTCGCCTGGCCCTGTATATGGTTCCGTGTTCCAGCCTAGGATATCATCATAAACACAGAGCCTAGGATACCATTGTGCAATGGTATAGACTTTTCCATTTTTAGTTTTTAGAATACCCGTGCGATCCGCTCCATATTCGGGGATTGTATAAGAGAAATCTAATGTAATATCAACGGTACCTCCATTGGCGGGAAGGGCTTTCGGTAAGTCCAGCCGCATGCGTGTATCGATAATTTTGAATACAGCTCCCGGAACATTCTGCACATTAACATTGGCCAATTTGAATCCTCCTTGAAAAGTAGAGCTCGCAGAGCCATAACGACTGTCTTCCAACGGTAGTGTAGCTTGACCACGCGAATGCTCGTCAAAGAGATTTTGATCCAATTGAAACCATAAATAGGTTAATGTGTCGGGGCTATTATTAGTGTAGGTTATTTTGACATGACCAGCAACAACATCAGAACGATCATCTAAGGTAACTTGTAGTTTATAGTCCGCTCGGTTTTGCCAATAAGCATGTCCGGGTTTTCCGCTAGCCGAACGATAAGTATTTCCATTCTGCGTATAGAAGATCGGATTAAAAGCTTCCGTATAATCGTATACGCTAGCATTCTGCGCTTTAAGGTCAAATCCGAATAGCGAAGCTGATGCTGCAAGCAATAAAGTGAATGAAAGATTTTTGGTCATCATGTTACTTTAATTTTTCTGTATATTCTTTTTCATCAAACCCCAATAATATTTCCTCTCCGTACTCAATAATTGGCCGTTTGATCATGCTGTTATTAGACAAAAGCGCTTCATTGGCAGAATCGGCATCTTGAATACGACTTTGCTCGTCTTCCGTTAGCTTTCTCCAAGTTGTACCACGTTTATTTACCAACTGTTGCCAATCTATTTTTTGCTCCCATTGTTGCAATTTTTCTATTGTAGCAGGTTCTTTTTTATAATCATGAAAAGTGTAAGAAAGTTGGTTTTGATCCAACCAATCGAGTGCCTTTTTTACCGTGTTGCAATTTTTTATGCCGTAGATGTTTAGTTTCATCGTGTTTTTCTTCATTTGAACGGATAAAGATATTAATATATTTAAAAAAGCGTATAACCTTCATGTGTTTTAACAAATAGGTTCTTAGTATACAGTTAAATTATAAAAAGACCTGTTAAAACGTTTGTATTCGATAAAAGCATAACTATATTGTTTTGTTCAAATCCATATATGGGTTTATTTTGGTAAAAATGTAGGTGTAACTTGTTAATATAATAGCAAAGATAGCTATTGACCGCGCATACGCTTGTCTTGCATGAAATGAATTCGTCCTCTCCGAATAAGAGGAATTGAAGAGTTTGTTATAAACAACGTAGGGTGTATTTTTTACACTAAGGCTTGTTCGATAAAAAAAAATATGTACCTTTAATCTCGAAATAAAACTTAGACAAAACATATGAGCCTAAAAGATTTTAAAGGTGTTTTGACAGGCGATCAAGTTCAAGAACTTTTTGAGCTTGCTAAAACACATAAATTTGCGCTACCTGCTGTAAACATTATCGGAACAAACTCCATTAATGCTGTTATGGAAACTGCTAAAGCAGTGAACTCACCTGTTATTATTCAGCTATCAAATGGGGGAGCCCAGTTTTATGCTGGTAAATCATTAAATAATGACGGTCTTCAAGCGTGCATTTTAGGGGCTGTTTCTGCAGCGCACCACGTACACCTTTTAGCTGAACACTATGGTGTTGCAGTAGTATTGCACACAGATCATGCTGCAAAAAAATTACTTCCTTGGATAGATGGTTTATTAGATGCAGGAGAGAAGTTTTTTGCGCAACATGGTAAGCCTTTGTTCTCTTCGCATATGTTGGACTTATCAGAAGAGCCTATCGAAGAAAATATTGAGATTTCGAGAAAATATTTGGAGCGTATGAAACCTCTAGGTATGACCGTTGAAATTGAGTTGGGGGTTACTGGTGGAGAAGAAGACGGTGTAGATAATTCTGACGTAGATAGCTCTAAATTATATACACAGCCTGAAGAAGTAGCTTATGCCTTTGAAGAGCTTTCAAAAGTATCTGATAAATTTACTGTAGCAGCAGCTTTTGGTAATGTTCATGGCGTATACAAACCAGGTAACGTAAAACTTCAGCCTGTTATCTTACACAACTCGCAAGAGTATATCCGTAACAAATTTAGTTTAACAGCAGAGAAACCTGTAAACTTTGTGTTTCATGGTGGATCAGGTTCATCACCTGAAGAGATTGAAGAGGCGATTTCATATGGTGCGATCAAGATGAACATTGACACAGATATGCAATGGGCATTCTGGGATGGAATTCGTGCTTATGAGGCGAAAAATCACGATTATCTTCAAGGACAGATTGGAAATCCTGAAGGGGAAGATTCTCCAAATAAAAAATATTACGATCCTCGTGTATGGTTACGTAAAGGAGAGGATGCTTTTGTCGTACGTTTGAAACAGGCTTTTACAGAGTTGAACGCCGTAGGTGTAAATGATAAGCTCTAATTAATTGCTTTCAAAATAATTGTAAAAGAACCTAGCCTAAGCTAGGTTCTTTTTTTGTGGGTTTTATTGGAAAATAAGCCTGTATTAATTTGTTTTTTTTGTTCTTTTTGCTACATTTATAAAAAGAGGATGTAGGCAATGAGTAAAGAAAAGTTCATAAATTTTCTAAAAGTTGAAAAGCGTTATTCTACACATACGGTGATCGCGTATAGTGGGGAAATCGACAATTTTCTGTCTTTTTTAAAAGATGAAGGTTTGCTTTTGCATGAAGTTGGATATCGTGATGCTCGCTACTATTTTTCAAAAATGCGCGAGTCAGGACGTCAAGCTTCGAGCATCAATCGGTCTATTTCCTCATTACGTTCTTTTTACAAATTCCTACTCAGAGAGGGGATTGTGGATAATAATCCGATAAATCAGGTAAATGCACTAAAAACGCCAAAAAAATTACCCGTCGTAGTAGAGCAAGACAAAATGCTCCGTCTTTTAGAAAATAAGCAGGAGAACGTAGATGCATTTGATGTGGCTAGGGATTTTGTGATATTGGAACTTTTATTCGGTACAGGTATTCGACTTTCGGAGCTGCTAGCTATACAAGAGAAGGATATCGATACTTATAATAAAAGGATTTTGATTTTAGGAAAACGAAACAAAGAACGTTTCGTGCCGATACATGATACGTTGGTTTTGGAAATTAGGCAATATTTAAAACTTAAATATATGCAAGATTTTAAAAACAAATCGAATAATCTAATCGTTACTAAAGAAGGAAAACCTGCGTATGCGAAACTAGTTTACGATATTGTAAAACGCTATTTAACGCAGATTACCAGTCAGAAAAAGAGAAGTCCACATGTACTAAGACATACATTTGCGACGACGTTACTAAATAATGGGGCTGATTTGAATGCTATTAAGGAACTTTTGGGACATGCGGGTTTAGCAGCTACTCAGATTTATACCCATAACTCGGTAGAAAGATTGAAATCAATTTATAAACAAGCCCATCCAAAGGCTTAAAAAAAGGAGGAAAAATGAACATTACTGTGCAGTCTATCAAATTTGATGCAGATCAAAAATTGGTTGAATTTATCAAAAGAAAAACAGCGAAGTTAGAACAATTCTTAGACAATATTATTGAAGGCGTTTGTTATTTACGTCTAGAAAATGTTGATGATGAAGCCAATAAGATAGTTGAACTGAAGATGAATGTCCCCGGTAGTCAGCTTTTTGCTAAAGCACAGGCTAAAAGTTTTGAAGAGGCTACTGATGTTGCTGTAGAATCAATAAGAAGACAGATTAACAAACTGAAAACCAAAACCAGAACGAATGCGAGCAATCACAAGGAGTTACTAACAGATAATGAAGAAGAGTTTTAATCTTCATCGAAATAAAAATAGAAAGCCGGTAAAAAAACCGGCTTTTTTATTTGGATTGAATATTGATAAAATTTATATTTGTTCCAAATTAAAGTAAGCAATGATTTGTCCATTAGCACATGTAGAAGAGGTATTTAAGTCAGAGTGTGGAGCTGTGTATCAATGTAGCCGCAAAAATTGCTATTGGTTGGAATTCAACCAAACAATTACTTCGTTTAGAATTTCTGATTTTTTTCTGTTCAAAAAAAGAATTGATTCCATAGATGTGCTGGCAATGTTAACTGATTCTTCTCGAAGTTCTGATTTTGAGATTGTCATGCCATTTCGTACGGACCGTTGCTTTTTATTGCGTGTGGAAGATGTTTTGAATTTACAAGAGATTCTTTCCGGAGCAAAGTTCGCTATTGAACTTAATAGTGAAATAAAGAAAATTTTTAGAAGGGATGCGATTCTCGTTCGCTAATCTTTAATCGTACTGATTCTAAACAGCTTATCTATAGTCTAACGTAATTTAGACTCAATTCGTATTGTATTTTTTTTCTGTTAAACGTTAAATCATGTTCTATATTTGTACAAACAATATGAGGAAAATGTTGTTTGTTATTATGTAGTTGATAATATAATATTAAAGAGAATATGAAAGATCTATTGAAATTAAAATCCTCTTTGTCTGAGGATATCGAAAATATATTAAATGCACAAGTTAAAGTTGAAGCACATTCGTCGGCATTATACCTAGCAATGTCTTCTTGGTGTGACGATCAAGGATTGGATAATTCGTCAAGTTTTTTTGCGAAGCAGGCTGATGAGGAGCGTGCACATATGTTGAAACTTTTCAACTATATCAACAATCGCGGAGGCCGTGCTATTTCTCCAGAAGTAACAAATATTCCGGTTGATTTTGAGTCTTTCCGTGGTGTTTTTGAACAGACATTAGAGCAAGAGATGTTCGTGACTGAGCAATTCAATAATATTGCAGATAAATGTATGAAATCGAAAGACTATGTAACATTCAACTTTGTTCAATGGTTTTTGGAAGAGCAAGTAGAAGAGGAGTATGTTGCGCGTCGTATTCTCGAGTTATTTGACGTAATCGGAGAAGAAGGCACAGGGAAATGGGAGATTGATAGACATCTTGTTAAAGTTGCTTTCGACGGCGAATAGTTTCATTACTTACTGATATATAGCGGGTTATTTCGAAAGAAATAGCCCGCTATTTATTTATACAAAAAATATATAAATCGTCGTTATTATATAAACTTTTATCGGGAATCAATTTTTTGTATATTGAACGCAAACGAGCAAATAGAAATAGCTTTTGTGGATAATTATAGAGGCTTTATATACTTCTTTATCACCATATGTTCCTATGCTTTAGGTACGGTTGGCCTATATGCCCAACCCAGTATCAAGCAGATTCAGGGATATGTGTTAGACACTGCTGAAATAAAATTAAAAGGAGTGACAGTCCGGTTAACAAGTAGTTCCGATACACTTGTAACGACGACCGCAGAGAATGGATATTATAGTTTCCTAAATGTCGGTGGTAGCAGTATCAGACTTTCCTTCAGTATGCTTGGACATCAAATTGTAACAAAAACAATTTCGTCACATGAACTAACGTCCTATGTGTTGGTTCCTAACGTCATAATGACGACACAAAATTCGCTTATTGAAGGCGTTTATGTGGTCAAAACTATTCCCGTTGTTTATTCGGAAGATACTATTCAGTACAATATGAATGCCTTCAAATTTAGAAAGAATTCATTGTTGGAAGAAGCCTTGAAGCAATTGCCGGGGATACAAGTATCGCGGGATGGTACGGTATATGCTCAGGGAAAGCCCGTATCCTCTGTACTTGTCGATGGGAAAAAATTTTTTGGAGGAGATGTGATAACGGCTACAAAAAACCTTCCTGCCGATTTTATCCGAAATGTGCAGATCATCAATTCCTATGGTGATTACGCAAATGAGCTTGGCGTAAAAACAGGCGAATCGGAGAAAATATTAAACATCATTCTTAAAGAAGATAGTAAAAAGATTACATTTGGGCAGCTCACTGCAGGGGCGGGTACAAGTGATCGGTTCATCGGTAGTGCAGGAATAAATCGCTTTAATGATGGACAAGAGTTTTCTGCAGTGACATCATTAAACAATACGAACACGAGTCTATTCTCATTTGGTTCTCCTAATGGAGTAGGAGAACGTGATAAATCGTTGTTTGATATCAATGATTTTGTGGATCCAACAGATGGATTAAATAATGTAAAATCATTCGGAATGAATTTTTCTGACAGCTATTCAGAAAAGACGACGTTCAACGCGAGTTATAACTTTACAAGGAAAAAGAATATAACCACGGGAAATTCATTGTTGCGTTCGAACTATATTGGGAATTCGATCTCAAATGAAGAGTATTATACAACAATCAACGATGACAATTTTCATAGACTCTCGGGAGAATTTAAGCATCGCTTTAAAAATAATGACATCTTAGAGATAAAGCCTGTTTTTTCGTACAGCAGGGTTTATTTTGGAAATTTAAAGAGACGATTAATTAAGAATAATAGTTTAACCAATACCGGGAAATATCAAGATACATCGTATCAAAAAAATCCGAATCTAGACGTTAACTTTTTATATTCGAGATCTTTTAAAAAGCCTGGACGTAAACTTGTAGCAAATATTGATCTTAATTTCAATAGCCAAAAAAAAGTTGAAGATG
This sequence comes from Sphingobacterium sp. LRF_L2, assembly GCF_965644235.1. Lineage (NCBI taxonomy): Bacteria > Pseudomonadati > Bacteroidota > Sphingobacteriia > Sphingobacteriales > Sphingobacteriaceae > Sphingobacterium > Sphingobacterium sp. LRF_L2. Next base: position 362,181 of record NZ_CBFFRI010000004.1, on the reverse strand, counting down.
TTTGGGATGGTTATACATCGATCGATTCATCCGAAACGCCTCCGACCAGTTCACGTTTTGAACAACAATATTTTATTCAGCAGAAAAATGGAACGGATGGAGTGAAAGGAGCTGTCACGTTTACCGAGCCTTTTTCAGACTACAGTTTGATTGAATTTTTTTATGGTTACGAATTGACAGATATGACGACTTCACGACTCGTGGAAGATAAGATTAAGTCAGAAGATCTTGGTAAACTTTATTTTGTCGATTCGCTTGGGGTGAGTTATAATTACCGTTTTAGTAGTAGCCGGGCGGGGTTAAACTATCAATATGTTCCTAATAAAAAGTTTCGTGCAAATATCGGGTTTGCTGTACAGCCCACCACACTTGATGGATACCTTCCTCGCGAAGATTTAAATTACCAATATTCAAATGTGAACCTCGTACCAAGCACTGGATTCAAATGGAGAATTAATAATGAGATGGATTGGAGTCTCGATTATATAGGTAAAAATAATCAACCTAACTTTCTTCATATTATCCCTATTCGGGATAATAGCAATTCCCAAAACATTATTGTTGGTAATCCTGAACTTAAAGCAGAGTTTTCCAATCGCGTAAACACCACGATTAGAAAATTTATTGCCAGTAGAAATCAATATTTTGAGACCAATTTCGCATACAACTACGTTCTTAATAAAATTGTTTCAGATAAGAAGGCTATTACTGGTTCAACAATCCAGGAGACAACGTTTAAAAATACGGACGGTTATTATGATCTGAAGTGGTATTATCTCTTCAATACACCTTTATTTAATGAAAGTCTTCTTTTTGACGTTGTAGGTAACGTGGATTACTACAATAACTTGTCCTTTGTCAATGAGAAGCGGAATACTACGAAACAACTTATTTATTCGCAGTCTTTACAATTGCGGTACAGTTGGAGCGACTACATGGAGTCTATGTTTAGTACAAATTATTTGCTCAACAACGCTAGCTATACCTGGCCGTATCATACAAGGATTACAGCACATAGTGTTTTGATGAGTGGCGCGACAAAAGGATACCTTAGTGATTATGTGACCCTTGGTGCTGAGATGTCGCAGCGCTTTAATGCGGGATATGAAAGTAGTTTTATGAACAACAATCCTACTATTCTAAATGCTTATTTGGAAGTGGCATTTCTGCCTAATAAATTAGCTCTTTTGCGTTTTCAGGGCTTTGACTTATTGGATCAAAATAAAAATATGGGAACTTACAGTGAATATATAGGTAACGATCTGTATGAGGCTAAAAACAATAGATTGGGGCGATATTTTATGGTCACATTGAATATGCGTCTCCAAAAATATCCAAAGAAAAAATAGTATGAAAGCAGTTGTCATTAGTCAGCATGGAGGTCCGGAAGTCTTAACGATTGTAGATCGAATAAAACCGGGCATTGAGGATGATGAGGTATTGGTGGAGGTAAAAGCTGCGGGAATAAATATGCCTGATATTCTCCAAAGAAAAGGACATTATGCTGCTCCAAAAGGGGTTGTAGCCGATGTACCTGGATTGGAGGTGTCGGGAATTATCCGGGAAATAGGAGCGCGTGTTACAAAATGGCATGTTGGCGATAAGGTTTGTTGTTTGGTTTCTGGCGGAGGATACGCTGAATTTGTTGCAGCTCACCAAGATATTTGTTTACCTATTCCAAAGCATTTGGATTTTGCTGAAGCGGCTATACTACCGGAGACCATATTTACAGTTTGGGACAATGTCTTTCGAAGGGCTAGCTTAAAAGATAACGAACATATTTTGATACATGGTGGGGCTGGAGGAATCGGTAGTACCGCAATACAGCTAGCAAAAGCCTTTGGTGCAAGAGTGTCCGTTACGGTGAGTACGGCAGACAAATATGATTATTGTAAAGATTTAGGAGCAGACATTATCATCAATTATCGTACGACTGATTTTGAGGAATTCTTGAAAACAGAACATATTGATGTTATACTCGATTGTGTGGGAGGTGCCTATTTCGATAAAAACATAAATTTATTGTCGGCTGATGGACGGCTAGTCTATATTAACGCGATGGGTGGAAGGAATGTGCAATTGGATTTGCTTAAAGTAATGCAAAAACGCCTTTTAATAACAGGAAGTACTTTACGATCTCGTAATATTGCGTTTAAATCACAACTTACTCAAGAGGTGTTAGATTTTGTCTGGCCATTAATGGGAACCAAATTTATCCCACAATTGCATAAGCAATTTACGGTACAAGAGGTTGTTCAAGCACATCAATTGATCGAGTCAGGCACGCATCTAGGGAAGGTTGCTCTTGTTTTTTAATGTTGCTAAATACTTTTAGCTATTGATTTTTCCTGTTTTTTTCTTACTTTAGAAAAGTATATAGTAAGCCTATTGTCTATGAAATTTAGATTTTTGATTACCGCGCTATTAGGTGGAAGCCTATTGGTTAGTAAAGCCCAAACAGTTGGCAAAATAGAAAAACCTATTGATTTGGTTAGCACCTTGGTAGGAACGCAGTCGACTTATTTTATGTCTACTGGTAACACTTATCCAGCGATTGCAATGCCCTGGGGGATGAATTTTTGGAGTCCTCAAACGGGAAAAATGGGGGATGGTTGGATGTATATGTACACTGCCGAGAAAATCCGTGGTTTTAAACAAACGCATCAGCCTTCGCCTTGGATGAATGATTATGGTCAATTCTCAATTATGCCTATGGTTGGACAAAAGGTTTTTGACGAAGAGAAAAGAGCGAGTTACTTTTCTCATAAAGCAGAAGTAGCGAAACCTCATTATTATTCCGTTTATCTTGCTGACTATGATGTAAAGACAGAAATCACACCCTCTGAACGTGCCGCATATTTTCGTTTTACATTTCCGAAAACAGACGATGCATATATTTTATTAGACGCTTTCGACAAAGGTTCGTATGTCGAAGTTCTACCAAAGGAACAACGTATAATTGGTTATTCTACGAAGAACAGTGGTGGTGTACCTGAAAACTTTAAGAACTATTTTGTTTTGGAGTTTGATCGTCCGTTTTCCAATATTGGAACCTTTGCTGATTCAACCCTTACTGATGGAAAATATATAGCGAAGGCGGAACATGTAGGCGCTTTAGTTGGCTTTCAAATTGCAAATCCAGGAGACCAGGTGACCGTTAAGGTAGCCTCTTCATTTATTTCCTACGAGCAAGCAGCGAGAAACCTAAAAGAATTAGATGCGACAAATTTCGATGAACGTGTATTAAAGGGAGAGGATATATGGAATACAGCATTAAAGAAAATAGAAGTTGAAGGCGGATCTATTGACGATATGCGTACTTTCTATTCTTGTTTGTATCGTTCTTTATTGTTTCCGAGAATGTTCTATGAGATAGATGGGGACGGACAGGTCGTTCATTACTCGCCTTATAATGGTCAAGTTCTACCTGGTTATATGTTTACTGATACAGGGTTTTGGGATACATTTAGAAGTCTATTCCCTTTTCTAAATCTGATGTATCCGGAAATTAGCTTAAAAATGCAGGATGGTTTGGCTAATGCTTACCGCGAAAGTGGCTGGTTGCCGGAATGGGCTAGTCCAGGGTTACGGAATGTTATGGTGGGGAATAATTCGGCTTCGGTGGTGGCTGATGCATGGATTAAAGGTATTCGTTCTAAAGATATCGAGACGTTATACGAAGCACTTTTACACGGGGCTAATAATGCAGGACCGTTGACAGCAGTTGGAAGAGCCGGGGCTTCGTATTACAATGAACTTGGGTATGTTCCTTATGATGTCAAAATTAATGAAAATGCGGCTCGCACACTGGAATATGCATATGATGACTTTGCAATTTACCAGCTAGCAAAGGCTATTAACAAGCCAAAGTCGGATATTGATTTGTATAAAAACAGATCTTATAATTATAAAAAGCTATTTGACAAGGAAACCGGATTAATGCGTGGCAAAAATAAAAATGGAGAGTTTCAAAGTCCATTCAATCCGTTCAAATGGGGAGATGCTTTTACCGAGGGAAATAGTTGGCATTATACCTGGTCTGTTTTTCAGGATATAGAAGGTTTGGCCCAATCTATGGGAGGATATCAGGCAATGGAAATAAAACTCGATTCGGTATTTAGTTTACCGCCGATTTTTGATGATTCTTATTACGGTTTTCCAATTCATGAAATACGAGAGATGCAGGTTGCTAATATGGGACAATATGCGCACGGAAATCAGCCTATTCAACATATGATATACCTTTACAATCACGTTGGCGCTCCTTGGAAAGCACAGTACTGGGTGAGAGAGACGATGAAAAAGATGTATTCTCCATATCCTGATGGGTACTGTGGGGATGAAGATAATGGACAAACTTCAGCTTGGTATGTTTTCTCTGCATTAGGTTTTTATCCTGTCACTCCGGCAACGGATGAATATGTATTAGGTGCACCACTATTCAAAAAAGCGGTATTACATCTTTCTAACGGAAAAGACGTGACTATACAAGCTCAAAATAATTCCGATAAGAACATCTATGTAGAGTCTTTAAAATGGAATGGAAAAAATTACACGAAGAACTTCATTAAACATAGTGAGTTGTTAAAGGGTGCCACATTATCTTTTGATATGCAAGCTAACCCGAATAAGAAGAGAGGGATCAGTAAAGGTGACTTACCGTTTTCTTTAAGTAAAGATGATAAATAAACAAAGGGCTTTAATAGCCCTTTGTTTATTTTTGAAGCTTATTTTTTTAATACGTATTTTTGTTGGCAACAGGTAGTGATCTAAAAAATAAGTGTTATGAAAACAATCTATTGGGGAATGATTGGCGTCGGAAATGTAACGGAAAAAAAGAGTGCTCCGGCCTTTTCGAAAATCCCTAATTCTAAATTAGTCGCTGTATGTTCAAGAACATTCCTGCGAGCAAAGGACTATGCACAGGCAAATAATATTGAAAAAGTATATGAACATGTAGACGACATCATCTCGGACAGTGCACTTGACATTATTTATATTGCGACGCCTCCTGACACACATTATGAATTAACAACAAAGGCGCTCAAAGCTGGAAAATCAGTGTATGTAGAAAAGCCTATGGCACTTTCTTTGGAGCAAGCTATTCAGATGAATGAGCTTGCTAAAGCTACGGGAAATAAACTTTTTGTTGCTTTCTACAGGAGATCTTTGTCTTATTTTGATAAAGTGAAAGCGTTATTAGAAGAAGGAGTGATCGGAAAGGTTTTGTCTGTTTCCATCCAACTCATTCGACCTCCACATGAATCGGATTTAAATCCAGAAACGCATACCTGGCGCATCAACAAGGAGATAGGAGGCGAGGGATATTTTTCGGACTTAGCGCCTCATACGTTTGATATTTTAGATTATCTTATCGGTCCGGTTGTGCAGGCGTCGGGTTCGTCTGTAAATATTGCTGGGAATTATGTTGTTCCTGATACTGTTCATGCTATTTGGCAACATGAGAATGGTGTTTTGGGAACTGGGAGCTGGATATTCTCCAGTTCTGTCCAAAGCCAAAAAGATCAAGTCACTATTATAGGGACAGCAGGAGAAATTCGATTTAGTTCTTTTGATTTTAAGCCGATAGACTGTGCTACAGAAAAGGGAACGGAACACTTTCCTTTAGAACAACCGCTACATATTCAACAGCCTTTAATTGAGACTATCGTAGGAGATTTGCTTGGTTATGACGTTTGCCCTTCCACAGGAGATAGTGCGTTGAGGACAACGCAAATAATCGATTATATTTTACGTTCTAAAAGAAATTCCTGAGAGAATCCTTCTCTCAGGAATTAATGTATTAAAGCTTATAAGCTTGTCTGGCAAGTAGTTGCCATTGTCCTTTCACCTTTACCCAAGAAAGAACAATTCCCAACTTTATCGTCGCGGGACCTTTTCCTGGATCATTTGTTTGCGCACTTAAAATATGTCTAACCACAGCTGTATGATCAACAACTTGAACAGACTGTTCGGTGATATCTATTTTTTCGAAAATAGATGCTCCCGACACCAACGTTTCAATAAATTGATCCCTCGTTTCTATCTTTCCACTAGAGTGCCCATAGGTTAGTTCTGCATTTGTCAGTAACTGTAAAGATTTTTCATCAGGTTTGAGCATGAGCCTTACAAGTGTACTAACGGTATTTTCCACTTCCTTAATTGATGTAGTTTGTGCATTTGTTTTGCTAATAGATAGCATAGTAACTAAAATTGTTAAAATTGATAAAATTCTTTTTTGAATCATATTAGGTAGATTTACTATTCGAAACTAAGGTAGTAACTCTAGCGCATATAACAAAGTGCAATAAAATTATAAGTTAACGTCGGATTTTTATCGGATCTTGGAATGTAAAGGTTTTTGCTTAATCCATTTTTCAAACGGCGTAGTTTTATAGGCTCTCTTTGTTTGCGACCAATATGTTACATATCTCTGATCGTACTGCTGAGAAAAAAAAAACAAAACCCTTTGTGAAAATACGTATTAGAAAAGGTTAAATACTTGTTTTAATAGATTTGCTCACGTAGTAACAACCTCTGTTTTCCTTTATAACTTGTGTAACGACAGATTTCAATTGTGTTTTCAAGTTGTCAAACGCTTGTTGTAGCAATCGATTAAAAGAAAAGATCTTAATTATCAGCAGTTAATCCTCCGCAGCCCTAAGAACATATCGTCATGTAAGGAGGTTTAGGTATAAATACGTATCCAGGCTACTCTTCCAATAGTACGGTTTTACCAGTTTCTAAATTTTAGCTATATTCAGATTGGATTGATTTTTGAGCACTTTTGAATACCATTTAGAAATACGTATGTTTTGGAATTATTAGCTTAAAATAAAATGTATTTTATTATGCCAATAAATTTGAAGTGAATTGTGTACTGAAAGGGAATCTATCCAAAAATTAGGCTTTAACATGATATTAATCGTAGACGACAAACCAGAAAATATCTATTCTTTGGAATTGCTTCTTAAAGGAAAAAATTTCGCAGTAGACACTGCATTATCAGGTGAAGAAGCCTTAAAGAAGGTCTTGCGAAATGATTATGCTTTAATAATACTTGATGTGCAAATGCCTGGTATAGATGGTTTTGAAGTTGCTGAGACGTTGTCTGGATTTAGCAAGTCAAAAGATATACCTATTATTTTTCTTTCGGCAGTAAATACAGATAAGAAGTTCATTACAAAAGGTTATGCTTCTGGAGGAATAGATTATATTACAAAACCCGTGGATCCGGATATTTTATTGTTAAAAGTTAAAACCTTCTATCGCTTATACGAGCAGACTTTGGCCTTAAATGAAACGCAGCAGACATTACGAAATGAAATAGAAATACGAAAAAAAGCACAGGCGGAATTGACGGAACGCGTAAATTATTTGCACTTAATCCTTGAGTCCCTTCCACAAATTGCTTTTACGGCAAATGAAATAGGAGAAATTGATTTTGTCAACGATAAATGGTTTTCTTATGCTACTTCCGCGACATCATTTCCCCTTACGCACCCAGAGGATCCTTGTATCAAAGAGGAATGGGCAAATGCGATGTTACATCATATTCCTCTCGAGTTAGAAGTACGAATCAAAGAGATTAATGAAGATAGTTTCCGCTTTCATCTTTTACGCATAATGCCCATTCTTGAAAATGAAAATATCTCGAAATGGGTTGGTACATTCACGGATATTGATGATAGAAAACTTATAGAGAAGAAAAAAGACGAATTTCTGAGTATCGCAAGTCACGAGTTAAAAACACCGCTTACAAGTATCAAAGCTTATACCCAATTATTGGGACGATCTGCTCCGCCAGAAAAAGAATATACATTTAATAAATATGTCAATAAGGTACAAACGCAGGTGAGTAAGTTAAACAGCTTGGTGACTGATCTTCTTGATATTTCCAAGATTGACAACGGAAAACTGCGAATGAATATGCAGGCTTTCGATTTCGAAACACTTTTGGCAAATGTTATTGATACCATCTATCATACGCATGAAAACATTGCGATGAAAATAGAAAGAACTGGAAATTCGATAGAGGAACCCATTACCGCAGATGAAATTCGTATTGAACAGGTGCTTATCAATTATTTGACTAACGCGATAAAATATGCACCAAATACCGACAAAATAATCATCAATACGAGTACTGATTTGAATCTATTGAAGATAGAAGTAACAGATTTCGGTATAGGTATCCCGGAACATAAACAACCTGATATTTTCAATAAATTCTATCGCGTAGAAGAAACTTCATTGAAATTTCAGGGGTTAGGAATAGGTCTCTACATTTGTTCCGAGATCATTCGTCAGCATAGGGGCACTTTCGGATTATACAGCGAAGTCGGAAAGGGCTCTACCTTTTATTTTACCTTACCTTTAAATTAATTTTATGTCGAAAAAATTTGTTAAAAATTTACAAATTGGATTTGGAGTGTCATTGCTTCTTTTAATTATCAGCTCCACGGCATCTTATGTAAGTATTCAAAAACAAATCAGTAATCGGGAAATTGTTGATCACACACGCCGGGCTATTTCGTCTGCCAATACGATACTTATTGATTTACAAAATGCAGAAACAGGCCAACGAGGTTTTCATCTTACGGGTAAGGAATCTTTTCTTGACCCCTATGTAAAAAGCGTAGCTTCTTTGCCGAAATCACTTGAGCGAGCTAAACGATTGACGGCAGATAACATGTTGCAAAGCAAGAGACTTGATACACTTACGTCGTTAGTCGGTTTAAGAACGGATATTTTAGATGATCTTGTAGCGGCTAAACGTGAAGGGCAGACCGTTACGGTTAAACAGCTGGAAGAAGGTAAGTTATTAATGGATAGCTGTAGACAGATTATTAGTCGATTTATTGCGCATGAAGATATCTTACTCGATAGTCGAAGAGCAGACTTGGATAAATCGTCTTCCTATACCTCTGTCTTTGTGATTCTTGCCGCAGTCATTTCATTGATTACAACATCTGTTTTCTATTTCCGTATTCGAAAAGATTTCAATGAAAGGGAATCTTTAAGAGAATCCTTGCGGCAAAAAGATCGGGAGATTTCCCGCAGACTGAACATTATTCAAAAAATTGCTACAACTGTGTCGAAAGGGGATTATTCTGTACGTGCAAATGACTTAGAACAAGATGATTTAGGGAGTTTAGCAAAAGCATTAAATGAGATGACGAATTCGCTAAAAATTTCGTTTGATCAATTGAATAATAATGAATGGAGACAGACTGGATTGGCGAGATTGAATGAACGCTTGATGGGAAATAAGAGCGAAGAGATTATTGCGAAAGAGGTCCTCAATCAATTAGTAAGCTATTCAAACAGTATAAATGGTGCTTTTTATTTATTAGAAAACGGTGCTTTAAAACTTCACGCGTCGTATGGTCTTGAAGAACATATGCGACATACTTATTCGGTCGGAGAAGGCATGATAGGCCAGGTTTTTCAAGAGTGTAAAGAGAAAATATTCGATGGTGTAAGTGATTTTAATTATACGGTAAACTTTGCTCACGGGGCAATGCGTGTGAATCAGGTATTGTTATTGCCTGTCAACGTTGAACAAAGTTGTATCGGTATTATAGAGTTAGGATCTATGCAGCCTTTCGACGACCTAAGACTCGAATTTCTTAAAGAATCAGGTAGGAACGTTGCCCTAGCACTTCTTGCTGCAAAAAGTAGACGAAGAGTACAGACTTTATTGGAGGAGACACAGGCGCAAGCAGAAGAATTGCAGACGCAGCATACAGAGCTTGAAAACCTGAATGCAGAATTGGAAGCGCAAACACAAAAACTTCAGGCTTCAGAAGAGGAATTAAAAGTTCAACAAGAAGAATTATTACAGTCGAATCAGGAATTAGAGGAGCGATCGAAACAGCTTGAAGAAAAGAATCAACTGATTGCAGATCGAAACTTGGATATTCAGCAAAAAGCAGAAGAGTTAGCTTTGAGTACAAAATACAAGTCAGAATTTTTGGCAAACATGTCTCATGAGCTACGAACCCCTTTAAATTCGATACTTTTATTGTCGAGAATTTTAGGCGAGAACAATGAGGAGAACTTAAACGAGGATCAAATTGAATCGGCAAAAGTTATACAGAGCTCAGGAACAAGTCTCTTGAGCCTTATTGATGAGATATTGGATCTTTCCAAAATAGAAGCGGGAAAGATGGATCTCGATTATCAAAATGTAAGCTTAGTGGATATTACTAAAGATCTACGGAGTTTATTCAGTCCTGTAATAAACAATAAGAACCTTCAATTAATTGTCGAAATTTCGCCGACATTGGACGATCAGTTTGAAACGGACCGTTTACGTTTAGAACAAGTGTTACGAAATCTCTTATCAAACGCAATTAAGTTCACGAACAAAGGCAGTGTTCGACTGCGCATAGAAGAGCATGTTGAGGACCGAGAATTGATTAAGTTTGAAGTAACCGATACTGGAATTGGTATAGCGGAGGAAAAACAAAAAGTCATATTTGAAGCTTTCCAACAAGCCGACGGTTCTACCCGAAGAAAATATGGTGGAACGGGTCTAGGTTTGTCGATAAGTCGCGAAATTACACGGTTGTTGGGCGGTGAAATAAGGTTACAGAGTAAAGAAAATGAGGGTAGTACTTTTACGTTGTTGATTCCGAAGCGGAGGATATCCATCGCAGTGAAACCTGTTACAGACGAGCTTATTGAGATGATCAGCTTAGATGTAGAGGATAGCATAGGAGATTTGGATAGCAAGATATTCACAACAGAGAACATCCCTGATGAAATTGATGATGATCGTGAAAACCTGAAGAAAGGTGACAAGGTAATTTTGATTGTTGAAGACGATACGGATTTTGCAAAAATTTTATTAAAGTATACGCGCCAACAGAATTATAAAGGCGTTGTTGTCGTGCGTGGTGATTTGGCAGCTGAGGCAGCCTTAAAGTTTCAACCGCTTGCTATTTTATTGGATATTCAATTGCCAATTAAAGATGGTTGGCAGGTGATGGATGAGATCAAAGGTAATGTTGAAACCAGACACATCCCTGTTCACATCATGTCATCATTGGAGGTTAAGCGTGAAAGCTTGTTGAAAGGAGCAATCGACTTTATAAGTAAGCCTGTTGCCATAGAGCACTTAGGAGGAATGTTTAAGAAAATAGAAGATGCGCTGAGTCGCTCGCCTAAAAAGGTTCTTATTGTAGAAGAAAATCCGAAGCACGCGATGGCACTATCCTACTTCTTAAGTAATTTCAATATAACCTCCGAAATAAAAACAAGTGTGCACGATAGTGTAGAAGCATTGGTATCGGATCATGTAAATTGTGTTATACTAGATATGGGTGTCCCTGACCAAAACGGTTATGAAACCTTGGAAGCGATAAAAAAGAATGAGGGATTGGAGAATTTACCTATCATCATTTTCACAGGAAAGAATCTTTCTCAGGGAGAAGAACTTCGGATAAAGCAATATGCAGACTCTATTGTTGTCAAAACCGCGCATTCTTACCAACGTATCCTTGATGAAGTCGGCTTGTTTTTACATTTAGTAGAAGAAAAAGAACAACCCTCAGTAGGCAATCATAAAAACAAATTGGGGTCTTTGAATGATGTGCTGAAAGGTAAAAAAGTTTTGATTGCTGATGATGATGTTCGTAATATTTTCTCTTTAACAAAGGCTCTTGAAAAATATCAAATGAAGATAGTTTCAGCAATTGACGGCAGGGAAGCTTTACAAGAATTAGAGAAAAATCCGGATGTTGCTATCGTTCTTATGGATATGATGATGCCCGAAATGGATGGTTATGAAACGATCCGATTAATTCGGGAAATACCCCAGCACCGAAAGATTCCTATCATGGCAGTTACTGCGAAAGCGATGACAGGAGATAGAGAGCGTTGCATTTTGGCTGGAGCATCGGACTATATCTCTAAACCCGTCGATACGGATCAACTTCTTTCATTATTGCGTGTCTGGTTGTATGAACATTCGTAGCTGAATTAAGATGGAAAAGGAAATGGTATTAATCATTGATGACGACAGCCGTAATATTTTCGCATTAAGCTTAGCGCTTAAAGTGCGTGGATATAAATCGATTAGTTGTACATCCGCTATTGAAGGGATAGCATTGTTAAAAGTTGATAAACGAATTCGTGTTGTATTAATGGACATGATGATGCCTGAAATGGATGGTTATGAAGCTTTAGGTGTTATCAAAAGCTGTGAAGCATGTGGGGATGTTCCTGTTGTCGCTGTTACAGCACAAGCTATGCGAGGCGATCGCGATAAGTGTTTGGCTGCAGGTGCTTGGGCTTACGTAAGTAAGCCTGTAGATATTGATGAATTGGTAAGTGTTATTGAAAAGGTAAGTTAAATGTTGGAACCGAATATCATAAAGGATGACGACCTAGAAATGCTTCTATTGGATGTATCACGATTATATGGATATGACTTCACCCAGTATAGCAAAGCTTCGTTAAAAAGGAGAGTAAACAGAATTTGTATGATAGATAAATTCAGCAGCTTTGCAGAATTACGCTATAAACTGTTGAATCATCCGGATTACTTGCTGCGTTTCGTAGAAGAGATAACGGTAAATGTTACCGAGATGTTTAGAGATCCTATTTTCTTCAAGACGCTAAGGGAAAGGATATTTCCCCAATTAGGCACCTATCCCTTTATACGCATTTGGCTGGCAGGTTGTTCTACCGGCGAAGAAGTTTATTCGATGGCGATTTTACTAAAAGAGGCTAATCTTTATCATAAATCGCTTATTTACGCCACGGATATTAATCCTGGTGTTTTGGCGAAAGCCCGAACAGGGATGTTTCCATTACATCAGATGAAACAGTATTCTGAAAACTACATTTTGGCGGGTGGAAAAGAGGATTTTTCTTCCTATTACACGGCCAATTATGATATGGCGAAATTCAATACGGATTTAACTAATAAGATGATATTTTCTACGCACAACCTTGTTTCTGATAGTTCGTTTAATGAATTTCAGTTGATAGTTTGCCGCAATGTGTTGATATACTTTGACAAGGATTTGCAGAACAATGTCTTTAGTCTTTTTGATGATAGTTTAGATAATCTGGGTTTTTTAGCGTTGGGAGCTAAAGAGACATTGCGTTTTTCTAATATCGAAAGGAAATACCAACAAGTAGATACGGAGAAAATATGGAGAAAAATAGTTTAATTTTGTGAATACTAGATAGATATTGAAGCGATGAAGGTGTTATTAATTGGAGGTTCAGCGGGTAGCTTAAAAGTGGTTCTCCAGGTGCTACCTGATTTGAGTTCGGCTATTGAATTTCCGATTATTCTTATTTTACATCGTAAACCCGATCGTGATTCTATCTTGGATGTCTTACTCAATAATTATACCTCGTTGACTGTGGTGGAAGCAGAAGATAAAATGGTAATACAAGCGAAACATGTTTATATAGCCCCTCCAGACTATCATCTGCTCTTTGAAAGTAGGGATCTAATTTCATTAGATTATTCGGAGAAATTGAACTATTCACGCCCATCTATAGATGTTTCCTTTCAATCTGCCGCAAATGTTTTCGGGAGAAATACAGTAGCCTTACTTCTTTCTGGTGCAAATTCTGATGGCGTGGAGGGCTTTAACTATATCAAATCGTTATATGGAATAACTGCTGTGCAGGCTCCCGATACGGCGGAAGTTGAATACATGCCTCGCCAAGCTATTTTGTCTGCTAAGGTGGATTATATATTAAGACCGGAAGAAATTGCCGGGTGGATCAACAATTTAAATGAAAAGGATTAAATGACGCAAACAAATAAGGGATTACTTTAATAATTATGAAAAACAAGACTATATTAATTTTTGACGATGATGTCAACATACTGGAAGTGTGTTCCATTATCTTAACATACGCTGGGTATGAGGTAGCTAGTTCTGAAACGTCGCACGATATCATAGAAAAAGTCAGTTCAATAAAACCCGACATCATTTTGATGGACAATTGGATTCCTAATATAGGAGGGATTGAAGCAACTAAACTGTTGAAGCAGCATGCAGAATACAAAAATATCCCTGTAATTTATATATCTGCGAATAACGATATTCATCTTTTGATGGAAAAGGCTGGAGCAGATGCTTACTTGGCGAAACCGTTTGATATCGTGGATCTAGAGAATACCGTAGAACGGGTACTCGCAGAGTCTGCTTCAAAATTTGATACCGAAGGTAAAGCATAATTGTTGAACATTTTTAATGTTAGAACATTTACAGAATGGTAATTCCTATGTCTTTTTATGACTATAATTTAAATTTATGTTGTAGGAATCAAAAAAGATAAATATTTTTAGATTGATTTAAAACAAATACATTTATTATGAAAAAAATCGGTTTGTCAATGGTGGCTGCAGCCGCTATAATTTTTGCCTCTTGTTCAGGCAACAACGCTAAAACAGGTGCTTCTGAAGAGCAAACAGTAGCGGAAAAACAAGGTGATTCATTTGCGGTTGACCTAGGTACTTCAAAGGTAGATTGGAAAGCATTTCACAAAGGTGGTTTCGCACCACGTTGGGGGGTACTTAGTTTGCAATCTGGCGAATTGTCAGTAGCTGATGGTAACGTTACAGCCGGAGAATTTGTTATTGATATGAAATCTTTAAAGGTTGATTCTGCTTCCGTAACAGAAGCGGATAAGAAAGCTTCTGATTTGGAAAATCACTTAAAGAATCCAGATTTCTTTGATGTGGAGAAATTTGGTACAGCTACGTTCAAAATTACGGGCGTCACGGACTTGGATGCGACAACAGCGAAAGACGCAATTGATGGTGCAAATAAAACGGTGAGTGGAAATCTAACATTAAAAGATAGTACATTAAATATATCATTCCCAGCAAAAGTTACGGTTGAAGAACAGAAAGTATCAGTAGCCGCTAAATTTACAGTAAACAGAGCTGACTGGGGTATCAAATTTGGAACATCTGAAGCTGATCCAGCAGAGTGGATGATTAGTAAAGATATTGAAATCGGCATCCAAATGGACGCTGCAAAGAAATAGTTTTGCATAGACTGTTTGGTCATTATATCAAGCGGCTTTCAGAAATGAAGGCCGCTTGATTTGTTTAATATGTATATAAGGAATAGCTTAATCTTTTTATTTATCTTTAATACTTTGATACGATCAATCGTTCATCAACATTGAAACGCTAATTTTATATGCCTAAGATTTTAAAAAGTTTATATGTCCAGGTTATTCTAGGAATTATTATCGGGATTGCCGTTGGCGTGCTATATCCGGATACGGCTATAAAAATGAAGCCTCTAGGGGATGCGTTTATTAAATTGATCAAAATGGTCATTGCGCCCTTAATTTTTACATCAATCGTTTTGGGAATTGCGGGTATGCAGGATGTTAAAAAGGTGGGAAAGATTGGTTTCTCTGCTTTGGTTTACTTTGAAATCATGACAACAATCGCTTTAATCATCGGTTTGGTTTTTGTGAATTGGATAGAACCTGGGACAGGCATGAATAAAGATGTCAGTAAGCTTGATGCTACTGGAGTAGCCCAGTACATTTCGTCAGCCAAAGAGCATAAGGATTTTATGAGTTGGATTCTCAGTATTATACCTGACAACGTTATTGCTTCTGTGGCATCTGACAATCTTTTGCAAGTACTATTTTTTGCTGTATTATTTGGTATTGCACTAACAAAAATAGGAAGTGGCCATTCTTCTCCTGTAATCTCTGTTTTGAATTCTTTTCAGAAAGGCCTATTCGCGCTTATTAAAATGATTATGTATGTTGCTCCAATTGGAGCGATGGGAGCAATGGGATTTACAATCGGTAAATATGGCGTAGAAGCTTTGTCGTCTTTAGGACTATTGATGTTAAGCTTTTATTTAACCTGTATTTTTTTTATTGTGATTATTATAGGAGGGGTTCTTCATTTTTATGTTAAAATCAGCATCTTTAAACTTTTAAGATATATAAAGGAAGAACTGTTAATTGTGTTAGGAACATCTTCTTCAGAATCTGCGCTACCAGGCGTGATGCAAAAATTGGAAGATGCAGGGTGCAGTAAATCTATTGTAGGTTTGGTCATACCAACAGGCTATTCTTTTAATCTTGATGGAACCTGCATCTACCTCACTATGGCAGCTGTTTTTATCTCCCAAGCATTGAATATGCATCTGACACTACAGCAGGAAATATCTTTACTTTTAATTCTTTTGCTTACATCAAAAGGCGCTGCGGGAGTCACAGGTAGTGGCTTTGTCACACTTGCCGCGACATTACCAGTTGTGGGGCATATACCTGTAGAATCGGTTGGACTAATTTTGGGGATAGACCGTTTTATGAGTGAAGCAAGGGCGCTTACCAACATCATTGGAAATACAGCAGCCACCTTAGTAATTGCTAAATACGAAAAAGGGCTTGAATACGATAAGTTGATGCAAAAAATAGAGGAAACAAACCCTAAGACATTAGCATAAAGCTATTGTTACTTTTTTCCATATTTTTTATCGTAAAAAGCTTTTTTTTCTGAAAAATTAATGGAAATAAGGCTGTTGTCTTGATAATATTGTTGAAGTTAGTTTACTTTTATGGCATCGAAGCTACTCCATTTATATATAGCGTATAAATACGTGAAAAATGGGGCTGCTTCCTACACGTATAAAAACATATAATACACGTATGAGAAAAATTTTTAGGGCAACGATTTTTTCATCATTGCTATTTTTTTACACGGGCTTGTTCGCCCAGCAGCAAAGGTTCGAATGGAAAGAAGCGACGGAAGATGGTTACACTTACACTTATGTGAGTAATGATCCTACATCGGCGAGATTCTATAAATTGAAAAATGGGTTGACTGTTATTTTAAGTCCTAGCAAAAAAGAACCGAGAATTCAAACCTATATAGCTACAAAAGCAGGTAGTAAAACAGATCCGAAAGATCATACAGGATTGGCGCATTACCTAGAGCATATGCTATTTAAAGGAACAGATAAGTTTGGTTCGTTGAACTGGCAGGAGGAGAAGCCTCTATTGGATAAAATTGATGCGCTCTATGAGAAATACAACTCTACAAAAAATGAGCTGGATAGGAAAAATATCTACAAGGAAATCGATAGTATATCTGGAGAAGCAGCAAAATTTGCTATTCCAAATGAGTATGATAAGTTAATGAGCAACATGGGCGCTGAAGGGACGAATGCTTTCACTTCCTTCGAGCAGACGGTATATATTGAGAATATTCCAAACAATGTGGTTGATAAATACTTAACAGTACAGGCTGAGCGTTTCAAGTCGCCAGTGTTACGTCTATTTCACACGGAATTAGAAGCTGTATATGAGGAGAAAAACATTGCCTTGGATAATGACGGAAGAAAAGCTGTTGAGTCGATGTTCGAGGCTATATTTCCGAATAATAATTATGGTAAACAAACAGTAATTGGAACTGTAGATCACCTTAAGAATCCTTCATTGAAGGCTATTAGAGCTTATTACGACACTTATTATGTGCCAAATAATATGGGAATCATCATGTCTGGAGATTTTGATCCGACAGAAATGGTGAAGAAAATCGATCGTGCCTTTTCTTATATGAAAACAAAGGAGGTTCCGGCCTATACTTTTGAGCAGGAGAAACCCATTGTAAAACCTATTATTCGTGAAGTCAAGGGACCCAATACAGAATTTTTGTTTTTAGGATTCCGGTTTCCTGGAGCTGCGAGCAAAGATGCGCAGATGCTCAATCTAATGGCTAATATTTTAACAAATGGTTCAGCTGGGCTTATTGACCTGGATCTGTTAAAATCTCAGAAATTATTAGGCGCTGGCGCATTTCCTTATGTTTTGAAGGATTATTCGATGTTAATTCTTCAGGGAAATCCCTCACAGGGGCAGTCACTCGAGGAAGTTCGAGATTTGCTGTTGGCTGAGCTAAAAAAACTTCGCAATGGCGATTTTTCTGAAGATCTGATTAAATCCATTATAAATAATGAGCGTAAAGATCAGATTACACGAAATGAGAGCTACAGCGATAGAGCGGAAGAGCTGATGTCGGCTTTCACTTCTGAGGTAGATTGGGCAAGCGAATTAGCTTATACGGATAGGTTAACGACTATCACCAAAGCTGACCTCGTTGCATTCGCAAATAAATACTTAAGTGATGATAATTATGTCGTTGTTTACAAGAGACAGGCTACAGATGATAATGTTGTAAAAGTAGAAAAACCTGCTATTACGCCTATCACGGTAAATCGTGATGCGCAATCGGATTTTTTACAAAAAGTGAATGCCATGCCGGAGGAGTCTATTCAACCGATATGGGTCGATTATGATAAGGAGATTGCAAAGGGTAAACAAGGTGATTCAGATATCTTGGCCGTTAAGAATAAAGATAATGCACTATTTAGCTTAACTTATCAATACAGCCTTGGTAAATGGGATAATAAGTTGTTAGGTTTAGCCGTAGATTATTTCGAGTTTTTGGGAACTCAAAGTAAAAGTAGCGAAACATTTAGTAAAGAGTTTTACAAATTAGCTTCTACTTTTTCTATTTCTGCAGGAAATGAGGAAACCAGAGTGTCTATTACAGGATTAAATGAAAATTTCAAACCTACGGTTCTCTTGATTCAGGATTTGTTGCGTAACTGTGTAGCTGATGAATCTGCTTTTCAAGCTTATCTTTCTCGTTTAAAGAAATCGCGTGCGAACGCTAAGGAAAATAAAGCGAGCATTATGGAGGGCTTAAAATCATATGCTAAATATGGTACGAAAAATCCATTTAACTACACCTTTACGGATGCGGAGTTGGATCAAGTTAAAGCTGCAGATCTTGTGGGTCTTTTACATGATCTTTCTAAAATGAAATACACTATTTTATATTATGGACCATTAACTGTGAAGGAATTGGTGAGCCAAACCCCTCCTTTAAAAGCTGAAAAAACAGCTTATGTTGTCCCTAAAAAAGGTATTCGTTTTGAAGAACAAGCTACAACAGCGAATCAAGTACTATTCGCCAATTATAATATGAAGCAAGTAGAAGTTTTTTGGTTCAGAAATTCTGATGTGTATAATGCGATCAATACGCCGACGATATCATTATTCAATACCTACTTTGGAGGAGGAATGGGTAGTATTGTTTTCCAGACGATACGTGAATCAAAGGCTTTGGCCTATTCAACCTATGCTTATTTTGGTCAACCAGCTAAAAAGGAAAACCATTACAGTGTAGGTGCGTATGTCGGAACACAAACAGACAAATTCAACGATGCAATAGGTGGTATGAATGAATTGTTAAACGTACTACCTGAATCGGCAATAGCCTTGGAAACTGCTAAAGTTAGCTTATTGAAATCCATCGCGAGTGAACGTGTGTTAAATGCAGGGATTTTAAACAGTTATATTGCTGCGAAACGTTTAGGAAATTCAAAAGATATGCGCAAAGAGGTTTATGAGCAAACTCCGAATTTGAATTATAATGATTTGAAAAATTTCCATGCAAAAGAGCTAAGCAATAAACCTTATGTCTATTGTATTGTTGGAGAGAGCAGTTCCCTTCCAAAGGAGAATCTCGAGAAGATAGGGCCTGTAAAGGTTTTATCCCTTGAAGAAATCTTTGGATACTAATTTGCTAATATACATTGTTAAAATAAGAGAAGGCCGGCTGTAAAGCGGGCCTTTTTCTTTGGATAGGTACGGAACCTTTTATATTTTAATTTCGATAAAAGAACATATCAAAAATGTACTGCTTAGGTTAAAAAAAATAAAAAAGGGTTTTCAAACGGAGAGAATGAAAACCCTTAACTAACCAATTATAAACCTAAATTATGAAAGGACAAATATAGTGTAAAAAATACACTAAGTCAAATTCTTTTAATTTTTTTGAAGAATTGTGCTTGATGATATAAATCAAACCGTAATCGAGCTTCAGACATATAGCTGTTCCCCTAAAAATAAAATAAAAAGAAGAGTATATTAGGAACAGGATTTTGCAGCCAATGCAAATACAATCAACCAAACAATTCCCTTAAGAAGAAAAAATAGAAATGCTCCAGCGCCAGCGCGCTTTAACCATAATTTTACATTTTCACTTTTTTTCTTATACATATTGACTTTAGCTTGATTGGTGCTTGTATTCATTCGAGTGCTAACTTTTAGTTTTACACGATTTCAAAAGACAATTCTCAATCAAATTCTTTGGCCAAAGATAGCAATTCTTTCCGTATTTAGAATTGTTCCATATAATTTTGATGTTTGCTTAAATAGCCTAGAAGGCAAGTCTAGATCTTGGTAAGCACATAATTGGGGTAAATCAAAAATTACTCATCCACAACGCTAAAGAGATCAGGATCTGATGCTTCATAAGCAACAAAGAAATCTTTGTGAATGTAGGTGTTTTGCTTGCTGATTTTTTTGCTCAATTTAATAATAAACAGATTTCGAGGGGGTTTGTTGAGTAAGTTTGTTATCTCGGTTGCGCTTCGCTTGCTTAGCTGCTCATCCATCTGTAGGTGTAGATCCTTCGCTGTTTTGGGAGTATTTAATGCTCCCTCGCGGATTAGACGATCTAATTCCTGAGCTAGAAATCCTGATTGGTCACGTTGGATAATACCAATACTTTTCCTTCTTTCTATTTTTTTCTTGGTAATTCTTGACAGATGTCTTTCTTCCGGTAAAGGATATCCCGGATTGGCAAAATCGTAATAATGTACAGAGAAAACATTGGCGATCTTAATCATCTTGCTTAAACTCAAACCGACTTTTCCAGAAACGATATCACGAACATTGTCTGAACTTGAGTTGATCAATTTTCCTAAATCCTCTTCCGTAAGACCGAATGCGTTCAAATATTTGGCTACCTGACGTCCATATTCTTTTCTATACGTTTCCTCTCCGTACATTACCTAAACTGTATAATTTTAATTTATCTATCCTACAACTTAACTTCTGTTTTTCGTCGAAAGAAGATCGTCGCGTTGGACTGCAAAGATAGATACTCCGTAATAATTGCGTATTAAATTATTTCTTTTTTATAAATGTTATGAATGAGTTTTTGTTCATTCCTTGTATTATCAAGTGCTTTCATATAAAGCTGTCACTATTTACCAATTTTAAATTGATAAATAAAATATTAGGGTAAATGGCAATGCACTTTTATTATAAAACAAGAAGAGATCTGACATCTTAACCCAATAGATTGCTGGTAAAACGCATTTTTATGCCCACTTGGAAATTATTTATAGTCTTAAAAATTTCTTTTAAAGTGGCTTTTTCAATCTTCGTAAGTTTATCTATTCGGATATAATTATTGGGTTCGAGCTTCTCCGTTAAGATTTGGTTTGCTTGATTTTCCAATCGCAGTGCCATCAAATAATAATAGGATTGATAGAGTTCTTGATATTGTTCTGGTGTAAAAACCTCCATTTCCATCAACTTTTTAAGACGTTCACCCGTATTCTCTTGATAAACGCGTTTCTTCAACGCATACACACGAACCAAATCGACGATAGGTGTCATTGCGTTCTTTATATTGAAGACTTCGGATTTACCAATCGTTTCCGTTTTTATATTGTTAAAGAAAGTCAGCGGTGGTTCATATTGAAGTGCATTTTTAGCAATAAATGCAAAAAAACGATCATTTGGGCGTTGTAGCTCTACTTCTAAAAATTCTTTTAGTTGCTCGATAATGGTACGATCGCCATATAAAAACCTGCAATCGAAAAACGTGGAAAATTTAATGGCATTTTCTGGAATAGTTTCCTCAATCCATTTTTTATAATTTCTTTTCCAATGGGAAAGGGAGTGTGTCCAGTCTGGGTTACTTGCCATATATCCACCTTTACAGTATACAAAACCAATATCATTAAGATAATCCGATACTTTTGTGGCAAAAGACAGAAAATAAGCTCGAACCATTTCCCGATGTTCATTCGCTTTGTCTTCGTAAATGATTGCATTGTCTTGGTCCGTTTTTAGTGTCTGTTCTTTACGTCCCTCACTTCCTGTTACCATAAACACAAACTTTGCTGGTGGTTCTCCCATTTCCCGGATAACCTTTTCAATCACTTTTACGGCTATAGTATCTGCAATCGTCGTAATTACTTGGTTTGTAATTTCAGCGTTTATTCCTCTACCGAGCAGTTGTTTGATAATTTCGGGTACATAATTCCATTTCTGGCGCAATTCGTCGGTGGTTTCCGCTAGTTTTACAGATTGGATAAATACCAATGGCGATTGACCTTGTTCACTTAGTAGTCTGTTTCTACTCAAAAAACCGACATATTTCCCGTCTTTCTCCACCAACAGATAGCGTGTTTTTGTACTGAACATCATAAGTACGGCTTCATAAAGATAGGCCTGATGAGAAATGGACATAATCGGATTGTCCATAACGCTTCCAATAGGTTTATCCGGATCTACCCTTTGCGCGATCACATTGTCGCGTAAGGTGATGTCTGTTACATAGCCGATAATATGATCTTGCGTATCCTTTACAAATAAACAGCTCACTTTATTCGTCGCCATATGCGTAGCGACTTCATATATTGGCGTACTTTCATAGCTATAAACTATATCCTTATAAATTATACCGTCGATTTTACGGGAATATAGTTGTTCTGCAGCGATATAGCTTTCTTCGAAAGACGCAGGCGTTTTTACGAAGTGTGAAAATTCATCATCCAACATCCGCTTCCCGAAATCTGTTGTGTAAAATTGAAAAAATTCATCATATGCATTACACAATTCCAGAAACTCTTTGCGCGGCAAACTATAGACAACCGTTCCTTTTTTTGCCATGACGGATTTTAATGCTCGGGTTCTATTTAATAATACCGATATTCCGCCAAAACAATAGGGCGAATGATGAATTTCGATCGACCTTTTATTTTCCAAGGCATCAAAGAAAAACGTTTCGTATTCGCCTTTTAGTAAAATATCAACTCCCTTCATTTCGGTAATTTCTTGGCGATAAGCCAATGTATCCTTATGGTAAGTTGTAGGTATCAATGATTCTGAAATACCCGCAAGCACACTATCAGGAAGCAGATCGAAGGGTTTCGTATTTTTCAGAAGTTCAATTAAATTCTGCATAAATCGGATTTTTTTCTCGATGGACTAAGTTACAAATCTTATTTATCTAGAAAGTTAAGCTTTTTTAAAAACTGATCTTTTTGTTTGGCTACATCCAATCTAGAAATCTCTTGGCGATGTACTAATTCAAAAAAGCACTTCGCAGTAATTTCTGCATCTCGCTCTGCCTCATGAAGTTCTGTAGGTCTTTCATCAAATAACTGTTCAAAAAGTTGAGGTAACCGTAAATATTCAATCGAGGGATTGATCACATATTTTTTGCTATCCAGCATCGTACAGAAAAAATCTTGTTCAATAAACGGGTTTTGTAGCTGCGCGCGATAGAAATCTGCACTTAGCACCTGTACATCTAACTCTATAAAATGACCAATGATAAGCGGTCTGTACTTCTTGATATCATACGCTAATTTACGCA
The DNA here is from genome assembly GCF_965644235.1 of Sphingobacterium sp. LRF_L2. Taxonomy (NCBI): domain Bacteria; kingdom Pseudomonadati; phylum Bacteroidota; class Sphingobacteriia; order Sphingobacteriales; family Sphingobacteriaceae; genus Sphingobacterium; species Sphingobacterium sp. LRF_L2. The sequence continues at coordinate 338,693 of NZ_CBFFRI010000004.1, read as the reverse complement.
GTATATGTTTTCGACGCTGCCCGTTATCTTTTAAGAAAGTTGATTGTATACCATGTACTTTATAAGAATCAGTACTGATATGGATATCATTTTCGTAAATATAGCTGCTCATCCTTTTTACCTCATGACCGTCCAACGTATAAATTATCCAGGCAACCTGAATAACGGAAGGCCAGTTATGTTGATCTGAGTAAGGCCGATTCCAACGTTTGGGAATACCCGACGTTTCTGTATCTATAAAAAGTAAATAATCCTTCAAACCGATTTAATTGGATGGCTAAATATAGTTATTCTCGAAGAATTACAAATGTTCTTATTTCAATAAAATTTAATTAGAGTAAGAAGTTATCATTTTCACTTATTCTTAATAGATTTTTTTGATTTAACTGGTTTCTAATTATAAGCTAACTTTATCGAAAGAAAACAAACATAGCGGACTTAGTAATTGTTAATGAAATAGTATAAACTTAGATCAACATGCAAAAAGAAGAGAATGACATCAGCAAATGCCCTTTTCATGCGGGGCAAAAAAAACTACAAGTTGGAGGAGAAGGGACTACGAACCGGGATTGGTGGCCCAAACAATTAAATTTAAATATTCTTCGTCAACATTCGGAGCTATCCAATCCGTTAAAGGGGGATTTTGACTATGGGAAGGCTTTCACAAGTTTGGATTTAGAAGAAGTAAAGAAAGATTTGCATCATCTGATGACGGATTCCCAGGATTGGTGGCCAGCAGATTTTGGTCATTATGGACCTCTATTTATTCGAATGGCTTGGCACAGTGCAGGAACTTACCGTGTTGGAGATGGAAGAGGAGGGGCTGGGGCAGGTCAACAACGTTTTGCGCCTTTAAATAGCTGGCCCGATAATGTTAGCTTAGATAAAGCAAGAAGATTATTGTGGCCAATAAAACAAAAATATGGACAGAAAATATCATGGGCTGATTTATTGATACTTACTGGAAATGTAGCTTTAGAATCTATGGGCTTTAAAACTTTTGGTTTTTCCGGAGGAAGAGAAGATGTTTGGGAAGCTGATCAAGACGTTTATTGGGGATCAGAAACGACTTGGCTTGGTGGTGATCTCAGGTATGCCCACGGCTCAGATGGTGCTCATAAAGCACATAGCGTGGTTGTATCTGACGATGATGCAGATGGCGATGTACACACTAGAGATTTGGAAAAGCCGTTGGCAGCAGTACAAATGGGTTTGATATATGTAAATCCCGAGGGGCCTGACGGAAATCCAGATCCGATTCTTGCAGCTAAGGATATTAGAGACACATTTGGCCGAATGGCGATGAATGATGAAGAGACTGTCGCACTTATTGCCGGCGGGCATAGCTTTGGGAAGACACATGGCGCAGCTCCTGCGGAAAACGTGGGAAAGGAGCCTGAGGCTGCTGGATTAGAAGCGCAGGGGTTAGGATGGCATAATAACTTCGGATCTGGTAAAGGAGCAGATACGATTACAAGTGGGTTAGAAGTGATCTGGACAAAAACGCCAACGCAATGGAGTAATAATTTCTTTGAAAATCTATTTTCCTTTGAGTGGGAGCTAAGTAAAAGTCCTGCAGGGGCGCATCAATGGGTCGCTAAAAATGCTGATGAAATTATTCCCGATGCGTATAATGTAGATAAAAAGCATCTACCAACGATGTTAACGACCGATTTATCATTGCGATTTGACCCGGAATTTGAGAAGATATCTAGGCGATTTTTTGAAAATCCTGATTTATTTGCCGATGCCTTCGCGAGAGCTTGGTTCAAGTTAACACATCGTGACATGGGACCGCGTTCCCGTTACCTGGGCACAGATGTACCTGAGGAAGTTCTTATATGGCAAGACCCTATTCCGGATCGGGATCATAAGTTGGTCAATGAGGAAGATGTGGCTCTATTAAAATCAAAACTTTTAGCAACTGGTTTGACTGTCGCTGAACTTGTAGGCACAGCTTGGGCCTCGGCATCAACTTTTCGAGGTTCAGATAAACGTGGCGGAGCTAATGGAGCTAGGATACAACTAAGTCCCCAAAAAGATTGGGATGTTAATGCACCATCTCAATTGCAACGGGTTCTAAGTGTTTTAAAGGAGCTACAAGATGATTTCAATACAAATCAAAAAGATGGAAAGCGAATTTCATTAGCCGATATCATTGTTTTAGCTGGATCTGTTGGAATAGTGGAAGCTGCGAAGAAAGCGGGACATACAATCTCGGTACCTTTTACTCCCGGTAGAATGGATGCTACGCAGGAACAAACTGATATAGAATCTTTCGGTTATTTAGAGCCAGTAGCAGATGGATTCCGGAATTATAAACGAAGAGGAGTTCATGCCAAAACTGAAACATTACTCGTTGATAAAGCCCAACTTCTGACGCTTACTATTCCAGAAATGACAGCTTTAGTAGGAGGTTTACGTGTTCTTGGAACTAACTATGATGGCTCACGCCATGGTGTTTTTACATCTCACACAGGATTCCTTACCAATGATTTCTTTGTGAATTTACTTGATATGGGAACTTCATGGAGTGCCGTTACAAAGGATGAAGAACTTTATGAAGGCCGAGACCGAAAAACAGGGCATTTGAAATGGACTGCTACAAGGGCGGATTTAGTTTTTGGATCTCATGCCGAGTTACGTGCGGTTGCCGAAATATATGGAAGTAAAGATGGCGAGGCAAAATTTATTCAAGACTTTGTTGCAGCTTGGGTAAAAGTGATGAATTTGGATAGATTTGACTTGAAAAGAAAATAAAAAAAAGCCCTCAACTATTGTTGAGGGCTTTTTTTGTGATCCCGCTGGGACTCGAACCCAGGACCCATACATTAAAAGTGTATTGCTCTACCAGCTGAGCTACGGAATCGTTTAAGCTTCTTTTATGTTGATTGCTTAAAGTGATGCAAAGGTAAGAATTTTATTAACAAAAGCAATAGCATGTTGCGTTTATTGTATCGACAAGGGTATAATTATTTAGCTATAAGCGACTTAATTTTTGCCTAAAAATTCACGATCTTCGTCAGAAAGGTTGCTGTGTGAAGAGTTGGAAGATTCGTCTTGCAAATAATCGCTATTGCTCATGTTATTATTTTCTTTTACACGAACTTTTTTACGGCGAAAAACGATACCACCGACAACAACACCTAAAAGAAAAAACGCCGCGAGAATAATCAGCTTTGATGTTCGTATATCTTTAAATAGCCAAAATGTTGCTTCTTCTTTATTGTTGAACAATACGATAATAACAATAGCTGTAATGATACCAAATAGAAATCCTTTCATTTTCATAAACACTTTTTTGCAAATTAGTAAAAACTTTCTATTCTTAAAGGATGGAAAGTTAAGCAAAAAAGGGGATAACAATTGTTATCCCCTTTTTATACATTATAACTTATAATGAATTATTCAGCAACTACTTCAAAAGGAACTTGAACTTTAACTTCCTTGTGTAAGTTTAAGTTTGCTACATACTCACCAATAGTTTTTGGTTCTACTTCAAAAGTGATACGACGACGATCCACATCAAAGCCTTGTGCTTTCAATGCATCAGCAATCTGTATGCTATTCACTTTACCGAAGATTTTTCCACTTTCGCCAGCTTTAGCTCCAATAGATAACTTAACGTTTTCTAATTTAGAAGCTAACTCAGTCGCATCTTTCTTAATTTTCTCTTGTTTAAACTGAGCTTGTTTAATATTCTCAGCTAATACTTTCTTTGCAGATGATGTTGCCAAAACTGCAAATCCTTGAGGTATTAAATAGTTACGACCGTAACCAGGCTTAACAATAACTAAATCGTCTTTTTCACCTAGGTGTTTAATATCTTGCTTTAAAATAATTTCCATGTCGTATCCTCCCTATTTTAATGAATCAGCTACGTAAGGCAATAAACCAATAATACGAGCACGTTTAACAGCTTGTGCAACTTTACGTTGAAACTTCAAAGATGTACCAGTAAGACGACGAGGTAAAATTTTACCTTGGTCATTTACAAACTTCAACAAGAAATTTGCATCCTTGTAATCAATATACTTAATACCGTTCTTTTTGAAACGGCAGTATTTTTTACGGTTGTCCTCTACTTTAGGAGCAGTTACGTATTGGATGTTTTCGTTTGCCATTAGTTTGCTACCTCCTCAGCTTTAGTTTCAGTCTTTTTGTTGAATGCACCGCTACGCTTTTTCTCACTGTATGCTATTGCATGTTTATCCAACACAATAGTTAAGAAACGCATAACACGCTCATCACGTTTGTACTCAAGTTCTAACTTTTGAATTAATTCACCTGGAGCCTTGAATTCAGTTAAGTGATAAAATCCAGTTGTTTTTTTCTGGATTGGATACGCTAATTTTTTCAAACCCCAATTGTCTTCAGCGACAATTTCGGCTCCGCCTTCTGTTAAGATACTTTTGAACTTTGCGATAACTTCTTTCGCAGCATCTTCAGAAAGCAACGGGGTAAGAATGATGACAGATTCGTACTGTTGCATTTTTAATGAATTTGTTAATTAATTATATTTTTCCGAATAACGGAAGTGCAAAATTAGATTATTTTTTCTTAAAAAACAAGCGTTACTTTTCTTTTTTAAGAAAGGAACTTACCATCTACATAATACCAGATACCGTTTAACTGTTTGAATGTGGATCGTTCGTGGTGAATAGTTTCTCTGAAGTGCGCATCCAGATAATAGGCTTTGAACTCTACGGTTTCTAATTTACTATGAAGTATCTCTAGTTTGAGCCATCTGTTCGCCATAGACCAGGATAAAATTTCCTTTTTTTGATGCAATCTTCGTGTCCGCGGATGAACAGTATCGTACAAGAAGTCGACTAAATGATAAGCAAATGCTGAATAACGTGCGCGCATTAACTGCTCGGCAGTCAAAGCTAAATCAACCTTGTTATGAATCATTTCACAGCAATCAGGATATAATATTTCTGAGCCGCAAGGACATAAGTGTATATCAGGGCTCATTATTCTTTTGTTTTTCTTTAAAAACCCGTTGACTTCTTTTAAAGGCAAGTTTTTGTTTATAATCGACCCATTTCTTCTTGAAAATCTTGCGCATCAATTTGTCTGTATAACGAATGACAAATACTTCCCGGAGCATCTTTAAGAGGCGTGGCAATGAATTTGGAAAGGAGCGCAGTGTGACAGAAAAGCCAGGCTCTAAATATCGGTTAAAATGCCAATAGCCGCTTGGCATAAACAGGGCATCCCCATGTTCCATGAAGATTTCATAACCTTGAGCATAACGCAAGGCAGGAAAGAGATGATAATCTGGATTTTCGTAATCCAAATTATAGACGGTGTGTACGGATAAAGGCACTTTATACAGACAGGATGCCTGATCGGGAGGAAAGAGCAATACCCTTTTTTTTCCCTCGAATTGAAAATGTAAAAGATCGCCTAAATCCACATCATAATGCATCAATACACGCGCTTCACTTCCTCCAAAAAATAGGGTAGGGATACGTTTAAAATATTTAAACCCAAGGTCAGGGTAAGAAAAATTCTTTAACAGCTCAGGAATTTTATCGGTGATAATATAAAAGAAAATGCGTAGATCAGAGGGCTGCGATTTTATTAAACGAATATAATCCTTCATTTTCATCGTAGTGACCGGCTCGTCTGTGGCTTTATTTGGATCTGCAGGTTTGTTGTCATATAGACCTACCTCTTGTTCGCCAGCTTTTGAGGCGATATAGTCAAGACTCCATTTGTCGTATGCTTCCCATTTTTTCGCAAACCCTTTTATTAAAACAGGCTTCTGTTTCTTAAAATAGCCTTTAAAAAAAGCTTCTTTGCTGATATCGTCAACCGTATCGACTTGCAATAAAATCATATCTTACTTTTGTAGTTTAAATGTAACAAAAATATTTCTGTCAGAATGCGCTAATAATGCAATTTACCAAAACTAATATTTAAAAAATTACGTTATGATCTTAAAACGATAACAAATACAACTGAATTGTATGACATCTTTAAAAAATGAACTAGTTGGTACCTGGAAACTCCTTTCCTATATAGAAGTTCCTATTGCGGGGGACGATTCCTTATTTCCTATGGGGAAGAATCCATTTGGCATTTTAATATATTCATCCGAAGGTTTCATGTCAGTTCAGATTGCAAAGGAAAACCGTTTATCTTACAGTAGTAATGATAAATTATTGGCAACACAAGAGGAAATGGTTTCTTCATTACAAGGATACATGGCATTTTGTGGTAAGTATAAAGTAGATAGTAATAATGCTGTAGTAACCTATATGATTAAGAGCTCTCTTTTTCCAAATTGGAAGAATCAAATACAAAGGCGAAAAATAGATTTTGAGAATGATATACTTTATTTAAGATCCACTGAACCAGTCCTCTCCAATGGGATTTATGTTAATTCGTATATGACCTGGAAGCGAGCGGACAAGTCTATCGATAACTTCTTCGATGAAAACATACTTCTGAATGACTTTTCTTTAAAATAAAAAGAGCGCTTTTACAAAGCGCTCTTTTTATTTTAAAGATTATTGACAATTTAGTTTGCCGCATTAATTTTAGCTTGAATCTCAGTTGATTTAGCTTCGTCCTGCTGGAAATCATAATAGCCTTTTAAACTTCTTAGTGCATCAACGTCTGAAGGGTTCAGTTCAACCACTTTCTCCAAATACGGCAATGCTTCTTTTATTTTCTCTTTTAGTGCAGCTACTTTTGTATTGTAGTCTGTATTCGATAACGTTTTATCTTGATTTAACGCGTTTAGCTGATCTCTGACACTGTTGATAATCGTCGCGGCAGCATTCCGATTTGCATCAGAAAAATTTGGATCTAATTCCACGGCTTTTTTATAGGCCTCAGCAGCTTTTTCACTGTTATTAGACGCAGACTGCGCAATACCTAAGTAGTAATATAGAGACTTATTGCTTGCATCTTTAGCGATCTGACTTTCAATATCCGTAATAATTTTGGCTTCGTTTCCAACGATTAGATTAAGTTCAATGTTTTGAACAGAAGCATCGTTGTCGTTAGGATAAGCTTGCACGGCTTGAGCAGCATATTCGATCGCACTTGCCGTGTCTTGAGCAGAGAGGTATAATTTTGGTAAATCGATAACTACTGCTTTGTGGGATGAAAACTCTTTGACAGGAACCAACTCTTTGTACTTGGCTATAGCGTTTGCATAATCTTTATTTTGAATAGCAGCAAGACCTGAATAATACGTCAATGTTGTATCACCTGGTAGGTAAACTAAGGCATCGCTAAAAGAACCGTAAGCGGATTTGAAATCTTGTTTTTCCCAAGCAGCTACACCTTGATTAAAATTAAACTGGCCAAGAACTTGTCCGGCAACTTTAATATTATCCGCGTTTTTGCTTTCAGCATCCAATTCTTTTGCTTTTTTGATCCCTTCAGCTGCAGCGGTCGCCGCCTCTACGGTATTCTCCAAAGCAGCTAAATTTGCATTTACCAACGCATAAACAGTCCAAGTTTCAGCATCCTCTTTTGTTTTCTCGTGCGCTATTGCTAAATCGATAGCTTCTTTAGCAGACTCTAGATTACTTTTACCTAACTCCGCAGAACCAGCTGCTTTTAACTCTTCAAATTTTTGAAGACTAGTTTTAGCCTTTCTTAAATTGCTAGTTTGTGCAAAGGTAGTGGTACCAGCAGCCACTAACAAAGAAAATACTATTGCTTTTTTAAAATTCATATCTAATTATTTGATAGTTGATTCAATAATAACCTTACACGATCTAACTGTGCTAAATCACCAGATTTCTCATAGTAAAGCGAGAGAGACTTTAAAGCATTAACGTCATAAGGACGAATTTCGTTTGCTTTAAGCAAAAGATTTTGCGCATTATACTGCGCTTCTCCATTATTTTCATCGCGAAGAAAATCTTGAAGATAAATCAAACCCAATGCTAAATTTGCCTCATAATTATTGCTATTTAATTGCAAGACCTGTTGATAGTATCGTTTAGCAATATCGATGTTTCCAACCGTTTCATTCGAATAGCCTGCTAAATAATTCAATTCGATGTTTTCAGGCTCATATTTAATAGCTTCATCGATAATTGGCACAATAGCTTTGTACTCATTATTCTGCGCAAATTCCTGTACAAGATTCATTAAAACAGCTTTACTTTGCGGATATTTTAATCGAGCACTTTGTAGCGTATTCAAAACAGCCTGTTTATTGCCAATTCTTTTATAGACGTCTGTAAGCTCAAGATAATGTTCCGCTCTAGCATTCTGGCTTTTTAAAATCTGATCGTAATACCCTACAGCAGCGTCATACTGTTGTGTTTGAACAGCTAATAATGCTAGGTTATACGTTACATCATATCCGGCTATATTTAAACTTTTAACCTTCAAGTAATTATCATAGGAGCTTGCATAATCCTGTTTTTGTAAGGATTTGTTCGCATTATAAATATGTGCAGCGGCTAGATTTTGTTTTACATACTTCATTTCCGAGGTATAATTCGCAAATTCTCGCGTCTTTATTTTCGACAATGCATCATAAGTAATATCGATAGGATCCTTCGGATTTTTTATAGAGCGCGTAGAGTCAGCATAAGCCATAGAGCTGTAAATCATCGAACGCAACACATTTACACGCGTATTGCTGGAGTCTCTTCGAGTCAAGTAAGCCGCGTCAATAAATTTCTTTGCATTTTCTAGGTTTTTAAGTTCTCCAGTTTGTGTATAGAGAGCAAAAGCATTGCTTCCTTCCTTAAAATTAGATTGAGCAAATGTCCCAAAAGACACAAATAGGAGGGCTGCCGACAAGGCAGTCCCCAGATTATTCCGCATTTTGTTCTTCGTTATCATTAGCATCTGTAATATCATTTGATTCTACGTTCGCTTCATTCACATCGATTTCTTCCGACTCTTCTTCACGCGCTACTTTCGTTATGGATGCAATTTCATCCGTATCGTTCAATGTTATTAATCGGACTCCTTGTGTTGCACGTCCCATTACCCTTAGTGCATCTACACCAATTCGAATAACTATACCTGATTTATTGATAATCATCAAGTCGTCATTGTCGGTCACCCCCTTAATAGCGACTAATCCACCAGTCTTTTCGGTAACATTGATCGTTTTAACACCTTTACCGCCACGATTGGTTACGCGGTAATCTTCGACATCGGTACGCTTACCATATCCTTTTTCAGACACCACCAATACTGTCGTATCTACACTATCTACAGCAATCATGCCAACTACTTCATCAGTCTCGGAAGCTAAGGTAATTCCACGTACGCCAGTCGCTGTGCGTCCCATCGGTCTAACTGTTGACTCGTTAAAACGAATAGCTCGTCCCGAACGCAGTGCCATGACAACCTCACTGTTACCCGTTGTTAAACAAGCTTCTAGAAGTTCATCTCCCTCATTAATATTGATAGCATTGATACCGTTGGCTCTTGGTCTAGAATAAGCTTCTAAAGAGGTTTTCTTAATTGTACCTTTTTTGGTACACATAATGATAAAGTTATTCTCTAAATATTCTTGATCCTTAAGGTTTGTTATTTTTATAAATGCCTTAATTTTTTCCTCTTTAGGAACATTAATAATATTTTGCAACGCTCTTCCACGTGAGGTCCGACCGCCTTCAGGTATCTCAAAAGCACGAAGCCAGAAACAGCGACCCCTATCCGTAAATAGAAGTAAATAATTATGCGCAGACGCCGTAATAATATGCTCTGTAAAATCTTCGTCTCTCGTTGACGAACCGATGGCCCCTTTACCTCCGCGTCCTTGGCGACGATACTCCGTTAATGGAGTTCTCTTTACGTACGAATTGTGGGATATGGTGATGACAATTTCTTCGTCATCAATAAAGTCTTCCATCCGCATATCTTCTGCTGAATGAACGATAACAGAACGACGTTCGTCACCGTATTTCTCACGGACTTCCAACAATTCGTCTTTAATAATTTTCATACGAAGACCTTCATCCGCCAAGACCTCTTTCAAGTAATCTATCGTTTTCATGAGTTCCGCGTATTCTTCCTTAATTTTATCGCGTTCTAGTCCTGTCAAACGACGAAGGGTCATGTCTAGAATTGCACGGGCTTGCATGTCTGTCAATCCGAACGTTTCCATCAATCCAACGCGAGCATCTTCTGGGGTTTCAGAGGCGCGAATTAAACGAATTACTTCATCAAGATGATCTAAAGCGATCAGGTATCCTTCTAAGATATGCGCACGTTTTTCTGCTTCAGCTAATTCAAAACGTGTACGTCGCACAACGACCTCATGTCTATGTTCCACAAATTCGTGAATCATATCTTTGAGGTTTAATAACATTGGGCGGCCTTTAACCAAGGCAATGTTATTAACAGAAAAAGAAGTTTGTAACGCTGTATATTTATACAAGTTGTTTAATACAACGTTTGCATTGGCTTCTCGTTTAATTTCATAAACAATACGGAATCCATCACGATCGGACTCATCTCGTATGGTCGCAATTCCCTCGATCTTCTTCTCATTGACGAGCTCCGCAGTACGCTCGATCATATTTGCTTTATTGACTTGATAAGGAATTTCTGTGACAATAATGCACTCTCGGCCATTTTTTAAGGTTTCAATTTCCGCTTTTCCACGCATGACAACACGTCCGCGTCCAGTTTCAAAAGCATCCTTAACACCATTGTAGCCATAGATAATACCACCTGTTGGAAAGTCGGGGCCTTTCACATATTGCATTAATTCTGAAATCTCGATTTCTCGATTATCAATATAGGCTATTGTACCGTCAACAACTTCAGAAAGATTATGGGGAGCCATATTCGTAGCCATACCAACCGCAATTCCCGATGCCCCGTTTACAAGTAGATTGGGAATACGTGTTGGAAGTACAGAAGGTTCTTCCAATGAATCATCAAAGTTTAATTGAAAATCAACAGTATCTTTGTTGATATCGGAAAGCATTTCTTCGGCAATTTTTTTTAACCTTGCCTCTGTATAACGCATAGCCGCAGGCGGATCACCATCTACTGACCCGTAATTACCCTGTCCATCGACGAGGGGATAACGCATGCTCCAATCCTGCGCCAAACGCACCATTGCATCATATACGGACGAATCGCCATGCGGGTGGTATTTACCGAGTACATCTCCAACGATACGTGCAGACTTTTTATAAGGTTTACCACTTGTCACCCCTAAATCCAGCATGCCGTAAAGCACCCTTCTATGAACAGGTTTCATGCCGTCTCTTGCATCAGGCAAGGCGCGAGAAACAATTACTGACATAGAATAATCTATGTAAGCAGATTTCATTTGATCCTCGATGTTAATTGGAATGATCCTGTCGTTAGCAGGTACTAGATTGTTTTCGTTTTCTGTTTCTTCAGCCATATTTATGTGGTTTCGATCAAACTTGATGCGTTAAAAATTTTGCACACATCGCATGCGAAGTTACGATTTTTTTTAATTTGTAAGTATATTGTGATTCGTTAAAATTAACAAAAACGAAACATCAAATAATTCGAGTATGCAATACAACTTGCAGAAATTTAATTCGTTTTATTTCTGTCATTTTTTTATTAAAAAAAGCTATTGATTATATATTTACTAATAAATATTTAAGAAAGATGATAAAATTTAAAAAATATGCTATTTTTGCTTTTCATTTAATCGCGGAAGGTTAAATGGCCATGTTATAATTTATTTACTATTAATATATTAACGATGAAACACAATTTTGGGGCAGGACCATGCATCCTTCCAAAGGAGGTATTTCAAGAAGCTTCTGAAGCAGTCATTGATTTTAACAATACAGGACTTTCAATTCTTGAGGTATCGCACCGTTCCAAAGAGTTCGAACAGGTGGTGATTGAGGCGGAAGCATTAGTGAGAGAACTATTGAATGTTCCTTCAGATTACTCTGTTTTGTTTTTACAAGGTGGAGCCAGCCAACAATTTGCAATGGTTCCTATGAATATATTGCCAGAAGGTGGCAAAGCTGCATACCTAGATACTGGTGTTTGGGCATCTAAAGCTGCAAAAGAGGCGTCCAAATTAGGAAATGTAGAGATTGTTGCTTCATCTTCAGATAAAAATTACAATTACATTCCTAAAGATTTTGCGGTTCCTGCTGATGCAACTTATTTTCATTATACGTCGAATAACACCATATACGGAACAGAGATATTTGAAAAACCTGCTGTAAATATTCCAACAGTAGTTGATATGTCTTCAGATATTTTTAGCCGTGTTATCAATGTTGAAGACTACGATTTGATTTATGCTGGTGCACAGAAAAATATGGGACCAGCTGGCGCAACACTAGTTATCGTTAAAAACGATATATTGGGAAAATCCGGACGTACAATTCCAACTATTTTCGATTATCAGGCTCATGCTAAAGCGGGCTCTATGTATAATACACCTCCTGTATTTTCGATTTACGTTTCCATGTTAAATTTACGTTGGTTGAAAGCTAAGGGTGGAGTAGAAGTGATCGAACAAGAAAATATTGTTAAAGCACGTACACTTTACGACGAAATTGAAAGAAATCCATTCTTTAAAGGAACGGCTGCTGAAGCCGATCGTTCAAGGATGAATGTTACTTTTGTCATGGATACGGCAGAACAAGAAGCTGCGTTTTTAGAACTTGCAAAAGAGAGGGGTTTGATCGGAATCAAAGGACATCGATCAGTTGGTGGCTTCCGCGCTTCTATTTATAATGCTTTAACAATAACCTCAATCAATGCTTTAGTTGATACAATGAGAGAATTTGAGGATAGGAATAAATAAAGAACAACAAACATGAGAATATTAGCAAATGATGGTATAGACCCTATTGGAAAGAAAATTTTAGAAGATGCGGGTTTTGAGGTTGATACAAATCATATACCACAGGAGGAATTGTCTGTAAAACTTCAAGATTACGACGCTATAACTGTACGTAGTGCAACTAAATTAAGACAACCATTAATTGATGCTTGTCCGAATTTAAAAGCTATAGGACGGGGAGGAGTAGGAATGGATAATATTGATGTGGAATATGCTCGCTCTAAAGGTATAGATGTCATCAATACGCCCGCAGCGTCATCTTTGTCAGTAGCGGAGTTGGTATTTGCTCACTTGTTAAATGGAGTTCGCTTTTTGTATGACTCTAATCGCAAAATGCCACTTGAAGGCGATAGCAATTTCGGAAGCCTTAAAAAAGCTTACGCCAACGGTGTTGAGCTACGAGGTAAAACTTTAGGTGTAGTTGGTTTCGGAAGAATTGGTCGTGAAACAGCTAAAGTTGCATTGGGCTTAGGGATGAATGTTATTTATACGGATTTATTCGAAGGACCTCAATCACTTAGCCTCACGTTTTCTGGAGATATTGAAGTTTCTTTACCAGTAAAACAAGTAGCATTCGAAGAGGTGTTAAAACAGTCTGACTTCATCACCTTACATGTACCGTTTCTGGATAAACCAGCGATAGGAAAAGAGGAATTTGCGTTATTGAAAGACGGTGTAGGATTAGTAAACGCTTCTCGCGGGGGTGTTATTGACGAATTGGAACTTATTCAAGCTCTAGATGCTGGAAAGGTATCATTTGCAGCTTTAGACGTTTTTGATAATGAGCCTACTCCACGTAAGGAAATTCTTTCCCACGCTCGCATCTCGTTGACACCTCACATCGGAGCAGCGACAAATGAGGCGCAGGAACGCATTGGTATAGAACTAGCGAATTTACTTATTGACGCACTGAAGAAGTAGTACTTCCGCATAGTTACGACTCATGCGGCACAAAGCGATATCAAAGCATTGTGCCGCATTTTTATATATATACAATTTAAAATTATTTACTTTTACACACTTAAAGCATAGTATACTTAGGATTATGAAAATTTTAAAGTTTGGAGGCACTTCTGTCGGAAGTGCGGAACGCATAAAAGGATTATTAGAAATTGTGAATCCTTCGGAGCGTCAAATTGTTGTTCTATCAGCTGTTGCAGGTACAACAAATGCTCTTGTTGAAATTGGACAAGCATTTTCTGCCGGTAAAAAAGAAGTCGCAGATGACCTTATCAAACAACATAAGAATAAGTATGAGCATTTGATAAAAGACCTTTTTACCTCAGAGCAAGGGTTGGAAAGAGGAAAAAGCTTAATTGATTACCATTTTAATTATATTTCGTCATTAGGCAACGATTTATTTACCAACGTTGAGGAGAAGATAATCCTAGCTCAAGGTGAGCTTCTTTCTACCACATTATTTCATTTTCATTTAGATGAAATAGGTGTGCCTTCTGTATTGCTACCTGCGCTCGACTTTATGAAAATTGATGAAGACAACGAGCCTTTAGTTGAAGCAATAGGTGAAAAGTTGGAAAACTTACTATCGATCTATCCAAATAATAAGCTGTTCATTACACAAGGTTATATCTGCCGAAATTCTTTTGGGGAGATCGACAACTTACGTCGTGGTGGTTCAGACTATACCGCTTCTTTAGTAGGAGCAGCTATTCATGCCGACGAAGTGCAGATCTGGACCGATATCGACGGTATGCATAACAATGACCCTCGTGTGGTTAAAAATACATCACCTATTGCCAATTTAAGCTTTGATGAAGCTGCAGAGCTTGCTTATTTTGGAGCGAAAATCCTACACCCACAAAGTGTATTCCCTGCACAGAAATACAATGTTCCGGTTCGTTTACTAAACACGATGGATCCGCAAGCCGCTGGAACACTCATTAGCGAGAATGGTGGGACAAAAGGGCAAATAAGAGCAATTGCAGCTAAAGATGATATCACGGCTATCCATATTCATTCTTCTAGGATGCTATTGGCGTATGGATTCTTACGGAAGATTTTCGAGATATTCGAACGGTATAAGACGCCTATTGATATGATTACGACATCAGAAGTCGCTGTTTCGTTAACGATAGATGACACGAAGTACTTGGGCGACATTATCAAAGAAGTGGAGGATTTCGGAAAAGTTAGTGTCGATTACAATCAAACAATCGTATGCGTCGTTGGCGATTTTAGTGCAAATACGCATGGTTACGCAGCAAAAGTTTTAGACGCCGTAAAACACCTTCCATTACGTATGATTTCCTATGGAGGTTCGGATTATAATGTCTCTATTCTTTTAGATACCGAACACAAGACTGAAGCATTACGATCTTTACATAATCGATTATTTTAAATTTAATTAAACATGTTATTTAATACGAATCAACAAGGGAAAGTACGTGCATTAGAAACACCTTTTTACTACTACGATTTAAACTTGTTGAATGAGACATTGGATAAAGCTAAGCAAGCAGCTGATCGCTACAATTTTCATGTACATTATGCCTTAAAAGCGAATTTCAATGACCGATTATTGCACCTTGTGCAATCGAAAGGGTTTGGCGCAGATTGTGTGAGTGGAAATGAAGTACAAAAGTCTATCGATATTGGTTTTCCGGCAGATAAGATCACTTTCGCTGGCGTAGGGAAATCTGACAAAGAAATTTTAACAGCGTTGGAGCATCATATCTTTGCTTTCAATGTGGAATCTATCCAGGAAATGGAGGTCATCAATTCCTTAGCGGCGCAGGTTGGTGTCACAGCTCATGTTTCTTTGCGGATTAATCCGAATGTAGATGCTCATACCCATCACTATATAACGACAGGACTTGATGAAAACAAATTTGGTGTTCCGACTTCAGAACTTGAAAAGGCGGCATCTATCATTAGGCAATGTCAAAATGTAGAATTGATAGGTTTACATTTTCACGTAGGTTCACAAATAACAGACATGAATGTCTTTAAAAGCTTATGTGTCAAAGTTAATGAGTGGAAAAATTGGTTTGAAGAGCGTGGTACGGCAATTAAGATCCTTAATGTAGGAGGCGGCTTGGGTGTCGATTATCAGAATCCTGATGAAAATCCTATTCCGAATTTTGAAGCTTATTTCGAGATCTTCGACAAATTTTTGGAGCGAAATAAAAATCAAGAGGTTCATTTTGAATTAGGTCGAGCGCTAGTCGCACAATGTGGCACATTGGTAAGTAAGGTGCTTTACACAAAGAGCGGTGTTAAAAAGCATTTTTTAATTTTAGATGCTGGAATGACAGAATTGATGCGACCAGCGTTGTATCAAGCCTATCATAAGATCGAGTATATTGGCGAGTCTAATAATCGAACTATCAATTATGATGTAGTGGGGCCAATATGTGAAAGCTCAGATTGCTTCGGTAAAGAAGTGCCTTTGCCAGAATCAAAAAGAGGTGATCTTATTGCCATCCGTACAGCGGGCGCATATGGAGAAGTAATGGCTTCCCGTTATAACCTGCGTGACGAAATTCGTTACGTATACAACGATATGCTTATTGATTAAGCCGGGAAAAAGTTTACTGCAGAATAAAGGCAGTAAACTTTTTTATTCAAAATAGGATCAGGAAATTTTAAGGATAAACCCCATACCGTAAACCGTCTCTATAGACAGCTGCGTTGAATTTTTCATGATTTTTCGCAAGCGCGATATAAAAACGTCTAGGCTTCTTCCCATAAAATAATCGTTTTCTCCCCAAATCTGTAATAGAATTTCTTCTCTCTTTACGAGTTTCCCTTCATTTTCCACCAGATATAAGATAAGTTGCGTTTCTCTTAGAGTCAAATCAATGGCGGTCTTACCCGAAACATACATTTTATGCAAGTCAGCATTGATTTCAACGTCTCCGATTTTAACAATGTTGGAAACGACCAGTCTATCCTCCGACCTTTCAGCATTAAAGTCCCGTCGCCTTAATATATTTTTGATTCTTAGAACGAGCTCATCAACATCAAATGGTTTCGTTATATAATCATCTGCACCTATATTTAATCCTTGTAGTCGATCCTTTTTTTCTCTTCGCGCAGTAAGAAATATAAACGACTGGCCTGGTGATAGGGCATTTATTTCTTCGGCTAGCTTGAATCCATTATAGTCTGGCAATTGGACGTCAATTAAAATAATATCGAAACTCTTCATCGTTTTAAAGTTTGTCAATGCCTCAGACGCGTTACAGACCCAGGTGATATCAAATCCAAAAAGTTGTAAATATTGGGAAACGACATTTCCTAAATCCTTTTCGTCTTCGACGTAAAGAACCCGTCTTTTAGAATCCATATTGTTTGTCATACTTATTTAATCCAAATGGTAAAAGTGGTGCCCATGTCTTCGAAACTTCTAACCTCTAAGCGCCAGCAATGTGCCTCAGCTACTTTTTTAACGTAAAACAATCCCAGTCCCAAGCCCGGAATATAGTTTGATTCTCTACCTCGGTAAAATTTTTGGAATACAGATTCGAATTGCTTTTCTTTTATCCCAATTCCATTATCTTCAATCTGTATCCCAAGCTCTCCATTTTTCTCAATAATCTTTAGGACGATTCGTTTGACAGGTGAACGATTGTACTTTACCGCATTTTCAAAAATATTATAAATTGCAGTCGTGAATAAAAATTTATTAAATGTCATTTCTTTAGACATAAACGAACTTTCATTAATGAGTTCTATTTCTACTCGTTTATCTAGACTGAGACGATAATCGTTTACAGATTCCGAAAGTACAGTGAATATGTTGTAGGATTCTTTCTCTAAATTGTATTGATTGAGTTCTGTGATATTTAGAGCTTGCTTAACCAATTTTTGAAGACGAGAGGATTGCCGATCAATGATGGCGGTGAATTCTTTAATTTTTTCTTTCTGCTCACCGGTATCTAAATTTTCAATATTCCTGTTTGCAACAACTATTGTGGTTATTGGTGTATGAAATTCATGTGTGATGCTATTGAGAAAATCAGAAGTCATTTCTGTCATCTTTTTCTGCCTGATCCAATTTCTGTATGTGAGATAATACATACCAATAACCAATGATATTGCTAAAAATGACAATAGTAAGGTTGGTCCCATTTGCCATATAATTTTATTAAAACGGGTAGCAATGTCATCTGCGTATAAAGAAAATGCAATTTTATAAGAGTTTGCCTGGGAGCTGCTTACGGTAACGCTGGTAATTAGATTTTGTTTATTAAGCTCATCTAAGCTTCCGTCTATCGTTAAATATGGCTGACTGTTGCCAATTTTCCATTTTCCATTTAAGATCTTAAAATAAGTGCGCCCGTCAAATGTTATTTCAAAATCGGTTACTACTAATCGATACGCAAGATTGGCACTCAATTCATGCTGTAGCAGCAGCGATTCAAAAACACTATCCATATTACTGCGTAATCGTAAGGTTCTAAACAATGTATCACAGAATAACTCGGATAGGCGGTCAAATTCTTTCGGTTTGTTGACTGAAGCTTTTAATGGTGTATATGCCGGTTTTATAAGCGAGTCAATTATAGATTGCCCGCCCACGAAAAGTTTATCGTTTAGTAATATGGCACGATAGGAGCTATCTAAGTTCTTTCGTTCTAAAACTTGATACTGGTTATTTCTTAATATGAAGGTGTTATATATTAGAAGGTATTGAACAATTAAAAGCACTGAAAAGCTAATAATCGATATAGGGATATGTTTTTTACTCATCGGTGCAATGCGAGATAATTGTAATTGCGATATTACTAACAATTCTCAATAGTTCATAGCAATTTAAACCATTCGCTGCTCGTTAACATTTTGTTAACCATTCGTTGTGAAGTCATTAACAAAAATAAAGTAAGGTAAATCATTTATTTGTTAGGTATATTTTGATGGAGTAGTATTTAACGACATCATCTAACAAACAAATTGATTTAATGCCTGTTAATTATCTTATGTTATACTATTTATGAAACTAAAAAACGCTAGAAATTGCCTTGTTGTATTGTGTGTTTTTCTTACGCTAAATTCAACACTTGGGGCGTCTCAACATCTTCAAGTCTCTACAGGAGATAAAGAAAATCTTCCCCCCGAATTATTGACACCTGTTGATTATGTAAATCCTTTGATGGGGACGGATTCTAAGGTTTCTCTTTCTAATGGGAATACGTATCCTGCTATAGGTCTTCCGTGGGGAATGAATATGTGGACACCACAAACCGGTAAGATGGGAGATGGCTGGCAATACACTTATTCTGCCGATAAAATAAGAGGAATTAAGCAAACCCATCAACCTTCTCCTTGGATGAATGATTATGGACAGTTTTCTCTTATGCCTATCTCTGGCCATGCTGAATTCGATCAAGAAAAACGTGCAAGTTGGTTCTCTCATAAATCGGAGATTGCTAAACCATATTATTATAGCGTATACCTTGCAGACCATCATGTTACGGCTGAAGTGACTCCAACGGAGAGAGCGTCGATGTTTCGATTTACCTTCCGCAGTCCTGATAGTGCTTTTGTCGTCCTTGATGCCTTCGATAGAGGCTCCGAAATAGAAATTATACCGGAGAAAAATATGATTATCGGTTATTCAAGTCGCTACAGCAGAGGTAAATTACCCAATTTCAAAAACTATTTTGTGATTGTATTTGATCAACCGTTCGATACTTTTCAAATCGTTGAAGATGGACTAACTAAAAAACAAGCAAAAGTGACGGGAAATCACGCGGGCGCAATAGTTGGTTTTAAACGTGTAAATAGTAAAACCGTAATACATGCGAAAGTAGCTTCATCTTTCATTAGTCCTTCGCAGGCTTTGGTAAACTTACGAGAATTGAAAGATCACAGCTTTGAAAAGATAAAAGAAGACGGCCGTAAACGCTGGAATGACGTGTTGGGACGTATCGAAATCGAAGGCGCCACTGATGAGCAATATCGCACATTTTACAGTACATTATACCGTACAGTATTCTTTCCTAATAAACTATATGAGTTAAATGACGAAGGCCAGATTGTGCATTATAGCCCTTACACTGGAAAAATAATGCCCGGATACATGTTTGCTGGCACTGGTTTTTGGGATACATTCCGTGCGCTTTATCCTTTGTTGAATCTGGTATATCCCTCTATAAATAAAGAGATGCAAGAAGGCCTTTTGAACTGCTATAAAGAAGGAGGCTTTTTGCCTGAATGGAGCAGTCCAGGTTTCGCAGATATTATGGTTGGTAATAACTCTGCATCTGTTGTCGCTGAAGCCTATTTAAAGGGTGGGCGAGGGTATGACATAGAAACACTTTATAAAGCGTTGGTACATGGAGCAAATAATGAAGGGCCGATGACAGCTGTTGGGAGAAAAGGCGTAAGCTATTACAACGAACTCGGCTTTGTGCCCTATGATGTTGGCATAAATGAAAATGCTGCACGTACCCTAGAGTATGCTTATGATGACTTCGCTATCTATCGTTTAGCAAAAGCACTAAAGAAGCCTAAAGATGAAATCAAATTATATGCAGATAGGTCACAGAACTACAGAAAGTTGTTTGACCCTGAAACAAAACTGATGCGTGGGAAAAATAAAGATGGGCAGTTTCAATCCCCTTTTAATCCATTGAAATGGGGTGATGCTTTCACTGAGGGTAACAGCTGGCATTATTCGTGGTCTGTGTTTCATGATGTTCAAGGCTTGATAGATCTTATGGGAGGAAAGGAAGAATTTATTCTCATGTTAGACTCTGTGTTTCAGCAGGCACCGACATTTGACGATAGTTATTATGGAGGTGTAATACACGAAATCCGTGAAATGCAAATTGCGGATATGGGACAATATGCTCACGGTAATCAACCTATACAGCACATGATCTACCTCTACAACTATGCGGGTGAACCTTGGAAAGCGCAGTATTGGGCTCGAGAAGTATTGAATCGTATGTACAAGCCTACTCCTGATGGATATTGTGGTGACGAAGACAATGGACAAACATCTGCGTGGTATGTTTTCTCGGCGCTCGGATTTTACCCTGTATGTCCGGCAATGGACCAATATGTCATGGGGGCACCTCTATTTAAAAAAGCAACTATTCATCTTGAAAACGGAAACTCCTTTCTTATTACATCGCCAGGCAATGGTTCAGACAAACGTTTTATTAAAAATGCTTATTTAAACGAAAAACGCTTTGACAAAAACTGGATTGACCATGAGACCCTCTTAAAAGGTGGTGAGTTAACTATTGAAATGGATAGCAATCCGAACAAAAATAGAGGAACTTCAAAAGATGCTGTTCCGTACTCTTTCACATTAGATAAAAACAAGTTCTAAATTGATAAAGGAAATGAAAAAATTACTCTTAATTATCGCTGTTGGCATGTGTCGTATCGCTAGTGCACAAGATGACTGGAGCCGCTTAGATAAAGATATGGATATCGCAATTTCGGTGGATACGCTGAAAGAAGGAAAGTACAGCTTAATCTATATTGATAAAGCAAAAGATTTTGATGAAAAGGTTAAGAATCGTCTTATAGAGACTTTTTTTAACACATATCCTAAGTTAGCAAAGAAGTACAATAAAGCAGCGATTACAAAAGTTGTTTTTGTTATGGATCCCGATTACAAGGGTATTGCTGCGGCAGGAGGGGGAGTTATCAGGTTTAATCCGGAGTGGTTTGCCAAGAATCCTGGAGATATTGATATCGTAACACATGAAGGCATGCACCTCGTGCAAGCTTATCCGGGAGGAAGTGGTCCTGGATGGATCACTGAGGGCATAGCGGACTATGTCCGTTATGTTGATGGTGTAGACAACGACGGGGCTAAATGGTCGCTTCCCGATTTTAAGGCGGATCATCATTATGAAAATGCATATCGTATTACAGCGCGGTTCTTCGTGTGGTTAGAAAAAAATATAAAAAAAGGTACGATTGTTAAACTAGATAAAGCGATGCGCAGTAAGTCCTATACACCCGAGTTCTGGCAAAAACAAACAGGAAAGAATTTAGATCAATTGTGGGAGTTATATAAATCCAACCCAACAATATAGGTAGGACAGATACATGAGTATACACAGAAGATAAGAATGAAAACTACATCAAAAATTTTATTGCTTCTGCTATTTCCCATCTTAACGGTAGCACAGCAAAAAGAACTGGTTAAGTACGTTTCGCCTATAATCGGAACCGCAAAAATGGGACATACGTTCCCAGGAGCAACGGTTCCTTTTGGTGCAGTACAGCTTAGTCCCGATACTGATACGATTCCTTATGCTGTCAACGGTAAGTATAATGGAGAAGTTTATCAATATTGTGCAGGTTACCAATACAAAGATTCCACTATTGTAGGGTTCAGTCATACACATTTTAGCGGTACAGGGCATTCCGATCTGGGTGATATACGGGTTATGCCTACTGTAGGGACATTACAATTGAACGCAGGGACATCTGATCGCCCTGAAAACGGATATCGCTCTCGATTTAAACACGAGAGCGAAGTAGCAGAAGCAAACTATTACAAAGTATATCTTGAGGACCCTAAGGTACTTGCTGAAATGACCACTTCTAATCGAGTGGGGTTTCATCGCTATACTTTTCCTAAATCAGAGCAAGCGCATATCGTATTAGATCTTAAGTCAGGCATATATGACTATGAAGGGAAAAATGTATGGACAGTTGTCCGTGTTTTAAATGATTCGGTGGTAACGGGCTTTCTACAAAGCAATGGCTGGGCAAGAACAAGAACAGTTTATTTCGCGATTAAATTTTCTAAACCCTTTAAAGAATATGGAGCTAAAGAATCTAGTAAAGATCAGGTTTACCAAGGGTTTTGGAGAAAGTTTAATCAGACAAGTAATTTTCCCGAATTAGCTGGTCGGAATTTAAAGATGCATTTTGATTTTTCTACAGAAGAATCGGAACAAGTGCAGTTGAAAATGGCTTTAAGCCCCGTCAGTATGCGAAATGCACTAGAGAATATGCATATAGAAGTCCCCCATTGGGATTTCGATCGCCTAAAACGGGATGGCCAGAATCTCTGGGAGTCTGAGTTAAGAAAGATAGACGTTGAAATGTTAACACCTGAAGATTATGTAAATTTCTACACTGCGATGTATCATGCAGCTCTTATGCCTACAATTTATATGGACCATAATGGTCAATACAAAGGGTTGGACCAGGAGATACATCAAGCAGAGGGTTTTACAAACTACACATCGTTTTCTTTATGGGATACCTTTCGTGCTTTTCATCCCTATATGAATCTCGTCAATACACAGCGCAACGCGGATATGGTGGCATCGATGATGGCACATTACAGCCAGAGCACACTCAAAATGCTACCTATTTGGTCGCACTATGCAAATGATAATTGGTGCATGAGTGGTTACCATTCGGTTTCCGTTGTTGCAGACGCCATTATCAAAGGCGTCTACAAAGGTGATCCAAGAGCAGCTTTAATGGCATGTGTACAAACTGCGAATACCAGAAATTACGAAGGGATTGGCAGCTATATTAAATTAGGTTATGTGCCTGATGAACTATCAGGTACATCGGTTTCCAATACTTTGGAATATGCTTATGACGATTGGTGTATTGCGCAATTAGCTAAACACCTTGGAGATATAGCGATTTATAACACATTCATGGAGCGTTCGGAGAATTGGCGAAATGTATATGATAAACGTATAGGTTTTATGCGCCCGAAAGATAGTCATGGAAATTTTCGGACTAATTTCGACCTGTTGGAAACACATGGGCAAGGTTTTATAGAAGGAAATACTTGGAATTACAGCCTATATGTGCCTCATAATCCACAAGGATTAATGGAGATGATGGGTGGTAAAAAGAAGCTGGATAGCTATCTAGATTCTTTATTTACAATGCATTTACCCGATAAGTTTTTTGCGAATACAGAAGATATTACCCGTGAAGGCATTATAGGGAACTATGTACACGGAAATGAGCCAGCGCATCACGTAGTCTATTTTTACAATATTTGTGGTTCGCCTTGGAAAGCACAAGATCGTATCCGCATGATTTTGAATAATCAATATCACAATGGACACGATGGATTGGGAGGAAATGATGATTGTGGACAGATGAGTGCTTGGTATCTCTTTAATTCTCTGGGATTTTATCCTGTAGCGCCTGCTTCAGATGAATATTGGATTGGGAGCCCTGCGGTAAAAAATGCACGTATCACTTTAGAAAACGGGAAAGTTTTCGAAATCAGTGCGATCAATCAGTCTGCAAAAAATGTTTACATCAAGGAAGTACTACTTAATGGGGAAAAATTGGAAAGTTTAATCCTGAAACATCAAGATATTGTAGCAGGTGGCCAGCTAAAGTTTGTAATGGCTAATAAACCTAACAAGAAATTGCTGTAGTTTAAATTTACAAGCGGAGGCCTACGAGATCTCCGCTTGTATTAAGAAGTCTGTTTCTATCAACTCTTATATTTAAACCATTTTATGATCTCTTTGAAACTAGCTTTTTTACCATACATCAAAATTCCGGTCCTATAAATTCTGGCAGCAACCCAAGTTGTCAGTAAGAAACCTGCGATCAATATTCCTAAAGATAGGGCAATTTGCCAAGTTGGTACACCAAAAGGTATGCGTACAAGCATAGCGATAGGAGAGGTAAAAGGGATGAAGCTCAGCCAAGTAGCAATTAAACCATTTGGATCATTGACTAATACGCCAAAGGAAAGGACGTATGTAAGTAGGAGTGGCATTGTAATAGGCATGGTAAATTGAGTTGCCTCGGTTTCACTATCGACGGCAGAACCCACAGCTGCAAAAAGTGCGCTATACAAAAAATATCCGCCCAAAAAGAAAAGAAAAAAACACAGTATTAATTCTGTAAAGTTAACTGATTCGAAAGCTGTGGCAAGATCAAAACCTTGTGTCGAGGCCAAAACATTATCTTTTTTAATAGATTGGCTAGCAAACTCAGACGCTTCGTCTCGCTGTTCGAAAATGACTGTAGTTGCAACACCTGTTAACGCAAAGGTTAACAGCAGCCAAAGTAAAAATTGAGTAAGACCTACTAATCCTATACCGACAATTTTCCCCATCATTAACTGAAAGGGTTTAACAGAAGAAATCACAACTTCTACTATACGACTTGTTTTTTCTTCAATTATACCTCGCATTACCTGCGCTCCGTATAAAAATAAGGAAAGGTAGACTAATACAGATAATGCCATCGCAATTCCCATCGCTACTTCCGTATGGCTCTCTTTCGCGTCACCTGTATCTGTAACTTCTTTAGCAGCAATGCTAACTTGGTCATTTATATTATTAATACTATCTGTGTTGATTCCGAGTTTATTATACTCATTAATACGTACAATCTCCTTTAAATTAGATAGGATTTCGCTTTGTGTTGCGATATTGGGCTTCCCTGATGACAATAGCTCCACTTGTCGTTTTTCCAAAAAGTTCTCGGGTATAATTAATAAGTTCGTATTATCCTTTCGATCTTTGATTTCTTCAATTTGTTTTTGTAAATCAATATTTGAAAAGGTATATGTTATATTTTTGTTATTCAGAAGCTTATTTCCAATTTCACCATGTTGATCTATAACGTGCACAATCGCATGGGAGTCTTCAAAGCTCTTCTTTGTCAAGAAAAATACACCGATATACATGCCTATAAAAAATAGAGGAACTAGAAAAGTTGTAAGTAAAAATGATCTCTTTCTTACTCTACTTGTGTATTCTCGCTGAATGATTAATAGAACCTTGTTCATGTAGTTTGATCGATTTATTTTGAAGTTACTTTTTCAATAAAAATATCTTGCATTGACGGAATAATTTCTAGCACTTGATGGATTTCTATAAAGGGGATCAACTCAAGTAAAAGTTCATTTAATGATCGACCCGCACTTCCTCTGATAACCATCTCGCTGACATCATTAAAACTTTGTTGTTCCAAAATGTTAAATTTAAATTCGTGTTGTAAAATATCCAATCCTTCTTTTTGCTGATATACTATTTTATAGGTTTGATTTTGGTACGATTTTTTGATTTCTTTTACCGGCCCATCAAGAATTTTTTCCGATTGATGGATAAGCGCAATATGGTCACACAATTCTTCAACAGACTCCATACGATGGGTCGAATATATGATCGTAGCTCCTTGATTATTCAGTTCTAAAATCTCATTCTGTATAAGTTGCGCATTTACGGGATCGAATCCGGAGAATGGTTCGTCTAAAATAATCAAATCGGGTTGATGCACTACTGTCGCGACAAACTGGACTTTTTGTTGCATACCTTTGCTCAAATCTTCCACTTTTTTGTCCCACCACGATTCTATTTGAAGTTTTTCAAACCAATGTTTAATTTTAAACAAAGCCTCTTGTTTTTTTAGCCCTTTTAATTGTGCTAGGTAAAGCATCTGTTCACCTATTTTCATTTTTTTATAAAGCCCTCTTTCTTCAGGCAGATAGCCAATTCGTTCAATATGCCTGGGATGGAGAGGTTCCCCATCAAAAAGAATTATTCCTCTATCGGGAGCCGTTATTTGGTTAATGATACGTATAAGTGAAGTTTTTCCCGCACCATTTGGGCCAAGCAAGCCAAAGATACTGCCTTTTGGAACCGTAAGAGAAACATCGTTCAATGCACGATGATTACTGTACTGTTTTATTATATTTTTTACTTCAAGCATTGACTAATTTAATTTCCTTAAAATAACTAAAAAAAAACTAAAAATGGCTCTTTTCCAAAAAACTCTTGGTTATTGGCTCGTGAAAGTAGTGGAATTAATTAACTTTGCATATGTTAATAAAATCTGCAGAATTCGTTTGTAGTAATACAGAAGTTAGTAAACTACCTGCACCCAATTTGCCGGAGTATGCGTTTATTGGGCGCTCCAATGTGGGGAAATCCTCATTAATCAACGCACTTACCCAACGGAAAAATCTGGCTAAGACATCTCAAAAGCCTGGAAAAACACAATTGATAAATCATTTTGTCATTAACGATGATTGGTATCTTGTCGATTTGCCGGGATATGGTTTTGCACAGACCTCAAAAAAAAATCGCACGGAGTGGGAAAAGTTTATCAGAGCCTATTTGACTAAACGTGAAAATTTGCAATGCATCTTTGTTTTAATAGATAGTCGTCATGAACCCCAAAAGATAGATTTAGACTTTTGTTGTTGGTTGGGAGAACAAGGTTTACCATTTTTATTAATCTTCACGAAGGCTGACAAGCAGTCTGCGGTAAAGACAGATCAAAATATTGCTAAGTTTTCTAAGGCTCTTCTTAAATGGTTTGAACAAGTCCCCACTCGTTTCATTACGTCTGCAGAACTAAAACAAGGAACAGATAATATTCTGCAAACTATAGACGAAATTAATGGTAGATTCGTTATTCCAAATCAAGATTCGAATTTATGAAAAAATACATGTCATTAGTGCTATTCGCTCATAGCATTTTTGCGTTACCGTTTGCACTTATCGGTTTTTTTCTTGCTGTACATACAACTTCGAATAGTTTCGATTGGAAGAAATTAGTACTAATGTTAGTTTGTATGGTGTCTGCGAGAAATGCTGCTATGGCTTTTAACCGCTATTTGGATCGTGATATCGATTCCATCAATCCTCGTACAGCAATGCGTGATATTCCTTCAGGGAAGATATCCGCTCAACAAGCACTTATTTTCACGCTAGTAAATTGTGTGGTGTTTGTTGGCGCTACCTTCTTTATCAATTCGCTTTGTTTTTATTTGTCACCTATAGCACTGTTTGTTGTACTATTTTATAGTTACACGAAAAGAATCACTCCTTTATGTCACCTCGTTTTGGGTGTTGGCCTGGGATTGGCTCCAATAGGTGCTTATCTGGTTGTCACAAATCAGTTTCATATCGTACCTGTATTTTATGGTATTGCGGTGATGTGCTGGTCGGGTGGGTTTGATATTATATATGCACTGCAGGACGAACAATTCGATCGAGAAAATGGATTAAATTCTATTCCAGCATATTTTGGAGGAAAACGAGCCTTGCGTATTTCAGAAGGATTGCATGGCTTATCTTTTCTTTTTATTTTGCTTCCTGTGTTTTATATGCCGGTTAGTTGGTTTTATTATTTAGGTGTCATATTCTACGGTATTTTGCTTATATATCAACATCGAATTGTAAGTCCAACTGATTTAAGTCGAGTAAATCGTGCCTTTATGACAACCAATGGGATAGCGTCAGTTATTTTCGCTGCGTTTTATTTATTAGATATATTGCTTTTCTTTTAAAGGCAATTAAGATCTTTTTTTGAGGAAGTGACAAAAAATTATTGTCATTCCATTTTGAAATAGCTTTATTTGCAGAAATCATTCATTTATAAATGGCAAAAAATTTATTGATAGTAGAGTCACCGGCAAAAGCCAAAACAATAGAGGGATATCTAGGAAAAGATTTCTTAGTAAAATCTAGTTATGGCCATATTCGTGATTTAGTGAAGACAGACGACGCAATAGACACCAATGACAATTTTAAACAAAAGTACGAGGTGCCATCTGATAAAAGGTCGGTAGTCAGTGAGTTAAAGAAATTAGCCAAGGATGCGGAAATGGTTTGGCTAGCATCCGATGAGGACCGCGAGGGGGAAGCCATATCTTGGCATTTGTATGAAACACTAGCACTGAAAGATGATAAAACCAAGCGTATTGTATTTCATGAAATAACCAAGCCTGCCATTTTAAAAGCTATTGATCAGCCTCGTAAGATTGATTTTAATTTAGTAAATGCCCAACAAGCCCGTCGTGTGTTAGATAGGTTGGTAGGATTTGAGCTTTCTCCCGTGTTGTGGAAAAAGGTAAAGCCTTCATTGTCAGCTGGTAGGGTTCAGTCAGTTGCTGTAAGACTTATCGTTGAACGAGAACGTGATATCAATAGATTTGAAGCAGAAGCTTCTTATAAGATTGTAGCTCAG
The DNA here is from genome assembly GCF_965644235.1 of Sphingobacterium sp. LRF_L2. Classification (NCBI taxonomy): domain Bacteria; kingdom Pseudomonadati; phylum Bacteroidota; class Sphingobacteriia; order Sphingobacteriales; family Sphingobacteriaceae; genus Sphingobacterium; species Sphingobacterium sp. LRF_L2. The sequence goes on along the minus strand of NZ_CBFFRI010000004.1, from coordinate 309,970 downwards.
TTTACTACTGGAAATAATAAAGAAATTTTCAAAGCCGAGTTACCTCGCCGTTTTGAGAGAAAAGAGGATGCAGCGGCATTCTTGCAGGATAGTATTAATGCCTCTTTTCAAATAGGATCACTAGAAAAGAAGCCTGCTAAACGAACGCCTTCAGCACCTTTCACTACATCTACCTTGCAACAGGAAGCTAGTCGTAAGTTAGGCTTTTCAGTTGCTCGTACGATGCAGGTCGCTCAACGTCTTTATGAAGCGGGACGTATTACATATATGAGGACCGATTCTGTCAACTTGAGTGATACTGCAATTAACGCTGCCGAGGCCGAAATCGTGAAAGCGTATGGTGATAAATATCATAAACTACGTCGATATAAAACTAAATCTGCTGGAGCTCAGGAGGCGCACGAAGCGATTCGTCCGACTTACTTCTCGGAACATAGTATCGATGGAGATAATGCTGAAAGAAGGCTATATGAACTGATTTGGAAAAGGGCTATTGCTTCGCAGATGAGTGAAGCTGAGTTTGAAAAAACAACAGCAAAAATCGAAATATCAACTCGTGAAGAGGAACTTGTAGCTACGGGCGAGGTTATGAAATTTGATGGCTTTTTGAAAGTGTACATGGAATCAACTGATGATGATTCGGAGACATCTCAAGACCAGGACTCAGAGAATGCATTATTACCACCGCTAGAAAAGGGGCAAGCCTTGAACCTGAAATCAATGAGTGCGACTGAACGCTTTTCACGTCCTCCTGCGAGATACACGGAAGCTTCTTTGGTAAAAAAATTAGAGGAATTGGGCATTGGCCGTCCTTCAACATATGCGCCAACCATTTCGACTATTCAGAATCGTGGTTACGTTGTGAAAGAAGATCGGGACGGTCGCGAACGTAATTATACGGTGCTTCAAATAGAGGACAATAAGGTGCTCGAACAATTAAAATCCGAGATAACTGGTGCTGAGCGATCTAAAATGTTTCCAACAGATATTGGTGTACTTGTTAATGATTTTCTTGTAGAACACTTTAATGACATTATCGATTATCACTTTACTGCGAAGGTAGAAAAGGAATTTGATGAAATAGCACAAGGAGATAAAGAATGGACGGCCATGTTGAAAGATTTCTACGGGCCGTTTCATGAAGGAATACAGGATACGTTGGAAAACGCTGACCGCGCAAGTCATGAACGTGATTTAGGCATTGATCCTGTATCCGGAAAACCTGTAACTGTTCGTGTGGGACGGTTTGGCCCTTTAGTACAAATTGGAAGTGCTGAAGATGAAGAGAAACCAAGATTTGCTTCATTAAGAAAGGGGCAGATGATCGAGACAATTACTTTCGAAGATGCATTAGAACTGTTCAAATTGCCTAAAAAAGTAGGTGAGTTTGAAGATAAAGAAATGACAGTAGCTATAGGCCGTTTTGGTCCTTATATTCGTCATGCTAGTGCTTTCTACTCTTTACCGAAGAATCTCGATCCGATGGAGGTTTCGGAAAGCGAGGCTATCCAGATTATTAAAGATAAACGTCAGCGTGATATTGAAAAGGTAATCCGAGTGTTCGAAGAGAATGCGGAGGCACAAATAGAAAACGGAAGATGGGGCCCATTTATCCGCTTTGGAAAACAAAATATAAAGATTCCAAAGGGCACAGAAGTGGAGAAAATAACATATGAAGATGTGCTCAAATGGGCCGAAGCCGATCCTAAAGGAAAAGCGTTAGCCGCAAAAAAGACTGCAGCTAAAGGTGGACGTAAGACAACATCCAAGGCAAAAGCTAAAAAGTAATTTTTATGAAAAAAGATTTGCCGGATAATACGGTAGAAAATATTTCGATTGCTATCGTTTTAGAACGTGATTCACCAACAGAAAAAGTTTGGAATGTCTATCTTGTTAACGAAAAGAAAGTCCCCATTACCAATGTGTTGGTTTCGTCTAAGGGGTATGGCCAAAAGGAGGGAAAGGAAGTCTCAACAACAACGTTACGACATTTCTTAGGTGATATCGCGGCCGAAGCTACCGTTAAAATAGAGGCGATAGATCCGCAGGTTTTTGGTCTTACTAATGAATATTGGCTAAGCTATTATATCGACAACACGATATTTGATAAGAAATATATTTTTCTTCCCGAAAGTATAGTTGATGAAAATATCATTAAGGTTCCGCTCGTGAATAAACCAGGAATAGTAATAGGAGGCAATCGTTAAAATGGGACGTAAAAATTTCATTATAGCAATTGATGGTTTTTCGTCCTGCGGCAAAAGCACTGTTGCAAAAGCATTGGCAAAACAATTGAATTTCGTGTTTATAGACAGCGGTGCAATGTATCGCGCGGTAACATTGTATTTCTTACGAAATAATATCCAACTACACGATTTGGAAACGATAAACGAGGCTTTAGAAAACATTCATATAGACTTTATTCCGAACGCAGAAAAAATACAGGTTATACTGAATGATGAAGATGTTTCGGAAGAAATACGGATGATGTATATTTCTGACAACGTAAGTGAAGTAAGTGCTATTAAAGAAGTTCGGCATGCGATGGTCACGCAACAACAAAAGCTTGGTAAACGACGTAATATCGTGATGGATGGACGTGATATTGGAACTACGGTGTTTCCCGATGCTGATTTGAAGATTTTCATGACTGCCAGCCCAAGTGTACGCGCTGAACGTCGTTTTGCAGAGTTATCTGCTAAAGGGGAGTTGGTCAGTATGGAGGATGTTATTGAAAACCTAGCTCATCGTGATCACATTGATAGCACACGTGAGGAAAGTCCCTTAAGGCAAGCGGAGGATGCTTTTGTGTTAGATAATTCAGATTTAACACAAGAACAGCAATTGTCAATTGTTCTGGAGGAGTATTTAAGGCGTAAACAGAAAAAGGCGATTGATTAAATTCAATCGCCTTTTTCATTTCGGAATTTCGCTGATCAGCTGTTTTCCTGAAAATAAGCTCTGATGTTTTTTTCATCTTCCTTAATCTGATTCTTCATTGTTTCTAAGGAATCAAACCATTGATCGTGGCGTATAAATTTAAGAAACTTAACCCGAAGCGTTTTTCCATAAATATCATCTTTGAAATCTAAAAGGTTGATTTCAATCTTTCTATTCATGCCATCTACCGTAGGCCGTGTACCGATATAAGCCATTCCTTTAGCGATACGTTCCGGCTCTAAAGGAATATAATCTCCAGTTTGTATAAAAGGGACATTTGGATATATCTCAGCTTCTACAGCATAAATACCGTATGCAGGAATAAGCTTATGCGCTTCGTGAACATTCAAATTTGCTGTAGGAAAACCAATTTCTCTGCCGATTTGATCACCTCGTACCACACTTCCTGTCAGCTCAAATGGATAACCTAGATACTTATTTGCTGTCTCGATATCTCCTTTTATCAATGATTCTCTTATTCGTGTAGACGAGACAGCAACATCTTCAATATCTTGTTCGGGGATTTGTTCAACTTCATAATCATAAATCCCGGCAAAATGTTTTAAATCTTTGATAGAACCTTGTCTATCTTTTCCAAAATGGTGATCATAGCCTATGACAATCTGTTTAGTGCCTAATCTTCCGACCAACACATTGCTAATGTATTCTTCTGCTGTTTGATTCGAAAAATCACGAGTAAATGGAGTGATGATTAAATGATCTATTCCTGCAAGTGCTAAGCGATGTGTTTTTTCCTCTATATCATTAATGAGACGCAAATTTTCGTCGTCCGGATTAATAATTAGCCGAGGGTGAGGAAAAAAGGTTAACAAGACTGTCTCTCCCTTAATTTCCTGAGCACATTCTCTCAATTTAGATAAAATCTTTTGATGACCAATATGAACGCCGTCAAATGTGCCAATTGTTACAACTGCATTTGATAAAGTCTCAAATTCATCTAAGCTTCTATATATTTTCATTCCTGATTTATAGGATTATGTCTAACGATCCAACGTTTTGTTTAATTTAATTTTTTCGACTAAGTCTTGCAAATTCCAGGCATCATCTACGTGAAAATCGCCACTTTTTGTACGTCTCAACGCGCTTAAATGTGCACCAATCCCTAAAGCCTTTCCGAAATCACTTGCAATAGAACGAATATAAGTGCCTTTCGAACAGCCTATTTTAAAATGAACATCTGGTAACTCAATCTTTACTATTTCAAAACAGGTAATTGTAACTTTTCTAGATTTAAGTTCAACCTCTTCACCTCGTCTTGCTTTTTCATAGACACGTTCACCATTGATCTTTATAGCCGAATGAGCGGGAGGGTACTGTTCTTGCTCTCCCAGAAAACGTTCAGCTGTTGAATAGATTAATTCTGGTGTGACATGCGAATAGTCAAATACAGCATCTATCGCCGTTTCTAAATCAAAAGAAGGTGTAGTTGCTCCTATGGTTATCTTGCCTGTATACTCTTTCTCTTGCGCTTGAAACTCGTCTATTCTTTTTGTAAACTTTCCTGTGCATATAATCAACAAACCTGTAGCCAGTGGATCTAATGTTCCCGCATGCCCTACTTTGATTTTCTCAGGTTTCATGGCATTACGTAATTTACCAACTACATCAAAGCTTGTCCACTCGAGCGGTTTGTCTATTAATAAAACTGCTCCTTCTGCAAAACGAAAAGGAGCGGTATGCTTTTCTTCTGTATTTGTCATTTAAATAATTTGTAGACTGTGTCCTCCCAATATTAATCCAATAATCACCACGCCGATCACAATCCTATACCAACCAAAAGCTTTAAAACCATATTTGGTCAATATATTGATAAATGTTTTGATAGCTATAATAGCAACAATAAATCCTACAATATTCCCTATAACAAGCAAATTAATTTCTTCTCCTGAAAAAGTATGCCCCTCTTTCAGAAACTTATATAGTTTGACAACTGATGCGCCAAGCATCATAGGTATGGCTAGAAAAAATGAAAACTCAGCTGCCGCTTTGCGTGTCAAGTTTTGCGTCATGGCACCGACGATTGTACTGGCAGAACGAGAGGTGCCTGGAATAAGAGCCAAGCATTGAAATAAACCAATGATGAATGACTGTTTGTATGTGATATTATCCGAGTTATCGACGGCAGGTTTATTAAACCATTTATCCACAAATAACAAGACCACACCGCCAACGACTAACATGACAGCAACCATCAAAGGACTTTCTAACAAAGAGTCTATGAAATCGTTTAATACTAAGCCTAAAATCGAAGCGGGAATAGCTGCAACAACTAACTTATAATAAAAATCAAGAGACTTAAAGAACCGTTTGAAGTATAAAACTAATACCGATAGTATAGTTCCCAATTGTATGACGATGGTAAACAGTTTCACGAAAGGAGAGGGCTCCATACCCATTAAAGCTGTCCCAATGATCATATGCCCTGTGGATGATACAGGTAAAAACTCTGTTAATCCCTCAATGATAGCTAATACTATCGCCTGAAAATAGGTCATATTTTTTAGTTGTTTTTCTTTTTCGGTTTATACAATATCGCTACAAACCCTAAAGCAAATCCAATAATGACAACTAGAGGGGCTAATGTTATTTTAGTAAAGCTATAGATATCTTCAGTCCCCATCATTAATATAAAACCGAGCACCACTGTGGCAATACTAGCGATAAATATTTGATAATTTATTTTCTCAAATGCAAAGCCCGCTTTCGGTTCATTGCGTAAGGAAGAAGACTTGTGTTGTTTTTCAGACATGTTTAGGAATAATTAACGATAAAGACTATGTGATTTGGCTTTAAGATATTTGGTAACGGCAAAATAGGTGCTAAGTCCAGAAATTACCACGCCCAATAATACGACAATTAAAAATATGGCGCCAAATTCATACCAGTTACGTAAAAAAATCAAGTCGGGAATTTGTTTTTGCGCGAATTGTAATGTAAATATAAGAAGGAGAATGGCAATCAAAGCCCCTAATAGCCCATGGAAAATACCATAAAAAAGATAGGGTTTTCGAATGAAATTTTTCGTTGCACCAATCAACTGCATACTTTTGATAAGGAAACGTTGAGAATAAATTGCCAAACGGATTGTGTTATTAATTAATGCTACGGCAATAATCAGCAAAACGACTGTAAATGCCAGTACCACCAGACCTATAATACGGATATTTTTGTTGACCATATCAATGAGTGATTCCTGGTAGACGATTTCTTTTACACGGCTATTTTTAGAAGCCTTTTGTATAAATGTCTGGATACTATCGGTATTTGCATAATCTTCCTTTAAATATACATCAATAGAAGGTAGCAACGGATTGTGTCCTAAATATTCAACAAAATCTTCACCCAAATCTTCTTTAAGATTTTTTGCTGCTAACTCTTTGCTGATGTATTCAGTACGTAAAACGTATGGATCCTTTTCAATATCTTTTTGCATTGCCAATACGTCTCCTTCATTCACATTATCATTCACAATGATATTGAGGACGATGTTTTCTTTAACGTATTTTGAAAGATTTTTTGCATGTACTAATATCAGCCCTAAAAGTCCTGTCATCAGTAATACCAATGCAACACTTATAACTGTAGATACATAAATAGACTTTGTTTTCTTTCGTGTAGAACCTTCTTCGTGAGTCGACATATAAATATTGTTAATCTATTTTGATGCGAAAGTAAATAATAATGCGCACTTAAGAAATATTTTCATGTAATAATATCGGATGAAAACACATATTTCTTATGTATATTCAACTTCTAATATCTGCATTTATTGTTTAATATAAAACTTTTATGTCTATTTTTTGCTGTAAAATAGCTAATTTCGCCTCTCTTTGATTTAGCAGAAACAGGTTACAATGGAATACAATCATCAATCTTTAGAAAAGAAATGGCAGCTATTTTGGGCTGAACATGGTACATTCAAGCCTTCGGCACAGACAGACAAGCCTAAATATTATGTTCTCGATATGTTTCCTTATCCATCTGGGGCAGGACTGCATGTAGGTCATCCACTAGGTTATATTGCATCGGATATTTTTTCCAGATATAAACGGTTGAAAGGGTTTAACGTTTTGCATCCTATGGGGTATGATTCCTTCGGTTTGCCAGCAGAACAATATGCTATTCAAACAGGTCAGCATCCTGCGGTGACTACTGAAGTAAATATAGAGCGCTATCGTGAGCAGCTAGACAATATTGGTTTTTCTTACGATTGGTCGAGGGAAGTCCGGACATCTGATCCACAATATTACAAGTGGACGCAGTGGATTTTTATGCAGCTATTCAATGCTTGGTACAATAAAAAGACCGATAAAGCGGAGTCAATAGAAACATTAATAAGTTTGTTTGAAGAAAATGGTTCCCAAGGTATTATATCCGTATCCGACGAGGATACACGTGTATTTACAGCCGCAGAATGGGCTGTTTTCTCTGAGGAAGAGCAACAGCGCGAGCTTTTAAAATATAGATTGGCTTATTTGCGGGAAAGTACAGTTAATTGGTGTGCGGCATTGGGTACGGTTTTAGCAAATGACGAAGTTATTAATGGTGTGTCTGAACGAGGTGGCTATCCAGTAGAACAAAAGAAAATGATGCAATGGTCTATGCGTATCACAGCCTATGCAGATCGTTTGCTTCAAGGGTTGGAATCTATTGATTGGCCAGAGCCTCTAGTGGAGATGCAGCGAAATTGGATTGGTAAATCCGTTGGAGCATCTGTGAAATTTCCTGTTCCTCAGATTCAATCCGATATTGAGGTTTTTACAACGCGGGTAGATACGATTTACGGTGTTTCCTTTATTGTTTTGGCTCCTGAACACGAATGGGTAGACCTGTTGACGACAGAAGAACACCGTGCTTCCGTCAATACATATAGAGAAAAGAGCGCTAAAAAGTCTGAACTGGACCGTATGTCTGATACAAAAACGGTGTCTGGGGCTTTTACCGGGGCTTATGCTAAACATCCCCTAACAGGTAATGATGTACAGATATGGATTGCAGATTATGTTTTAGCAGGCTATGGGACAGGCGCTGTTATGGGGGTTCCATCCGGAGACCAGCGTGATTATGTCTTTGCAAAGCATTTTGATCTGCCTATTATACAAATTTCAGACACCCAACAGATCGAAGAGTCTGCGGATCCAAACAAAGATGGGCGCTACATAAACTCTGATATGATTAATGGGTTAACTTATAACGATGCTGTCGCTACGCTTACAGCCAAATTAGAAGAGTTGAATCTTGGAAAATCAAAGGTGAATTACAGAATGCGTGATGCGATTTTCGGACGTCAACGTTATTGGGGTGAGCCTGTTCCTGTTTATTTTAAAGATGGACTTCCTTACCTCATTGAGGAGAGCGAATTACCTTTACTATTACCCGAAGTTGATAAGTATCTTCCGACAGAGAGTGGCGAACCTCCACTAGGAAGAGCTGAAAATTGGAAATATAAAGATCAATACGAATATGAATTAAGTACAATGCCCGGATGGGCAGGGTCTTCTTGGTATTGGTTCCGTTATATGGATCCGCAAAATCAAGCGTTATTTGCGTCCAAGGAAGCAGTCAACTATTGGAAAGCTGTAGATTTATATATAGGTGGTTCAGAGCATGCTACAGGGCACCTTCTCTATTCACGGTTCTGGAACAAAGCTTTAAAGGACCTTGGTTATCATCAGGAAGAAGAGCCTTTTAAGAAGTTGATTAATCAAGGTATGATTCAGGGGCGATCGAACTTTGTCTACCGTATCTTAGATGAAGATGGAAGGGGTACAGATACATTTGTCTCTTATGGCTTAAAAGAAAACTACAATACTATTGCACTGCATGTGGATGTAAATATTGTTTCCAACGATATTCTGGATACAGAAAAATTTAAAGGTTTTAGACCAGATTTTGCACAAGCAAACTTTATCTTGGAAAACGGTAAATACATCTGTGGTACAGAAGTAGAGAAAATGTCCAAATCCAAGTTCAATGTGGTTAATCCTGATGACATAATCGAAACCTATGGTGCAGATACCCTGCGTCTGTATGAAATGTTTTTAGGGCCTTTAGAACAATCGAAACCTTGGAATACAAATGGTATAGAGGGCGTATACAAGTTCTTAAGAAAGGTTTGGCGCCTGTTCCACAATGCCGAAGGCAACTTCGTTGTTTCTGAAGACGAACCAACAAAGGCGGAATATAAAGCTTTGCATAAAATCATTAAAAAAGTAGAAGAAGATATCGAACGATTCTCTTTCAACACTTCGGTTTCTGCATTTATGATTTGTGTTAATGAATTGACAGAATTGAAGTGTAATAAGCGTAAAATTTTACAAGATTTAGTTATCACGCTACAGCCTTATGCGCCACATATTACAGAAGAGCTATGGGTGCTTTTAGGAAATGATGCGGGTACACTTTCATTTGCATCTTACCCTGTTTTTAATGCGGATTATCTTGTCGAATCGGAATTTGCTTATCCCGTATCCATTAATGGCAAAATGAAAATGAATTTACCATTACCTTTAGATTTAGATCAAAAGGCTGTTGAAGAATCTGTTTTGGCGAATGAGGATGTGATTCGTTTTTTGGATGGAAAAGCTGTCAAAAAGATGATCTTTGTAAAAGGTAAAATCATCAACATCGTTGTATAATCTTTGCAAAAAGCTCTCTACCATAGAAAAAGCCGCAAATATGCGGCTTTTTCTATAGTAGAGAGATTGATAATAATCTTTAATATCACTAAAAACGATGATAAATAAAAATATCACTAAATTTGGTTATACTTTATTTTTTGCTATTTTTGATATAACATGGAACAGAAAATCGCAATATTAACCGGCGATATTGTCGGATCCCGAAAAGAAAGCCCGAAGCTTTGGCAACCCGCTTTGGAAGAAGCTATCGGTATGTATAGCGAAAAATATGACATCTATAGAGGCGATAGTTTTCAATGCGAATTATCTCTCGAAGAAGCCTTTAAAGCTGCATTTTACATTAAAATGAGTATGATTGCTTTGAAGTTAGATGCTAGAATAGGTATAGGTGTAGGTTTTAAAGATTATGATTCCCAGTCGGTTAAAACCTCTTTTGGCACGGCTTTAATCAATTCAGGAGAAGCTTTTGATCGATTAAAAAAACACACATTGCTTCTTCAATCGGGGCAAGAGGAAACAGATAAGGTGTGTAACATTATTCTTTCTCTTTTAACGGAAATTGCTGCACGATGGACCCCGAATATAGCCCAAACATTAAAAATGGCGCTCCTGCACGAGGAAGCTAATCAAACTGAATTAGCTAAAAAGCTTCAGAAGAAACATCAAGGACAAGTTAGCTTTGAGCTCCAAAAAGGCTCTTTTGTACAACTCAACCAGGCGCTGCTTTATTGTACACAAAAACTACTAGAACTATGAGTCTTTTTTTTCTAAAACTTCTATTGGCACATCTTTTAGGTGATTTTGTATTGCAGCCAAAAGGTTGGGTAGATAAAAGGAAAGAACAGATCACTTATTTGCTGCTCCATATCTCCGTACATGCGATATTACTTCTGTTTCTTTTTTTGGGGGAATTGCGAGCACAATGGCAGACGATACTTTTTGTAACTCTTTCTCATCTTGTAATCGATAGTTTTAAAATATACCTGGAAAGGAAATGGCCCTTTAAGCCATTTCAAATTTTCGTAACCGATCAGCTGCTACATCTGCTCGTTCTATTGGCTGTTCTGTTTTTTGAATACCCTCTTTCAACAACGTGGATTGACATTATAATATCGTCAAAAACGTTGCTATATACGATTGCATTTATCTTGACAACCTATGTAAGCCCTATTGCATTGCGGATTTTCTTTAGTAAATGGACTACGGACGTAGATTTTCTCCAGAAGCCAAAAAATTCATTAAATGACGCGGGATTATTAATTGGTGTCATGGAACGATTGCTTATTGTTTTATTCATACAACTCGGTTTTTTATCAGGAATAGGATTTCTTTTAGGCGCAAAATCCATTTTTAGATTTGGGGACCTTACCAATACAAAGGATACTAAATTCACAGAGTACATTTTAGTAGGTACATTGGCTAGTTTTATATTGGGTATAATGATCGGTTATGGACTGCGATTAGGATTGAAATTTTTTGTTTAGGAAATTGTAAATAAATACATTATAATCAACTGATAATAACTTTAATTAAAATAATTACCCTCTTATCTTTACGTAGAAACAACGATTTATACCGTAATTAAACTCGTAAATTGGCTTATTTTTTGTAACTTTTCTCCATGTAACCAGCGGAATAAGCTTATGAGGAAAAATTGTCTTTTTATTACCGTATTGCAAGTACTGATAACAATAAGTGTACTCTATGCTCAAAACCTCTCTATAACGGATATTCGAAAGGATTTCAAGATCGGACACAAGGATGAGAAAGCCTGCAAACGACACCTGCAAGCTTTGGAAAAGTATGCTGATTCTCCAGTCGAAAGGGGCTACGAAGCAGCATATCATATGTTTATGGCAAAGCATATTGGTAATCCCTTAAAAAAAATGAGCTATTTTAAAGATGGTAAAAATATGCTGGAAAAGGAAATCTCTGGAAACCCCAACAATGTAGAGCTCCGCTACATCAGACTTTGTATACAGTATTACATTCCTTCGTACTTGGGTTATAAAGATAATATAGAAGAAGATAAGGAGTTTTTAGTGAATAATCTCTACAAGCTCAGTGATAAAGAAACGAAAGATTTACTATATACCTATCTCAAAGGAGCAAAGATGTATTCTGACAGTGAACTTGCATTACTGGGACGTTAGCTAGAGAATGTTTATGTATTTTTGTTTTCTAAATGGTATATATGAGTACAAAATTAGTATTTCTTTTCGCAGGTATATTATCCCTATCTTTTGCTAAAGCTCAAATTGAAATTCCAATTGGTTCTTTTAAAGAATTAGATGTCACTGATAAATTGAATGTAGAAATTATCGTTAGCGATAAGAATGTTGTGTCTATAGAGGGCGAACTGTCGGATAAAGTAGAAGTTATTCAAAAAGAGGATAAATTGCGTATTAAAATGACTAATGGCTATCCTTTGAAGGGAGTTAATACTTTTATTAAAGTATACGCAAGCAACTTTTCTGATTTTTTGATCCAGAAAGGTGCTATTGTTCAAACAAACGGTGATAAGATCGTAGCGGATACAGTTGCTATATGGGCAAATGAAGGTGGAAAGATTGATGTCAATCTGCAAGCGTCCCATGTTGTTGTAAATAGTACAACAGGAGCAAATATAACACTGCAAGGGGAGACCAAATCCCAAAATGTCAATTCAACATTTGGAGGTAACTACTATGCGCGTAATTTGAAGAGTAGCCAAGTTGTCGCCAGGACAAATGGAGGAGGAGTCTGCGAAGTAAACGCTTCGGTATCTGCGGATGTGCAAACACGTGCAGGAGGAGTAATAAATATTTACGGCAATCCATCGGAGAGAAAACAAAAACGATTAGCAGGTGGAAAAATCAATTTCATAACTGAAAATTAACGTATTTCCCAACGTAAACTATAAAGAATACAGACTCCGAGACGACACTAGTCATGGCTTACCAAATCGTGGCGATAGAAAAAGAAAAAATATACGGATAGGGGGAAATAAAAATTCCTTAAAATTACAAGGTGAAATACTTAACTTTGCCGCATGTCCGAAAAAATTATCATCCTTGATTTTGGCTCACAGTATACACAGTTGATAGCACGTCGTGTTCGTGAGCTTAATGTTTATTGTGAAATCCACCCGTTTAATAACTTGCCTGATTTTGACGATGCTGTTAAAGGTGTTATATTTTCTGGCAGCCCTTATTCGGTTCGACAAGAAGATGCTCCTCAGATTGATTATGCTGACATCCAAAGTAGATTTCCGCTATTGGGCGTTTGTTATGGAGCGCAGTATTTAGCTCAAAAATCTGGAGGTGATGTCCTTCCTTCTGAGATTCGTGAATACGGCCGCGCTAATCTACAATTTGTTGATCAAGAAAACGAGCTTTTAAAAGGAGTTCCAGTACAATCTCAAGTATGGATGTCGCATGGAGACACTATTAAAGAAGTACCAACGAACTTCAATATCATTGCGAGTACAGATAAAGTGCGTGTGGCTGCTTACCATATCGAAGGTACACGTACCTATGGGATACAATTTCACCCAGAGGTGACACACAGTACAGACGGACAAGTGCTGCTGAAAAATTTTGTTGTAGACATCTGCGGATGTTCGCAAGATTGGACTCCAGACGCTTTTGTAGAAACAACAATTGCAGAATTGAAAGAACAATTAGGAAATGATCACGTGATTATGGCGTTATCAGGAGGAGTTGACTCCACCGTTGCTGCTGTTCTTCTACACCAAGCTATTGGTGAAAATCTACACTGTATTTTTGTAGATCATGGATTGCTTCGTAAGAATGAATACGAGCAGGTCTTGGATTCTTACAAAAACATGGGGTTAAATATCAAAGGAATAAATGCTAAAGATCTTTTTTATGGTCGCCTAGCGGGTATTTCTGAGCCTGAACAAAAAAGAAAAATAATAGGAGCAGCTTTTATCGATGTTTTTGATCAAGCAGCAAAAGATGTACAAAATGAGTTGCCGGAGGGTATTGAGGCAAAATGGTTGGGGCAAGGGACAATTTATCCCGATATCATAGAGTCAATTTCTGTAAAAGGACCTTCTGCAACAATCAAATCCCATCACAATGTGGGTGGCTTACCTGATTTTATGAAGTTGAAGGTTATTGAGCCACTAAAAACATTATTCAAAGATGAGGTAAGAAGAGTGGGAAAAACGTTAGATGTAGATCCAAATATATTAGGACGTCACCCTTTCCCTGGTCCAGGTCTAGCAATACGTATTCTTGGTGATATCACTGAAGAAAAAGTAAGAATTCTGCAAGATGCAGACGATATCTACATCCGAAATTTAAAGGAGTCTGGATGGTATGAGCGCGTTTGGCAGGCTGGAACTATATTTTTACCTGTGCAATCTGTTGGGGTAATGGGCGACGAAAGAACATATGAACATGTTGTGGCTCTTCGTGCAGTGGGCTCTTTAGACGGAATGACGGCCGATTGGATTCATTTACCGTACGACTTATTAGCGAAAATATCTAACGAAATCATCAATCATGTTAAAGGAATCAACAGAGTTGTCTATGATATTAGCTCCAAACCACCAGCAACTATTGAGTGGGAATAAAAGATTATTGATAGCATTAGGACTAGCGCTTCTCGTAAGCGCTTGTTCTCCAAAAGTAAGTGTATTAAAGTCTCCAGATCACCGCGGGGGAAATGTGGGCTCCAATAATACAGGCGTAGACAAAAACAGTTCTTCTAAAAATGAGGCCGAAATAGAAGAGGCAAAAAGAAGGAGTGTTATCGCAAATAATATTGCGCTTGTTTTACCCTTTCAATTAGATCGTTTAAATCCTGCAGCACTCTCTAAAGAAGATGTAAAACGTTCTTCAATAGCACTAGATTTTTATCAAGGTTTTCAATTTGGACTTGATGAACTCGCAAAAGAGGGAAAATCCTTTGGATTAAATGTTATCGATTCGAAAGATAATGAGAATCAAAGTATCTCGATTGCAAAATCAGAGGATATTGAAGGTGCGAGTTTAATTGTCGGTCCCGTTTATCCAAAGGAAATACGAGCATTTGGTACAAATTTGCCAAATAACGATGTGCTACAGATAAACCCTTTGGCTGCATCTAAAGCAAGTGACTTTAACCTCTCAAATTTAGTTTCTTTAACGCCTTCAATTGATGTACATACTCAAGCTATAGCGAGGAGGGTTGCGAAAGACTACAGTATAGGAGATGTGGTGATTGTCTATAATACTTCCGACAATGATGGTAAACAATTTCTAAGTAACTTTATAGCTCAGGTCAAAATAGCGAAATCTTCTATTCTGATTAAATCGGTTACTTCTTTAGAACAATTGAACGAATCTCTTACAACGGGTGGAACTAATATACTTGTTGTAGGTAGTACAGATAAATATCAATTGCGTACGCTATTAAGCAATCTTGATAGGAAATCTACAGAAGGCTTTTATTCTTTTAATCTCTACGGACATCCGCTATGGGATCGGATAGATTTTAGTATTTACGATAATTTTTCTAATTACAATCCTGTTATCACTTCAGAAAGTCATTTGAAAACCTGGACGACTACTGTGAAGCAATTTAAAGATGCATATTACACGTTGTATGGTGTGAATCCTTCAGATTACTCCTATAAAGGTTACGACGCGGCTCGGTATTTCGGAGGTTTACTGTCGAAATATGGAAATTCTTATGCAAAACATATTCTAACGGAAAATTTCGATGGTATTTTTAGCTCTTATAGCTTTGATCAGGATCCGAACTCGGGATATGTAAATAAAAATGTTTCTTATAAAATATATAAAGGGACTTCTTTTCAACTGAATTAATGACTGTAATTAATCAACGTAGGGTTGAACAGCAATTGCGTAACTTTCAACGCGCTCTTCATGCTTATCATTTTGACGAGCCGTTTAGTAGATTTCTAACTCGTTTTTTTAAGGAAAACCGACAAATGGGATCGTCGGATAGGCGTATGATATCCCGCCTATGTTATAACTATTTTAGATTAGGGAATTTGCTTTCTGACAAAACCGAAATAGAAAGAGTTATAATAGCTGAATTTTTATGCGAGTGTCAAAGTGATTTGGTTGCACTCTATCATCCTGAATGGATTGATCTGATTCCTCAGAATAGTACGCAAAAGTTAGATTTCTTGAAAATGCAAGGATATGATTTAAATGGGAGAATATTTCCATTTACCGATCATGTATCAAAAGAAGTTGACGTTAGCGCCTTTGAAAATAGCCATTTAGTGCAGCCCGATTTATTTATTCGAATAAAAGAAGGTGCACAAGAATTATTAGAAAAGGAACTGCAAAAAAATGAAATAGATTTTCAGCGGGAGGGCAGAAATGCTTATAGGCTTCCGAATGGAAGTAAGCTGCAGACTATAAGTTCCTTAGAAGGATTATTTGAAGTTCAAGATTTGTCATCACAGGAGAGTTTAGATGTTGGGGAATTTAATAAAGGAACAAGCTGGTGGGATGCTTGCGCAGCCTCTGGCGGGAAATCGTTGCTTCTTCTTGAAAAGAATGTACAGGTTAATCTTTTTGTATCAGATATCAGATTGAGCATTTTAAGAAATCTTGATGAAAGATTTGAGAAAGCGGGCGTTAAAACACCTTATAGAAAGAAGGTGCTTGATCTATCTCAGGATATTTCACATATCATGAAAGGCGAGACTTTTGATGGTATTATTGTCGATGCGCCTTGTTCTGGTTCAGGCACCTGGGGTAGAACCCCTGAAATGATTCAGCAATTTAAATCACAACAGATTTCAGTATTTTCCGCTTTACAAAAGAAAATTGTCTCGACTGTACTTCCCTTTTTGAATCCAAAAGGACAATTGATTTATATAACCTGCTCGGTATTCAAAGAAGAAAATGAAGAACTAGTCCATTTTTTGGAAACACAACATGGTCTAGTTAAAGAATCCGGAGGATTTATTGAAGGTTATAAAAGAAAATCGGACAGCATGTATGCAGTCCGATTGAGAAAACCCTGAAAGGGGAGGCTTACATCAAGTTCGTTCTCACTAATCACAGTTTCCAGGAACAACTAATACAGGGCAGGATGCTTTCCGAATAACGGATTCTGAAACGCTGCCCGAAATGAAATGTTCGAATCCCGTTCTTCCATTTGATCCCATGATAATCAGGTCAGCCGTCCATTCACTCGCGGTATTTAATATTTCATCGCGAATATTTCCTATTTTGTTAAAAAGAAATACCTCGTGGGCACCTTCAAAATCTTGACCTACTGACTCGAGATAGCGCTGTGCCGACTCCTGTTGAATCTCCGATACCTCAGGAACGATAATAGGTTGCTGTCCTAAGAGGGGATCGGCTCCATAGGCTGCAGGTGACGTAGGCGGAACTACTGTGACTAAAGCTAAAGAAGAATTAAATTCTTTAACTAAGTCTTTTGCATAAGCTATGGCACGCACCGAACATGGGGTGTCGTCCACGGCAACGAGTATACGATTAAATCTGTGATTGTTCATCTGTTTTGGCGTCTAAAAAAGTTATCTTCGTATGATAAGAACATTTTAGAAGATCCATTTGTTTTTAGATCAGGAAAATAATCATGGTTATAGGAATTTGCAATTTGACAGTTGTACCACTTAGAGCTACAGCATCACATCGAAGCGAAATGACGAATCAGCTTTTTTTTGGTGAATTATTTCAGTTACTGGAAGACGACTCTGAATGGGCATTTATACGAACATTTAGTCCGCATTATGAAGGTTGGTTACAAAAAGGACAGTTTCATATCGTGGAAGATTGGGAACATAGTTTTGATGAAAATCAATTTTTGGTAGTGGATATCGAAGGAGCAAAGGCAATCTCTGAACATGCTTCGGTAGCATTGTTACCTACGAGCCGTTTTTTGCCCCATTTTGTTCAACACGGTGGTTTTGAAAATTTCAGATATCGTATCGAAGGAAAACTACGTCTGCCTACTACCGATGACTTTTCAACGGAATTTCCTAAATTAATTGACTACTATCTTCATAGCCCTTATTTATGGGGAGGACGATCTATTTATGGTGTGGATTGTTCGGGGTTGAGCCAAGCCATATTAGCTTACTTCGGACACATTATACAAAGGGATGCCTATGAGCAGGCGGAATACGGTAAAACGGTCGATTTTCTGTCAGAGACAAAAATGGGCGATCTGGCTTTCTTCGATAATCCAGAGGGTAAAATTATACATGTTGGCATTATGATCGATAATGAAACGATCCTTCATGCGTCGACAAAAGTTCGGATAGATAAAATCGATTCAGAGGGGATATATAACAATGAATGGAAACGATATACGCACAAATTGCGTATTATAAAACGGTTTCTATAAATTGTTTTTCGCAACCTATAGCGAAAACGGATTTCCTTTACATTACTAAGTTTGAAATATTTTAAATCCTATATGCAATTAAAAGACAACAGGTATTATCTATTAGCAAGTAGCCAACTGTTTCCAATAGATAGACTAAGTCATTCGAATAATCAAACGGAAAATAAAGAAGATGAAGCGATTTTGCTTGCGCATTCGGCACTAGCCCACTATAGAGATGGACGTAAAGAGGAAGCTTTTCAACGTTATACATTAGGGATAAAAGATTTTCCAGATCAACCCTTCTTTTATGCTGCCCGGGCAATCTTAAATCGGGAGCTCGGGGATGAAGAAGGTTCATTTTATGACTATCAAGTTGCCAAACGATTAGATTTTAATTATCATATCTTTTTAGAATGGCTTGAGAATAGACCTGCTATTACAACCATAAAAGATACTGGCAATGACTTGAAAACCATTCTTAATGATGCTTTAGATGCCACTCAACAGTTTGATTATGAAGGGGCGCAGCAATTGTATACGACGGCTATCGAATTGTCCCCAAAGTCGGCAGATGCATATGTCTACCGAGGAGCCATCTACATGCGGTTACTTCGATACGATCTGGCCTTAAATGATTTCAATAGTGCTTTGGTTATTGATAGCCAATATTTTCAAGGATTTATTTCTAGAGCAAAATTTTATGAATCCATAAATGTCACTACAAATGCTTTGGATGATTTTAATATGGCCGTAAACTTATCGCCTTCAAGCAGTTTAGTGTATGAGGAACGAGGTAACTTTCTCGTCAATCAAATGTCTTACAGAGAGGCAATTTGTGATTTTAATGCACTTGTTAATCTCTTGCCTGAAGATTTTTATGTTTACACCTTGCGTGCAGATGTCTGGGAAAAACTGGACGAATGGCGGGAGGCACTAGAAGATTATGATAAAGCTATTTCTTTAAATCCTTATTATTCTGATCTTTATGCTTATCGAGCTGACGTTAAAGAAAAATTAGGCGATGTGCAGGGAGCAGCAGAAGATAGGTTGCTATTTGAAGAAATAGAAGCGGAGGAATAGCGACAAGAGCCAATAGCCTTGGTCTAATTACTCAAGGCTATTGAAGTTTATATTAAAATAATGTCGATTGCTCTTTCTTTGGTATATGAAGTGTAGTGCCAATTTCTCTATTGAGTAGCGTGATAAAATGTGTTGCTAATAAAGGAGATTCTTCTTCGGTATTTTGATGAATGAAAAAATACAATTTTTCCAATCCAGCATCCTTTAATTGTTTAATAACCGCTATCCATTTAGTCAATCGATCGTAGTCACTAGGTATATTTGCTCCTACATATCGAATAAAGGCCACAGGTGTTGTTAACCGCATATGTAATAAATCACGCCTTCCAGCGGTGTCTACGAGTACATTTGTCTTTTCTGTATCTTCTAATAATTTATACAATTTATTTTTTGTATCTGTATCTGAAAACCATTCCGTATTTCGAAGTTCTATGGCTAACGGATAGCCTTTCGGAAACTCCGTTAAAAAGGAGCTAAGCCGATCAAAATCTTTTGGTTTGTAATAGTCGTGCATCTGAAGAAAGGCCATACCGAGCTTTTCCTGAAATAAGACAGTGGCATCAACAAAAGCTTCCACTTTTTCCGTAACATTTTGAAGTCTACTATAATGGCTAATACTTTGCGGTATTTTTGGGAAAAATTTAAAATCTTTCTCGGATTTATCTTTCCAAATCTCGACTTGTTTTTTTGACGGCGAGTTGTAGAATGTCGTATTAAGCTCTATTGCGTTAAATTGCTTAGAATAATAAGGTAATTCATCTTTAACTCCCGGGGGGTAAAAACCGCGTAAATCAGTCTTGTTCCACTTTGCACAGCCTACATATACTTCCAAATCACCTTTATAGTTATTTGCGTGTAAAAGATTTAGCGTATCTTCATGAATAGGTGGAAGGGTAAAGTCTACTTCTTCCGGATTTTCTACTTGACCAAATTTCATATTCGAATATAAACAATGGTGTAGAGAAAAACGATAGCGCGAACAATTTAAAGGGAAAACTTTTAATGATCTCGAAAATGTCTTAACGAATAGAGGAAAAGTACTTAAAGTAGGATATGAAAAAAACGCCCTCTTGATAACAAGGGGGCGTTTTAGACTAGTGGTTTCCGATCTATACATTGAATCGGAAATGCATAATATCACCATCTTCGACGATATACGTTTTTCCCTCTACAGATAGTTTTCCTGCATCTTTGACCGCAGATTCCGAACCTAATGCAATATAGTCTTGATATTTAATGACTTCAGCACGAATAAAGCCTTTTTCGAAATCGGTATGGATCACACCTGCCGCTTGAGGAGCAGTAAATCCTTTTTCAATAGTCCAAGCTCGAACCTCTTGAATACCAGCCGTAAAATAAGTCGCCAAATCAAGTAAAGAATAAGCCGCACGAATCAATTTATTCACTCCTGATTCCGTTAAACCAAGATCGTCTAGAAACATCTGACGTTCGTCGTAGGATTCCAGTTGTGCTATTTCGGATTCTATCTGTGCGGAAATTACCAGTACCTGTGCATTTTCGTCTTTTACTGCTTCTTTGACTTTCTCTACATAAGCATTCCCTGAATTGACCGATCCTTCGTCAACATTACAAACATACAATACAGGCTTTATTGTTAAAAGGGATAAATCTTGGATAAACTCGAAATCTTCCTCTGAGATAGGTGCTGTTCTTGCTGATTTTCCAGATTCAAGATGGAGTTTTATAACGGATAATATCTCAAAAGTTTTTTTTGCATCTTTATCTCCACCCGTCTTAGCCATCTTTTCGACTTTCTGAATGCGCTTAACGACCGTATCTAAATCTTTAAGTTGTAATTCCGTATCAATAATTTCTTTATCTCGAATAGGATCTACAGAACCGTCCACATGTATTACGTTCCCATCGTCGAAACAACGTAACACATGGATAATTGCATTAGTAGAACGGATATTGCCTAAGAACTGGTTACCTAGACCTTCACCTTTAGAGGCGCCTTTTACTAAACCGGCTATATCCACTATTTCTATAGTATTTGGCACAACACGTTGAGGCTTCACAAGTTCAGCTAGCGTGTTTAATCGATCGTCAGGAACGGTTATAACCCCCACATTGGGTTCTATTGTACAAAAAGGAAAATTTGCTGCCTGAGCTTTTGCATTCGACAAGCAATTAAATAATGTTGATTTACCCACATTCGGCAAACCCACTATACCACATTGTAAAGCCATGAAAATTTCATTTTTTAAAATCGCACAAAGATAACTAAAATAAAGGAATCTTGGAATCGGTAAAATCCTTCATTGATATGTGTTTTTATTTCGACAATCTGCTCTAATTTAATTGAAATAATTGTATTTTTACCTCTATACTTGTAAGGATACCTATGTTCATAAACCAGACACTACGCATGTATTTGTTTCGATAAAAGCTTTTACCCCTAAATATTTAATTACACATGAAAAATCTATTTGTACTTATTTTGTTTGTTTCTACTACCTTAAGCCTGTGTGCTCAAGATTTTAAGCCTTACTATTCTCATAATTTCAATTTTGGGATGTCTTATACGGCAGGGACTTCACGAGAAAATTTTGATGCATTTGATGACGACAATATCGATTTCTTAGGTCTTCAGTTTAACTATATTGGACTTATCCATCTCAATCCGCATATCGCAGTAGGTGCGGGAACTGGAGTCCGACATTTAGTCCAGGTAGATAATTGGGATTTGGACGACGATGACTGGGATGCTTTTAGAAGCTATGTATCGGTTCCTCTATATGGGCATTTTCGCTTCCGTATATTGGATAAACGTGTTAGCCCCTTTGTTGCTACATCTTTAGGTTATAATTTCAGGATAAGCGAAGATAAACATACTGAATATATCAATGGGAGTGAATATAAGCGCACTAGCACATTATCATCGGGGATTTTAGCAAATATAGAGGCAGGAGTAAATGTGAAAATAGCGAGAAGCTTTGCCATATCAGCAGGCCCTTATTTTGAATATAAACAAGGTCGATTAAAGGATGTCAAAGGACAGAGTTTTGATGGGAGCTTGAATGGCGATAATTATTCGGTAAGAAGTATGACGTCGCGACTACATCTTTATGAAGCTGGTCTAAAAGTGGGATTTGCCTTCTAGCGTTATTTTTACATTTTTTAACATAATACAAGTTAATCTTTTTTAATTGTTTTGCTGTCATAATAATAAATAACAGGATATAGTAAGCAATTAAAAAAGGAGACTTTATGAAAAGAATTATTTACACATTATTTTTTGCTGGTTTTTTATTCACAGTAACTTCAGCCGACGCACAGGTAAGCGTAAATATCAATATTGGGTCTCAACCGCAATGGGGTCCGGTAGGGTATAATTATGCCCGATTCTACTACATGCCGGAGATTGATATTTACTACGATGTTGTTCAAAGTCGGTACACCTATTATCAAGGAAATAGATGGGTTACCGCCCGTTCTATGCCTAAAAGATATAGGCATGTAGACGTATACAAAACCTATAAGGTTGTGCTTAACAATGATAACCCATGGAGAAATCACAACCAAGTAAGAAAGCAATATGCGAGGTATTCTAGTAATCATACGCAGCATATTCTGCGCGATGCGCGAGGAAACCATCGGCATGTTGTAAAGGATAAATACACTAAGAAGCACTATAAAAAACATAAAAGGAATCATAAACGCGATTAAATGTTCCTTGAAGTGAAACGACAAAGAAGGCTTATTGGTAAAACAATAGGCCTTCTATTATTGAATAAGAAATTATTCCAATACAATAGAGCTTTATAATGAAGCTTTTACAAAAAAAACGTAAAACAACCCGATCATTCAGTTAATTTTTTTGCTTATAAACATTATATAGTATAATTTTGTAAAAAAATCTTATAATCTTATAAAGAGCATGTTAAAAGGGAAGAAGATTCTATTAGGTTTAGGATCGATAGTGTATGTTTCGTTTTTTTTCGCATCTTGCCACTCAGGGATGAATACACAAGCGGCAGACTCAACGCAAGATACATTAATTAAAGAAAAAAATAGGGTAGAAGTGTTAGAGGAAAAAGCCGATCAGAAACCCGATGGAGCTCTTTCAAAGAGGTTAAAGGCTCCTGTTCATATCCCCACAGATACAGTAAACCCAATTAGTAAGGATTCTTTAGCAAAACTCGTAAAATTCGAACGCAAACGTGTAAAGGATTCTGTGCGTAACGAATTGAATAAACTCCCTAAACATGTCTATTTTACTTTTGATGATGGTCCGCTATTAGGGAGTACAGCTATAGATTCTATTTCCAAAGCGAAAAACATAAAGATTAATGTGTTTTTGGTAGGTAAACATGCAAACATGTCCAAAGGCTTAAAAAGGGACTTCCAAAAATATTACAATAATCCCTTGGTCGAGTGTTATAACCATAGTTATACCCATGCAAATAATAAATTCACAACTTTCTACAGTAATCCTATTAGTGCATTTGACGATTTTGAAAAAAATGAAATAGACCTTAAATTAAAGTACAAAATCATCCGTTTACCAGGTCGAAATATATGGATATATGACGATGTGCGAAGAATCGATTTGCAGAGTGGAGCTAGCACTGCCGACATGCTTTATACAAACGGCTATAAGATTTATGGATGGGATGTGGAATGGAAGATACACGGACTTACGGGCAAGCCTATACAGTCTGTTCACGAAATATATACGAGGATTTGTAATTATATGAATAACAAGTCATCGATGGAACCGAATAATGTTGTGCTGTTAATGCACGATGATATGTTCCAGAATAAAAAAGGGCAACAGTTACTATCTTCACTTATAGACAGTATACAAAATAATACAGATTATAAATTCGAATTTATTCGAGATTATCCGTTTCGTTACTAACAAAAAAATCCCTCAAGATTCTTGAGGGATTTTTTTGTTAGTAACGAAACGGATGTTATTCTACAACAACGCCCATTTTACTAAATTTCTCTATACGTTCATGAACTAACGTATCTGCATCTTTCAACTGCAATTCAAGAATATCAGTAAGAATTCTAGATTTAAGATTTTCTGCTGTTATCTCGGGATCTTGATGTGCACCACCGATTGGCTCTTCAATAATACCATCTATAAGACCATTCTTAAGCATATCTTCTGCGGTAAGCTTAAGTGAATCTGCTGCTTTTTCCTTTTGATCCCAACTTCTATAGAGAATAGAAGAGCAGGATTCAGGAGATATCACCGAATACCAGGTGTTTTGCAACATGTAAACGCGGTCTCCAACGCCAATACCAAGTGCTCCACCAGATGCACCTTCTCCAATCACGATACAGATAACTGGAACTTTTAATACAGACATTTCCAAAAGATTCCGAGCAATAGCTTCTCCCTGACCGCGTTCTTCGGCTTCAAGTCCGGGATATGCTCCCATGGTATCAATTAAAGTAACAATTGGCCTGTTGAATTTCTCCGCCATTTTCATCAAACGTAGCGCTTTGCGATACCCTTCTGGATTCGCCATTCCAAAGTTGCGAAATTGCCGTTCCTTTGTGTTTTTCCCTTTTTGATGACCTATAACCATAACGGACTGGCCGCCAATAGATGCAATACCTCCAACAATCGCCTTATCATCTTTTACGGTTCTATCTCCGTGTAATTCGATAAATTCCTCACAAATCATTTCAATATAGTCAAACGTTTGTGGACGATCTGGATGACGTGACATCTGAACCTTCTGCCATCCGGTCATATTTGTATAGATATCTTTTTTTGTCGACTCAAGCTTTGTCTCCAACTCGCTTACGGTTGCACTCATGTCCACTTTTGTTTTTTCCTGAACTTGTAGAACCTTCTCTATTTGAGTTTGCAAATCTGCAATAGGCTTTTCAAAATCAAATGTTGTTTGCATATTTATATGTTTCTAGCACATTTAGCTTGCTAAGTTAAATCATTTTTATCTATTTTAAAATGCGCAGACTGGAATAGTTGGCTAAAAAATTATTAATCAACATGTTGGTGTATTGTTTATGTGGTTTAAATACCTATATATAAAGGAAATACCATTAGGTTCCGTTAAAGTCTGTAAGCATTCTTCTTTTCATCGTATTAAAAAAAATGTATTTTTAATGCATTAAAAATAATAGATTCATTTCTATTAAAGGATAACAGAGGTAATGCCTGGCAACGATTCGTTGCAAAAAGGTGAAAAACTGGAACAATAATACATGATTCATACTATGGGGGACGATAGAAAACAGCGTAGCATTCTTCAATTTATTATAAAGCTTACTGTATGGATCTTGCTGTACATTTCGTTTTGGTACTTTTCGGACTTTTACAAGACGCACCGTGTTTTAGATAACGCTTCCAATGCACTAAACCTTTTCCTTACGGCAAGCATCATTTTTTCTGTAGGTAGATTCATCATTATTACATTATACAATAAGCGGAACGAAAACAGAAGTGTAAGGGGAAATTTCGTGCTCGGTATAAATAGACTGACGGCGGTTCTAAATACCAGCACAGGGATCATTGCGATCATGCTGACATTCGGCATAAATCCGGCTGCTTTTGTCACAAGTCTCACCATTGTGGCTATGGCTATTGCTGTCACCTTTCGAGAATATATAACCAATATGCTATCTGGTCTTTTTATCATGTTTAATGATCAGCTTTCGGTCGGAGATCGCATTAAAATAGGGGAATATAAAGGCCGAATTGTCGATATTACATTTTCCAGCATTATAATTCAGGACGAGGAAGATGATATAATCATGGTGCCAAATAACCTCGTGTTTACTTCACCCATGGTTAATTTCTCAGCGCACCGTTCAAATCTTTTTTCTGTTCGCTTTGAACTTCCTTTGCAGACGGCTGTAGAAGTCGACAAATTAGAAGAGAGTATTCAAAAGACATTACTAAATCACCCTTATTTAACAGAAGACAACGACTTACATTTAAAAGTAGTAGAAATAGGGAAAGATTTTGTAAAGTACAAGATGGAAATGCATGCCACAAGCTCTAGCAATAAACTACACAAGCAGTTGGAAAATGAAATTTTGCTGGAAGTTTTACAATTTAAAAGAGCTTATGACTTGCAAAAGAATTAGATCTTACGGACTTTAATCTGTTTTACAAAGTGATGCGATCCCTTTTCTAAAATCAGGTCAGCCCTGTATCGTGTAGGTAATATGTTCTCGTGTAAGTTGGGGCGATTAATCTCATTCCAAATACTTGTTGCCATCGTTACACTTTCTTGTTCATTCATATTTGCATACCGATGAAAGTATGATTCGGGATTTTGAAAGGATGTCGCGCGTAACGATTCAAATCGTTTGACATACCATTCCATAATATCATTCTCGTGGGCATCGACATAAATGGAATAATCAAAGTAATCGGAGACAAATACATTGTTCCCTTTGGAAGAATTTACCTGCAAGACGTTGATACCTTCTACAATAAGTATATCCGGTTTAGAGACTTGTTGGCGATGACCTTGCACAATATCATATTCTAAGTGAGAGTAGACAGGAACTTCGAAGTTCCCTATACCGGATTTCATTGCAGAAAGGAAGTTTAATAGCAATTTGGTATCGTAACTTTCTGGAAATCCTTTTCTATTTAAAATATTGCGCGTAATTAAAACTTCATTAGGGTATAAGAAGCCGTCTGTTGTTACCAAATCCACGCGAGGTTTACCTGGCAACATAGACAATACCTTCTGAAGAACCTTCGCTGTTGTACTTTTACCAACAGCGACAGAACCTGCAATACCGATAATAAAAGGAAGACTTTGCGTATGTTTATTGAGAAAACCATTTACGACTTGATGTGCATCTTTCGCACGCTGAATTAAGATATCAAGTAAATGAGCAAGTGGGAAATAAATCTCTTCAATCTCCGTAATGGTCAATGGTTCATTGAGGGCATGCAGATTTTCTACATCTTCATTTGTCAAATTATAGGAAAAATGACCGTTTAGATTTGCCCATTCTATTCTATCGAATAACTGAAACGGGCTACTTACGCCACTTTGGTTATTAGAAGACATACGTTTATATTTTCAATGTGGGCAAATATACTACGTTCCGAAAAAAAAATAGTGTAACAATTTATATTAAATTACTTTCTATGACTATTGGATTGGTCAGTATCTTATGTACAGGGCATCGGTCAGCTATAGTCAATAAGCGTTGACGTTGACTATCATCAAGATCGCCATCTAATGCAATATGGCAATTAAAAAATGTAGTCTTTTGCAAATCGGTTTGTTGTTCGCCTATGACAATTTTTATCTGCACAGTTTTTAAATCCCACCCTTTGCGATCTGCATACATACGGATAGTCATCGCTTTGCATGTACCTAAAGAAGACATCAAAAGTTCTGTTGGCGAAGGTCCTAAATTGCCTCCTCCAACATCTTCTGGTTCATCCGCAAGTAAATTTAGCTGATCTACTTCGATTTCTGTTTTATACTTTTCTTTTCCTATTTTAACTCGTACCTCTCTGGCCATAAGACATTAAAATAATCCCGCAATAATTAAACTACCTGTTGCCGGATTAGTGGCTAGCGGAACATTGTACAGATCGGATATACGCATCAACATTTGGATATCAGGTTCATGTGCATGTTTTCCCAGCGGATCTCTAAAGAAAATGATTCCATCAACCTTTCCTTCGGCAGTTAAGGCTGCAATTTGGGCATCACCTCCCATAGGACCGCTTAATTTTAACTCCACTTCCAAACCTGTTTGTTTAATATAAGAACCGGTAGTTCCTGTGGCAATGATAAGCGCATTTCTAAGGTGTTCAACATGATCTTTTACAAAGGCTACCATATCTGCCTTTTTGCCATCGTGTGCAATTAATGCAATTGTCTTTTTCATTTGTATAATTTGTTCTTCAATCACTTTTACTATCTACCCAAAAAATATATATGCTAAAATAATAGCTGCAATAAGTCCCACCGCATCTGCAATTAATCCACAGACTAATGCATGACGGGAATTTTTTATGCCTACAGAACCGAAATATACGGCAAGAACATAAAATGTAGTTTCTGACGAGCCTTGAATGACGCTAGCGAGGCGGCCTTGAAAAGAATCAACACCATATGTCTGCATAACGTCAACCATTAGTCCGCGTGCACCGCCCCCACTTAATGTCTTCATCAAACCTACGGGCAGCGCAGGAACGAAACGAGTATCCATGCCCAATGCCGAAACTACATAAGCAACAGCATTTACAATATAATCCATACAGCCTGTTGTCCGAAATGCTGAAATAGCCACCAAAATTGCTATTAAAAAAGGGATAATCATCACAGCCGTTCCAAAGCCTTCCTTTGCTCCATCAATAAAAGCATCGTATACGTTTATTCGTTTTACGGCACCAAAAACTATGAATAACATTATAATCGAAAAAATCAATAGACCACCAATAAGGCCTGTGATTTTTTCCATTTGTTCAGGAGGGAGATTATGCAGTCCAAAATACAATACAGCCATTAGGCCGATAAAAAAGGCCAAAAATGCCAGAATAGGTAATTTGAAAAGGTTTATCTTTTGATAAAAAGCAACAGCTACCATTCCTGAGATAAAGGAGATAAAGGTCCCTATTAGAGAAGGAATAAAGATATCTGTTGGATTTGCTGCGCCACTCGCTAGCCGTAAGGCTATCACAGAAGTTGGAATCAATGCTATACCCGCCGTGTTCAATACTAAAAACATGATTTGGGCATTGGTCGCTGTTTCTTTTTCGGGATTAAGCTCTTGCAGCTCTTGCATAGCTTTCAATCCAACCGGTGTCGCGGCATTATCTAATCCCAGCATATTAGCCGAAAAATTCATAATGATGGACCCATTGGCAGGATGGTTTTTTGGTACTCCGGGAAACAACTTACTAAAAAACGGATTCACGCCTTTGGCAAATAGAGAAATCATCCCAGCTTTTTCACCGACCTTCATGATGCCAAGCCAAAATGTCATAATCCCTACTAATCCTAGAGATAGCTCGGCTCCGGTCTTAGCACTATCAAACATTCCATTAATTAACTGCGAAAAGATTTCAGTATCTCCTAAAAATAGAAGTTTAGCAAGTGCTACAACAAAAGCTATTACAAAAAAAGCTATCCAAACGTAATTTAAGGCCATAAGTATTTTTTACCGTCGTAAATGTAAGCTTTATGAACCAAAACCATTCGATTTGTTTAATCTTTTAGGAAATTCCATACCGACCTCTCCTTATTTACCTTTTTGTCATTCACGATTTCAGACACAACTCGATTCAAGAGGTCTTCGTTTTCGCTAACAAGTTTATCTCCTAATGAAACAATCTTTTGGATATTACTTGATGTCGCTGCGTCCATTGCAGGATCAATTGATGAAAGGTTACTGGGTTCAATGCGAATGTAGTTTTCAATTTTGTTTACAGAGCGAAATAACTGCTTTAAAAAATAATCTGTGCTTTCTGCTGAACTACTACTCATGATATCAACCAAGGCAGGCCCAATAGAGATCGCTCTTTTCTTTTTGAAATCCTCATAGTCGTACGATATCTTAGATAAACCTGTACCAAGTGATAATATCCAAATATCATTGATTTTATAGGTATTATAGCTCTTGATCACTTCAAGTAGGGCAGAGAGCGAAGGGTTGTGAGCAAAGACACCTCCATCAACTAAAGGATATCTTGTTTTTGCTAACGAAAACACTTCTGCTACCGAGAAATAGGTAGGGGCGGCAGAAGTAGCTCTGCAGACGTCACGAAGATAGAAGTCGCGAGATTCACCATGTGAAATAGCCTTCTGTTGCCTAAAAAGATGGTTCTTACGCAATTCGATATTGTACGCT
This sequence comes from Sphingobacterium sp. LRF_L2, assembly GCF_965644235.1. Lineage (NCBI taxonomy): Bacteria > Pseudomonadati > Bacteroidota > Sphingobacteriia > Sphingobacteriales > Sphingobacteriaceae > Sphingobacterium > Sphingobacterium sp. LRF_L2. The sequence goes on along the minus strand of NZ_CBFFRI010000004.1, from coordinate 280,118 downwards.
GTAATAATACAAGGTTTCAATAGCTCACTGAGCTTTCTGTCGCCAAAATACTCCTGTAAAACTCGCTCCAGCACCTGATTGTCATACAATTCGCTCAAAAGACCAAATCTACTTAAGAATCGACGCCACCTTTTTGCAGCGAAAATTTTAGCACCATGATTAAGATATATATCTAAAGCCTCCTTGGCGCTATATTTTTGAACCATCTTATTGGTATCATCAGGGCATAATAGAATAGATAGTAATATTCCTCCTGTACTTGTTCCTGCAAAAAAATCGAAAAAATCAGTTAAATGTGCCTTAGGATTATTTGTTGCTTCCCTAATTTTTTCTTCAAGAGCTACTAACAACATGCCAGGTATGATCCCGCGTATACCGCCACCGTCAATAGAAAGTATCCTTTTCATTGTTGATTGGTTTATGCACCTAAAATAGGTAAAATGTAGTGAACACCTGTGTTAAAATCTTTAAAAAAATACAAAAAATACAGATTTGTTGTGCGGAATGTAGACCAAAAAAATTCAAAATAAATTTTATTGAAAAAAATTAGAGGGATAATAATATTCTCTTATATTTGCAGTCCGAAAGGAGAGGTGTCAGAGTGGTCGAATGAGCAGACCTGGAAAGTCTGTATACGGGATGACTGTATCGAGGGTTCGAATCCCTCCCTCTCCGCGAAAAGCTTCAATTTAAAAAATTGGAGCTTTTTTTATGTCCAGCGTTTTTTTATTTGATCGACTGTTACCCGCATAGGTGCGAGGAGCTTGGACATCATAAAAACATAATACAGTCAAGGATAATGATACAATTAAAAATATTCGATATAAAGTGGCTGCATCCACAACCACTTTTAGATTAAATGCTAATTACTATTCTATTTTCGAACTCCATTCCGCACCACTAATATCTATCAGTTTGAGTATATGGCCTTTTTCTTTGAGTAGGCCTTCACTTGGAATAGTGATATCCAAATCAGCTTTGGCCCCTAAAGGTATGATTAAACTGTATTTCCCTGGTTTTACCTTGGCGACATAATAGTTGTGAATTTTCTCCTTCGGGAATTGCGATAGTTCATTACCATTCATCTCAAAGATCAACTCATTTTTATCATTATGAATTTGAATTCCAATTAAAAAAGAACCATACACATCTGCGCCTTCTGTCCTGTATACTTGAAATTTAAGTTGATTGTTTTCCAATATGACGTTATTAATTTCAATTTTCGGTTTTACAGATTTATTATGTAATACGCCAAAAACGCCACCATGAAAATATTGATTGGTAAAAAGAGTAAATCCAAAAATTAAGATAGAGCCCACCAAAATGAGACGTTTCGGATTTGAGATTGGAAATACCCCCGATCCCAGCCATTTAAACCATTTCGAATGTGTAAGACCAATATTCTTTTTTATCAAGAGATTATCTAAAGAATAAGTTCCGCTTCCTGTCAAGAATAACGTGAATCCGCCTGCAACACCCAGTACCCCGATTTGCCATTCATCCAGACAAGTTGTTCCTAGCCAACCAGAACCTAACAAGATTCCTATTGCCAAACTGAAAACACCAATTCCCATCAGACGTGAAAAAAGTCCGAGCATCACACATAATCCTACTATAGCTTCGATAATTGTAAAGACAATCATGGAAGTTTGTAGAGCTTCAGGATGGGTAACGAGGTATTCGATAACCGGCTTTATGCCTAAAGCATTGGGTAAAAAATGGTTAAATTTCTCTCCAATGTATCCCGCTTCCTCGGGGATTAATTTATTTTCCAAAACCATTCTACGCCAAAACGCGGAAAAGTAAGTCCAGCCTATTACCAACCGGATAGACAGTGTAAAAAGCCCCGCCATATTATATGACGGATCATGGTGAATGTTTTTCATTTTTATACTTTTAATTAAACGTTTTTGAATTGTACTAGTATTGTTTATATACTATACAACAGCTATTTTCAGACGTTTAAATAAAATGTATTTAGGAGGAAGACGATTTACGTAATTCGGTTGATTGCCTATACTAACAACTTTTTTCTCGACCAAGCCAAAATTATTCTTCTGAAAATCAAAAGCAACGAAGCAAGGATGGAAATCTGGGAATATCTTTATTTTACGACTTTTCGAAGCAGAAATAAAATCAGCTGTAGAAGAACAATTAGTTGAATTACTAACAGTAGTTTTGGTTTTATTAAGCGGCTGGGTATACTCAATATCAAATGGAGTATGTAAAGCCTCTTTAACAGCACATGGAGCCAATGCAAACAAGAGAACAATCAAAAGAAGAAAGTTCTTTATATTTAAAAATTCCTTATTTGCACTTGTCATAAGTTCAAATATAGCTTTATTTTTAAAGCAAAATAAAAAGTGTAGGAAAAAGTCACATACCCGAAAGTTTAAAATTTGTATTATGAAATGGAGCAATGAATTGACGGCGATTGTTGGAGTGAAGTATCCCGTTATCCAAGCACCAATGTTTGGTGTGGGTACGCCACAGATGGTGGAAGCAGCAGCAAAATCGGGTGTTTTAGGCTCATTGCCATTAAGCGATTTGAGTAAAGAAGAAAGCTTGTTACTAATTAATCAGAGACAAAGATTAGCTAAATTGTTCCTAAATTCTTAGCTGTTTTAAGAATTGCAGTTGAATCTCCTAGAGAAAACTTGTTATATTTATCAAATGAGAGCTTTGAATATTTCTTTATTTTTTGCAGCACTTACTACGGTACTATACTCCAGTGGAAAGCAATACGAACAAGTCTTAGGACATGATTCGTCAATATTACAGCACAATCAAAAGAATTTTGCCGGTGAAGACACGATAATTTTAGAAGCTTTTAAGATTATTGATTCGGATTCCGAGAAAGTAATATTAAGTATGGATAAAGACGGAAAATGTTACCTATTTAACGATTTTATAGGCTCCATCACATCTTCAGGAGAAATGAAGTCTGACGACGGAACACTAGTAGCCCGTCTGAATGTCGATAAATTTACGGACGACAAAGACACGCTGCTTGTTATAATAAACAAAGATGGCTCTATTTCTGGCGTAACAGAAAAAGACATGACCTGGGGATCTGATGGGATATTGACCAATAGCGAAACAGGGTTAAAGGTAACACCTGTTGCTACAAAAGCCAGGCAGGCGGCTTCAATGCTTCTATGCGCATTTATGGGATTTTCCATAACGGAATCAGAAAAACAGTAAAGTACTGGTTAGTTACCTCCAATTAATTTCTCGATGATCTTCTTATCCCGTTCAATAAGTCGTTCTCCAGAGGGGGAATTCTCATAACACGCGTTGTTCAACACATCTTGGACGGCTCTGATATAAACATTTCGGTAAGTCGAATTAGAACTATCTGCTTCAAATTTTATTCTTGCTTCAATTAAAGCCTCAAAAGCCGCCTGGCAATATATTCTCTTGGTATACGCACTTTTACTATTCGCAAGTATGACAAATAATTTTGGGTCAGATGGTAAATACTTTAGCGCAAACTGTTCACCTACCCCCGGATAGGAAACAATATTTTCGCTAGGGTAGACGTTAAAATCAGAACTATTAAAATAGGTCTCAATTGTCTTGCCGGCCTCATCTTTTATGATAACCGTATATCGCTGGATATACTGTTTATTATACATATTGTTGGTCTGTTCAATACGCGTAATCACACCAGTGCCTTCATCTCCATACTTATTGAGCAAAGCACTGCTCCAGTTCGGCAACTCAAAAATGCAGAGTATTATCAGCAACATTGAAATGCAAAGGGGAAGTACATGTTTTAGAAAAGAATACTTTATTTTCCCACTATCAGCTCTCATCACTGGAATTGCCACTTGCAGAATAAAAACAATTGCAGCAATGACCAGTGGGAGCCATATGTGAGTTGCCATATAATGTATAGTTCTTATTAAGATATCCATAGCTGTATAATTGTTTTTCTTAAGATACTTAAAATAAATGAAATAAATACACTTGGTTATTCATTCATGCGCTTAATATTATAAAAAGAAATATCGGATTTCAACAATAATTGGAGACTTTGAAGCAATTTATTTATAGATGAACAAAATCATAAACGTAAAGTTTGTCAGCCGCAGATAAGCTTTATAACAAATAATAATTTGTATCTTATCTCAACAAACTAACAAAACGTATGAACGTCAAATTGAATATCTTAATCATTGCTGTATTTATCACGTTCTTCCATAGTCTCACGGCCATCAAGGTAGTTGCACAAAGCAAATCTACACGCTCGGTCGAATTGACTTGTGAACATCTCATTTCACCGTTGGGCATTGATAACCCAAACCCGAGGTTGATCTGGAAAGTAACCGACCAGAATGATGGAGCGAAACAAACCGCTTACCGTATCGTGGTGGGTATAGATTCCAATGAAGTTGTGAAGGGAGAGGGACGTATCTGGGATAGCAACAGGATGGAGAATGATAGCCAATTGGTGCGTTACGATGGCGTCGCATTACAGCCCCTGACCCGATATTTTTGGAAGGTAAGCCTCTGGGATACACATGGTGCTGTTCTGAATTCCGACGTAGCTGCATTTGAGACCGGTATGATGGGAGAGCAACGCTGGCAGGGCACCTGGATAAGCGACCATCACGATATCCAGTACAGGCCAGCGCCTTATTTCAGAAAGGAATTTGTAGCGTCAAAACCAATCAAACGCGCACGTGTATACATTGCGGTTGCCGGCCTATACGAACTTTCGTTGAATGGACAAAGGGTTGGCGACCAACGTTTAAATCCGATGTATACACGGTTCGATCGACGTACACTATATGTAGCACATGACGTGACTACAATGCTTCAAAAAGGGGAAAATGCTATTGGCGTAGTCCTGGGAAATGGCTGGTATAATCACCAAGCTATAGCCGTCTGGGATTTTCACAATGCACCCTGGAGAGCCAGACCAACATTTTGTATGGACCTCAGGATCGAATATGCGGATGGTTCCATAGAAACCATTGTCAGCGAGCGGGATTGGAAGACTTCTGCAGGCCCCATTGTGTCAAACAATATCTATACTGGAGAACATTACGATGCTCGTTTAGAACAAGAAGGATGGGATAAGGTTGGTTTTGTAGATTCCGCTTGGAGCGGCGTGAGGTATCGTGCAGCACCGTCCAACCATATCGTTTCCCAACAGGTCGTACCTATTCGATTGGTTAATGTTTATCATCCCCAATCGGTCAAAAAAATAAACGACACGACTTATGTTTTTGATATGGGCCAAAATATGGCCGGAGTAAGCGAGGTCAAGCTGACCGGACAAGAGGGCACAGTTGTGAAGATCAAGCATGGCGAACGTTTACACGACGATGGCCGTATTGATATGTCGAATATAGACGTGTATTATCGAGGCGATCGCATAAATGATCCCTTCCAGACTGATATTTTTATATTGAGCGGTAAAAAACAAGACGTTTTTATGCCGAAGTTCAATTATAAAGGATTTCGGTATGTTGAGATCACCAGCGACAAACCGCTGGATTTAACGGCTTCAAATATCACTGCTTATTTTATGCACAGCGATGTGCGCCCTATCGGATCTGTTCATACATCCTCTTCTTTGGTCAATAAGTTGTGGGAAATTACGAATAATGCCTATCTGTCCAATCTGATGGGGTATCCTACGGACTGTCCACAACGCGAAAAAAATGGTTGGACAGGTGACGGTCACCTTGCCATAGAAAGTGCACTTTATAATTTTGACGCGATCACAGTTTATGAAAAGTGGCTTGCCGACCATCGTGATGAGCAGCAGCCAAACGGCGTATTGCCAGATATCATACCTACGGGAGGATGGGGGTATGGTACCGCGAATGGTCTGGACTGGACGAGTACAATCGCCATCATCCCTTGGCAAATATATATGTTTTACGGTGATAGCAAACTGTTGGAAGATTGTTACGACAACATTAAGCGGTACGTGGATTATGTCACGCGTATCAGCCCTGAAGGACTGACCACCTTTGGCCGAGGTGATTGGGTGCCCGTCAAGACCACTTCAAACCTGGAATTGACCTCGTCTGTCTATTATTATACGGATGCCAGCATTTTAGCAAAAGCTGCACGACTTCTTGGTAAAGATGAGGATCACCTTAAATACGCTGCCTTAAGTGAAAAGATCAAGCAGGCCATTAATAAGAAATTTCTCGATCCCGAGACAGGATCGTATGCAAACGGTAGTCAAACCGAGCTGAGCGTACCGCTTTATTGGGGAGTAGTTCCTGAAGAGATGAAATCAAAAGTCGCAGCCAATCTCAATGAGAAAGTTAGACAAGCAAATTTTCATCTTGATGTAGGCGTATTGGGGGCGAAGGCTTTGCTCAATGCGTTGAAAGATAACGGGTATGGCGAGACCGCCTATAAAGTAGCCGTGCAAGACACTTACCCATCTTGGGGATGGTGGGCCGTCAATGGTGCAACCACCTTGCTAGAAAACTGGGACCTAGAAGCCGAGCGGGATATTTCTGATAATCACATGATGTTTGGTGAGATTGGAGGCTGGCTTTTCAAATCTATTGGTGGTATCCTTCCGGATCCCGACCAACCAGGGTTTAAGCATATCTTGTTAAAGCCGATTTTTCCAGATGGCTTAGATCATTCTGAAGTGAAATTTAACTCTCCTTATGGCGAAATATTCTCCAAATGGAAAAAGAAAGGAAAACAGGTGCTGTATGATGTCGTTATTCCCCCCAATACTACAGCTACTTTTTATATGCCATACAATGTTGCAGACAAAGAGCTAAAGATTTTGTCAGCAGGGAAGCATCAAATCAAAATAAAACTACAATAACCGGTATGGATTATTTTATCTTATCTAGCATTTCAATGGCGCATCGAATACGTCTTTATAGTATCTTGTTATTGGTAACAGGCAGTTGTGCGTCAATCTTCGGTCAAGAGAGTCCTAAGGATGCTCACAGATTAATCAGTCCATTGACGCGGGAGTACAGATATCCAACCAAAATTATTTGGTCTAAAGGACAAATACGTGATGTAGACAATATATTGATTAAGGGAGACGGTCAGGCGAGTTTGACCAATCAGCATATTGTACATTTGCGAAATTCAGTTCGTGATACTGCGAGTATTTTATTGGATTTTGGAAAGGAAATACACGGAGCGGTTGAAATTGTCACCGGAGCATGGGCAGGTTCTCATAATCCTAGAAATATTCGTATCAGGCTAGGGGAGTCGGTGAGCGAGGCCATGTCGGAGATAGGAGACAAAGGTGCTACAAACGACCACGCCATGCGTGATTTCAATATGCAACTCCCTTGGTTGGGTAAAAATCAAACTGGGGAGTCTGGTTTCCGATTTGTACGGATAGATTTTTTGGACCGAGAATCTGAATTGCAATTACGGGAAGTCAGGGCAATAGCGACGTACCGAGATGTTCCATATCTCGGGAGTTTCAAGAGCAATGATGAAAGATTAAATAAAATCTGGGAAGTAGGCGCTTATACCGTCCACCTCAATATGCAGGATTATCTTTGGGACGGTATTAAACGCGATAGATTGGTCTGGGTTGGAGACCTTCATCCGGAAGTTGCGACAGTCAATGCAGTCTTCGGCTATAATGATGTCGTACCCAAAAGTCTGGATTTGGCAAGGGATGCAACACCGTTACCGGGATGGATGTGTGGGATCAGTACTTATTCTATGTGGTGGATTGTTTTGCACCATGATTGGTATATGCACCATGGCCATTTGGAGTACCTAAAGGAGCAAGGAGACTATTTGAAGAGGCTGGTCGCGCAGATTTCTTCTAAAGTGGTCGATGGCAAAGAACAAATGGATGGATTCAGGTTTCTAGACTGGCCGTCAAGCGAAGACTCGCTTGCTGTACATGCGGGTCTTCAGGCAATGACCATACTCGCTTTGGAGAAAGCGGCCGAGCTGAGTCAAATACTAGGGGATAAAGACACCGAAAAATTGTGCAACGCTACGATAAGATCTATGCGTAATTATACACCTAAACATAATAATTCAAAGCAAGCAGCATCGCTGATGTCTTTAGTAGGATTAATGAAGCCCAAATCAGCCTATGACCAAGTAATCTCTGTAGGCGGAGCACAAAATTTTTCAACCTTTTATGGCTACTATATGCTGGAAGCAATGGCAAAAGCGGATAGGTATCAAGAGGCTATGGACATCATTTCACAATATTGGGGCGCCATGTTAGATTTGGGAGCAACCACATTCTGGGAAGACTTCAATCTGCAATGGATCAAAAATGCATCTCGTATCGATGAAATCGTACTGGACAATAAAGTGGATATCCACGGAGACTTTGGGGATTATTGTTACGTTGGCCATAGACATAGTCTATGTCACGGATGGGCTTCCGGACCGACGGCCTGGCTTTCTGAACATGTATTGGGTGTCAAAGTACTTGTGCCAGCAAAAAAATATACGGTGTCACCGCATCTGGGCGAACTTACCTATGTGGAAGGAACGTATCCCACGCCATTTGGAGAGATATGGGTCAAGCATACAAAATCTGACGACGGCAAGATCACTACCGAAATTAAAGCTCCCAAAGAACTGGAGGTAACGTTGAATACAGCTCGATAAAGAATCACATTTTACATTATATCTACGGAAATTATTTCCTTTCATAAAAGGAAATAATTTCCGTATTTTTATAATACTTCATTCACTAAAAAATGGAGACAGTTACGTTAAATAGATAATAAAGCTCCAGTTGATTTTTTAGAAACTATTTCAGGAATTAAGTTTATCGATAATAGACTCACTGCCATAGAATTTGGAGAAAACGTTTAGTTATGGAGGCTTATCACATGTTCTTTCTTTGCCTTAACAGCCACTCATATATCTCAGGCTTAGTTTCATAGAGGTATTGAATTCCATGCCCTTCACCTTCAAGTCGATGAAAAATAATATTACCATTGCATTTAATTAGCGATTCAGCAATTCGCTCTGTTTCTTGTATAGATATTTCGTCGTCAGCCGTTCCATGATATGTTAGGATGGGGATGTCTTTAAGTTTGCAAATGCGAGTAGTATCACTATCGTTAACCCCTCCACATAATGGAACAATCGCTGCAATTTTGTCCGGATGATCCAACGCAGCGATAAACGTTCCGTAGCCGCCCATACTTATTCCGGTTACATAAACGCGACTTTTATCGATGCGATAGTTTGTGGTTACTTCGTTGTATAGCGAATCAAACCAATTTTCCGTAGACCAATATCTACCTTCTGGACATTGTGGAGCGACCATCACAAAGTCGAATTCCTTTCCCTGATCCACCAAATAAGGCAAACCATAAATCTTTAGTTTTTCAAGATCATCACCTTTTTGTGCTCCACCGTGTAGGTAAATAACAAGTGGATATTTCGCCGTGTCTGTATTATAATCTTTAGGGAGATAAGTCAAGTGCTTATAATTGACTTTTTGTTTTTCCTGAGCAAAGGATTGCGACATAAAAAAGCTAAAAATGATAAGCGAAAAAATACCAGCAAACCGATTATCTTTTAAACTGAACATGTTGTTGAAAGATTGAATAGCCATGATAATTAAACGCTAAGTATACTAATTTCTTCGTTCACTTCAAAGTGCCATTGCCCACATCCAGCTCGCTGAGTACTTATTTGTCTGGGGGAGATATCGATGAGCTGTTAACTAGGTCGTCAAGAATTCTGATTGTCGCAGAATTTACTGTATTGGAAATATTTATAGAACAATAACACGGCTACTAACAGGGATAATATCATCAATAAGATCGTTGCTTCGTAAAGAATAAGCGTCAGCCCGACGAAAAAGTATAGCGTTATTGCCTTACTGATTTTTAAGGGGCGATTTCCTACACTTAAAATCAAACTCTTGACAAAATGGAGGAAAATTAAGTACGATAGTGTAAATACGCCAACGCCCAGGAAAAAATTCGAAGCGATTGTAGCGTATACTATTTCGGGAGAAATCAAGATGCTGTAATATAGACTAGTCTCTATAAATCGATGGAAAATGGTTTTTGGGAAATTTAGCATGAAAGCCATTCGTTGGCTTTGAAAAACGAAATCCTGATATAAGAGTGCGCTGTTAAAACAGGCGAGGATGAGCGCAAGTAGTATTGTCAGCCGGAAATCGAGATCAGCTAAAGGTTCCTTGAACAGAAAAACCGTTACCAACACCAGTATTTTTGTCGCAATAAGAACAAGCTTGTTGTTGTAGCAGTGGTTGATAAGTAACACAAGATTCAAAGGAATAAAGCGCGTCCCTAAACTCTTTTTACTTTGCCTAGTGGACGAATGAGTTCTTGACAACGTATCCATGCAGATAACCGTTCCAACATTAACTGCCGTCAAAAAAAGCAGAATAGGAAGTCCATATGGGGGCGCAGTACAGTAGTAATAACCTACAAACAGGGAATATAAAACATATATAAAAAGTGGCAATTGGATTAGAAGCACGGTTATCATCCATATTTTCCAACGCTGTCCCTTTGGCATTCCCATAAACGTATAATACAAAAACTGATTCGACTTTTTAGCGATTTCTATTCTGACGTAGCGGACAGCCAGGCAAGCATAAAATATTGCTATCAAACAAAAAAGCAAGACAAAAAGAGGCTCTGTTAGCAGCTTGATGGATACAAACATCGTCCAATAATCAGCAGTTTCTGTTAGAAAAACGCCCGCTGTCTGCATATACAAAAAGTAGCTGCTCACCATAACGAAAGACAACAAGAAAGATTTCGTATATCGCTTATAAAATCCTTTGACAAAAATTTGCAAAAACGTGCTTCTCATCGGGGCTTCTTAAGATAATAGTTTGCCTAACTCCAAATTTACCCGGGTTGCTTCAAGCGGAAAATGTTCTGTATGAGCAGAAACCAATATTGTTGCCCCCTGTTTACTCCGTGTATAAATCTGATCCGCTAAAAAAGCACTAGCATCAAGATCCAACGTTATAAAAGGTTCATCCAATAGAATAAGTCTTGACTGTCCTATGAAAGCCAAAATTAGTGACAGTTTTTTTAACATACCACTAGAATATTGCGATATGGGGCGATCTCGGATAACGTATTGCATCTGAAAACCGTTAACCAATGGATTTACATCTACTGAATTTCCGTGCTTTGCCGAAAGAAAAAAATGAATTAGATCTTGTCCTGTCAGAAAATCAGGATAAACAGGTTCTGTCGCCGAATAGTTCACATACTGAAGATACCTCTCGGGATGCCTGCTTAACGAATGCCCCTGCATTGAGATCCCGCCCCGATACGGTAATAGGCCAGCAAGGCATTTAAGAAATGTACTTTTACCAGAACCATTTTTACCGTTGATCCAATAAATCCCGTCCTTCATATCCAAATATGGTATATCGAGTGCTAAGTACGATGCGTAGTATTTTTTTAAATTTCTTATCTCTAGCATGAGGGCATGTTTTCTAATGAAAATTGTTATTTAAGACCGTTAAAAATAGCACAAATCATACCCTATAGAATATAGAAACGGTAAATGCCCTTCTTTATTCGGTTAGAAGCATTAATAGAGCGGTAAAGATTCATATTTGAAAATAATTTTTCGTGGTATTTCTTCCCTGTAAAAGTCCAATAATTCTTACATTTAACATAATGCAATTGTCAGGAGGTACAATCGATATGGGTGTTATAGAAATAGTTAAAAAACAGGAAAGACAACAGGGCATGAAACAGGGCCGTTTGGAAGAGCGTGCCAAGGCAGAAGCCGAAAAACTTAAATCTGCTTTGAACTTTAAAAATATGGGCATTCCGTTAGACGATATTGCCAAAGGTTTAGGACTTACAGTAAAGCAGGTCGAAGCACTGAAATAGCTGCTTGGACAGTATAATTTATTGCAGCCATCTGGATTTTTTTAGATGGCTGTTGTTATTTCAGACCGTTAAAAATAGCACAAATCATATCCTACAGAATATGGAAACGGTAAATGCCCATTTTTAGTGGGGTAGAAGTATTAGAGAGGTTAATAAATTATGTTCGTTATTTCAAACAAAATGATTTTTTTGTCTTAAACAACAATCATTGTATGAAAATGCAAACTCTATTACCTAATTTTCAAGCTATATTAAAATAGATGGGCGAGAATATCAAGCTAGCCAACTGGTTAGTGTCACTACCCAACTGAAACCTATTGCTGCAGACGGAAAAAGAAGATCGTCCGATATGTTAGCCTATGAAGGCATTATAGCATGAGGTAAAAATTTTCCGGACACTAAAGCAAGCAGTTTCATAGAAAGGAACGTAAATGTTTTACGCTGATGAAAATATTTAGCCGTCTCGAAAGATGATAGGTGCTCTTTATCAAGTAGATGTAAGAATCATTAGTGATGAACCTTTAAAAGATATTTAAAGACAACGAACTTGAGGAAGATGCAGTTGTCCGGAAATTCAGGATAACTGCATCTAACGACAAGAACTAAAATACGCAGCAATATTGATGATTATACATAATTATTTTTCAGATCCAAATGAAGCTGTTTTGACAACTTCATTCGTATTGGATAAAGCCGATCAAATAACAAGAGTATATCATTATTTTGAAGATGGGATGTGGGAATTTGTTGGAGAGACTAAGGCAGAAGAGTCGGATTATAGCGTTGTTTCTATGGAAGAAATAATTAAACTGGACAACACGTTACTTTCCCTATCCAATATGGATCCAGGGTATTTCGCGTATAGAACTACAGGAAATAATGTTTTTGTGATAGAGAAAATATCAAATGACACATAATATAATTGCCAGATATGAAAATCCGTTACCCAATTAACGCTATGAGAATCTTTTTTTATTCCACCCTAGTATTATTGCTATCCGCATGTAATGTCGATGAAAACAAAGGAATAATCTACTATAATGGATCTCGAAGCTATAATATATCCAGCGACAAAATTGAGATCTATCTAAACGGAGATATTTTGTTAGACACTGTATTAAGCACCTACAATGTTGATACTTACACTCCGATCAAGGAGTTCAAAGTGAGGAAACACCAGAACAATACAATCCATTTAAAAGTAAATAATATCGATTCGACAATCCTAATTTCCAATTATGATCGAGATTTTAAACTATTTTTCTTTTTTGATAATAAAACAAAAGCGAGAAATAAGATGCTTGATGCACTAAGTTTCTGGCCAAGAGCCAATCCCGACAGATCGCAGATCATGGATAGCATTACAAAACAATACGGTGATACATTAGACAGCCTCCATGTTCACGTTAAATACGATTAAAGAAGATACAGAAATGAGGAAGTTATTTTTTGAATTCGAGCTTTATAATCAGGAATTAATTATAAAAGCAAGCAAAGAACGTTGGAATTGAAATTCATCGGTAGAGTTACTTGTGTTTTAACAAACACTTTTCATTGTTCTGCTATTGAAGAGAAATACAGGATTATCAATATAGAATGCAATTATATTCAAAAAGGAGATACCATTTTTTTAAATAACAAGAACTTAAATTATCATAATGGTCTATGTTTTGAATACGATAACAATGGTTAAACACAAATGCGGAACGATTAATCGATTCTGATATTGAATTCTACTTGGGACAACAATCCCCCAATAACAAGTAGAATTTCGGTGTTTTTCCGGATAGTACGCCTGATACATGGTGACGTACTTTGATGAAACGTAGAGAATCTCAACTTGCTAAAGTAAATGAAGCGAAAGTTAAGACCTTATATGATATCGATTTTCTATTAGGTGTCTATGATGATACCCGAATGAAAAAAGAAATACGTATTGCAAGAATAGAACAAGAGTTAATGAGATCCGCATTTCGAACCGAAATAGGTTAGTTTTTTATCAAAATTATTGATCAACATTTACGCTAATATTCGCTGATTCGAAGAGGTTCAGCTGAAATGCAGCGGATAGATATACCTTACCCCTAGTGCGAACTATTTTTTGTAAAGCGATGAGGGGAGCTTGCGGAAAAAGGTTGTTCTCACAGGTGACAAGATTCAATGGGCCGAGGCGCCTTAAGAGCAAGTATCTTTCGCTCAACAAACTAATTCATTGTCTCCTCGTTCTATAGTCGAATGCGTACATAATAATTTTACTATGAAGACAACTAAAAAAGGAAATCCCAGAGACATTTATCCAATTCCACCTTTTCCATCACAAGATCAGCATACACCCGGCTTAAATAGCAAAATGACACCTGTTCCAGATCACGGTGAAGAGAGTTATATTGGCAGCGATATTTTACTGGATAAAGTAGCTATAATTACTGGAGGAGACTCAGGTATTGGCAAGGCGACAGCAATCGCAATGGCTAGGGAAGGCGCGGATATCGTTATTTCATATGCTGAGGAGATAGAGGATGAAGATGCAGAAGATACCAAAAGGTGGATCGAAAAGACAGGTCGCAAAGTACTACTTTTTAGAGGAGATATCCGCAGCGAAGACCTCTGCAAAAAGATTGTTGAGGAGACGGTCGCGACATTTGGAAAGATTGATGTTTTGGTAAACAATGCTGCTTATCAGATGACCTTCAAAGATATAACCGAGATTACATCGGAGGAATGGAACAAAACCTTTGAGACTAATATGAGCGCAATGTTCTATTTCGTCAAATATGCCAAACCGCATATGGCCCCGGGCTCGTCTATCATTAATACAACCTCTGTTAATGCCTACAATCCCAATCCTACACTAATACCCTACGCTGCAACAAAGGGCGCTATTCAAAATTTTACGTCCAGCCTAGCACAGCTTTTTCTCGAAGACGGCTCTGGTATCCGAGTTAATGCGGTTGCACCAGGACCTGTATGGACACCGCTCATTCCAAGCACGATACCAGAGCACGAAAAGTTCGGCGAAAATACACCTATGGGCCGTCCCGGTCAACCAGCAGAAATGGCACCGATATATGTATTTCTAGCCTCTGATGCAGCTTCATATGTAGCAGGTGCCACGATTCCAGCGACAGGCGGAAGAGCAACAATCTAGTTACCAATTGTTTGAGTGTCCCAAATTTGCAGGAGGGTTTGAAAGTTTCGAACCCTCTTTATCTCGCACTTAAAGTTTACTGTTGAATGTGCGAAACGACATTAATCATTTTTTTGATGTGTAAAACATATTATTTCCCTTAATCATTTAAAAACTGTGGATACAGATTTAACATATATGAAGAGCGCAATCTTGCTCGCAGAGGGCAACTTGCAATCGCCGGATGGTGGTCCTTTTGGTTGCGTGATCGTTAAGGATGGCGAGCTGATCAGCGCCGAAGCCAATACCGTGAATCGCGACTGTGATCCAACCGCACACGCTGAAATGAATGCAATACGTAAAGCAGCAAAAAAAATTGCCAGTAAAGATTTGTCGGGTTGCGTGCTATACACGAGTAGTGAACCATGTCCCATGTGCCTTAGCGCCATATATTGGTCTAATATCAAGTCGGTATTTTATGGAAACACTAGGAGCGATGCGCAGAGGGCTGGTTTTGAAGACGAATATATATTAGACCAATTGAAAAAGGGTAATAATGAACAAGATATAACCTTTGAGCGTCTTTGTGCAAGCGAAGCTATACGGGCATTCGAGCAGTGGCTTGCCCTAGGGAAAGCTAAAATTGGTAATATCACATCTGATAACGATTAAATTTTTTTCATAAAGTATGGCACGCGTGCCAACGTTCCTCAAAAGATCGACAGCTAATCGCGTTGTGTAGGTTCGAAATGGATACTGATAGCGGTTGATCTATGGACAATTAATAGGAAATTTTAATGTAAATTCGGTGCTTTCTCCTTCGATGCTAACGACCTGGATTGTTCCGCTTAAACTCTCTAAGAGTCTCTTGACCAAACTTATACCGATGCCTGAGCCAATAAATTCATGCGCATTGGAAGCTCGTCTGTAGATTTTAAAAATCTGTGGGAGATCCTTTTTTGGTATCCCTATACCGTTATCTTTTATGATATAGATTACATGTTCTAGCTGCCTGCAGCTACTAATACTAACAGTAGGAGATGCGCTCTTTAGGCTATATTTTACAGCATTGCCGATCAGATTCATAAATATCTGGTGGAGTATCCCCTTATCTCCGCAAATGCTGTGGAGTTCCCCGAAAGTGAATTTACATTGCGGATTGCCATACAGTAACTTTGCGTCATTTGCCAGTTTTTTGATGAGAGCTGACATAGCAACGCTATCTTTTGCATAAATACGATTTCGCTCTTTTCCGATCTTCACCGTATTTTCTATCAAGCTTTCTAGATCCAAAACACCAGTAGAGATCGTGTCAAGCCATTTTAACTGTGCCTCACGAGTTAACTGCTCCTTCGCCCGTAGGTATTGAACGCCCATTTTTACGATAGCCAAAGGATTTTTTAGATCGTGCGATAAGGTGGAAGTTAGCATTTCCAGTTCATTGTTCAGAAGCGTTAGCTCTTCCAGAGATCTGTTCTGTTCTTTATTTCGGGACAGTACGGCTTCATTGATCGTTTTATCCAAAGCTTTCATAAAGGCAAGGTCATTGCCGTCCCACGCTGTAGCGGTATCAAATATAGCCTCATCAATGATCCTATACTTGCTAGAGATTGACTCGTCTTGTTGATAGAGAGTTTTATTTTCCTCGATTTTTATTTCCTTCGTGCTCGTTTCCTCGCGGAACCACAAAAGGTAGTGCTCATTATCCTTTGCGATTTCTAATGCAGCCAGGCCCGCAAAATTTAGCTCTTCTTCAAATCTACCTTGGTGGCGCAGTCTAAAATTACTATCCTTAAAAATAGATTTTCCAGTGGCTACCGACAAATACTGCACTATTTTCTCAATTGTATCGTCGCTCGGACAGAGCCCCTGGCTAGAGATCTGCCCGTGGAAATAAATGGCGACACCGGCAGCCCTTGGAGTTTGTTGGATGGCCGGTAAGTTCTCCAAAAGAGCTTTGTTTAGTGTAGAGCTGTCAATTAAGGCTGTCTTGTAGAAATTCTCTGCTCCCTTTAGAAGTTTCATTGATTTAAATTGCGCTTCTCGAAGCTGAGATTCCAGGCGGTTAGCGGCATTCTGTACAATTAATTGGCAAAGCTTTCTCTTTTGTACATCGATTGTGCGCACCGAGCTATTGCTTGCTGCCAGTATGCCCCATATTCTGCCAGCTATCGAGAGTTTAAAAAAGATCGCAGATGATGCGCCGATTTCCTGTAAGTAAAATTGAAATTTCTCAGCGATTGGCGTTAACGTGCTAGCGGATAGATCGATGTTGATCCGCTGGCTATGTAATTGTTGCTGTTCGCTTGCTAGTGCCGGGAAGTAGCTGTAAGCACGTCCCTGAAAACAACTTAAATCTTCCCCATTGATAAATGATGAAGAGTAGCGAACATCGATCATGGGCTTTAGCTCTAGATCCTTTGCTTCGGCTACTATACGTGTATGTCCCATTTCCGTAATCTGTAATACGGCGATACGGTCGTACTCCAACAGGCTTTTTATCGATCGGCAGAGCGAACGCATGATATCATCCATCGGCAGATCGTTCAGCAATCCCTCAGTATGCATTTGCGAAGTGAGCAAATGTCGGCAAGTTTGCTTTTCCCATTCGATGTAAAGTAGCGAGCCTTGTACATAAAGATCCATGTAATAGGGAACCTTGGCCAAGGTTATAAGGATAACCTGCCTAGCCGTTTTTCCGGAAAACACTTCGCTTATCGCTTCGAAGATTTGATCCTGCTCACCAAAGATCTCAACAATACTCGATTGGAGCGGCGTGCCAATTAATGTCGTCGCGCTATTAATCTCAAAGCAGCTCACATTTTCACTAGCTGCCACTATAGTCCCGCTTTCATCTGAAACGAGAAGATGACCGAACGACTGGATAGATATGTTCTTCACAAGCTACGTTAGTTTTGCTTCAACTTAGTTTTAACAAATCTATTTGTAAAATGTTTAAAAATTAGCTCGCTTTTTAGTTTTACGTTGCTGTTTGGTGATGTCGGCACGCATAATATAAAGGGGTATAGTTTTTACATAGGGTAGGTGTATCCGAAATCCGTGAGGGTAACATGCCCTAATATCTCATTTTTATCAATTGGAGAATCAATAGTTATTATTCCTTTTTCCTCAAGAAGACAGAGACATGCCTGAAAGTCCTGACAATTTCGAAGTAACGCCGAGGAGAACGGCATGCCGCTATCTGTTTTCCGTAAAAAATTTATAATCTTAATTTCTGTTTTACTGAACATATCTCGTATTTTTAAATAAAACATATAGTCCGCTAAATCGACAATTAGACGTTTTTTTAAGGCGAATTTGTTTTCGCATTATGTCCTAGTTTTAAGCCTGGACGTTGCCCCGATTGTTTTTTGCTGGACATAAATTCGCACTACCGTGCAGTATATTAATGCTCGTGTCTCATTCTACGCACCTGTATGGTAACGGGACAATTGGTTCTGCAGATACTTACGCATATGGTGGATTCTTGTTTTGACTGTTCCTTCCGGCAATGCATACATTTCTGCAAGTTCTTTATATTTGTATCCTTGGGTATAACTAGTAAAAAGAGCAGAATAACAATCGGGGTATTTAGAAAGCAACTTTTTCACATCTTTTCTTAAGAAGGTGTGATCAGCAGCGTTTTGAACGTATGGTTCCATGCAGCCTTCACTTTTAAACCCGCTTGCCCGGTCCTGTTCATACCGTATCTGCTTTAGACGCTTGCGATAACCATTGATATACACATTTTTCATGATAACATAAAGCCAGGCCACTAAACGAGGATTGTTATCATAGTTATGCTCAAATTTTAATGAGGAAGCAAAAGTTTCCTGCACAAGTTCCTGTACTTCGTCCCAATCCCTTGTAAATTTGTAAGCTAGCCCTTGAAGGACTGGCTGATTTTCTCGGATGATTGATGATAATTGCGCATTTGTCATAATATCTATCATTTGATGTACTACCATGCCCGCAAAAACGGTGCGCCATATTTTAAAATAACTCGAGGAAATAAAACCCGTTTTGACACATGTGTAACTACTTCCTGAGTACGTATTTAAAATCATCCTTCTATATGCCTCAAAATAGGCTTCTCGTCGCATTTTGTAGAGGCGCGTTGACGCGGTGCGATGATAAATACGCTATATGGATCAGGTATTTTTATTCGCTTTTCCGAAGAAATCAGAAAGTGTTTGCTGTGCAGATTCCATTCATTGAAATTTCATTTCCGATAAATGCTACAGATCAATGAGATAGATGCAATTTCACAGTCCCACAAGGTTTTTGGTTTTCTTGACCTTCAGCGGTAAAAATCAACTAGATTTTACTGTTGTCACTTTCCATTGCAAGCGCTTTGTTGATCATCATCCCAGCTTTTGTTCCAGAATAGACAGCGCTCGATATGGAGCGTAATAGATTTGAGTTGTCTCCGCACGCATAGACGTGCCGAACACTGGTTTGTTGTTTTTTATTTACCCGTATGTAGCCGTACTTCGTCTCTTTACACCCCAGTTGGAGATGAAGATCTCCAGACAGCTTAAACGGAAGTGGAGCATAGATGAGATCGACAAGTTCCGATTCACCGTTCTCAAATAGTATAGAATGTACCATTCCCTTTTCATGTAGGATACTTTTGATGGCGGGATATGAATTAACGATTTTCAATTCATCCCATATATTAGATTCCTTTTCCCCATGTCTAAACGGAGGGGACGGTTCGATTATGCTGATTTCAGCATGCAACGACCCGAGCAAACTGACAATCTTTGTGGCTTTTTTCAACACGGCAAATACCATGGCCTTTTTGTCTCGGAATTCATAGCCATGACAATATGGACAGTCTATAATCGATATTCCCCAACAAGCTCCGAAGCCTTCAATGCGTGGTAAGAGATCTTGTATACCACCGGCAAGCAAAAGCTTTTTTGTATGGATGATCCTGTTATCACTTAGCACAGCTGCACAATAGTCCGGTGCAGCTCGCGCTTTCATCACAGAACCATGTACGAAATCTACTGTACCATAGTTTTTCAGCTGGCTTCTGACAGTCGCTATTATGGATTTTGGCGATTCGCCATCGTGGCCCACGAAATTATGCGATTCTTTTGTGTTTTTGTTGCAGGGATTCCCATCGTCTATAATTAATATCCTTCGTCGGAACCTCGCTAAGGCCAGTCCTGCCGATAGGCCGGCATAGCTTCCCCCAACGATGATTGTATCGTATATATTATTTTTCATTCGCTTCGTATTGATCACTCTTTGTAAGCATGCTATTTTAGAACCGAACATTTACTATTTTACGTTTTTGTAAATGTATTGATCGGCCAGCTTTCCTTCGATAATCTTCCCATCCTTATCCAGATGAAATAGCTTGTCTTTGGCGATCTTTAGTTTTAGATCGGTGTCTTTGGCTCGCAAATGCAATATACCTCCGTTCTCCTCTAATGTATAACGTCCGTTGTCACTAGTTGATTGCTGGCTTCCTAGTTGCTCCGTACTAATGTTAAACGTTTCGTTATTGTTTATGACCAGTATCGTTTTTATACCTTCGCAATCATCACACGGTATCGTACCCTCATAGGTTCCATGAAAATCCGTGGGATTTAAGGATTCATCAGTATTCGACTCCTCATCTCCTGCAGCTTCCGTAGAAGCCTGTTCTGTTTGCGCTGTTCCGATATTGCCCTGATCTTCGTCTCGCTGTTTTGATAAGTCGACGCAGGATATACAGGTGAAACAAAAGAAAAAAAGATAGGTTGACCATCCCGCTGCTATCGGTCTACTAGGTAAGATTTTTAATATGCTTTTCATAGTACATATGTATTAAATATTTTGTTGAATCTGTTTTATGGATATCCAATTCGTCTGTGGGTTCCGTAGGTCGAACGATAAATCGTTGATTCAGTTTGCTCAGCTGTGCTAAACCGTATTTATTTGGCTACAATAGAGATCTCTTTCGCGTTATAGCGTATAAATAAACATCACAAGGGGTATACAACAGCTTTCTATAGATGTAAGTGTAGGATGTCTTTTATATCGTCTATTTTGCTCTAGACTACCTTTTGGAAGTCAACATAGACCATATCGCCAGAGAGATGGCTGCGATGGATTGGTTTACTATTTCCGAAGGGTTGCCTTCCAAAAGAACACGCTGTTCATGCACGATTTGTTTGTACATGATACAGTAAAACATCGTTCCCACTGGTTTCTGCGGACTTTCGCTTCCTCCGGGAGCCGTTAAGCCAGTGACAGCAACCCTTACTTCGGCTGGCATTTTGCGCTGTAACGAACGGCACATCTCCTTGGTCACCTCTGCCGATTCGGGTGTATATTTTGCGATGGTTTCTTTTGCAATACCCAGCATGTCTTCCTTGACGCAGGCATTATAGCATACAATTCCACCTGTGAGAATAGCACCAGAGTAGGTCGTCAGCGAAAACTCATAAGCGAGCTTACCTGCCGTAGCACTTTCTGCAAAGGCGATGGTAAGGTTCCGCTCGGCAAGTAGTTTGCTGCAACGGGAGACTGCCTCTTTGTAGTTTGCGGTTTCATAGTCCATTTCCATAGCTTTATTTTTTGATGATGTTACTCTCTCGATCGGATAGGCTTGTGCAACGTGAAATGCAAGCTACTTACTTCTACAACCGAACATCCGGTATACGTTTTAACTATCTAACGGCGGTTTAAAAAAATAGTTTTAATCCATCGTTTCTCAATTAGGCACTATGTAGTTTTGATACAATCGAAGATCCCCAGACATTTTATCAGAAGGGCGGTAACAGCAACACACCTAAGCTTATTATGCAGCATAAATCAGCGAGAAAAAATTTGTTAGGTTGGATATTGCAACAGCTATTTTGTTGAAAACAGACCTTTTGAGCGAACTATTTCGATGGATCTGCGTTCGTAAACAAAAATATTTATAGCTATGATACTACCAATAATATTCGGGATTCTATTTGTTGCCATCTGCATTTTTTTCGTTATACGTAGCCAAAGTAAAAAAGAGGTAACTCGAAGGAAGCGATAACTGACATAAATACAATAAGATGGTAATAAATACCTGTATTGCTTTATTAGTGAACTTTACTGCCAGGAATTCATTCGATTAACGACTGTGGACTCACCCCAGTAAGTATAAGAGCACGAGATAATGAATTACACAGTTGATCGACGGGCTGTTTGGGAAAACAATTGGCAAGGTCAAAAGGACTGTTGCAAGTATGAAACATTAAAGTAAAGGCTATGGAAAATCTAGAAAAAAAAGGTGCCCAAGAGGGCAAACTAACAAAGGAGATCGAGAGCAAAACGGCTCAACTTCCTTCAAAGGTGTACCTGTGTGCATCAATAGCGGCAATGGCAGGGGCGGCGATTTTAAAATGCCTAGGGCGTAAACATACTGCATTATTTATAGGCCAGTGGGTAGCACCCTTTCTTTTGTTCGGTGTTTACAATAAGATTGTAAAAACTGAAGGCCACGATTGACTCAAGTAAATTAATTGGGCGTAAAGCGGGATCGATGACTTGCCCGCTTTACTAGTTTAATCCATAGATCTACCATCAATACCCATTGCAATCTCCCCAAAAATGCCTTTTAGTTTTCCTATTTGTTAACTAAAGGAGATAAAACAGACCCAATATCCTTAATTTTGAAAGCCTTTGATAGCGTTACCCCATAGAAAGGCCTAGGAGATTTCAATTGATTCGCAATTTCCGCCTGTAAAGTAATTCCCGTAACCGGTTCCGTAATCCATACCTTTCCTGTATAAAAGGCATCATATTTTTTTGTCATCGGCGGATACAAATCACCGGTCAAACTAGTATTAGATCGGCTGCTTCTACTAGGCGAAAAAGTTGTCAAAAATCCAATAGAACTTGTCGCTCTGACGCTCACAGCTTTCGTTTCGTACACGAGAAATACACTCGCAGCCCCAATTTTCAAATCAAATTCACTCTGTTGAATCGTGCCACCTTGCAATGTTGAAAGCTCAAAAGAAGATGGAATAGATCCTTGACTTTCAAGTGTATCCAACAAAGTCGGAGTACCGTAAACTGTTTGGCGATTTATTCTCCGCCACACAAACTCTACCGAAGGCGAGTAATAGAGGTTAAAATGGTGCGAACTTCTTCTGCTTAATTTGAGAAGCGGACTAAAATAAGCACCAATATTATCCGATACTGTAGATATCGTAACCGAACCAGAAGCTCTTTCTCGAAAATAAAGAGAATCATTAACACGCTGAACCCTAATAGCCCGATTGCTATATTTAGCCGTATCTATATTACTCATCGTTCTATTCCCATACAGGCTCAGATAAAATCCAAATTTATTTTTACCCTCTATCGGTGGGACAAAAACATTTGTTGCAAAAAATAGATTCTTTGCTTTCGTTTTTCCATCAGCCATATCGAAATTCGTTCCCAAATAGGATAGCAGAGTATAGTCCTCAGAAACATCAACAGAGGGCTTCACTATGAGGACAAAATTCCTTTTACTGCCCAGATTATTATCGTTAATCTCTTTATCCCCATTCTTCGCATTAATCTGTAACTCCAGTCTTCGCTCCCTATCTGTCAGGATATCCTTTTTTAACCTAACATACAGGGTTTCATTTTCCTGTAATGAAGAAAACAAACGCGGCCTTAAATCCATAGAATAGTCCGAATTAGGTAAAGAAGACTCTTTAACCAAAAATGAAAGGCTAAATTTCTTTGTCGAAGTGTCTCCCTTTGCAATATAGTATGAAAAGGGAATAGCAACGATCACCTCACTATCCTTACTTTTGGAGGCCACAATACTATCTTTAACAAACGATAAATTAAAAGATCCTTGCCCACAGGCGATCCCAATATAACCAAATAGGAGTAGGGTTAATAAACGTATTTTCATAATCTAGGTATTTAATTTGCTAAAATGCTTTACAGTTCATACATAAGCCCGGCACAATAACACATCCATCACAGTGTAGAGATGAAGAGTGCCAAGAAATATAGCACATTCATCATCGTTACTTTGTTAGTTAATACAGCAACACTAAGTTCTCCATTTTAAGCAAACAGGCAAATACCCCATTTGGGGTATTTTTAAAATATTTTCCAGTCTTTGTTCAAGAAATTTAGAGGAATAGTTGTTCCGGTAACTGCAGTATAAAAATCTCGCTACGCAAGTCCGATTGTTTCTGATTTAGATAAAATATTTAGTTTAATAGCTTATTAATACGGTTTCCCGTAATTGACTTATGTTTTAAAATATTATATACGTGCACAAACGAATAACCGTATCAATATTATAATTTTCAAAAACAAAATACTTTAAAAGAAAACTGTGTGTCGGGATATGGTATTAATCATATTTTATCAAATGTTCAGATTGATCAAGGTATGATATGCTATTCCAATAACTAAACATTTTAGAAAGGCCATAATCTATCTGAAAGGAATCCAAGGATATATTTGATTTAAAAATACATTTTTTTACCGACAAAATATTGAATATCAATGAACTTATGGGTTTCATGGGCAGTTCGATATTGGCAATGACACGTTGAATACCGTGCAAACAGCTTGATGGAAGGCTGCTCATGTCAAATCCTGTCGACACCTTGACAAAGTTGATCGACTTTACTTTGCACAGAGCCGTAATAAAAAGGCAGATGAGGCGGATCCTTGCCAAATGAAGATCTCCTGCCAGATGCGCTGTAAATGCCACTAAAAGATCTGTATCTTTATACCTGTGACTGACGATCTTTTTTAAAGACATTACCTAAAGAATAATCCTTTAATATGCTGAATTTTAGTCACGTATTCAAATATAAAACAAGATAAATTACTGATTCATAATTCTTTGAAAGTTTTGTCATGTACTAAACTAATCAACACAAAAAACATGAACATAAAATCGCTAGTATTTTTCATTGTCCTTTCCTCGTTTATATATGAAGGAACCTGTCAATCGAAGGCAGTACCCATCGAAGAAAAGGCTTATTCCTTTGCAGTAGACCTGCTTAAAGAGGGAACATATCAAGCAGATATCCTAGACACCCCTCCTGTAAGTCCTGAACAGCAAATAATCTGGCAAAAAATGCAAGCAAGCCTCGCAGGCAATCCAGAGTGGGTAAAAGAAATGCTCCTGCATTTAGCACTTGGTGAGCCGTTCCCTTACCATGAAAATTTAGGCATTGATGAAGAAGAGTACCGCTCGATCTTAACGACTTTGGATTCGGAAAGATTGATAAAAGTAGATTCGACAAGCGTACGTATTATTCATGAGGATAATATAATAAGGTTTGGAGAAACTGAAAACGACGAACAGTCATTACTAGATTACCTATATATTGACAAAATAGATCGCCAGATCTATATCGATGATGATGCTTTGGCATTTAGGACTCATTTATTGGTCAACGAAACGAATAGTAAGTTTTCAAATGCTTGGCATGGTTACTCTTGGGAATATCAAGATGTCCCGGTAGAGAAATTAGAAGACTTAGATTTCTCGGAACCTTTCGACGCGACTTTATTTAAATGTACTATCGGTAAAATCGAGGAGACTGATGATATTATATTGTATATTACGGCGAAGATTATTGAGCAGGGACAACCAGCTGTTAATACGAGATTAGTGTTAGTGCTTAGGAAATAAGTAAATGTCAGTTCCTAAAAATGTTAAGACAGATAACGTAGCTAAAAACTGACACTATAGTGGTTATAACACTTTAGTCGAATTTCCTAATGGAACTTATCACACTAAAAATCCAACCGATGAAGGAGGACCAAACAGCGTTTATTTGATTCAGGCACGAAAAAATTATGAAGAATTTGGCGTTTGTGAATTTGACATGAAGATACTAGGTACAAAAACCGACAAAAAATGAGATTAGAAAGCTGCAGACATTATGAACACAAAGGTTTATAAGGTGTTCCTAGGTGACAAACTTATAGGAACAACCATATTTGAAAAAGCAGACCCTCCTATGGGAGTTGTATTTGGACTGCTAAATTTCATCGACATTATGTACGGCTATGATTTTTTCAAGAATTATTGCGCCGCAAACACAATTGAGCTAGTATACGACTATCCTAAGGATAAATTGCTAACGACCCGAGCTATACCGAATTTAAAGGTTATGAACGAGAATGGCATTGAAGTAACAGGCGTTGGAAATCAGATAAGCGGAATGGATGGCGAATTTGAGATTACCCTGTTAGGTGTATCGTATCCATTCTTCGAAGAAGAGTTTCCGCATCATGTGAAAGCGTATAATGACCAATTCAATAAGTAGAAGGTGGGATTATTCTTATATATTGAAACTAATCTGATAGGAAAAAGTTATAAAGCTTTTGAAAATGATTTAATCTCTGCAATTGGGCATGATAGAAGGTTTGATAATCTCGGTGCCACTGGTGCTTCAGGGTTATTTTTAGATAATAGGACGATTGGGGCTGACTGGAAATTTGTGAGTGAGGAGCTTACTATTGCCTCAATGCCGTTCGATAGCAAAACGCGTTTACAAGCCGCAACTTTAGGAATTGGATTGGGATTAGCGTCTTTACCGAAAACATTAGCAACACTTATGCATAGTACGCAAGGTTTGAATTACATCCTTATGTGGAATTCTATTGGAAATAGGGGGGCTAACGCTCCGTCTAAATAAAACAAATTATGAATAAAATATCAAAAAAAGCCTACAATAATTCATTGGTGATCTCTATACTGTATGTAGGGCTGGGAACAATCTCAGTTTTGTGCTTGTATCCCCCATATTATGCAGATTGGGTATTGTTGGTGGCCTTGCTTACTATTCCTGTCAACTTTATAAGTTTTGGTTTGATGTTTAGCAGTCCGGGAAATTGGCTGTGGGTTCTTCTAATTCAGCTTTTTGTATTTTTCTTAACTTGGCGACTTGTATACAAGTGGCTAAAAAAGAAATATTAGAGTGGACTTGCAAATAAAATCGGCAGTAGTAGTTAAGCAGCTTTTTTAATTTTTTGCTCTTTGTTATTAAATTGCTCGATAGTAATATTTCCCAATGTTGAGTGACGACGTTCTCTATTATACCAGATTTCTATGTATTCGAACAGCTCCGTTCTCATCTGATCCTTGGTAATCAACTTATTACCGTAAATCTGCTCGGATTTCAGCGTTTTGAAGAAGCTTTCTGCTACTGCATTATCCCAGCAATTTAAACCTTATCTAAAAAAATCGGAGGCATTTAAGAAATATCGCAGGAAGAATGTCGAACATTGGATAAGGGAAGGGTTGATAACGCCTAGAAAGGATGGAGAATTTTCGGCAGCTTGGCGGATTGATCTTTTGGAGATTGAATCTGTAAAAAACAGTATGGAATTGTCAGATCTTTTTTTTGAGGGTGGAAATCTGAAAGTAGTTAATAAATAGTGGCGGGAGAGGTGGGATTTGAACTATTGCAGCTATTTCTTAAAATTCAGAAAAAACAAAATATTAATTTGTATACTTATTATGTAGATTATATATTCTTTTTGTATATTTGAAAACAAATCAACCAAACGCAACAAACCGTCTAATTCGGAATCATGGAGTCTTCTAGTAAGATTTTTTGATTGTTGTACTTTAATTTTAATGATCTACAACACAAAAATGAATATGAATCAAAGAACACAAAATTTATACACTTTTTGCAAGTTAAATCTGTAATAATATCTTTTTAATTTTACTATAGCTTCGATGGAAGTTTAGTTTTTATAGCTAAGGACAGGTTATCAATTGGCGTTGGCACTTGTTATCACGAATGTTATTCTACATTCCTTTTGAAAAAACATAGAATATTTGTGCATTCTGATCAACAGCGTATCACGTCCAATTATCTTTTTTCCAAGAAGAACTACAACAAGGTCAAAGGGGTAGTAAAGTCTTATTTTTTTTAATTAACCGTTGTTGGATATATTTTTTTTCTCAACAGTTTGTTTTCGTTTAAGGAAATTTTTTAAAAATTATCTGAGATGAGAGTTTATACAGTTATTAAATCGTCTATGTATGATATTTACATAGATTTCATACTTGTTTTGGATGTTTTTATATTACAAAACACCTTTTAACCCTTTTTAATATTGATTATGTGTGGTTTTTGTTTTCGGAAACGATTGCGTAAAATTATATCGAAAATTATAAAAAGTTATCTACTTTTGTAAAGTCGACCTAATTAGTAGTATTTATATCTACTTTTTTATTTGTGTATTAACTAAAATTTGTGAAGTAATGTTAATGTATTTTCGTAATTATTCTATATACCTACTGCTTTCATGCTGCTCATTAATCGGGTGTAGAAAGCAACTCTTTGAAGCCCAGACTACAGGTGACGTAAACATCGTTGGATATCTTGAAAATAATAGCGATCGTTTTTCTAATTTGATTCAAATATTAGAGCTTTCTGAAGCTTATGGCTATCTGAATGCTTATGGAACCTATACTTTTTTTGCACCAACAAATGATGCGATAGATAGCTATATAGAGCAAAGAGGAAAAACCCGTATCCAGGACATCGAGCCTAGCGTTTGGAAGGATTTTGTGAAATTGCACTTGATAAGGGATACGATCAGTACCTCCATGTTTACAGATGGAAAACTTGCCGCTATTACTGAATTTGGACAATTCTTATTGACTGGTGTCTCGAATCAATCGGGGCAGGCCAGATATACGATAAACAGGACAGCTAATGTGAGCCAAGCGAATATTAGGACAGGAAACGGAATCGTACATGTGCTTGATCGGACCATTCAGCCAGCAACTGAAACTGTCGCCGAAGTAATAGCGAACGACCCCGATTATACCATATTTACAGAGCTTTTGAGAAAGACCGGATACTACGATCGATTGAATACGCCTCTAGGTACAGATTCTACCTGGTATACGGTTTTTGCGCAGAATGATGAGACATATCGAACCCTGGGATTTCAGGATTATCAATCACTTGAGGAATTCTATTCAAATACAGGCAACCCCCAAAATGTGAAGGACAGTCTTAATCTCTATGCAGCTTACCACATCGTAGACCAGCTCGATTACCTAGCTGATGTAATTTCAACACAGACGTTGAAAACATTGGCTCCTCTAGAGATTTTGACCACTAAATTACAGAATACAACTATCCTTATCAATGAAGATACATTTAACGGAGAGATAGAGCCTGGTGTCGAAATTAGTCGCAGCCAGAGCGATATTCAGGCTATTAATGGTGTTGTTCATCAACTATTAGGGAATGTCCAGATAAAAGTACGGCAACCATTTGCAGTTTATTGGGACGTCACTGATCAACCCGAACTGAGAAAGTTGACTTCTATTTTCCGCAGAGGCAAGGGTGATTTAGTATCCTTTACAGATACAACCGTTTTTTCCGGTATTAAGTGGCAGGGAGGAGCTATCCGTTACAATACTACTGTTAGCACAGCCGCAGAAAACTATGTAAATGAAGATTTCCTCAGCATGTACTTACGCACGGGGGCCGAAACCCAATGGATAGAATTAAAAACACCATTATTAGTTAAAGGACGATATAAAGTTTGGGTTGGATTCCGTAGAGCAAGGGCACAAACGATCCAGGTTTTATTTAATAATAAATTGCTTACTAATCCCAAATTAATAGATGTCAGCCCTTACTACGATTATACAGATGAAAATATTGCTGAATCAGAAGGTTATAAACGATATACGACCGTAACGACCGGCACAACTTCCACAATTAAGCGTAGTATGATCGGAAGACTTGTTGGCATTATTGATGTAGAGACAACAGAACAGCATAAGTTGAAATTTGTCTCTCTCACCAATGAATCTGGGGCCCAAAATCTATTTAATTTAGATATGATACATTTCATTCCGGTGGATCAAGATCAACAGTGGCCCCGTTTTAGGCGGGATGGAACTGCCCAAGGAAAAACAGATGCACCTTAATTAATCTTAACAACATTCACTTCATTCTTTTAGGATAATGAAAAGAAAATATTTCTATTTCATAGCGCTAGCTGTGCTCGCTTCCGAACTAAGTTCCTGTAGAAAGGATAGTTTGGAAGCATTTTACGGACGACCTGACAATCTGGAACCCGCAATTTATTATGTGCTTGAAGAAAAGGGCGGTTATTCCGACTATCTTAAGGCCGCTGAAAAAGCAGGATACAAATCCATATTGCAGGGACAGGGGTATTGGACTGCCTTTGTGCCTTCGGATGATGCTTTTAACAAATATCTTCAAGAGCAGGGATATAGTCATATTGACGAAATAGGAGAAGATAAATTAAAGCAGATCGTGGCATATTCGCTTGTTTATAATGCGTTTTCGCAAGAACAGCTGAATGACTATCAATCTAATAATGGCTGGGTCGTTAACGAGTCTTTCCGCAGGCGTAGCACATTTTATAATGATGTATACAATGTAACCTGGAACGGCAGGAACATAAAAGTACTGGATGCAAATCGAAATGGCGCTTATTCGTCAACAGATAACAATAATAAATACCTTAGCTATTTCACATCACGTTATTTTGCTGCAAAAGGACTTACTGCTTTCGACTATAACTATTTTTACCCCGATACCGAATTCAGTGATTTCAATTTATTTAACGGAAATGTTGAACAGGCCGATATCATAGCAGAAAATGGAAGAATACATACTGTGAACAAAGTGATTGAGCCTCCACAGAGTATTGATCAATATCTCAGCGCTCATGACGAATACAGCCGCTTTCAAGAAATCTTAAATAAATACTATGTATCCTACGAAGTAGATGATCAGGCAACTCAGAAGTTTCAGGCTATCACAGGGGAAAATGAAGATATCTATATAAAGAAATATCACGAAGATTTGGCTTTTTCGCCAAATAACGAAAATTATATCAAATCCCAGGATAATGATGGACAGACTTCGGGGTACACTTTGTTTGCGCCAAACAATGCTGCTGTAGAATCTTTTCTGCAGACAAAATTGCTAAAATACTATACGGATAAAAATATAGAACTACTTCCCATAAGTATTATCAAAGATTTTGTTAATGTGCATTTTTGGCAAAATACGGTATGGCCTTCTAAATTTTCAAGCTCTTTGAATAGCTACAGCGAACCTGCTCGTTTCAATGTAAATACCGACGTGGTTGATAAAGCTATTTTAAGTAACGGTTTCTTTTATGGCACCAACAAGGTTCAGGAAGCGAATATATTCAGCACCGTATATGCAAACGCCTATCTGAATCCTACATATAGCCTGTTTACCAAAGCACTGAATCTGGAACTTAAGCAGAATCTATTGATAGACCAGCTAAATTATCTCGTTTTTCTAATACCCGATCAGGAATTGCAGCGTGCTGGATTTGAATGGAGTGAGGTGAATAACACTTTTCAATATACACCGGTAGGTGGTTCGACGGTGACAGGGGGAGATGCACTCAGTAGAATACGACGCCTAGTTGCTACGCACATCGTGGATATAACAGGAAATACGGCGCTTGATCTTTCGGGAAAAGGAAGCCTTGAAACAATCGGCGGAGAGTATATCAACTACGATAACTGGCGGCTGTCTTCGGCGGGAAGTCTGGAGAATTTGAATGCCAATTTACGTACACTCGTTTTATCAGATCAGGAAGAAACCATAAATGGCGAAACATTCAAGATTACAGGAGCATTGCTCTTTACTGATAATCAGGTTGGTAAACATATTTACCAATATGCCCAGGACGCTGATGACCCATATTATCTGTATTATCAATATTTAAAGAATTCTTCTATCTATGACCAGGACGAGTGGAAAATAGAAGGATTTAATACCGGTGTAGCTTATACTGTTTTCATTCCTTCAAACCAGGCCATTCAAGAAGCGATAAAAAATGGCTGGCTTCCCGGAACGGTGAATGGTAATACTGTAGTGCCTAATTTTACACCGACGACCGAACAAGAAAAAGAACAGATTCTACGTTTTCTTCGATATCATATTGTTATCAATAATTCAATAGTACCCGACGGGAAGAAGGATGGGACGTTTGCCACATTGTTAAAGGATAATTATGGTGAGACCGTTACAGTTGCTATTCAAAATACGGGACAACAGCTGTTGTTAACGGATAAATTATCTGCGGAAACGACAGCTCGACTTATACTTGAACACAGTAATGTTTTATCTAATCGGACTGTTATACATCAAATCGACAGCTATCTTAAATATATCTATTAATCTGTTAAAAATGCAATACTCTTTTAATACCATAACTAGCTGGAGGTTTAACAGGCTAATCTTAACACTTTGTGCCATGTTTGCCGCTATGCCTATTTTTTCTCAACAGACACTCATGCAGCGAGGAAAGGTGACCAGGGCAGACGGCGTACCACTTGTTGGGGTGTCTGTAGTCGAAGCGGATCTTTCGAACCGTACAGTTAACGCTACTTCAACCGATCAAAATGGATTGTACGTACTGCCTGTTTCCGATCAAAAAAATAATATCGTTTTTTCATATATAGGGTACAATACGCTACATACTTCGATAGATAAAGTAGGTAATGTAACCGTGCTGAAAGAATCCAGTAAGCAGATTGATGAGATAACCATAAGCAGCAAAAGAGGGAAGCCTATAAATAATGGAACGGGATTGAATATCGATAAAAGAAACCTTACGACCTCCGTTGTAACGATCAATGCAAAGGACTTGGAAGAATTGCCGTCTGTAAGTATAGATCAGGCTTTACAAGGGAGGTTATCAGGAGTAGACATTATATCGAGTTCCGGAGATCCCGGCGCAGGTATGCAGATACGGATTAGAGGTACTTCTTCTATCAACTCAGGTTCTGATCCACTGATCGTTGTAGATGGAATGCCTTACGAAACCACCGTTCCCTCAGATTTCTCTTTCGGTACAGCAAATGAACAAGGATATGCCCAACTGCTAAATATAGCACCTTCCGATATTTTGGATATAACAGTGTTGAAAGATGCCGCCGCTACAGCAGTATGGGGGTCCCGGGCCGCCAATGGCGTTTTGATCATCAATACAAAAAGGGGAGAAGAGGGCACTCCGTCGCTCAACTACAGTTTAAGAACCGTGCTTAATACCAATCGGGAGCCACTGTCCATGCTTAGCGGCGATCAGTACTCGCAGCTTATCCCCGAAATGTATATGAATAGAAACGGTTCTGCATTGAACACAGAGACATACAAAGAATTCGCCTACGATATCAGGGACCCCTATAACTATTACAATTACAGTAACAACACAAACTGGGTAAAGGAGGTAACGCAGTTAGGCTATGTCCTTGATAATAATTTATCCCTTTCAGGAGGAGGAGAGCGAACAAAATATTTCGCCTCTATTGGGTATTTTGATCAAAAGGGAACTACCTTGGGTACTGGTTTAAAACGCATCAACAGCCGTGTCAATTTAGATTATAGCGTTTCTGACAAGCTGTCGTTTCGTACAGATATTGCATACACCCGCGTAGATAATGCTAAGTTATATGCTAAAAATGTCTTGAATGTCGCTTACAAGAAAATGCCCAATATGGCGGTTTACGAATTTGACGAACAGGGAAACCAGACACCTAATTATTTCTCCCCGATAGAGAATATTCAAGGAACATATCCGCGCACGTACAATCCAGTCGCCTTTGCTAATACAGCTACAAACCGTGTGCTGAGCGAACGTATAACACCCAAGTTTAATGTGCGTTACGACTTAATTCCGCAAGTGCTGGTTGCCACATCAGATATACTTTTTGATGTGAACAGTAGCAAGACAAATACTTTTCTGCCGCAGACAGCAACAGGTCGACCTATTGTTGAAACTGTCGTTAACCGGGCCTCTGACGAGGATTATGATACCTATAAAGTAGATTCGAAAACGAATTTAGTCTATACGCCAAGTTTTAGAGATCCGCGGCATCAACTTCAGGCTTTGCTTTCTTTTCAGACCTCAGACTATACGTATTATAACCAATATGCACTTACATCTAATACGGCATCAGTTTTTTTACCCGATCCCAGTAGTCCGTCACGTACGGCAAATGAAGATTTGACAATTTATTCGCAAAAGATACAGGCGCGATCTATTGCGGGTTTGTGGAATGCACAATATGGATATGATGATCGCTATTTGGTTAATGCTGCGTTAAGGGTTGATGGCAATTCCAAATTTGGTCCCGAAAATAGATTCGGGCTCTTTCCGGCAATTTCCCTGCGCTGGCGCGCCTCTGGCGAATCTTTCTTGAAAGGCCTGTCTTTTCTGGATGATCTTAGTTTTCGGTTAAGTTACGCACAAGCAGGAAATGCGCCAAAGAGCGACTACACTTACTTTAGCACCTATACTAATTTTGATTGGACGTATCAAGGGGAAGCTGCCGTATATGCACGAAACCTTGAACTTCGTAACCTCAAGTGGGAAACCGTTACAGGTCAGAATGTGGGTTTTAATTTAGTGATGTTCAATAATAAGTTAAATGTCGATGCAGAGCTTTATCGCAACAGGACCAGCGATCTGTTTTTCCCAGAGTTGGCGTTAATGACCTATTCCGGATATAATAATGTTGATATGAATGTGGGAACGATGGATAATCAGGGATGGGAAATATCGGTATTCACAACGCCCTGGAAAAATAAAGATTGGCAGTTGGATGTCAACTTCAACCTCTCGCATAATGAAAATATAATACGCTCTATTTCTGATTTATATCCCAGAGAGAATGTAAAAGAAATTACTACCAATGGAATATTTAAAGCTGTACTGCAGGAAAACAATCCTTTCGGTTCCTTTTATGGTTTCCGTTATCAGGGCGTTTATGCTGATGAAGAAGCAACACTGGCAAGAGATAAGAATGGCAATCGTATCATCGGCTTAAATGGAGACCCTATCTACATGCGTTTTAATTACCCGGCGACTGATTATATTTTTCAGCCGGGAGATGCAAAATACGAGGATGTTAACCACGACGGCACGATCGACTATAGAGATATCGTTTATTTGGGGAATACCAATCCCAGACTGTCTGGCGGTTTCGGTACTACCTTGACTTATAAAAACTGGAAACTGATCACCTTTTTCAACTTTAGGTATAAGTTCGATGTCATCAATGCTACCGAGATGGAGACAACAAATATGTACAATTTCGACAACCAAAGTACGGCCGTACTTAGGAGATGGAGAAAGGAAGGCGATGTAACAGATATCCCAAGAGCTGTCTATAATACAGGCTATAATTGGTTAGGATCTAGCAGATACGTGCAAGATGGTACGTTTCTACGTTTGCGCCAACTTACCGTCCGATATGATCTAAAAAAGGAATGGTTGAAGAAAGCAAACCTAAAAGGTGTAGGTCTATACCTTACGGGCGAGAACCTATTGCTCTTCACCAGATATACAGGACAAGATCCTGAAATCAGTACGCGTATTACAGGACCGTTTTCCATTGGAGTAGACGAATCGATGACTCCTACTCCTGTTTCTATCACTTTTGGAGCAAACGTTAGATTTTAAAAATGAATAATAAGAGATCTATGAATAAAATGAAAATAGTTATCTGCTTTTTTTTGAGTGCAGGATTCTTATCCTGTACGAAATGGTTGGATCTGTCACCCGAGAATGCAGTAATTAAAGAAGAATTTTGGCAAACCAAAGAACAGGTCCATGCAGCTGTTTTAGGATGTTATGCCTCGTTGCTAGGGGCTCCAGCCGGTGTTTCTGACAGGCCTCTTTCGGAATACTTTTTTTTATGGGGCGAACTACGTGCCGATATGGTAAGTCCTGGGATCGGTATTTCTACCGATGAGCAGGAAATAGTGAACGTAAATATTCTGGCAGCAAATAGTTTAACAAAGTGGGGGGCGGTATACAGATCAATTAATTACTGTAATACTGTAATCGATTTCGCTCCAGATGCCTTACAAAGTGATAATACATTCACGGAAAGTAGCCTAAAAGCTTATCTTGCTGAAACAAAGGCTCTTCGTGGGCTACTTTATTTTTATTTGCTTCGTACGTTTGGGGAAGTGCCTTTAAAACTAACGGCCACAACCACTGACGAGGATATACAGCCTGTCCCAAAAAGTACAAAAGAAGAAGTCCTGGCACAGATTATCAAGGATCTAGAAGATGCATCGTTGAATATTATGAAGACCTATGGTGGTGTGACCACTGATAAGGGAAGGTTGACTTATTATGCGGTACAAACTATTTTAGCGGATGTATACCTCTGGGCCGAGCGTTATGAAGACTGTATAAATGCTGCAGATATTGTGATCAATTCAGGGAATTTTGGATTGATTGAAGGGAATGCAGGTTGGTATACTACGTTGTATGCAAATGGAAATTCAGCAGAAAGTATATTTGAGTTTCAGTATGATGAGCAAAAGTTAAATACATTTTATCCCATTTTCACAACCACACGTAGGAAGTTGATCGCCTCTGAACGGGTGATGGAGGAAATATATACCGTAAATTATGATGATCCATTATTGAAAGATATCCGAGGGGAATACAGCGCCGTAAGAACAACCGATAACAGCATTTGGAAATATCTTGGCAATGATACGCAAACAGGTATACGTACGGTCGACCAGTCCTTTGCACATTGGCCTGTATACCGCTATGCAGAACTTCTACTTATTAAAGCGGAAGCTTGTGCACAAGTAAATAGAGGACAGGAAGCCCTTGATATAGTAGAGGTCATCCGTACCAGAGCACAGGCTTTGGAGACTACACATCGGGAGCTTGCCGCTAGTCAAACGGAAGAAATAACCGAGTACATTTTAGAAGAGCGCGCTCGCGAACTTGCATTTGAGGGGAAAAGATGGTACGATGTATTACGCAATGCAAAAAGAGATAATTACAGAAATTTGCATCTTTTGATCAATATGGTCTCTGTTGCTGTACCGCCTGAACGACAGCAATCAGCGATGGTTAAATACCAAGATAAAGATAGCCATTACTTACCTGTGAACGAATCCGAATTATTAATCGACAAATCATTAAAGCAGAATCCATTTTATGAATAGATTATCAAAAGAACAATATAAGCCCCGGTATTTTTTGTTATCAGCTATTTTTCTATTTGCCTCTACACTTTTGTTTTTTATCCAATGTAAACCCTGGAATGAATATCCAACCGGCTCTAGCGAAGGTGAAAGAATATGGAATCTGATAGAAAGAGACCCATCTCTAAGTGAATTCGCTACACTTCTCAAACAAACGGGACTTGATGATACGTTAAAACAGGCTGCTAGCGTTACCGTATGGGCATTGGATAATGAGCATGTAACCGCTCTGCCTACGGAAATTAAAGAAAATAATACCCTGCTCAAAAGTCTTTTGGCACATCATATCTCTACTCTCCGCTATCAAACAGCAGAGTTGAATGCTACGTTGCGTATCCAGCAGTTGGATGGAAAGTTTGCGAATGTATCCAATGTGACATTTGAGGAAGCGAACATAATTGGGGCTGACAAAAGTGCACGCAATGGTGTATTGCATATTGTTGATCGTCCGGTTTTTCCTCAAGATAATATCTGGCAGTTTTTATCCCAATATGGCGATGCCAGTTTACAAAAAAACTGGATAGAAAGTTTAGACACTTTACTTTTTGACGAGCGATCAGCCCTTCAGATTGGAGTAGATGCAAATACGGGAGAAGCAGTCTATGACGAAAATAGCGAGAAAAAAGTGGCAAATGTCTATTTGGATAGTATCGCCAATTTGAAAGATGAATCCAAACAATTCACTTACTTCGTCCTTCAGAATAATGTGTTCCAAAGCTCCTTCAATAAACTATCTTCTTATTATAGTGGTATTTCAGCTGATTCGCTTTACCGCTTAACAGGATATAGTGTACTTAAAGATTTTGCTGTAGAAGGATTGATTTCGCTCACAGAACTTTCAGGTGTGCTAGAGGCTACAAGTGGCGCGAAGGTCAAGATCGACCCCTTGGCTGTCGCAGAAACGTATCAATTGAGTAACGGACGCGTATATGTTTTGTCGGCATACGATATACTGCTAGAACAGAAATTTCCTGTAATAAAGATAGAAGGGGAAAATCCTACAGGCTTTAGTCGGACGGACAAGGCGGCCACCACATTCTATAGAAGGAAAGCTAATCCCGATGGAAGTACCTTTAGTGATATCATGGTATATGGTCATCTTATACCCAAATTTCACATCCACTACCATTTAAAAAATGTTCCGCGTGCAAAATATAAAGTCTATTGGAGGGCTGTTGCAGGGATAGATGATAGTCAGACCGTATCTTTTACACAACGATTGGGAATAGGAAATCCCGAGCTGGAAGTATTTCCTTACCAGTCTGTCGGACTGCAAAATTATGATGAAGTATATATCGGGGAGTTTACAACATCCGGATTCGGAGACCTTAATTTTTACTTGATAGCAGCAAATACGGGAACGACAGGACAGAACACTTTATCACTGGATTATTTACGTTTGATACCCGTTTTCGATTAAAATATAAGAAAGACAAAATGAACATATCTAATAATATTGTTTGGCGTTATATTCTGTTTGCGGGCGTTCTTACCACGATTGGAGGTTTAGAAACGAAAGCCAACGATTTACCGGCTGTATGGATAAATAATAAGCAAGATTCTGTTGTATTTAAAGGGATCGTTATTGATGCCAATAATAAGCAGCTTATTGAGGGGGCTAGATTACGCGTTGAAGATAGCGAGATTCATACGGGTAAAAATGGAAGCTTTATTTTTAAAACAACGTCTCCCTCTTTACTGATCTCCGCCGCCGCCGATGGATTTCATGAAAAGAAACAACTGTTCTTAGCTGATGATACAATAGTGGTGCAGTTACTGAAAGAAGAACAGCATTCGTTGTTTGCCCATGTGGATAACATCCTAAAAAAAGAGAGTCGTGCGGATATTTCATCCAGTATAGGAAGTCCGGTTTTGGAAAACAGATGGCTTAATCAAAAGGAATCTCTTGAAAGTTCTCTTCAGGGGAGAGTTTCAGGTCTGCAAGTAACCAGAAGGTCCGGTAGTCCAGGAATCGGAGGGATGCTTAATATCCGAGGTACAAATTCTCTTTATGGCAGCCGTCAGCCTTTAATAGTAGTTGACGGAGCAATTTATGATAACTTTTCCTACGGTAATAGCCTTATTTCAGGCCATCAGTTCAATGCTTTACAGCATATCGACCTGAAGGATGTCCAGGAGATAGCCGTTATCAAAGATGCGCTAAATTCCTATGGCGTGAAGGGTGGAAATGGGGTGATTCGCATCACAACACGTGCAGCAAAAGAATTGAGTACAAGAATTGATTATGCTTCTTATCTATCGCTGGATTTCGCGCCTTCTTCATTCCCTCTTTTAAATGCGTCTGAATTTAGAACTTACCTGGCAGACCTTTATAAAGCTCAGGGATACAGTGCTGATTACATTAACAGTCGCCCATATTTAAATAACGACCCTGAGTCATCTACGTATTACACTTATGCTAACGAGACCGATTGGCAGAAGCAAATTTTTAGAAATGCAATAGCACAACAACATTATTTGAATGTAACAGGAGGAGATAATATTGCCAGATATTCCCTGTCTCTCGGTTATACCGATCAAGAAGGGGTAACAAAAGAAACTGGACGTAAAAATTATCAAACGCGGTTTAATGCCCACCTCAATCTAACACGTAAATTGAGTGCAATTATTGGAATCTCACTGGGGTACACTGAACAGCAATTAAAAGACCAAGGCGCCAATGGCTTGAGTAATCCCATTTTTTTGGCACTAGTGAAATCACCATTTACTGCAACACATGAGCTGAATGCTTCTGGGGTATTTTCGCCAAACTTATCCGATGTCGATATTTTTAATGTAGGCAATCCATTAGCGCTTATTCAGAAGGCCAATGAGTCTGATAAAAATTATCGTTTCAACGGAAATTTTGGTTTTACTTACAAGATCAATCCCAAAATTAGCTTGCATACATTAGGCAATTTACAGTATAACAAGATCCGGGAAAATATATTTATTCCAAATTATGGTGTTGCCGATGAAGAAACAAACCTAGCAGTGATACAGAGCCGTTTGGGATCCCGTGTAAATAGATACAATGCGCTATTCAACGAAACTAAGTTTTCTTACAACAACCAATGGCGCCAACAGCATTTCTTAGACCTACAGGCTGGGTTTCGGTTCCAAAATGTCGAAATTGAGGATGATTATGTAAAAGATTTTAACGGGGCAACTGACGATCTTGTTACTGTTGGAAATGGTGTCCCTTATCTGAGGGAAGTAGGAGGGGGGATCGGACATAATAATTGGTTGAACACCTTTGTTCAACTTAATTACAATTTCAAAGGTAAATATTTTGTACAGTCGATTTTTAATGGAGATGGATCGTCGCGTTTTGGCAAAGAGTCGACTGACGGTGTACGATTTAATGGGAATAATTATGCAATTTTACCGGCTTTCGGAGCATCGTGGTTAATTTCTAACGAAAAATTTTTAGCACAGAGCGATGGTATTGATCTACTGAAGATAAGAGCATCCCTTGGTTGGAATGGACTGGACGACATCGGCAATTATAATGCGAAAAACTATTATGTTTCTCAAAATTTCCTGGGATTTCAAGGGCTTGTCAGAGGAAATATCGGCAACCCATCCCTCCAATGGGAAACAGTACGCAAATTTAATTTGGGATTGGATGCATCGTTATTTTCTGAGAGATTTCAGTTGGCTTTTGATTGGTATAGCCATCAGAGTTCAAATGGCATCTACTACAAGCAACTCGAAAATAGCAATGGATTGGACAATATGCTGGTCAACGGGGTATCTATTAAAAACCATGGAGTAGAGCTTGACCTGCATGGACGTATTATAAACCGTACATGGAAATGGGACGCCGGGCTGACAATCGCCCACAACGAAAGTCGCATCCACAAGCTACCGGAGGAAATTGTACACAGCTATTCCGGGGCCGAGCTTATCGTGCAAAATGGTGCTGCTCCTAATCTATTTTATGGTTATAAGACAAATGGAATCATAAGCTCGCAGGCACACGCAGAAGAACTCAGTCTGCGTGCGCGGCAAGAAAATGGATTGTATAGCTCTTTTCAGGCTGGAGATGTTTGGTTTAATGACAGAGATGGTAACGGGGTTATCGATGAGGCCGATAAAGTAGTTATAGGTAATCCAAACCCCGATTATTTTGGAGGTCTTTCTAATAATTTCTTTTACAAAAACTGGTCTTTTCAAACGTTTTTAACCTTTTCGGTAGGAAACGATATTTATAACTATACTCGTTCTATTTTAGAATCGGGTAGCCGGGAATATAACCAAACTACGCTGCAGTACAACAGGTGGCAGCAGGAAGATCAAGAGGCTGAACTTCCGCGTTTAGGATCAGATATAACCTTGGCAAATGATCGGTTTTCCGATCGATGGATTGAGGACGGGAGTTATCTCCGTTTAAAAAATATCAGTATTACCTATAAATGGAATCTGAAACATCAGATTATTCGCTATGTGCATTTGACCTTAAGCGCCAGCAATTTGTTTACATGGACAAAATACAATGGATTTGATCCTGAATTCAACAACTCCGGACAGTTGTGGACGCAGGGTACAGATACGCCCACAGAGCCTATAACGAAATCCATTCAATTCGGTCTTAGGGTCGGACTATAGTACAATAATTTATGATAATCTAGACTTATAATATGAAAATAATATTCAACATAGCGTTATTGTTTCTTGTCATATTTCATTCCTGCAAGAATACGTTCGATCTAGCTCCCGGAGAGGTTGTCGCGGAAGAAAATATGTACCAAGACTTAAACGATGCAGATGCAGCTGTTCTAGGCATTTATGGCCAATTTGCCAGCTTGGCGAAACAGTATGTTATTTTAAATGAATTGCGTGCGGACTTATTGACCGTTACCGAAAATACAGTACCCGAGCTCCAACAGATTAATAACCACACAGTCCTACCTGGGAATTCTTATACCGATCCGCGTACTTTCTATAAGGTAATATTTTCCTGTAATGATGCCTTATATCATTTTCGGAAAATGCAAAAAGAAAACAGACTGTCGCAAAATGAATTTGCGCAGCGTTATTCGGATATAGGCGCACTTCGTTCGTGGATATATTTACAGTTGGGGATTCACTATGGAACAGTACCCTATATTACAGAAAATGTACAGGATCCGATTGATCTTACTACAATAAACAAAAAGGACAAAATAGGATTTGATGTACTGTTGGATAGCTTAGTTACTTTTACCAGTAATCTTCCTACACTTGAAGCATATAGTACTGGATCGTCCCTGTTACTCAATATAGATGGCATTTATACCGATAAGATCTTTGTAAACAAACATCTGCTATTGGGCGAACTCTATCTTTGGACATCTCGCTATACAGAAGCTGCTGTTCACTATCGTAAGGTAATGGAGACAGGCGGAGATACAAATACGGACTTGTATAAGATTATTTTCTCTGATGTGGTAACAAACAATGATTTATCTGTAGGGTACATACGTTATAGAGAACAGGACTTTAATTCATTGATTAATAATAATAGCCAAGGTTGGCGTTCTATCTTTAGCCGAAGTAGGGATGATTTGTGGAATTCAGAATGGTTGTGGAGTATACCTTTTAACAACAGTTTTGAGCCTGAATTTCCTTTTGTTTCTTTATTTGAATCTTCCGGTGGAGCGTATCAATTAAAACCATCCAATAAGGCGATCTCGGCGTGGAATTCGCAAATACAGCATAACGGATTCCCATTTGATGCGCGCGGTATGTTTTCTTATACGATTGAGGCGAAAGGTCCGGTAGTTAAAAAATACACCTATAGTTACAACCCTCTATTGCCATTGAATAAGTCGGGCAATTGGCATCTTGCACGTGCAGCATCCTTGCACTTAAGATTTGCAGAGGCTGCAAATAGAGTGGGATATGGCCGTCTCGCTTATGCATTGTTAAACAATGGGATCGGTACAGAGTATGATGACACGTCCTTGTCAGACAAAACCAATGTGCAGCAAACCTTTTTGCCTGCACCATTCGACTTCGATGCACGGAATAGCGGAACGACAGGAGCGCCTTATTATCGTGCGACATGGTATAAGAATACAGGGATAAGAAATAGGGCTTATCTAAAAAGCTTGAATAGCAACTTAAAAAATGATATGGAAGCACTCGAAGATGCTCTTATTAACGAGGCTGGATTGGAACTTGCTTTTGAAGGTAACCGATGGGCAGATCTGGTCCGTATCGCAAAACGCCGTAATCAACCCGAATTCCTGGCACGTCGCATTTATGACAAATTAGAAAAAGATGAAAATCCGTTAGCAAACGAAATTTATCAAAAGCTTCTTAACATAGAAAATTGGTACTTACCATTTCAATAGAATAAACAAATGAAATACTATATACATAAGAAAATCAGAGTGTTGAAAATTCTGATTATAGGCATAGCTTTACCCGTAATTATGGTGTTATCCGCATTTTTTTCCACGCCAAAGCAACGTATTGTTTTGATTGGCGACTCGACGGTGAGTGGGGGTAACTCCACAGACCCACTGTCTGCATGGGGATGGGGAAATGTTCTTCGGGATTGGGATGAATATAATACATTAGAAGTTATCAATAGGGCAATTGCGGGCCAGAGTAGCCGAACCTTTTATACGGAAGGGCATCTTGCTGCTGTTATCGAAACGGTGCAGTCTGGCGATCTGTTTCTTATACAATTTGGTCATAACGATGCCGGAAGTATAAATGATGCTGTATATCCAAAGGCGAGCTTAAAAGGCACAGGAAATAATACAGAAGTGGTATTAAATAGTAAAACAAA
Source organism: Sphingobacterium sp. LRF_L2 (assembly GCF_965644235.1). NCBI lineage: Bacteria > Pseudomonadati > Bacteroidota > Sphingobacteriia > Sphingobacteriales > Sphingobacteriaceae > Sphingobacterium > Sphingobacterium sp. LRF_L2. The sequence goes on along the minus strand of NZ_CBFFRI010000004.1, from coordinate 236,327 downwards.
TCAGACAGAGACTGTCCATACCTATGGCTGGTATATTAGACAGTTTGTAAGGCAGGCTAAAGAAAAAGGGGCCATTCCTGTGGTACTGTCACCAGTTCCGCGTAATATTTTTTCAAATGGTGCGGTGGTAAGAGCGAACGAAGATTATGGGAAATGGGCTCGGGAGATTGCATCGAATGAGGGTATTGCTTTTATTGATTTAAATAACCTGGTAGCAAATAAATACGATCAATTGGGTGCTTCCGCTGTAACTTCTCTTTTTGTATCTGGCGACCATACACATACGAATAGGGCGGGTGCATTGCAAAATGCAGAAGAAGTATACGAAGGTCTTAATCGTTTGGGCGTAATTTTAGGAGAGGATATTCTATTGGGAAGTTGGGAAGACCTCGATGGAGATAGACAGATTGCTGGTGGTAGTATTGCTTATTCATCGACGATAGCAACAATAAAAAATGATAAAACTATTGTATTTAGTGCTTTTACGCTAAATGGTAAATTGCAGGTTAAAGTTAGAAATGGACAAAATTGGGATAGCGTTTCCGATAATTTCTCTACGAACATTACACATCCGCGATTATGGAAAAACGATCAGGGAGATGTATATATCAGCTATGTGGATGTCAGCAATGGAGCAAGGTTGGTCGTTCAACGATTCGACTTCGATAAAGAAAACTGGCAAACTCTAGGTTTTGCTTCAGGAAGTACCGCAGTTGTAAACTTGCAGAATGCGGCTGCACGTAATCATGCATTGGCCTTCGATACCGAACATACACCCTACGTTGTCTATCTCACAGCGAATGGTCCCATAGCTCAGCGATACACAAACGAATCATGGACGCAATTGGGGAGCAGTATAGATGGTGTCCGTTCCTCTAGTCCAGATATAGGTATTGATAGATCAACGAATATGCCCTATGTTCTTTATATACCGGGTACTGCCAGTACAGGGCAATTGACCTTAAAAAGTTTGGGGAATGACAATCAGTGGATCCCCGTTGCTATTCCGGGTACGATTCCCTCTACAGGGGCCATTACTACAGGTGCTCGGTTCAGTACACTTACAGTAACCAGAGATACCCTGTACATAGCTTACATGGATGGAGGTTCTGGAAAAGCGAGTAAAACAACTGTGATAGCTTCAGGGCTTTCAACTATAGGTTGGACAGTTAAAGGTGTGCTCTCTGATCGTCAAAGTACGGATGTAAACATTGCCTCGGATTCACTGGGGAATGTAACTGTAGGTGCTATTGATGGGATAAGTAATGGATCAGGACGTACAGTTGCACGTATCTGGCGCAAGAATGTTGATCAGGAAGCTTTTGTCGAATTAAACAAGGACGATGTTACTGTTGGAATTGACGAACCTTCGGCTAATTTGTCATTGGCAATTGGTCAAGATTTTAAACCCTATGTGAGTTACCTGAAGAATAATGTTTTTTACAACTATAGGTACCATCTACAGGTTGTTATTCCTGAAGCAGAATTAGAAGAAGAAGAGTCTATCCCCGATGAAGTTGTAACAAAAGCGAAGCGTATGGAAAAACTGGACAGAGGCCTCATCGCGATAAGATCAGACCCAGAATCTATATTTCTAAGCTGGCGTTTATTGGCAACTGATGATAAGGGTATTGCATTTAATATTTATCGCGACAACCTAAAGATCAATGATATACCGATAACGGATGCGACAAATTATGTAGATAGGACAGCCGTCGACGGCCACTATGTAGTCAAGACCGTTATAGGAGAGGAAGAATTGGAAAGTTCTTCTCCTGTGTCTGTCTGGACTGAAAGTCATTTGGCCATCAACATGAATATTCCTCCAAATGGAATAACACCCAACGGAGAAACCTATAACTATAGTGCCAATGATCTTAGCGTTGGAGATTTGGACGGAGATGGTGAATACGAGATTGTTGTGAAATGGGACCCATCAAATAGTGGCGATAATTTACCCGGTCAACGGGGATCGGTCTATATAGATGCCTATAAATTAAATGGAACTCAACTCTGGCGTCTTGATTTAGGTAAGAATATTCGTTCAGGACCGCATTATACACAGTTTTTGGTGTACGATTTTGATGGCGACGGAAAGGCAGAGGTCGCGTTGCGCACTTCTGATGGCACAATGGACGGTGTTGGGAATGTTATTGGAGATGCTGATGCAGATTATCGTGAAGAAAGTGGATATATCCTTTCAGGTCCAGAATATTTGACCGTATTTCATGGCCCAACAGGCAAGGCCTTGGCGACGGTGGATTATATTCCTGAACGTGGCTCAATTTCAAGTTGGGGTGACAACTATGGCAATCGTGTAGATCGTTTTGTAGCTGCGGTAGCTTATCTAGACGGTGAACGTCCAAGTATGGTTTTTGGAAGGGGATATTATACCCGTTTGGTACGAGTCGCTTGGGATTTTAGAGATGGAAAGCTGACTCACCGCTGGACATTTGATAGCAATGATAAAGGAAACGAAACTTTCGCGGGACAGGGAAATCATCAGATGTCAGTGGCGGACGTGGATAACGATGGAAAGGATGAAATCATAAATGGAGCTAGCGTTATAAATGACAACGGAAAAAAACTTCATACCACACAACTTGGACATGGAGATGCTCTCCATGTCAGTAAAATGGATCCATCCCGTGAGAGACAATTGATTTGGCAACCACAGGAAGATCCGTCCAACTACGGTATTTATGGTCTCAATCTTCGTGATGCTGCAACTGGAGAAATTATTTTTGGTGTCGATGGTGAAGGACGTGATATTGGGCGTGCTATGGCAGCAGACATTGATCCCCGTTACCCCGGTTATGAGGTGTGGGGGCCGGTCGGAGGGCTTTACAATATCAAAGGTGAGCTTATCTCTCCCCGAAAGCCTTCTTCTTCCAATTTCGGCATCTGGTGGGATGGAGATCTTTCCCGCGAATTGCTAGACGATGTGAACATCGATAAGTGGAATTACAACAACAGTACTTCCAATCGCCTAAGATCCTTTTCGTCCTATGGAGCAGTCTCCAACAACAGTACAAAGGCAACCCCGGGTTTGAGTGCCGATATTCTTGGCGATTGGCGCGAAGAGGTAATTTTCAGGTCAAATGATAGTAAAAAATTATTATTATTTAGCACAACGACCATCACAGCGCATAAGCTGTATACGTTAATGCACGACCCACAATATCGCGTAGCGATTTCCTGGCAGAATAGCGGCTACAATCAACCTCCCCATCCAGGTTATTACTTAGGAAATGGTATGGAAATAGAACAGCCACATGTCATTCTAGAACAAACGGCAAAACAGGATCAAGAAATCGATTTTCAATCGATAGACAATACTGCTGTGGGATCACCTCCAATTGAACCTATTGCATACTCTTCTTCTAGTCTACCTGTCTTTTTCAAAAGTTCAGACCCGTCGATTGTCTCCGTTGTCAATAATCGACTCATCGTCAATGAAGCCGGAGAAGTTGTTATTACTGCATTTCAACCCGGTAATCTGCTTTGGAATGCCGCTGCTGATAAAGTCCAGCCGCTCAAAGTTGAAAAAGGTATACAGACCATAACATTTGAAACGGTACAACGAACAACTGTTGGCGATGCTGCTACCGTGCTCAGTGCGAGCTCGACGGCAGGATTACCTGTTACATTCCTTTCTAGCGATGTTTCAATCGCTTCTATCGACGACAATATCCTCACTGCTCGGGGGCGGGGCTCTGTTACAATAACAGCACTACAAATAGGTAACGCTTCTTGGTCAGCAGCTAATCCAGTGGCTCAACAGGTCCTGATTGATGCAGCCCCAGATATTGTGGTTTCTAAAGCCGTTTCTCCGAATGGAGATGGCGTGAATGACATCTTATTTATCGAAGAAATTCAGCGTTATCCTGAAAATACAATTTCTATTTATGACCGATCCGGATGGGAAATCTATAGGGCTACAGGATATGATAATAGTGGAACCTCATTTAAGGGATTGGATAAAAGAGGCAAGAGCTTACCAGAAGGAACATACTATTATGTACTGGAATGGCAAACAGAATTCGGCAAAAAGACAATAAAAGCATGGTTTTCTTTAAAGTATTAAAAATGAGTAAGTTTATCATAATGCCCTTGTTGGTTATTTCATTCTTAGCCATAGATACTATGGCGATATTGGCTCAACAAACAATTCCACTTTACAACCATTACCAGACTACTCCTGAGCCGATTAATATGTCCTACGGGTTGACTGACGAAGGTGTTAAAGCATATAGTTTATTAAGAAGACAGTGGGTTGGATTTGAAGGTGCACCTTCAACCGGATATATCGGTGTTACATTACCGCTTCATCAAATAAGGTCAGCCGCTAGTTTTGATATCGTGTATGACGAGCTCGGTCCAGAAAAAAGTGTCGATGCTTCGGCTTATTTCGGAACTAAAGTAAGACTGGGGGAGAACGATTTTTTGGGTACCACCATTGGCTTAGGTATTCGAAATTATCGTGCAAATTATAGCCGGTTAGCTCCCGAAGATTATGCTTTTCGTACGGATATCAATGAATCGGTAGCTAGTGTTAAATTGTCTGTACTGTATTTTCGTAAAGACAGGTATTATATTGGACTTGCTTTACCACGATTTGGCCATTCAAAAACGGATAGATTACCTTACTTGGAGACAACCTACAGTATGAATGCAGCAGCCGTTATTCCTCTCGATAATAGTTTCGAATTGAAGCCCGCTACTTGGTGGTCGGTTATTCAAGGGGAACGAAATATGTTTAATTTCTCCCTCGAAGCCTATTTAAATAGAACCTTCGGTTTAGGTATTAATTATGTAAACACCAAGGATATCGGATATCTCGCATCATTTTACCTAGCAAAATTCCGAATCGGTTATTCTTATCAAATGGGACAACGAAGCAATGGGTTAACAAGTCTGAATAATGCGACACACGAATTTTCTATTCGTTACCACCTAAATAAAAATTCTATATTATAAGACTATTTATTCACCTCAATGTAGATGATCCTTACGGGCAACAAAAAATCAAAATAGCTGCCGTTTTTCAGTTATATCGTGTTTCACTAAATTCATTAAGATATTTAATGCATCTGTCTAGATGCATTAAATATAAATAACAGAAAAGAATTATTTGAAGGAAATATAATCAGAGTAGACAAAGATGTTTCAAAAAACAGATACAGTAATGTATGTTCAGAACGAAAACACAGTTAACTATCGACAACGACTCAAGTGAAACAAGTTTTAAGGATAAAGGAAAATTTTATGCACTTAAATCGATCAAGTAGGGAGTGGCCTGTGTTAAAACTGAACCTGTAATTACCGGAGGATAAAAAGACTCCCAATTTTAATCACTTAATACGTTGTTGAAAATAGATGAAATGGTGTTCAATAGACTTTTTCCAATACTCTGTATTATGGTCTCCTGGTTGACTTATAAAAGTTATTGGAATTTCTAATTTGTCAGTCAGCATCTTTAAGTTTTCAGAGTTTGAATATAAAATATCTTCTTTTCCACAATCAAAGATAAACGCTTTCTTAAAGCAGGGGTTTTGTTTTAGAAGTGTTGATATGCTGTAATTATTCCAATTTTCAGTTTTTGGATTTCCAAGATTCTTTATTAAATCATTCGTCATTCTATCTGTCCGCCAAAACCGTTGGCTTACTTTCTGAAAATTCGGATAATCAATTTCCAAAGCGCCGCTTGTAGAACCTGCTGTATTAAAGTAGTCGGACTTTAAAATAAAATACCGCAATGCGCCATAACCACCCATACTCAACCCACTTATGAAAATATTCTCTTCGTTAATACCAAAAGACTGATGCACTTTTGGAACTAATTCTTTAAAGAAAAAATCTTCATACTGTGAACCTTTGTTTATCGGACTGTTGATGTAGTAGGACGTAAAACCATCAGGTGTAACAATGATAAAGCCATATTGATTGGAAAGTTTTTGTAAATCTATGGTGTGCGACCATTGATTATAGTTTTCACTATAACCGTGAAACAGATACACTAAAGGAAATTTTTGATTTCTACTGTAATAGTCTGGCTTAAATATCAAAACAGTGTCAGGTTCCGTTAAATAATCCGATTTTAAGATCCATTTTTCCTGTGGCCGCAATGAAAGGCATGTTGTCAATAAGCCAATTATTATAAATATTGTCTTGCTCATATTTTGTAATTTTGTACAAAATTCAGCAAGCAATTTGTTGTTTGCAATAACGAACAAATTTGTTAGCCTTTAAAATGATAGTTATGCGAAAAGAAAATTCTACTAATGCAATCAATGAACAATTTTTGTTTCAGGTTTGTGAACTTAATTCAGCGATTGCAATGATTAGCGGACGTTGGAAATCTCAAATTGTTTATTCTATTTCTAAGGGGAATAACCGTTTCCATTTGTTGAGAAGTGAATTGATTAATATTTCGGAACAGGTTTTAGGCAGACAGCTTAAAGAATTGGAAACTCATGCAATACTTGTTAAAAGAGAAATTCCTGAAACTGTTCCAGCCGGTATCGAATATATCCTTACAAGTAAGGAGGCTGATTTAGTTCCTATATTAGAAAAACTATGTGATTGGGGTAAAACCTATGCCGATGGGAAAGAAATTCTACTTTGTTCAGTATAGCAAATATCGTCAATGCTCCAAGTGATGTAGTAACCGCATAACTGTGTTTTGGGCTGTGTGATTACCTTTGGAAAATTAATCTGTACTACCTGAATACGATTTCCACAAGTGGTTTGGTCGAATTAGCTTGTATCTCAAATACCACAGAGAATCAGCAGATCGACTCATATTCTGAGTCAAATCTATTTGCCAGTTTACAGCGCCACTACCCAAAGTAAATGAATCCAAATCGAATTCAAACCCGACAAAGAGCATGAGTTTTAAAGTCTGTATCGATAATTAAGAGCTGTATAAACCAGCAAAATAGAGAATAATTATACTTGTTCTCTCTTTTACTGGCTTCGTGTTGTCCTTCGCTCACATTTGTCGTTCAAAATTAAATTTTACCTATTTTTTCAAGAAGGTAAATTTCTTTGTTCAAAGGCCTATAGCGATAAGTCTTTTTTGATCTTCATTAATCTAGAAAAAAGTCAACAAAGTGTGTTTACAGTAAATTATGCTCCCTTATAATTCTTTTAAAGTATTTGATATTTTCCTCTAGATGTGTGATATACGCTTCCTTCTCTTCTATTATTTTGAGATAGTAAATATCTGTATTTGTACTCGATAGGAAAAATTCGATATCAGACTTCAAAATAATAGAGATCTGTTCTAATCTATAGAGGTCGATTTTTGTATTGCCTTTTTCTAGATTTTGATACGCCTTAAGAGATATGTGAAGTTGATTGGCAATATCTGTTTGCGAAATCTTCAATTCTCTTCGCCGCTCTCTGATGCGCGCGATGATGTGGGGAAATCTTAATTGCTTCATATTGTTGTTTAGTGTAACTTATATTAACTTTAGAGAAATTGTTTGGTTTTTACAAATGTATAGATAAAAAAAATAAAGTCTAGTAATTTTATAGATTTTATTTTTTTTATATTTTTATTCTTGTCTATAGGAAAAAAAAAGTTACAATGCGTCGTGTTGATCTTTACGATTCTAAATAATGAGCATATTTCTCATTTCTATCTGTGAATCATTTCTACTAAAACGATATTTTATGTAGTTGCATTAGTGTGCTTAATATTTAGTCGTATCTGTCTAGCAGAATTCTATAGTTCTTACATCAGAAGTCAGTGAATTTTTTTTGAGGTCAATTCTGAAATCTCTCTCACTGATAAAGTAAGTATTAAATCTTCTCATGGAATTTATTTTAGCGACGATTTGCTACCTAATGCTTTTAAATGAATATTTAGCAGCTTACTTTTGCTAAAGACTACTTGTTAACTAGATTAATTTCCTCTTGATTTTATTTTTCTGGATTAATTTGTTGACTAGATAGAAAATCAGATTAAACTATATTATATATGAAACGAGAACTTGTACCAGACCTTCAGCTCATAGAAACTGAGCAGTCAAAATTAATTATTCTGTATTTAAAGCGATTTGTGTTGTTTTTAAGCGATAAAAATTCGATTTTAATCAGACGAATGTGCCAATATTATACTTCACAATCTTTCAATACAGTCAACTCTTTGTGTTAACTGCAGGATACTAAAATGTTATTTTAATTAATAAATATCGTCGGTAGGGCATTTTGTCTGTCGAAGGGGATACCCATGCTTAATGCCTCTGTTGATATATCTTTCATCTTCTAAATTTCATGTTTAAAATGAAGTATATAGTTTTTTGTTTTTTATTTACCGCATTACTTGTCTGGAGAGCAAATGGACAAACACAGCAGGAAATTACCGGTACAGTGTATGCCAATGATGGAGCTCCACTGTCTGGTGTATCCGTAAGGTTAGTAGGTAATACTATTGCAACGCAAACTGATCAGAATGGAAAATACAACATCTATTCAAAAGATGGTGGGAAATTGACCTTTAATTATATAGGTTATATCCAGCAAACTGTTGATATTAAAGGCAGGTCGTCTATTGATGTTACGTTAGTAAGGGATGAGTCGGCTATTGAAGAGGTCGTTGTTTCAGCCGGAGGGATTCTTCGATCAACACGGGAACAGGGGTACGCAACAACTCAGATCGGTGCAGAAAATCTTACGAGGGGTAAATCTCCGACTATTGCTGGCGGATTGCAAGGAAAAGTCCCGGGGCTTCAGATTAATCAAACGACTTCGGGTGTCAATCCAAACTATCGTCTGGTACTTCGTGGCAATCGATCTGTTCTAGGAGATAACACGGCACTTATCGTACTGGATAATGCTGTTGTCAGCAGTGATCTCCTGAATAATATAAATCCTGCAGATATTGAAAATGTTCAGATACTCAATGGTGCCGCGGGAGCGGCAGCATATGGTGCAGAAGGTTCAAATGGCGTACTGCTGATTACAAGTAAAAAGGGAGCTCCGGGAAGGACAGTAATCAATGCATCTAATACATTTACATTGGAAGACATCAGTTTCTTTCCAAAATTGCAGGATAGGTTCGGCGCAGGATCAACCGCCGATGCTCAGATTTATAGTCCTGAAGAAAATCAGCAGTTCGGACCAGCTTTCGATGGATCAACAGTAGCTATTGGGCTTCCGTTAGAGAACGGAGACCAGCAATATGGAACATATTCTGCGCTAAATGATCGTTATGACTTTTGGAATGTAGGTCGTAATAACCAGACTGATATTTCGTTATCTACGGCAAATGAAAACTCCTCACAATATGTTGCAGGTCAATATTTAACGGGTACGGGCACTACGCCAGGAGATAAATATAATCGTGTTTCATTCCGGCTTAACGGTAGCAGAAAGTTCTACCCGAACCTCACGCTGGATTACGCAACAAGTTATGTGGAAAACCAGTATGATATTACGTCCGCAACGAGTTCTATATATACGCAGTTAACGCAGACCCCTGCCAATATTCCACTCTTGAGTTACAAGGATTGGGTAAATAATCCATTTGCAACACCTGACGGGTGGTACAATCCTTGGTATCTAAATCCTTATTGGACAGCTGATAACTATCGTTCGGATACGAAAAATAGCTACCTTACCGCTAAAATAGAACTGAAATATACGCCATTTGAATGGTTACAGTTGACTTACCGTCCTTCTATTTCAAACCGTTGGTATGATAATAAATCCAAATCTCCAAAGCAGACTTATTCTGATTATTCACTGGAAACGATTGGTCGTACAAACTTAGTCGGCGGCGTAAGTGACGAAGAATACAGTAAATCACGTGTCAATCATGATTTGCAGATTGGGCTTAAGAAAGATCTAAATGACTTCTCTTTTAACCTAACACTAACAGGAACTGCAATCAGCAATAGGTATAAAAATGTTTATGTTTCAGCCACAGGTTTAGAAATCCCTGGTCTTTACAATGTTTCAAATAGGATTGGTGAGGCTGGCGCTAGCGAAATAAATACACTTACGCGGACCTATGCTTTCTGGGGAGATCTCCTTGCCGGTTATAAAAATTATTTATTTCTTCATTTGACAGGCCGTAATGATTGGACCTCCGTGCTTAGGAAAGAAAACCGTTCTTATTTTTATCCGTCTGCAGACCTTTCTTTTATCGTCACAGATGCTTTTGAAGGATTGAAAGATAATAGTGTGCTCAACTTTTTAAAGATCAGAGGAGGGGTGTCGCGTATCGGTTATGTTAATCTTGACCCCTATTCATTGGAAGCTACATTTTCTTCTGTAACAGGTTACGGAAACGGCACCTATTTTTCACAAGGTAGTCAATTGGTTTCAACAGATATTAAGCCGGAGATTACAACCGGGAGCGAGTTTGGTGCTGATTTCAGACTATGGGATAATCGTATAGATGGTACGGTTACCTCTTATTATACACGTACAAAAGGACAAGCGATTCCCGCAGGAATAGCTGTTTCTTCGGGATACTCCACCTATCTTGTTAATACAGGATTGGTAACTAATAAGGGGATTGAAACTGCGTTACATGTTACACCGATAAGAACTAACGATTGGGAATTGACCCTTGGGGGGAACTATACCCATAACCGAAATCTCTTGAAGGAACTTTATCCGGGGCTAGATCGAGTTTCAATCAATGGAAGTAGTGTAATCTATGCGCAGGTAGGAAAGGAATTGAATCAGATCATTGTAACGGATTACGCACGGGATGATCAGGGGAGAGTTATTGTAGATGTAAATACGGGATATCCTTCGGTAGCTTCCGAAAGCAAAATTATCGGTAATACGACACCGAGACATCGTTTGGGGCTTGACTTAAACTTGCGATGGAAAGATTTTACATTCTCTACTTTGTTCGAATACAGGGGAGGCTTTAAATATGCAGCAATTAGCCTAGGTAGTAATCTCGACTTTAGTGGTGCTTCGGCACGGAGTGCATATTATAACAGAGAACGTTTTGTTTTTCCGAATTCCTCATACTACGATGAGAATACCGGTGAATATGTAGCTAATAAGGACATAACAGTTTCTGACGGAGGTTCAGGATTTTGGACCTCTAGCACATACAATAGAGGCGTGTACAGTAATTATGTTGTGTCTGGGAATTACTGGAAATGGAGAGAAGCTTCTTTATCCTATCGATTGCCTACTCATGTTTTAGAACGTTTACGAGGGGTGAAAGGAGCTTCTGTAAGTGTGCAGGGAAGAAATCTATTGCTTCTTGTGCCGAAATCAAATGAATACACGGATCCTGACTATAGTGCCAATGACAACAATGCAATAGGTGTTTCGACCACCGCTCAGACACCTCCGACACGTTATTTTGGAGCAACAGTATCCTTAACATTTTAAAGAAATTGAAAGTATGAAAGTAATATCTATAATAAAAACTTTAGTCGGGGCAGCTCTCCCGTTGATGATTTGGTCCTGTACGAAACTTGATATCAACGAAAATCCAAATTCTGCAACAGCATCCACAATCACTCCAGATCTCGTTTTAACACAGGCTATTGCAACAACGGCTAGTAATGTAGTGACTTATCATTCTTATGGTGCGTTCTTGGTAGGCTATCAGTTACCAGGAAGTGGAATTTCTGGATATGGTGATACCTACACTTATAACTTTACCTCAAGTACAAACACTTCTTTATGGAATAACGTGTTTAGCAATCTCCGTGATTTTCAGTTTATCATCGATTACACGGATTCGGATCCCCAATTTAAATTCTATGGCGATATAGCTCGAATTCTGAAGGTATTCAATTATCAGTTGTTGGTAGATGCATATGGTGATGTGCCTTATAAAGAGGCGCTTCAGGGTGATAATAATCTTACGCCAGCATTTGACGATGATGCTGCGGTTTATGAGGCTCTGGTAACAGAGATCGACGTGGCCATTTCAGATATCAGGTCATATATAGATGATGTTTCCTACAAAACGTTGTCTGAAGATACCGATCCTGTCTTTGCAGGGGATCTTGAAAATTGGATCAAATTTGCTAATAATATTAAATTAAGATTACTTGTTCGGGCTCGTGGTACGTCAATTGACAGTTTTGTTCAGACAGCGTTTGGCACGTTTAGTGATGATGGTTTTCTATTGGATGATGTACTGGTCGATCCCGGATATCAAGCTACGGCCAGTCAGAATCCCCTGTTTGGAGCATTTCACAGTAGTACAGCCGGATCGATTACGACAGCGGCAAACTATTATATTCCATCAAAGTATCTGTTTTCATTCTATAATGGAACAAAGATATCCGACATAAAAAGGGGGAGTTTGACCTTTAAAAATTATCCTAATACATCGGTTGGTCAGCTTGCTGATGAAACAAACAACCCGAATTCGGACGATTATGTATGGTACATAGGTACTGGCAGTGCAGATGCGTTGGGGGTACTGAAAGGACGAACCGCCGGATTTCCAATCTTTTTAGCAGCAGAGACCCATTTTCTTCTAGCGGAAGCAGCGCTTTATGGACACGAGTTGGATGGCACTGCAAAGCAGAATTTTAATAAAGGCATTCTGGCTTCCTTTACCTACTTGGAAAAAAATGCATCAAATGCACTTGCATCAGGACAGGATCCCGAATCTGATCTCCAAGATTACCAGGACGAAAATGCAGAGAATTATCTTGTGAACTTCGATAAAGGTGAGAATGTAGCACAACATCTAGAAGCCATCATTACACAAAAGTATATAGCGCTAAACTTCTTTCATGGACATGAAGCTTGGAACGAATTCAGAAGAACTGCTTATCCGTCTATTGTGAATGGATCCACTCTCGCTACAGAAACTTTTGTCTCGATCCAATCTGGATCTTCCAGGGCGGATAAGTTGCCTGTAAGAAATCTTTACCCCCAAACGGAAGTGAACCTGAATTCTAATGTTCCCAAACTGACAAATGCATTCTCGGATCCGATTTTCTGGGACTTAAATTGATCGTTAACCCTATAATAGTTAAATAGAGAATGAAAATAGATAAGAATTTAATATTAAGCACCCTGCTGGCAGCAACACTAACTTTATGTGGCTGTGTAAAAGAGGAGGGGATATTTGCCGACAATGGCAATTTTGGAATTGTAGAACTCGATCTGCCAGCAAGAACTAGTAGTTCAGCAGTTGCTCGTGCGAAAAGTTCTGTTTTTGAAGCGGAGGACGTTATCACACTCCCCGTTAGGGTTCATTTAACTGGTGTGGAAGCAGCTTCGGAAGATATTACAGTGAAATTGAAGATCGATGCCGAAATTTTAGATAGGTACAATGATTCCTGGCAGTCTGCCTACGAAGTTTTACCAGATAGATTATATGCGATAGATAGTTACGAAGTCACAATTCCTAAAGGCGAAAATGAAGCTGTATTGAACATCCATATTTATCCACCTCAATTCTCTGCTGAGGATTTTACAAAAGCATACGCTCTAGGTGTTGCTATAGAAAGTTCAAGTAAAGGTACAATAAGCGGTAACTATGCAGAGGGCGTTTTTGCGGTCTCTATCAAGAATAAATATGATGGTGTTTATGAGGTTAACGGCACATACTCGGATTACGTAAACGCAGCATTCTCGGGGATCTATCCACAGATAATTAATCTTGTAACGTTGACAGGTAGCACCAGCGAGGTGAATTACGTTAGTTTTTACAGCGGAAATTATCCTCATTACTATTTCTTTAACGCAGGTGGGTCTACTTCATATTTTGGGAATTGGAGCCCGATTTTTACCTTCGACTCAAGTACAAATAAAGTAACGGCAGTCACCAACTATTATGGACAGGGAACTAATACTAGTGGGCGGTATGGTGAAATAGATAGCTCAGTAGACAACTACTATGATCCGGATACAAAGACAATTCACGTCACATATTATCTGGTGCAAGCAAGTGGTCGACGGGGCAAATTTAGCGAAGTGTACACCTTTAAGAGTGCGCGTTGATCAAGATCGTTATTGAATTTTTTGTTTAGTTTAGTTAATAAGGGGGAGGGGTCGTAGCCTCCTCTTTTTAAGACTTCCAAGAGCTTAGAGTTGCATTCAGATCATTTTATTGTTCTTTGCAGACATTTTTTAATATATAAAATACAAATATTTTATAGTAAAATTTAGAAATAAATTTGTGGTGAAAAAGATTGTAGATTTGGGTTTTGGTCTCACTGAGGGCATGTGGTCTATTCTATATGTTACCTATTTCTCTTTTATATTTTCTGGCAGGATAATACTTTTGTATATCAAATGTTTTATGTTATTCTAGGTTAGCTTTAAGCTATCTGTTTTTAACACAGGTACACGATAATGAATGATTTTTTCCATACGTATAACATGTTAATAGGTGATTAGCTATTAATTCTTTTTTTATATTCTATCAGTAGAATAAGTTTAACAATTTAAATCAATAAGTTTTTGTAAAAAAGTATACCATATTAGTAGATTATTATTAAATTTGCAATACAGTCGTTAGATTGTTCTATAATTTGAATTAACCCAAGCTAGTAAAAACAAAATAATGGAAAATACATTTATTCAAGATAGCTCAGTTTTGCACAATTGTCCGTTACGAATTGTACTAGCCAGCTCGTCTTATCGAATGTGTGGTAAAGATCTTCTCTCTCAATAATAGCTGGGGAAAGCCAAGGTTTTCCCCAACTTGCTTTATAGAAGCAACTCTCAGTACTAAATAAAACTCTTTCTTTATTAATAAACAAGGTTTCTAGTGAATGTGAAAGTTACAGAAGATGTGTCTGACGAAAGATTATTGTTCGAATTAAAATCAGGCAATCGAAATGCTCTGGGGTTAATTTATAATAGATATTCCGAGAAAATGTACCGTACTGCATATATGCTGATCGCAGAAAAGCAGCTGTGCGAAGATATCGTACATGAAATATTTGTTCGCTTATGGATATCGAGAAATAAGTTGATAATTAAATCATTGGAAGGATATCTGACGATTTCCGCGAGAAACCAGGCTCTTTCGGTATTGCGAAAGTCCTATAATTTTGCAGATATAGAGGAGGTGGAAGAGGTCCTAGTCGAAAGTTCTTCCATAGACAAAATGTTTGATGTCCATGAAATCAATACAATCGTTAATAGAAATGTCAAACTACTTCCCCCAAAATGTCAGGAAATTTTTATACTTAGTCGTGAAGAGCAACTACCACATAAAGAGATTGCAACCCGTTTAAATATTACCGTGAAGACTGTGGAAAATCAGATTACTATTGCTTTGAGGAAAATCCGGAATGCTTTACAGAATCTAACCTAAAGGATCTCGCTTGTGTTAAGAAATCTTTATGTTTAATTTTATATTTTAATTCTGAATTATGGGTGAATTTTCTACCTTTCTAAGACGTTTTTTCCGCCGATCGGTATCGGGGAATGCGGATAAATTAGGTGAAATTTTTAGAGCAAAAAAATTAGAGGACAATAGTGATCAACAAGCATCTGAACAGGATGTACCCCACTTCAATAAGAGAGAAGTCTGGCAACGTATCGATAGCTCCATAGAAAATTACGAACAAGACGTTGCCTCCAGTTTACGAATGAGAACTATTGTCCAAATTGCGGCGTTTTTTATATGTTGCCTATGTCTGAGCGCAATGGCTTATTATTTATTTGAGAATCCCAAAATAGAAGCAGCCGCTGAAACCAATACAATTACTACGAAAAAAGGGGAGATTAGAAAAGTTAGTTTGCCAGATGGTAGCCTGGTGTGGCTAAACAATGAGAGCAGTTTGACGTTTCCTTTGGAATTCGGGAAGAAGAATAGAAACGTTACACTTAGTGGAGAAGGATATTTTGATGTTTATCGTGATGAGAATCGCCCATTTGTGATTACTACAGAAAATTTTAAAACAAGAGTTCTCGGAACTCAATTTATTGTTCGGGAGTACTCATCAGATGAAGAATCGACAGTCGCTGTAATAAGTGGCTCAGTACAGGTCTCCAAGAATATAGATCGACAAGTTGAATTCACAGAGATATTAGGTAAATCCGATAGAATAATTTATCATAAGGGAATAAAGAAAATAACACGTGACCAATCTGTAGACCTCCAAAATATAACTTCATGGAAGGAAGGAAAATTAAGTTTCCAAAATGTCTCGTTATTGGATGTCGCAAATACGTTGCAGCGTCGCTTCAATGTAAGGATTAAAGTAGACCCTACTCTATATGAAAAAAAGATCTATGCAGATTTTGAGCAAAAATCTGTAGAAACGATAATGAAAGTCTTATCCATGCTGGCTCCTGCGCAACTTACGTTGCATGAAGGGTACTACGAATTCACAGCAGAATAAATTTTATTTTTTTTTGGGGGATAATGGTATTTCTTGCGTCTTAATATAAAAGTCGACTTAAACTATAGATTTTATTAATATTAAAAAGATGAAAGAAAACCTCTACAAAGGGGAAAGAGGAATATGGCTTGTATGCTCCGTCCTTATAAGACCCCTAATTTGAACTATGGTGGTAGCCAGTAGTTTTAACAAACAAAAAAAACAAATATTTAACCGCTTAAAATGAAGTTAACCTTAATGCATAAAGATCCTGTTTCCGGCATACTTAGACTGCTGAGTATCGCCGTTCTTACATTTTCAACATTCTTTACCGTTTACGGACAACAAGAAAGAACGAATAAAATTAATCAACACCTGGAAGAAAAGATAACTTTTGAAATAAAAGATGGCACATTGGGCGCCGCATTAGAGAAGTTATCGAAGCAAACCGATATAAAATTTGCTTATCAGTTTGATGCAAATAAAACGAAACAGAAAGTAAATTTGAAGGCTGCCAATGAAAGGATCCATGTAATCATAAAAAAAATTTTGGAGCCATATAATCTTGAATTTACCATAATTGAAAATATGGCGGTTATACATCCAGTTAAGGTTTTGAAAGCTAAAAATACTTCATCTCCAAATGGAATAGTTCTCAGAGGAAAAGTACTTGATCAGCAATCACAGCAACCTTTAAATGGCGTATTGGTACAGGTACAAGACAATGATCAGAAAGTAATTACCGATGACCATGGAAATTTTGATCTGCTTGTATCTTCTCTGGATGGAATAGAAATCCTATTTTCTCATGTCGGATTTTCGTTGAAGTCGGTTGAATTGAACGGAGAACAAGATATAGTAGTTCATCTTGCGTCAAATGTCCACGATTTGGAAGAGGTACTGGTCGTTGGATACGGTACCCAGGCAGCAAGAACAGTAACCGGTTCTATCGCCAAAATTACCGGAGAATCAATAGCAAATCTTTCCACGACAAGTTTTGATCAACAGCTCGCGGGGCGTGCCGCGGGAGTGCAGGTCACTCTTGGTAGCGGAAATACCAATGCTTCACCACGCGTACGTATACGAGGTATTAATTCGATAAATAATTCCAGAAACCCACTTTGGGTTGTCGATGGAGTGCCTATTTCTACTTCTGATGTCGGTGCCAGCACATCAACAAATGCACTGGCAGATATCAATCCCGATGATATTCTATCCATTGATGTATTAAAAGATGGTGCAGCAACCGCCATATATGGTTCGAGAGCAGCAAATGGAGTCATACTAATTACAACAAAACGAGGAGAGAAAAGTGCCGCGCGTGTAAACTATAACAGCTATTATACGATATCCAATCCTACGAAGTTGCCTAAGTTGTTGAATGCAGAGCAATTTGTCGAAATTGCAAACGAGAAATATAGAAATTCAGGTGTAGAGGAAGATCCTGCTAGACTTGATGATGCAGGTACTGACACCGATTGGCTAGCATTAGTATACAATAGTAATGCCTTTTCCCAGAATCATTCCTTGAATTTGAGCGGAGGTAATGAGAAAACAACTTACTATACCTCTTTAAATTATTTGAAACAATATGGCGTAGTTAAGAAAAATAGATCAACAAGATATAATTTTAGGGCAAACATCGATCATCAGATTAATAAGTATATAAAGATTGGAACCAATACCTCAGTCTCGAATGTTGAAAATATTGGATTTAATACTGGATCAGGCCTGTCTTCGATTAATGCTGTAGCCCTGGTTGCACTTCCTAATGTCAGTCCCTACGACCAAACGTCTGAGACGGGGTATAATTTATCAGGTGATGGAAAATCTTTGGGAGCAGGTTCCAATTTGCAGACAATTGATGATGCGTTTGCAAATATTTTATTCACCATGAATAACGATAAATATGAAGTAAATAGTTATCGTATCCTAAATAACACCTTTGGAGATTTTCAGATACTACCGGGTTTAAAATACCGCTCTCAGGTAAGTGCAGATATTAACTTAGGTTATGACTTTTATTCCCTGGATGCGCGCCATGGTGATGGATTTAGTTATAATGGATTAGTTCAAAATACATTTATTCGTCAAAGCTTACTCAACTTTCAGAACTATTTGACCTACAGCCGTGGCTTTGCTGGACATAACATAGTTATCACCGCTGGTAACGAAATACAGCGTACAAAGCGAAGTAGTGCTGAAGCTGGAGGCACCGATTTTTCAAATGCATTTTTTCAGGAAAAGAACCTAATAAATGGCACTTATACCAATCAAACCTCAAGTGGAAGCTATTCAGAAAGCGCTTTCTTATCTTATTTTGCACGGCTGAACTATGATTTTCAGGGAAAGTATATTTTCGGCTTAACAATTCGCAAAGATGGTCTTTCTTCCCTGGCGGAAGAGAACAGGTTTGGCGTATTTCCCGGTGTTTCTGCAGGTTGGAGGGTCTCTGATGAAAAATTCTGGTCGAAGTTCGGAATATCCAGTGCATTACCAAGTCTAAAGCTAAGGGCAAGTTATGGAAAGGTGGGCAATGCATTGTCAGGCTTCCCATATCTAAGTACATACGGTGCAGCTCCTTATGGTTCTTTAAACGGAATTTCGGTCTCCAGTGTAGGAAATCCATCGCTGCAATGGGAAACAAGCAAGAAATTGGATGTCGGACTGGATGCGGGGATATTAAATAACAGAATTTCTCTTGGTTTTGATTGGTTTCGCAACGAAATCGATAATATGGTGATGAGTGTGACCTATCCCAATTCCTATGGTATTCCAGGGAATTCTGTTTCCCGAAATGTCGGTGCCATGTTTAATAAAGGCGTAGAATTTACTGTCGCTGCAGATATTATTCAACACGCCCGTTTTCGATGGAATATAAATGCCAATTTTTCCAAAGTTAAAAACGAAGTTACCAAACTCTATGGTGATGAGGACTTAGGCGGGACTTCATCCTTAGTCCAGGTGGGGCTTCCTCTCAATATGATGATCGGTTATGACTATGCTGGCGTAAATAAAGTAACCGGAAATCCTATGTACTACAAGGCAGATGGCCGGTTGATACAGGGAAATATTGAAGATCAGCTCTATTACTATGCAGTTTCTAAAGAGGATGGTACATTGGGCGAGAAGACGACATTAACAGATGAGGATAAAATCATCTTTGGAAACCCTTCGCCGACATGGTACGGAGGATTTAACAATACGTTTTCCTATGGACGTTTGAGCTTAGAGACTTTCTTCCGTTTTTCAGGAGGAAATAAAATCAGTGACAGTCAGGCTCGCTCTCTGTTGAACCAAAAGTTTAAAAATAACGGAGTCGAAATATTGGATAGATGGACACCTACAAATATAGATACAGATGTGCCAAAGCTATGGTATGGAAAGGAGTCCTTTATCAACCTTTCTCCGAGTAACCGTTGGATAACTTCTGGAGATTATTTTCGACTGCAGACAGCAACTTTATCCTACACTTTTTCTAAAGGTGATTTCCGTGGCCCTCTAGGCGAATTTCTTTCGTCGGCTCGTGTTTATTTACAGGGACAGAATATTTTTACGATAACCAGCTTCAAGGGCGTAGATCCTGATACCGCGTCCGAATCAGGCAGCGCTGGCACATCCAGCCCGACAATACGCTCTTTCTCTCTAGGTCTTAATTTAAGCTTTTAACATTTTCTAAGTTGAAATACAATGAATAAAACAATCAAATATATACTGTTGCTCGCATCCACCCTTCATCTAACTTCCTGTAGTAACGTTCTGGATATCGTACCGTATACTTCGTTGACGGAGGAAACCATCTTTACAGATGCAGATAGAGTTGAATTGGCCGTAATTGGTGTTTATGACGCTGCGCAGACGGGGTTCTACCAGGGGGGACTAGCTCCTCGGGGATATCCTTTTGGTGCAGCCAATTTACAGCAAGATGATCTGCGTGGAGAGGACGTGATCAATATGGAATCATTTTACCAGATCACCTACAATTCGACATATGCATCCACTTCACCGAACTGCTACAATATGTGGAATACCTGTTATTCGTTGATAAACAAAGCGAATCTCGTTGAAGAAGGTGTGAATGAAGCAATTCAAAATGCCGTGATTACCGAAGAAAAAGGACGTGTTTATATTGCTGAGTGTCGCTTTTTACGGGCGCTGACCATGCATCAGCTTCTGATTGGTTTTGCCCGTCCGTACGCTGACGGCCAGGGAGGACAACTCGGAGTTGTAATACGTGATTTTGCGATAAAAGATGATGAAACGATTGAAAAGGCTAATGCTACGGCAAGAAGTTCTGTTTCTGACTGTTACGAATTCATAGAAAATGACCTCAATTACGCGGAAACCTATCTCCCTGAAACGCTGACCAACAACCCAAATTATCGCGCAACGAAAGCAGCCGCTATTGCACTAAAAGTTAGGGTATTTCTGCATCAGAACAAATGGTCCGAAGTTTTAACTGAGGGAGCAAAAATAGTTCAATCCGCAGGAAGTTCTTTCACCAGTCCTATTGGTGGCTGGACATTGACTTCCACTCCCGATGGCCCTTTTAGCAACAATACTTCATTGGAAAATATTTTCTCGATCGAAAATACGCCTTCTGACCAAGCCAGTGTCAGTGGAGCACTGCAAAGTATGTTCGGAAGCAACGGTGCAACAGTGGGAGCCAGAGGTCTGATCGGTATTAGTCCTATACTTTGGAATCTCACCGAATGGGACGAGACGGATTTAAGACGATCCATGGTGACCGCTAATTTTACCGATAATGACCCCTCTAAAGCTCCTTCCGGGAAAAAGCCGATGCTTTTCACGACAAAATATTATGATCCCTCGTGGGGAGACGATGCCCCGCAGATCCGTTATGCGGAAGTTCTCTTAAATATTGCAGAAGCTTACGTCAGGAACAAACAAGATGTGGATCAGACAGCTCTTTCTTACCTGAATGCTGTCAGAAACCGAGCGGTTACCACAGTCGACAAACAGTATACGTTGGGCTCTTTTTCAGATTATAAAAGCTTTATAAAAGCTGTTCTGGCAGAACGCAGGATTGAATTTGTTGCGGAGGGCAAAAGATGGGGCGATATCCATAGACTTGCACTAGATCCCGATTTCAATAATTATGCGTTGGTTGGCACAAGCTCTATTACCGGTGGTATTCCAGCAAAAGTTTTAGCTTCAAATATATCCACCTCTAATTTTAGTACGCTATACAGTGGAAAAGCAGCTTATGGAAGCATAACGAAAGGTTTGACGGCTATACCCTATGAAGATTACCGTTTTATCTGGCCGCTTCCCGCAACAGAAATCACTTATTCACATAGTGGTGCTATAGTTCAGAATCCTGGATATTCACAGGAATGATCCCTCTCCAATGAATAGGGTTTTTAATTGAATGAAATCTAAACAACAACTATAAATAAAACATCATGATTAACAGCATTTATGAAAACAGGACTACTTAAGTACATTTTGGTGGGATACAGCTTAGCGCTGTTACCACATACAGGAATTTTTGCCCAGGAGAACCCCAGGACTATTGTAAATGCGTCCTTCAGTGGAGTTGTGGTAGACGCGAAGACGTTAGAGCCCATCGAAGGGGCGACCGTGCAGTTGTTTGGTGTGACACATGCCGTAAATACCGACAGGAAAGGTGTTTTTACTTTTGTCACGGGACAGAACCTTCCTTCGCGTGTGGTGGTTTCATATGTGGGATATGATTCGCAAACTGCCATTGTCAAAGTTCAAGGAGATTCTATACGGTTACAGAGTAGTTCAAACGAACTGGACCAGGTGGTGGTCGTTGGATATGGTACCCAAAAAAGATCTGATTTTACAGGGGCAGCTTCAAAGATCAGCAGTGCGACACTCAAAGATATTCCGATCCAAAGCTTTGAACAGGCACTTGTGGGCAAGGCTGCAGGGGTCAACGTATCTATACCCAATGGACTTTTGAACAATCCTCCGGTAATTCGTCTGCGTGGACTCAATTCCATTTCACTCAGCTCATCGCCCCTTATTGTGATTGACGGCATTCCTGTAACAACAGGCAATATCGGAAGTTCAAATGTACCGAATAATCCATTAGCGGACATCAATCCATCGGATATAGAGTCTATCGATGTTCTTAAGGATGCTGCATCGACCGCAATTTACGGTTCGCGTGGTTCAAATGGAGTTTTACTTATCACCACTAAAAACGGTAAAGAAGGCCGTCCAAAGGTATCCTACGAGGTATGGGGATCTGCACAGAATGTTACCCGACTGCCGAAGCTGCTTAATGCTGAACAGTATATTGCAATCAAGAACGAAGCGGTGCTTAACAGTAAAATCCTGTCAGGGAATGAAAATAACTCCGGCGTTGCAAGTGAACTGTTTTTTCCCCAATATGATGATAACGGAAATCTGGTTGAGACGAATTGGTATGATCATGTATATCAGACCGGATATAGTCACAATCATAATTTCTCAGTCAGTGGGGGGACTGCAAAGACGAAATACTTCTTCTCTGGAAATTTTTCCGATCAGGAAGGTTTCTTTGCCAAGAATAAATTTGAAAGAAAAGGAGTTCGCTACAGAGTAGAACATCAGGTGACCGACTGGTTTACGGTGAATAGTGGTGTCAGCTATAACCATACCTTCAACGATTCAAAGAACTCGGGATCGTTGCCCAGCAGTCAGCTGCTGCTTATTAACGGAGCACGTCTAGCTCTTGTTTTGCCTCCGAATGTATCTCCTTATAACGAAGATGGTAGTTATAATCTCAATAGTACCGGGTTATTGGGGTCAGGAGCAAACCTTTTTACCAATACGTTGTATAATCCGGAAGCGCTCTTTGAGTACTCCAAATACACAAATTTCAGTGACCATATACTCGGTAATATTGGAGCCAGTATTCAGTTGCTTAAAAACCTAAGATTCAATACTACCTATTCCTTGGACCGTAACCAAACTACTGCGGATTCCTTTCTTAGTCCGAAACTAGGTTCGTCCGGATACTCCAGTAAAGGATCCGTCAGCAAATCCAACAACATCCGCAATAGTTGGGTATTTACCAACACCCTGCAATTTGATCAAAAATTTAATGCCAAGCATGAATTGTCACTTTTGGCTGGTTACGATATGCAGAAATACAATAATGAAAGTTGGAGTGCTTCGCAATCCAATGTATCGGATCCATTTTTTGAAAACTTTCAGGGAAGTTGGACACAGACATCTACTCCCGGAGGTAGTATAAGTGAACGTCTGATCCGTTCTTCATTTTTCAGAGCTTCATATAATTATGATCGACGGTATATGCTTACTGCGAACTTCAGACGTGATGGAAACTCTGCTTTGGGAGTTAATTCTAAATATGGGGATTTCGGAGGCGTTTCTTTAGGTTGGTCTGTATTTGAAGAGTCGTTTTATAAGAATTCATCTTTGCCGGATGTTGTCGATGATCTTAAGTTCCGAGGTAGTTGGGGGAAAGTTGGTAATGGCGCATTGTCGGCGTATGAATCGCTGAATCTTTACAGTTCGTCGCTGTACGGTGACGTCCCCACTTGGGCAATATCGCAGGCCGGAAATGCCGATTTGGCATGGGAAACCTCGCAACAGACAAACTTAGGCATCAGCTTCAGCTTATTTCACAGAAAGATCAATGTTGATTTCGATTACTTCAGAAATAACGTAAATGGACTGATCCTCGATACACCACAATCTCCATCTAAAGGAATTCCAGGGAGCAGTATTACCACAAATATCGGTAGCATGTACAATCAGGGGTTAGAGCTAAGCTTAAATTCGGAGCTTATCCACAATGGAAATTTTACATGGAATGCCTCTTTCAATATTTCTCATGTGAAGAACAGAGTAACAGCCCTTTCAACAGGAGATTTAGATATAATAGGTTATACCCACACCACAACCGAAGCAAACAATATTACTAGGGTTGGCTATTCTACTGGAAGCCTTTATGGAGCAATAACAGATGGCGTAAATCCTGAAAATGGTCAGCGTATTTTTATTAATAAAGATGGTGAACGCGTGCAATATACAGCGGCTACATCCACAGGAAACAATTGGACCTATCTTGATGGTACACCGGCTGCTGCGATCTCGGTTAACGATTATCAGATTTTAGGAAATGCGTTACCGGTCTGGTACGGCGGATTTAGCAACAACTTTCGCTACAAGAATTTCGACGGTACAGTCAATTTTACATTTTCTGGCGGAAACAAAGTTTTCAACGCGACAAGAGGAACGTTACTTGACCAACGGTTCTACAACAATTCAGTTGAGGTATTGGACCGATGGACCTCTGTCGGTCAAAATACCGATATCCCTCGGTTGGTTTATAACGACGTCATTTCTAATGGTTCCAATGGGTTTGCTATTGATCAGAATGCTGAAAAAGCGGATTTTCTCCGTTTGCAGCAATTGGTGCTCGGTTATACATTCCGGAATAACTTCTTAAACGCTAAAGGTTTTTCATCGATTAGAGTGTATGCCCAGGTATCAAATCTATTTCTGTTGACCGGTTACAGCGGGACAGATCCAGAATCTTCTGCCAACGGTAGTTCAAATACATCGATCGGTATCGAAAAAAATTCACTCGGTCAGGGCAGAACATGGAGCGCAGGACTTAATTTCTCATTTTAATATTTGTAGTGATGATCTTCAGATTAAATTTTCCTTTTAGAAAAAAATATATAAGTACAGTTGCTATGGCCGGACTGCTACTTGCAAGTGGATGTAGTACGGAAGATGGACTTAACTTAGTACCGACGACCCAGATCTCAGACGAAAATGTTTTTGATACGGCGGATCGTATAGAAGGGCTGGCGAATGGTGTGTATAAAAGTTTAAAGTCTGCGAGTCTTTACGGGGGCAGATATCTGCTCTATCAGGATGTACGGGGCGAGGACTTTTTGAATATCACAGCGAACAGTTATACGGCATACGAAAGTTGGAATAATTCCTATAGCAGTGGGTCTAACGATGTAAATAACCTCTGGTCGGCCGCTTATGCCACTATTAATCGTGCTAATATCTTAATTGACGGGTTGAACACAGGAAAGGGAGATGGTAAGATAACCGAGGAAAAGAAACAGAATTATATTGCAGAAGCTAAATTTTTGCGAGCGCTTTCCTACTTTAGTCTTGTTAATGTCTTTGCACAGCCCTATGTTAAAAATGGGGGACTATCTCCTGGATTGCCTCTGCGCCTGCAGGCCGAAACCGATGCCAATAATAATGATCTCGCACGTAGCACGGTTTCAGAAGTGTACGCGCAGATTTTAACCGACCTTGACGATGCAGAAACGGGTTTGCCTGAAACATATAGTACTGATCTGCTAAATACCACTCGGGCGCATAAAAATACAGCCAGAGCTCTAAAAACACGCGTATATTTAACAATCGGTGAATTAGATAGTGTCATCGAAGAAGCTGTCAAATTAATTCCGCAGAATGTCGCACCTTTTTCTGCGGAACAGGGGGTTAACCATGCTTTACAAGCGAGTATACTGACAATATTCGGAACAAGTTATGTGACTAAAGAATCCATATTAAGTATGCCAATGACTACCAACGATGCGCTATCTGGACAATCATCGATTGGATATATCTATAACGTGAACAGAGAATATTATCTTAATCCTAACGGTATATTGAACGATGCCCAATGGGGGGCAGATGATGTACGTAGAAGTCTTCTCTATACAAACTCTGGAAAGCAATTTCTTAAAAAGTATGCTAAAGCATCTCCATTTGTAGATTATATTCCTGTCATTAGATATGCGGAAGTACTTCTCAATTATGCGGAAGCCCTTGCTACCGGTGGTCGAAATCTGAGCCTCGCTGCCAATTTGCTAGAGGCAGTTCATCAGCGTTCCGATCCGAATTATTCCTTTGCTGCTTCGATAACGGGAAATGAATCAAATCTCTTGGAAGCAATAGCTAAGGAACGCCGGATTGAACTGTTGGGCGAAGGATTCCGTGGATTTGATCTTTTAAGAAAATTACAGGATCTTCCGGCAAAAGGAGATTCAAATATCCAAACTTCATCCGTTTCTGTAAACGCTGAAAATTATATTTTTCCTTCTCCCAGTACGGAGTTGACAACGAATAAATTGTTTAATTAAGTTCTAAAAAAACATGAAAAAACCAACGTTATTTACCATATGTGGTCTCTTGCTAGGATCTTCAACTTTAATGGGACAGCAGCAAGCTGTTAATTTTAAAGGAGAGGTTAAGAACAGCGAATCGCATTGGGCATATTTACATAGTTTCGAAAATAAAATTTTTACGGTTATCGATTCAGCTAAGATCAGTAATGGAAAATTCAGTTTTAAAACAAAACTGATCCTTCCTGATCTTTACGGATTCTCTGTGGATAGACAAGAGGCGCCTTACTATCTGTTTCTAGATAAGGGGGACAATAAAATTGTGTTCGACACCGAAGGTAGAGGGGCCGGCACCCTAGTGACCGGGTCGCCCAGCCAGGATATATTTACAGAATACCGCAAAGAACGGGTTACCGATATTTCTGAGTTTATCGGGAAATATCCGGACAATATCGTAACAAGCTACGTACTTTATCGAGAGTGGTCCTACAGGCTCACCCCTGAGGAACTTGAAAAGAATATAACATTGCTTTCCCCTGTGCAACAGCAATCAAGGTTTACGCAAGATCTACGTCGAATTATTCAGGCGACAAAACTTGTGGCGATCGGAAATAAAGCACCCGAGATCGTTGCTGTGGACACTTCGGGGAAAACTGTAAGTTTGTATGATAATCTGAAAAAATACACTCTTATTGATTTTTGGGCATCGTGGTGTGGTCCATGTCGGCGGGAAAATCCAAATATTGTCGCTAACTACAAGAAATACAAAGATCTTGGATTCGGTATATTTGCAGTCTCACTTGACAAAACAAAAGAGAATTGGTTGAAGGGTATCCATGACGATGAACTGACCTGGACACATGTCTCTGAACTCAAATATTGGGATAGTGAAATTGCTGAAAAGTATGCCGTTAGAGCTATTCCTGCGAATTTCTTAGTGGATCAGAACGGGGTGATCATTGCTAAAAATGTCAAAGGAGAAAGACTGGGAATAGTACTTGATAGTCTGTTAAACAACGTTGGAATAGGGGGCGTGAAAAGAAATTTTAGAGGGCAGGAGCCTATAAAATATGTTTCTACTGCATCAAAAGCGATTGAACAGCAGGCAAAAGGTATATTTAGCCCGGATCAGCATGTTTTCTTTAGCAATGAGTTTGACGGGGCGCGATTGAATGGTGTTGACCGAAGCGAAGACGGAATTTATCATATCCAGATTGCTCCTGAAAATTCTCCCATAAACTCAAGTCCTTGGTATGCTTTTCAGGTTTGGGCCGCCAAAGATACAACGATACATATCCAGCTGGATTATGCACAAAATTATAAGCACCGGTATGATCCCAAGGTAAGTATTGACGGTATTACATGGGAAAAAGTTGCAGGTGCAAATAGTAACACAGACCGTAGAAGCCCATCTTTTATTTTTCCAATTAAGATCTCTTCATCAAAAAAGTGGATAGCAGCGCAGCCGAACGAATCGTCAACACAGGTTTATAAATGGATCGAAGGTTTAAATATAGGCCAAGATAAGTTGATAAAGACTGAAATCGGAAATACAGCCTTGAATAGACCTTTATATGTCTACGGTGTGGGGAATCCCTCTAGTAAAAAACGTTTAATAATCTTTGGGCGTCAACACCCTCCAGAGATTACCGGGCACTACGCCTTTGCAGCTTTTGTAGAATATCTTTTAGGCGATACCAAGGATGCAAGAGATTTCCGAAAAGAGTATTATTTATACTTTATTCCTGTTGTCAATCCAGACGGTGTTGATCTTGGACATTGGCGTAATAATGCAAACGGGGTAGACCTAAATAGGGACTGGGCTGAATTTAATCAACCGGAAACCCGAGCTATACGAGATTTCTTGGAAAAGGAAATTACCCAAAAAAAACGTGAATTATATTTTGCGCTGGACTTCCACTCTACCGGGAGTGATATCTATTACACTGTCGATCCCAATTTAAAAAGTAGATTTCCAAATTTTGTACCTGACTGGATAGGAAGTCTCAACGGTGCAGTACCGGGGTACGTTCCACATATCAAACCTTTGTATTTTGAAGGTCCGACCTACACTGCTTTTAGTTACCTCTACAAGAACTACAATGCTGAATCATTAGTCTATGAAATTGGGGACGATACCGAGCCACAGTTTATCAAAGAGAAGGCCAAAATTTCAGCGCAGAAACTTATAGAAAAATTGAATACAGTGTCTAAAAAAACAATATAGAAATGATTAGAAATGTATTAATAACAGGTACTATTATTATTGTTCAAAGTCTTGTAGGACTAAATCTGTTCGCTCAAAAGATTCCGGTTCAGGTTACAGATCTGTTAAAAATATCACGGGCAGCTGATGTACAGCTGAGTGCTGATGAAAACTATGTGATATTTTCAATAAGTAATATTGTTTCCGATTCCAGTGCGAGATCAAATGCAAGACCTTCGGGTAATTTTGGGAGAAGAGAGGGAGGTAATGGGGCCGCAATAGGTGATTCACAGGGCGGCGGCCTAGAATATGCCTATAAGAGAGAGCTTTGGATAATCGATCTCAAAAATAATAATACCTTAAGCAAGCTTGATGAAAAAGCAGAAGGTGTAAATCAACCGGTGTTCAGTCCTTCGGGGAAACAATTTGCCTTTACCAGAAATGTCAAAGGTGTATCGCAAATCTTTCTTTATACGCTAAGTACAGGTCGTACAAAACAGATAACGGATCTGAAATATGGCGCCTCAGGCTTAAAATGGAGCCCAGATGGTAAAAGATTGGCATTCATATCCAATTTTACTTTGCAACAGTATGTAAAGGATTACGATGATATCTTCGCAGGTCTTCTCGTTGATTGGAGGAAAGAAAATCAGGATGTGGTTCAAACCGTGTTGCGTCCAAAAGTTAAACCTGATCCAAATGGTAGTGATGAGGCTATTCGTGCCTATTTACAACAGAATGAAAAGGATCAAAAAGCAAAGGTGATCGCTAGAAACTCTTCCAATCCGGAAGAATCTCCAAGAGAGATTGACCAACGGCTATCCCATATTTTTATCATAGATACAATAAGCGGTTCGCAACCAAAGGAACTGACTAATGGTCTGCTCTCTTTTTCAAATCTGATTTTTGCAGGCGATACACGATTGTTCGTGAATGTGAGAGGGGCCGGTGAAGGAAACGACAACCCAGCGGCAGAAGAATTATCCTTTGGCTCAGTTTATAGTGTAAATACCGATGGTTCTGGCTTTCATTCGTTTCTTTCTTCATCAAAAGAGTCATATTCCGTGACCGCGGCTTCGTCAACAGGAAATTGGTTTGCTTTTCAAAGAAGTGTGCCGGGAACAGTGAACGTAACAAGGACTTATGTAAAAGATCTTAAAGTCAAAGATGGAAAGGTGTATCCAATTTCAATTGACAGGTCTTTAAGTAATTTAAAATTCATTCCCGGTGATAAAGAAATCTATTTTGTAGCACAGGAAAATGGGGGAAACACACTATATCGAGGAAGTTGGACCAAAGATAAATATGAGAGACTTACTGTGGAAGATGAAGGTGTATCTGACTTTGATATTCAGCATAATACCGTTGTTTATGCTAAAACAACCGCACAAAATCCGTCTGAACTTTTCCTTAATATAGCGGACGGTAAAAAAGAAAGCCGGTTGACACAGCTGAATACCGAGTGGCTTAAGGAGCGTACATTGAGCCTACCCGAAAAACATAAGTTTACAAATGAGCTTGGCCTTGAATTGGAATATTGGGTAGTAAAACCTGTCGGTTTCGATAAATCGACGAAATATCCGCTTCTTTTGGAAATGCATGGGGGACCTGCATCGATGTGGGGGCCGGGAGAACAAAGCATGTGGCATGAGTTTCAATATTTTGCAGGAAAAGGTATTGGGATAGTGTATGGTAATCCTCGCGGATCAGGAGGATATGGTGAAGAATTTTTACGGGCAAATAAGAGTGACTGGGCGAAAGGTCCATCCCGTGATGTGCTTACGTTTCTGGATAGAACCGTAGCCCAGGGATGGGTCGATACGACCAAGCTTTTGATAAGTGGCGGATCATATGCAGGGTATTTAACAACCTGGATACTGGCACATGACAAGCGTTTCTTAGCTGCGAGTAGCCAACGAGGTGTGTACGATTTTAAAACATTCCTTGGTGAAGGGCGTGTGTGGCATATTATTCCGCGTTATTACGATGGTTACCCATGGACACCAAAAGTAGGAAAACTGTTGCAAGAGGAATCTCCGATTAATTACGTTGAAGCCATCAACACACCGCTATTGATTTTTATCGGAGAAAATGACACACAAGTTGGCGTAAGTCAGAGTGATATGTTATACCGTAGTTTAAAACTTTTGGGTAAACCAGTGGAATACGTGAGACATCCTGGAGCAGGACATGAGGTCACTCGTAGCGGCGATAATCGGCAACGAATAGATCAGATGTTAAGAACCTATGAGTTTTTTGAACGTTATTTGTCAGCTGATAAAAACATCAGGTAATATAGAAAAGCAACTTCCAATATTCTTTTGTAGATCATGCGTAATCTTTAGCACTATAACTTTTGTTGTTTTGAAGATGGTGAGTATTTTTTGTAATACGTATTATCTGTATTACGTTTTGCCAACGTCAGAAAAGGAGCGAAAGCTCCTTTTTATTTGTTAAACTATTTTATCGAAGCACCAAGCTTTAAAATTTCTACTTTACTAGAATATCTATCATTAATGCTCTGATTTTGAATATGCTATATCAACATTGGCGAAAATAAAAGTTTAATCGTTCTGATAAGCTATTGGAGTTCTAAAAATGTTTTCGGTTATAAACACGAGTCGAAGCTATGCAGGACAAAACATTCGATCAAATAGTAGACAAATATTTGGAAATAAACATTGCTCATCCATTTATGGAAGACAACGGGCGAAGTACGCGTATCTGGATCTAGCGAATTCTGTTTGTTGTTCATGAGTTCCTCAAAGAAAATAAGATAAAAACCAAAAGCATTATGGTCCCCAAATTTCTAAGCACCTGCGGTCATATTATCCTGATCTACTTACAGGCATTTTTCTATTGCGATTTATTAATCGGTTGGTTGAGATTGCCAGGTGGTGAATATGGTATGTCACCCTTTCTTCTTCTTTTGTTTGGAGCACCGGTAATGGGATTGTATCTGCTGTATGTTATTGTGTGCTACATCCTATCGCGGCCTACAATACCTACAGATAAGATGATCAAGATTGTGTTTATTGTCAGTGCTGCGCTAGTGATGCTAGCGGGCATTGTAGCCCCATTAGATGTGATCAATTTTGTATTTATTGTATCACTCTTAGTAGCCAGTGTTGTCTCTGGTTTTTTACATAGATTGCTGTCAAAAGGACAAATAAGTAAATAATCTGATTGCTTTCCTTTATATAACAGCATATGGTAGTCTATGAAACCTGTACATTTATATAGAGGATCAAAGCGCTCCAAAAAGGATACGAATTCTTTATCAATTATTCTGTTTAAATATTGATATATTTCATTTTCTGAGGAACAGAAATGATTTGCAACATATACTAGTGAGGGGGACAGTATTATTGAAAACTTATCCTTTAAGGGGTTTGAACTTGTAAAGGTTGGAGTTACCTCTGCTCCATAAAACAATTGGAACTCTTCCATGAGCAGCTCGGTAGCATCCTATAGGTCTTCCATGTCGTAGTACTTGATAGGCGCATGTACTTTGAAAAAATCATGATGTCTAATCTCATATTTTACTTTCATTCCCAGTATCCTTCTCTTTTTAAGTATCCAATCAAAATCTCTAGTTCTTCGTAAACGTCTTGAGCCAATTTATCTATTTTCTTAGAATCTACCCAACCTTTATCTCTGTACTCAGGATCCTTAAAAGGAATAAGGAAATCTGGATGGGGCGATCCATGCATATGAACCGAGGAAAAATCCGTAAATGCCTTTAGTTTATCGTTGAAGTTACCAAAGAGTACTTCTAGATTCTTGTCTATTAGTTTATTCTCCAATAGTCTACTCTCATATTGATAAGTTATTATACTCCCAATTGCTTCATGAGGGTACCCATTCCATGATTCGTTCTGTAAAACTTCCTCCTGAATCAATTTCAGATTAAGAAAGCCTAATAACCTTCTTATGGTTTCTGTATCTGACTTTTTGATGATCTCATTGGATTTATTGTCGTCTCGCTGTATTTTTAGTTCGATTGTCAATATTACTATGATGATTATTAAAGAAAATATAATAGACAATTTCCAATCACCAAGCAATAAAGGGAGTGAGAAATGATTCGTAAGATAAGTAATAAGCACTGGAGCGATCACCAACGAAACATACCACTTTGAAAGAATTTTACTCATACCACTTTGTTTATAAATTAAGAAACTACCAATTCTTATTCACCAAATGCTTATTTATAGCCTGTCCTATAATTTGTCTTTTCTTTTTAAGTTGACGCGAGAAGGAGTTTGTCTCAAACTGCCTTTTACAACGCTTGATGTAAGAGAGATAATTTGAATGTTGTTTTACTTCTACATCCCTGTGATCAAACATAAAATCACCACGATCATTTATTATGAGCGAATAACGTTTACGGAACACCTGTTTATTCTCTGTCTTGTTAGCATGTTTTAATGGTGAGTTATATAGCTTCTTCACCTGGTTAAGGTATACAGCCCTAGGTATGGTTGGATTGTGCGCAGATAGACGTACAGCACGACGTGAGCGTCGCTTTACAATCTCTATAACACGACGGTAGTATTTCGCGATGTTAGTCGATTTAATAAGTGTATTATAACCTCTAAATTCAAACCCTAGATAATTCAGTGGACAGTCGACGACTTCTTTTTCACCAACGATTTTAATAGAAGTAATCCTTTCATCTCCATTTTTGTTAAAGACAGTCTTTCTAAAAATAAACCGTTCCGTCTTTTCTTTACTGATTTTCACCTTGAATTTTAAGATCAGTTCATTGACAAACTCGTCAACATAATCCATTTCTTCAGGTTTACATAGGATAAGTATATCGTCAGAATACCTGCGATAGTGAGCGCCAAGTTTCCGAGAGATCTCGTTAATTATAGTACGGTCAAAATCAATTAGATAAAGATTAGCTAGAATTGCACTCACTGGTAACCCTTGCGGTATGCCAATCATTTCATTCTTACCATTCTCATCTCGATCTCCACGAAATGGATTCTTGTATATAGGTAGCCGTCCTTCTTTAATCGCGCGCCTAAAATCCTCGTTGGATTCGAAGAAACATTTATACCCTTTTTTCCGCCTTATCTTTGCCAATTTAGATTCGTCAAAATGTTTTTTTCCCTTCTTTTTTAGATCATCGTATAAAACATAACTAAAATTGGTGCAAGATTTAAACACATTATAGTGATCAGGAGGTAGTTCTTCTTTATCTATTGCATATGCCCAGATGTTGTATAATGTCTTATGGTGCAGGGTAGAGAAAAAGCTCTTTAAGTCAATTGCCAACACGCCCACTTCACCTTGCGATTCTACCCGATTATTAATCTCTCCAAATACCTCATGAGCAAAATGAATATTGCTCTTACCACTACGGTCAGTTTCACTAATAGGAATAGATCTGTATGCGAGTACCGCCTTATCCAGTTCTTCATCCTGTTTCAGTTTCCCTTCGTAAGCTGTTCCTAATAGGTACGCATAGTATGAATACACGAGCGAATCAAAGTGGCTAGAGTAGTGGAGAGGCCTATTCTTGACAGACTTGTCAGTTCCATTGCCATCTTTACGCTTGTGACTGTGTCCTCTTGGCTTAGATTCTTTTATCTGGTGTTTCTTAGGGTCAGCTTTTTTATACTTTCTGTCCGCTAAGATGCGATGTATTAATGGGAAAAAGGCATACCTAGCCACATACTTTGGAGAGGTTACCTTACGATAATAATCCTCCCAATTTGTATGTACACTCAATGAAGGCGTGATGTGCATGTAGCCTTTGCTCTGTAGCCAGTCTGGTTTTCTTTTCATAATTTAAAAGTGGCTTAGCAATGGGCTATCAATAATGCATCTTGTTTACATAACCACCATATGGTGCGGATCAGGACCCAATAACTGAGTCATTGTCAATTCGATAAACATAATAAAGCAAATCAGACTATGAGAAATTATTCAATTAGAATCATTATCTTTGTCTTGAAGATGATACTCCAACATTTAGATGGTGGAATACTCACAAGCTTCATTACAGAGATATTTATAAACGGAGTCGTTGAAGTGTTCAAGACGCTGTTTAATAAACATCACGCCTACTATTTCTAGTAGTAAAACATAGGAGTTGAAATCCTAGAGGTTCTATAATCCTACCTAATTGTAAACTGCTGTTTATCCCATTGCGTAAGCCATTCAAATTTATTAAATTGCGACAACAATTAATAATTTAAATAATAATTTATAATTAAATGGAAAAGGATGACCATCCAACCGCAGTAGCAGCGGAGTTACCATCTGTTGTGGTAGCGGAAGCTATTCAAGTTGAAAGTAAAAAAATCCCTGATTACAAGGAACCGAATGAAAGATGTCCCATTGGTTCTATTGTCTCGACAAAAGCGCATCCATTCCGTCAGTCTTCTTCGAATGTGGTTATAGCCAGTTATAATCACTTTACTCCACCGTTAATGGTTGTGGTTGAAAAGAAATATGGAACAAAATACAATATGACCTCAGGCGAAAAAGAAGATAACGATTCATACAAATGTTTTTACTATTCTACGCTATCTGGTACTATAGAGGAGAATTGGTTCAAGAAAAAAGAGTTAAACGTAATAAGTGAAGGAGAACC
Organism: Sphingobacterium sp. LRF_L2; assembly: GCF_965644235.1. Taxonomy (NCBI): domain Bacteria; kingdom Pseudomonadati; phylum Bacteroidota; class Sphingobacteriia; order Sphingobacteriales; family Sphingobacteriaceae; genus Sphingobacterium; species Sphingobacterium sp. LRF_L2. Next base: position 201,113 of record NZ_CBFFRI010000004.1, on the reverse strand, counting down.
TAGTTTTTTTGAAAAATCAAAGAATATTAGTTTAGAAAAATTAAAAACTAAGTTTTTTGGACAAATGGCCATTCTGTCTACTGTTGATTTAGAATTAGGAAAGCAGAAAACATGGTCAGATTCCGATAGTGAAAAAGAAAAGCTGAAGGTAAATAATCTATTAGATTTTTTACCACCATTAGGTACGATAGTTGATTTTAAATTTAGTGATGATTATCAGAAGTACAATGAAAAAGAAGGAAAGATAAGTCATCGTAAGTCTAAAATCATGGTTAAGCTTAGGTGGTTGAATAATATTACATCCAAATATAGTGAAGATTATTTCCCGATGGTGGGACTCCGGCTAATAAAGAAGGAGGAGTTAGAGCTTAAAAATTACTTGCCGTCGCTTTATTACTTATTGGATGCAAAGATAGAGCTAGAGGGGAGTGGAAGAGGTGTTGTTTCCAAAATCCCTGTTAAGTTGGAACGAGTTGTTTGGAATCATTATTACTATAAGTACTCTTTTACGAATCTATTTACTCAAACCTCGATTGAGAGCGATAAAGTAAACCAACAAGAACCTTCAGATCTAAGTGGCATTCTCAATATTGATGCGTATAATAGGGATACACTAACTCATTTTTCTATAGAAAAAGCTAGCCTTGTCAAAGATAAATGGTACGAAATAGAGTATTCAGATAAGAGTGAAAGATATACCAAGCGTATTGTAAAAGTCATTGAACTAATAGAGGAGCTGCAAGAAGATGAAACAAAAAAGCGAATCTTACAAGCGAACTGTCTATTAAGGAACGGCAAAATTAGGCATTTCAGGGTAAGCCGTATTAAATCATACAGGGAACTAAATGAAGATTTTGTTAAAACTTTTATTGGTTCATAATCCCATGTTAATTAAAAGGATAAGATAAACCTTTTTAGTATAATTAGCGGATTATTACTACGAGACTTATTGCTATATAAAGTTTTTTGTCCAGAATATAAGTGAGGAGAATATTTCTATCCGTAATCTATGCTATAGGGAGATGGAATCTCAATTTATAAATGCAGCTATTTTACAATTAATAAAGACACTATATCATGCCACATGAGTTTCAATGGAGTAAAGCTAAAGCAAGGAAAATAGAGCTTTTATTGCCTAGGCTTAAATATTCGGTATACCCAACTAATATAGCTCAGTGGTTGGAAAATTTTGAAAAAGATGAAGTAGAACATATGATTGATCTACTTCGGGTTTTTGAATATATACCCTTCAACGAATTTATGTTTAGGTTAGATAGTCTACTTAATCTGATATTCAAAAAGTTTCCTAATGTAGAAGATCGCATTTTAATTTATCCTTATGGTAAGGTTGGCAAGAGTGGAACACTGGTTACTTATCCTTTGCGTAATACTAGAGCATTCAAGAAACGTGAATCTGACGCAAAGAAGATGTCAACATTGAGTAAGAAAGAAGATTATAACATTATAACTCATGATTACGAAAAAATTACAATTTCAGAAGATGTAAAGTGCGTGATTTTCCTAGATGATTTTGTAGGAAGCGGAAATACCTTTATTGAAGAATATGGAAAGCCTGATGTTCAAAAATGGCTAAAAGAAATGAAAATTTCCAAAGTGTTTTTGTTAGCTTCTATTGTAATGGAAAGTGCTGTTGAAAAGATTAGGAGCCGTTTTTCTAATGTAGAAATAGTAGCCGAGAGACGTAAGAAAATTTTGCCTACCATAAAAGCGGCTAAATTTCTTTTTTCAAATGCAAACAACGTGGAAGATATAGTCAGGAAATATGGAAACTCAATACCGGTTAAACCACCTCCTAATCAGTACACACCACTAGGTTATGGAGAGTCTGAATCTTTAGTCTCTTTCTTTCATGGAACACCAAACAATACTTTGCCTATTTTTTGGGGCGACAGTAAATGGAAACCTCTTTTTCCAAGAAGATCTGAAACTAAGATGGATCGCGCGAAGATAATAAAGAGAGATATTAAATACTATTTAAGTCTTTTTGATAAGATAGGTTATGATTTGTTAGAAGGAGAGAGGATAGTGGGAAGCTTTCCGGATGGAAGGACTGATCGATTTAAAGAGAAGAATCAACAAAATCACGCAGTTATCACCTTAATTTATCTCATATCTTTGGGTCTAGATGCAATAATAATCTGTCAAATACTTGGTTTGACAAGAGAAGAACTAGATACAGTTTATAAAGAGTGCCGTGTAAAGAAGCTTATATCAAAAGGGGGTGAACTTACATTTAAAGCGCGTAGTATTTTACAACAATTACAAATGAAGAAGCGTAAAGATTCAATTAGAAATGAAACGACATATAATTTAGAAATCAAAAAAATCTTATATTTACCCCGTTCAATTAACGGGAACACCTAATCGTTAGCAATTACCTTTTTCTGTACAACCAAAACCTAAACATCAGATAGAGAGTTTTTTATAAAAATCTTTTCTAACTCATCCTTGCTTAGCCCCAGCGCAGTAATTCTTTTCTCTATTTGCTTAATTTTAAGTGACATTTGCCTTGCGCTGGTAAGCTCTACCAGTTCTCTTTTATAAGGTTCCTGCTTAATTATCATGTTCCATATAATAACGGCTAATTTCCTTGCGGTTGCAATAATGGCGGCTATACGGCCTTTCCTGAATGCAATCCTTTTAAAAAATGGAGTAAGTTCATGGTTTTTTTGATTACCTATGGAATTGGCTGCATGGCGAAGTGCCTTTGCTATGTAGTTTTTTCCCGAAGCTGTCCGGTTGCTGATGATACGCCCACCACTAATCTTATTATTCGGGACAAGGCCCAGCCAACATGCAAAACTTTTGGCCGAGGGAAACTTGTGTAAGTCGTGCCCCATATTAGTTAAAAGGCACAGGACAGCATTATAGCTTATACCATTTATCGCAAACAGGTCGGTATTAAAATAATTGAAAGATATATAGGCAAGGTCGAATGACGGCGCATGCTTATCCCGCCGTTTCTTATTTTGTTTGAATTTTTTCTGATCAGCCTCCGTTATATCCTTATTAGGTGCGGATTTTATAAGCAGGCTGTGGATAACCTGATCACACTCCTTAATCTTATGTTCATACAATTTATAGAATTCAAGACAGGCCTGAAGTTCAAAAAGAAGTTCATCTCTCCACCAACCATGAAGTGAATCCGTTATTTCCTGGCGTGTCTTTTTTACGCGATTACTTACCAAAGCTGAGAGACGTTCTGGATCGCGTACTCCTGAAATAATGGCCTCAATAACCGCCATCCCCGATTGACCTGTAATATCATTAATTGCAACATCCAACCGAATGTTCATCAGACGTAGGGCCTTTTGCATCTTACTGGTATAACGTGCAGATTGCTCCACCAAGTGGGAACGGTGATAGTAGTAGGTCCGCAACTGCTGGAAGGTGTCAGTTAAGAGCAAGCTCCCTGAAAGTAGTCCCAGCGAATGAAGCTTTTGAATCCACATACAGTCTAGTACATCGGTCTTACGTCCCTTGACATTCTTAGTCTGGCTCCCTGGCACCAAGAAAACTTCAAATCCTGCAGCTTGAAGTGATGAAAACAATGTTTGCCAGTAGCTCCCGGTGCTTTCCATTGCAATGGTCATAATCCCCTGTGCGTAGAGATATGTAATAAGCTCTTCATGATCTTTGGTATAGATCCCAAACTCCCTTACATCTTCTCTTGATTGATTAACTGCAACCATATGGCTGCGAGATCCAACATCAATGCCTGCTGCATTGGGATGGATAACTTTAAATGAATTGTCGTGTTTTCCCATGATCCAAAAATTAGAGACTTCAGGGATGCTATAGATCGTTAAAAGTTTTCTGTACGGGATTCTCTTTTGAGATCACCATTTTATTCATCAAATGTCCTGCAAAATGAAGAACATAAAGCATCTGGCCCAGATTTTAAGAAGGACTTTTTAAGTACCACTAAAGGCGAGGGGCTCACTGAAAGTCAATACAATTTACGAATTTTAGCCGGCTTCGTTGTATTGGCAATTCCACAGGCACGGCCGCTGTAGAACGATTTTTCTGTACAACCAAAACCTAAACATCAGATAGAGAGTTTTTTATAAAAATCTTTTCTAACTCATCCTTGCTTAGCCCCAGCGCAGTAATTCTTTTCTCTATTTGCTTAATTTTAAGTGACATTTGCCTTGCGCTGGTAAGCTCTACCAGTTCTCTTTTATAAGGTTCCTGCTTAATTATCATGTTCCATATAATAACGGCTAATTTCCTTGCGGTTGCAATAATGGCGGCTATACGGCCTTTCCTGAATGCAATCCTTTTAAAAAATGGAGTAAGTTCATGGTTTTTTTGATTACCTATGGAATTGGCTGCATGGCGAAGTGCCTTTGCTATGTAGTTTTTTCCCGAAGCTGTCCGGTTGCTGATGATACGCCCACCACTAATCTTATTATTCGGGACAAGGCCCAGCCAACATGCAAAACTTTTGGCCGAGGGAAACTTGTGTAAGTCGTGCCCCATATTAGTTAAAAGGCACAGGACAGCATTATAGCTTATACCATTTATCGCAAACAGGTCGGTATTAAAATAATTGAAAGATATATAGGCAAGGTCGAATGACGGCGCATGCTTATCCCGCCGTTTCTTATTTTGTTTGAATTTTTTCTGATCAGCCTCCGTTATATCCTTATTAGGTGCGGATTTTATAAGCAGGCTGTGGATAACCTGATCACACTCCTTAATCTTATGTTCATACAATTTATAGAATTCAAGACAGGCCTGAAGTTCAAAAAGAAGTTCATCTCTCCACCAACCATGAAGTGAATCCGTTATTTCCTGGCGTGTCTTTTTTACGCGATTACTTACCAAAGCTGAGAGACGTTCTGGATCGCGTACTCCTGAAATAATGGCCTCAATAACCGCCATCCCCGATTGACCTGTAATATCATTAATTGCAACATCCAACCGAATGTTCATCAGACGTAGGGCCTTTTGCATCTTACTGGTATAACGTGCAGATTGCTCCACCAAGTGGGAACGGTGATAGTAGTAGGTCCGCAACTGCTGGAAGGTGTCAGTTAAGAGCAAGCTCCCTGAAAGTAGTCCCAGCGAATGAAGCTTTTGAATCCACATACAGTCTAGTACATCGGTCTTACGTCCCTTGACATTCTTAGTCTGGCTCCCTGGCACCAAGAAAACTTCAAATCCTGCAGCTTGAAGTGATGAAAACAATGTTTGCCAGTAGCTCCCGGTGCTTTCCATTGCAATGGTCATAATCCCCTGTGCGTAGAGATATGTAATAAGCTCTTCATGATCTTTGGTATAGATCCCAAACTCCCTTACATCTTCTCTTGATTGATTAACTGCAACCATATGGCTGCGAGATCCAACATCAATGCCTGCTGCATTGGGATGGATAACTTTAAATGAATTGTCGTGTTTTCCCATGATCCAAAAATTAGAGACTTCAGGGATGCTATAGATCGTTAAAAGTTTTCTGTACGGGATTCTCTTTTGAGATCACCATTTTATTCATCAAATGTCCTGCAAAATGAAGAACATAAAGCATCTGGCCCAGATTTTAAGAAGGACTTTTTAAGTACCACTAAAGGCGAGGGGCTCACTGAAAGTCAATACAATTTACGAATTTTAGCCGGCTTCGTTGTATTGGCAATTCCACAGGCACGGCCGCTGTAGAACGATTTTAAGGTGTCACAGTGCCTTGCGCTGTGATTTAGTGAGGCGTCTTTGCGTATAGTTTGATAGACTAATGCGAATACACAGAGTCCATCAAATATTTCGTTGGACTTCTGTCCAACAAAATATTTGATGGACTCTGAGAATTTACATTAAACATTTAAGATAGTAGTAACGATGACAGTGTTCCCGATTGAACAATTTATAGCTAATGCTAAAGAAGCTAATCGATCAGATGAATTTTTGGACGAAGCTAAAAATTATATATTTAATCTTGAAGTAGAAGGATATCCAGTTTTGTTTTCCTTAGTACATTTGTCTATTTCAATGGGAGTTGAATCTGATTATATCCGTGCTCTTACTAGTGGTAAAAATCAACTTGTATCATCAGACCCTGCATATAACACCAATTGTAATTCCTATAGAGAAACCAGATACAAATATTTTAAGTTGAGAAAGAGATCAAATGGCTTTAGGACAATATCAGCGCCACATAAAGATTTGAAGTACATCCAAAAATGGATTTATTTTAATATTCTTTGTAAGCATAAGTTATCTTCCTCTTGTAAAGGATTCGTGCCAGGATTGTCAATTAAAGATAATGCCAGAGTACATGAAGGGGCATCTACAATACTCAAAATTGATTTGCTAAAATTCTTTGATACCATTACAGAGAAAAGGGTGTATGGTGTTTTTGCGTCGATGGGCTATTTGAAGAATTTATGTGTTACAATGGCTCGACTTTGTTGTTGTAACCATAGAGAAGATTATTGGGATAGCTATAGTGAGCAAGACAAAGAGATTCTTTTCGACCTATTCAAAGAACGCTCAGCAGTTCTTCCCCAAGGAGCTCCTTCTAGTCCAATGTTAGCGAATATCATCGCAAAAAGAATGGATGAACGATTTGAAAAGCTATCAGTGTGCACGTCACTAAAAAGTATCGTAAGGATATTATGCGACATATTTACTTTTGTAGAAAGTACGGGGTTGAAGATACCTAAAAAGGCAAGGAACTTTTTTTGCTAACTATAATTCAATGAGTTTCCATGATTGGCTTTATGGTAGTATCTGCTTTATTAATTCTATTGATTCCGAATATAGTAAAAAACTACTATCGCAATTTAATAAAATTGATTGGATGGTATAATTGATATGAGTAAGTTAATTGTTATCATTCCAAATATAAGTCAGGAAAGCTTTTCTGATATATAGTTGAAGATAAGTGGGGCTTTTCCGTAAAGCAAACAACTATTTGAAATCAGAAAACAAACACTTTTTTCAAATGTCGATCCTGATGCATTAGATTAGTTTTGATTTTTAGCAGGAAAATAGAATTAATTATGTAAATTTTCTTTACATGAGAACAATTACTGACCTAACTCTATGAACTTCTTTCTGCGTTTTGTATCATCTCAATTAAATCATTTGTTTCTTCCATTATCCATTCATTGTTTTTAATAAGCTCCTGTATAAGTAATTTCTCTTGATCACTAAAGATACCGGGATTTAATCCAGATACGAAGTCATTATTTGCCGTCGATTTCCATAAACTTTTATGCTCTGTTTCAATAATAGATTTTTTAACTCCGTTTGGAAAAAGGAGACGGATATTTGGTAGTATATTTTTCACCATTTGATAGATTTGTAATCCATCATGATCCCAATCACAGGAATAATAAATCGGTAGGGTAACATCTCCCGAGAATTTTAGTTTCGCAACGTTTTTTCCTCCTGCATACCAAAGTTCAATATTGTGCTTACGTGGCCTTGAAGGACGTTTTAAAAAATCTAGGTTTTCACATAGAACAATTTTTTCAGGTTTTTCACATTGTAAGACATATTTATATTGTTGATCCTTATCGTTTGCAAGAGAGTCAATCAGTAAAATTGATTTGACTGCCGAAACAAGACTCTCAGATTTTTCGAGATATTTTTCATTCTTAAAAAACATTTGTGATACCCCCCTGACAGTTTCTTCTGCGACTACTATCTCGTCTCGTACTGTAAGCAAATCACCTGAATCCATTCCGTTTTTTATTTCCATTAAAATCTTAATATCTGACTCCCGAAAGCGAATTTGAGGTGTAAGTAAATCATTTGTTTCCAGAAAAGATAGATATGAGTTAAACTTGTCCAGGTGTGTTTTTTCATAAAACTCCTTAAAGCCAGGACCTGCATTGATTCGATTTATACCTAGCTTTAGTTCGCCTGTTTGATCTATGAGAAATTGAATATCAGTGTCGTTTATAAGACTTGACCGCATTATTGTAAATTCATTGTTGTAGATATCATTAAGAGCTTTCAGTACTGTCCAGTTCATTGCCGCTTTTCGTTTGGTTATTCAAATATGTTAATAGGTTTTGTTTTGTAAGATTAGTTTTAAAATAACTAGAGGGTATAGGATAATTAATTTCCGATATTTCTTTTCCTGGCAATAAATGATGTAGATACCATCCCTGGTCGGAATCTGATCCAAATGGTTTAGGTGTCATTGTTATTATTTGGTAATCAAATTCATCAGCAATTTCAGGGAAATTATTAAAGTTTGTCTTATCAAGATTTGCTGTTTCCTCTAGTATAATAAACCGTATCCCCGTCCGATTTTGAGATTGGATTTTCGACAATCTTCCAATTCCCAGAAGAACCTTTGCGGTATATGTTTCGCCTGTACTACCAGAAATTTCATTACCGTTTTCATCTAAAAGTCCAGCATCCAAATTGAAATATGTTCGCGGATCAAGAAGTTCCTTAAACCCCATTTTCTTTTTGTAGTTAACAGCTTTCTTGAAAAAATCTTCCACAAAGCTTTCAACAGATTTTCCCATTGGAAGTTCACTTGGTTTAAAAGCCTGTTGCGATTGACTTTGTAGTTCTGTAATCCAATTTACAGGGATTTCCTTATTTGGTAAGAACTCTACCTGAAAATAATATTTTTTGCTAATTTTTCGACCTTTAAAAAATAGATTTAGATCTCTAATTTGCCTTTCATATATGTCATAATTATTTTTTGTCTTAGCAAAAATCTTAAGCATGGTCTCATGTATGGAATCAATAAGATTGTGTCTAGATCTATTAGCTGTTCTAAGTTCCTCGGAAATCTGGTCCTTAAAGTGTATTTTTCCTAACAGTATTCTTTCCAAGAGGTCAAAATTATAATTGCCTCCCTCGATTTCCATCGTAAGCTCTAAATTTTTCTTACTTTTTGTTTCGTCAAAATTTTCACAAGCTGTCCTATAAAGTGACTCATAATTGGCCTGGTCGCGGGTAAATACAGTTTGTGTTTCCCTCATCTCGTTTTCACTGGATTCTAAAACTTCAACTCCCAAAAGTTCGTCATAAGAATTTTCCATTTTTGTCCTTTTTTCGATATAGTCAATATATACCGAACGTTCTTGTTGTTGCCTTTCTTCAAAATCTCTTTTTATTGTGGGAATTGTAGTATCTTTTAGTACGCTGAGTTTCGCATCATCACTGATATATCTTTGTTTAAATGCATTATATTTTCTTTCACGATCTCGGACAAGATCGGCTTCTTTAATCTCTATTGAGGTAAGGTCTGACGTATCTTTAATATTAGCTGAATTAAGAAGTTTTGAATATTTATCCGTAATTGTTTTTAATTCGGCTTTTAATTTTTCTATTTTATCCTTCAGTTGTAGAGCAAGTTGAATTGTCAAATTTAGATCATCTTGAATTGCATAATTTTTTAATCTCTTGTCAAGCGAAGACAAAAAAGGTACTGATTCAATATCAAAATGGATACCCCTTTCAAAAGCTGTTATATTATCTCTTTCATCTTTCAGTTTTTTCAGTAAAGTATCATTACTATTAAGCATTTCTGAAATAGCCTTCTCACGTAAATTTCTATCATTTAAGATGGGGGTATGAGCTAATGGCTTTATATAGATGCTCAAATCTTTGAAGCTATACCAATAACCGGATAGGTTTTCATGTTTGGTAATATTCTCCTCTGCCAGAAACTCAAAACCTTCCGCAAAAAAGTCTACTATTTCATCATAGGGTTTTTGCCACCGAGCTTTTATAAAATGGAATAAAACCGCTTCCTGAGCAATACTTATTTCTAAATTAGATTTTAAGACTTTTTCTATTAAAGAGTTGTCACCGGACTGTGCAAAAAGTTTTTTTACCATTTGCAGATATTCTGTCTGCGCAGATATCTCTTTTTTTCTATCATCAAGAATCTTCATTTGTTTTTCCAGTTGCTCCACTACAGCTGAAAGACTTTTGTAATCATTGTAGATAGGAAGTAATTCTTTACAATACTTAATTACTTCACTGTCTTGAAAATCATCGATGTTGGATAATCCTGTCAAAGATTCATTTATCGTTGGTAAGTCTTTAATATCAAGAGCTGAAATCCTAGATTTTAATTCTATGATTTCTTGATCCAACTCTTTTGCATTTTTAATAATTTCAAGTCTCTCTTTATTATATTGATACATTCCCTTATAATTTATAGAAAGGGCTTTCATGCGTGGTACCTGGGTTTCTAATAGGTCAACTTTATCCAAAAGAGCTGAATACTCTTTTTCCGTCTCGCTTAAACTGCTTTTTACTTTATTCCAGATAGCAAGATAATAACCGGTCTTTTTGATTAGATATTCCTTTCCACTGTCTTTATATTTGTCTTCAGAAGTTTTAAGTTGGTCAAGTGTTTCTTGCTTTCTTTCAAGATCATTGATAAACTTTTGTAGATCCTCAAAATCCAATAATAACTTGTCTATTTGTGTTTTATGTGATTCGAAAGATTCTTCCAGTTCTTTTTCATTACCGTCAAAAAGAAATTCTTTTAGCGCATCTGATTTGTCGCCTTCACTTCGAGCTCTTGAGAAGGACTGTATAATTTTGGCAAAAGCTTTCAGACTACTTTGTATACTTAAATTTATAGGGAGAATGTCCCTGTCAAATAAATTTTCATAATGCTCATCCTTTTTGTCTCGGGTACTGAACGATTCAAAGTACAGACCGTATTTGTCTCTAAATTTTTTACTTAATTCGTCAACCAAGTAAATTTGACCTGCTTCATTTATAAAATTAGCGTGAGTAGGAATTTTTTCGATAGGGAAGGCCCTGTCTTTAAAATCTTTGGTACTGTCGGGATCAGATGTAATTAGAAATGGTCTAAGTGGTCTGTTTGTAGTATTTGGAATACAGACGCCGAGACATATGAATTTACCATGATCAACTTCGATCGTTAGGAAAGCATAAGCATCTCTGCATCTATATGCAAGTTTGTGAATCTGCCGGACCTCTTTTTTATATCCTTCTGTCCCGAATTGGAAGAGTTGACGATCATTGATGAATATCAACTGAAAAAGATCGGCAATAATTGATTTTCCAACTCCGTTAGAGCCCGTGAAGTCGGTTCGTTGTGGATGAATTAAATAATCTTGATTATAATGTTTCAATATCCCAACCGTCGATAAGGAATATATTAGAGGGTTTTTCATTTCTTGTTCTTCTTTTGCAATATCTGTTCAACGAACGTGTCAAAATGACTGATTTCATATTGATATAAAGCAGCAAACCTATTGATGCTTTCCTTGATAATAAATAGGATATCCCCGTCACCCTCACCAGCGGGTAGCAGTTTGACCCAGCCGAGTTGATCCAGTGTTCGCAGTACTCTTTTATAATTATCCATTGCAGTTTTCCACTCTGGATCACTGTAAAAATCTCTTACCGCATTGTTGAAAAAAATTTTTTTATATGATGGAGAGAGATCACTATTCATAATTTCCTGTTCTAAAATTGACCTATTGATTGTTTTGGTGCGATCAAACAGGCGGTCATAGTACATGTTGAGTAGCATGAAGGCAATGAGAGATTCCCATGTCGACATTTCTCTATGTCGATCATTGGAATAAAGCCTACCTTTTCCTTCTTCAGGAAAGTCTAAGTAGTAGTATTCTATGTTTTCTGATTTTTCTCGCTTTAGTTCCAGTCCATATAATGTCCTATAATAAAATTGAAACTCGGAACTGTAATTATTTACCAGGGTAAAGATATAACCTTCCCCTGTTTGAATATGTCTTCCCCGCAGCAGTTCGATATTAAGGTCAGCAAAATGTGCTTTTACATCCGAGAAGTTTAAAAAGCTAAAATCGTGATCTACCTCTCTATTTGTATATTCGAAGTCCATGTAATGATTGGTTTATTATAATATTGTGGATTTACACTACGATCTATAATTAATTCATATTTTTTGCTTTCGTGTGCATATTGAGTGATCTCATGGACAACCTGAATTGCCGTTTCTTCATCATTTTCATTTTCAAGTATATTATAAAATTCTTCTGTTAAATCTAACTTTTGATGATGGTCCAAAAACTTTTTCAAATTATTTACAAGCCCTGCCGTTCTTTGCTGACGCGTTAATTCTGCTTCAATCAACTGAATTTCGGATTGATGGTATTCAAAATCTTCTGGAACATGTATAACTAAATTACTTTGTGATGGATTTTTATAAAGGTTAGGCAGTACGCTTAGTTTGAATTTTTCCTGAATAATATATTTTTTGGAGTATCCTTCAGGAAAAATCAATAGTGTTTTGTCCACCATACTATTCTCCATTGTATATTCAAACAACCTTCGTAAATTATTTCTGAATTGGCTTTGGTGCCTCAGAAAATCCTGCAGTTCATTAAGTTTGGTACTAGCATACTGTATGCGCTCTCTCAGTTGACCTAATTTGTTGTCCACTATACTGAAGAATGATAATATCTCTTCTTTAATATCTGAAGCGCGTGAAAATGCGTAGTGCAACTCCTTGAATTCTTTTTTCTGAATGTCTGACACAGGGGTTCCATATTCCTGCGTTTTCCCGTAAAAGTGAGAAACAACTATGTCAATCTCGTACTGCAGACTATTACCTAATCTTAGGGTATCTCTTATTTCGTCTGCTTTTTCAGCAAGACCAGAAAACACTATTGAGAAATCTGAAACAATTGATTTAGGATCAAGATCTGAAGAGTATAATAATTTATTTAGCTGTTGAACAGCTTCTTTTACTTGGTTTTTCAATTCTTCAAGATGATCAAAAACGTTTTCACGGGTAGTGGCTTGAAATCCTTGGTTAAACCAGCTTTCGAATTGATTGATTTCCTTTATATCACTGGCTGCAAAGTTTGTGTATCTTTTAAAACTTTCCCTGAGCGGGAATTTCCTAAATGGACTGTTTAGTTTGTTTTCTATTAAAAGGATAAACTTTCTTGAGTATTCTGTTAAAGTATATAAATTTTTTTGTTCGACTGGTCTTTCAATAAAATATGTAAGGAGGTTTTTAAGTAATCTTTCCTTATTTGGGATATTTGAATTTGGAGGTAGGAGAGAAGCTGTCTCTTCAATCGTCCTTTGTATATCTTTATTAGAGAAATTTGAATCTATTTCTCCAGTTTTGACCTTTTCATGTAATGATACTATCAACAAACCTTCTTCCATTGAGGGAATCAGTTGGTGATATAACTCTGCTATCTGGCTAGTAATATTTTGTTTTAGCATCGACTTATCCAGCTTGAATTTATAGTTATGGCTATTAGAAAGTAATGAAAATTTTATTCAATATCTTTATAACAAGTTACAAAAAAATATTAAAAATGAGTGTAAACATAGAAAACTCGATTTCTTCTATATTACGTTTGTACGTTTATGTTTTCCATATACATTAAAGAAACTTTGGCAAAATATTCAAATGTTTTACCAGGTATAAAAATGCGTATGTCTGGACTCATTCAGCTTAAAGTAAGAATCCTACTAAATTTAATAGCAGGATTCTTAATACGGGAAATACTTTAGAATATTGTAATCTTAACTATTGCAATTCAACAAAACTAACCTCTAATCTTTTTGTAGCATTTTTTTGATTTCATTCAGTGCCTGTGAAATCAGTTTTAAATTTGCGCCTTGTGAAAAACTCGAGGGGTTTCTCTTTTTGCTATCGCCAATGCAAAGACTTTCGGAAAGCTGCTCTACTATATCAGATGGGGCTTCGTAGCTAATGTCTTTTTTCACTTTAGAAAGTTTTTCTTTCAATTGTTGCATTTCCACACTGATTGACTCCTATTCGGTGATAGCATATTCCTCTGTCTGCTTTACCGAATAGTGCCCATCATCTCCTTAACCACATGGATTGGAACACCATTCTTTAGCGTGACGGTACTTCCAAATGTCCTCCTTGCCTTATGCGTATTAAGCTCACCTGACAAATCGCAGATTGTAGCAATTTCTTTGACGTACTCATTCATTTTTTGGTTGGATTTTACTGGTAGTACAGACCCGCGCTCTACACATAGCGGATGATTTTTGTAACGCTCCATAATTTCAATCGCTTGAGGCAAAAGTGGAATATCTGTCTTTGATTTTGATTTTTGTCGATTTGACATAATCCGCAGGCTTCCGTCGATTCCATTTTTAATATCGCTAGCCTTAAGCTGATACTCCCTATTTGGTCAATATTTAATATCTCGGGCTTACCAAACAAGTAAGTCTACCTATTTGAGTAGTATGATAATACTAATCCGGTGAATTTTAAATTAGATAATATTTCCAAGATATTTTTTGGTTCTATGCGTTAATATTTAATGAGAAAAGTTTTTTATATGTCGTATTGCAATAAAATTACTTATATTCCTATTTCATTATTAGCTTATTTTAAAAAATTAAAATGTCTGGAAAAAACATACTTTTAACCATTGGTGTTAGTGAATATATCGATCGTAGTATTTGGAGTGATATTCCTAATGCCATTTCAGACTGTGACAGAATTTCTATAGTTCTTAAAGAGAAATATGGCTTTGAACATATTAAAGATTCACCATGTTTAATTCAGAAGCAAGAAGAGATCCAATTAAAAATATATTTGAAGATCTTGAATTTTCTTACAGAGACACTGATAATCTGATAATCTATTTTGCCGGACATGGCTTAGCAAAACCTCATTCTGTTTTAAACTGGATTCCAGTTAATGGCACCGACAGTCGAATGACTTGGATAGATCAAGGTTATATTTTAAACTCCTTGGAATTGATTGATGCTAAACATATTGTTTTAATTTCAGATTGCTGTTATTCAGGAGTATTGACAACGAATCAGCCCAAATTGGTGGGGCAAAATCTCCATAATGATTTACTTGAGAAAAGGAAGTCAAGGATTATTTTGACATCTGGTGGCAATACTAAAGTCAGTGATGGAGTTAAAGGGAAAAACAGCCCTTTCTGCCAAAGTTTGTGTGAGATCTTGGAAAACAACAAAGAAGAACAAATTCGGATTTCAAAAGTTATTGACGACGCTATTTTACTCACTAGAGTTAGATGTGCCCAAAAGCCACAGTCTTCCCAGTTAACTTGTTCTGTCAATGAGGGTGGGGAGATGATCCTTAAACGTACAATAGATTATGAAAAATTCGATAAGGTGGTATTTGAAATACCTTCTTTACGAGATATTAGAGGGGTGATTCCAAGAACAATAAAGTTGTATGATGAAAATACAAACATCAGAGATTCTTTATTCAGGCTTGAAAGCAAAAATGTGTATTTACAAGATGTTGTTCCTTTTGACAGGAAATTGGTTCTATTGGGAAATCCAGGTTCTGGAAAGACGGTCCAACTTCTTAAAGTTGCAAACCATTTTCAGGGAGAATCTTCTAGCTATTTGCCATTTTTTTACAAGCTTAATAGATATAGCGGTGGCACTCTAATGGATTACCTTGAAATAGATTTTGAAAATATTAATCAGAGTACATTGATCCTTTTTTTGGATGGTCTAGATGAGATACAACCAGGTTACCTAAAGGAGGCAATTTCTGAAATTTCAAAATTATCATCGGAATACCCACTCTTAAGTATTGTCATTACCTGTCGGACTAATTTTTATCAGTTGCCAAACAAGTTAGATAGCGGAACGTTATCGGAGTTTTCAGTTTATTTCTTTAATGACCTTAATAAAGATGATATAGAAAATTACTGTGATTATGAACTCGATATAGATGGGAATGATTTTATCAATTCATATTATGATGGAGTACTCCAATCATTTTTGTTCCAACCATATACACTCAATATTTTGTTGGATCATTATTTAAGTAACGGTAAACTCAATATTACGCGTAATCAGATTCTTGAAGAAAGCTTTAGGAGAGCAATTATATCGGACAAAAAGATTGAAAAAAGATCCAGGCACCTTATAATTGAGAGAATAGTTAAAAAGCTTGCATTCATTATGGAAACAATGGGGAAAAATCATATTTCAGATACCGAAGTCCGTGTGATATTTCCTTCTGAAGCCAGTTATGAGTTATTATATAAAGTTCCCTCACTCGTCTTTGATTTTAATAACAGTATCTGGATGTTTTCTCACAATAATATTCAGGAATATCTGGCAGCTAAAGTTCTAGCAGTTCAGGAATTTAATGTTCTGTTAGAGGTTATCAGCACGAAATCCATTGGAAAAGTAAGAATAAAGCCGAGCTGGGTAAATACGGTTTCTTTTGTTGCCAGTATCATGGATGCTGATGGTCTGGCTAAACTTTCTAACTGGATTTCAGAGAATGATCCCGAAATCATAACTAAGTTTGAGCCTGAACGCTTTAGTGATAATCAGAGGACTGAACTATTTGTCAAGATTTTTGAATATTACAGTTCACGTGGATTATGGCTGCATTCCAATAAATTTACGTTAAAAGATATTTCAAGGTTTGGACAGACGGAAAGATCGATTAATTATCTTATAGAAATTTTAGATGATACCCAGTCCACTGAAATAACAAAATTAAACGCGCTTTATGTATTATACGGGTTGGACGGAAAAAAACTGGGAAATCAGAAGCCTGATCTAAGGTATGTTCTGGTAAAAATGCTTGCACATGGAGATCTACCTGCCGAAACTGTCAATACAATTATCTATGTAATAGCCGAATTAAAACTTGCGGACGAGCTAACTTCAAAAAATATCATTGAAAAATATAAATTTTCAAAAAATCAGCACATACGTGCTGCTCTTTACCGCTTGGTTGTTGCTATGGACAGCGTTGATGAAAATATCGGTCTGATCATAGACAGCTATGACATAGAAGATATGGTCGGAGCTACAGGTGAACGGCACGATACAATGTTATTGGATGAATCCTTACATTTATCGAATGCTGTAATGCACATTAGGACGTTAGGTGGTTTAAATTCTATTATCAAAGATCTACAAACTTCTATACACAAACAGCACTCTCTGGTCCGAAATGGAAGAGATCTTTTCAGTAAGATAATTGATCGGAGTGTTGTCCTTTTTAAGGAGGTAAATAGGGATATTTTTGATATCCTCTTGGAATTTTATACTACCCAGGTGGGTACTCTCGATAATTATATGCTTTCTCATCTTGGACGTTTTTTTGATGAAACAGATACAAAAAAGCCAGCATTGATCAACATCTGGAAAATGGATATGGAATCTCCTAACTGGGATAAACTTACCACCTATCTATTGGACGCTGATTCGGTTTCTGAATTTATAGAAATGAGAAATGATGGTGATTTTGCAGATGAGAACTTTAAACATTTGCATGAAATTCTTTATTACCAGCAGAGCAAATATGACAATTTATTGTCTGAACTTGAAAAAGCTGCATATGAGCGATACGGGGTTAAACTAGACCGTCCTAGTACTAAAAATTGGAAAGAGCGAGAAGTGCAGCAGCACAAAAAAAGTATCGCACTTCTTCTAGACCACGAATTGCTTCTAATAGAAATAGACAGGATTTATTCGAAATTCGACAAAAGCACACTTGACAATAATGACATTTTCGAGCTAGTTTACACTAGAGATAGCAAAGAAGAACCCATAGCACATGCAGTGTGCAATTTATTAAGGTTATTTACAGGTAAAGATAGGGAAGTGGAGTATGCTGATTTTCGCAATTGGGTCATATCAGATTCCCATGGATTTCAGTACCAAGTTTTAAAAGAGGTCAAAAGTATAATGACAAATTCGAAAGATATCGTTCTGGAAAATGACGAGGTAACCAAAATTCTGCGGCTATGTCTAGCAAATTCGGGTGAAATAGATCTGGTGTATTATTTTCTCAATCGCTATCAATTTGAATTACCCGAGGAGAATCTTATAAAACTTATCAGCTATATCAATCCAAGTACGGATTTCAGTGTGGAGGTTAAAGGAACTCTTGATAATTTGGAAAGCTATCTGAATACTGAAACTATCAGAATGGAGATTTCTGAAAAGTTGAACATAGCTGATCTCGATCTGCTAGCCTGGGTCAGTTACATATTTTATGGCTTTCGGAAAGGGTGGACTGAATTTTATTCTTACGTACCACAGCAGCTTATATACAGCAAAAAGGAGGAGTACAAGTTTGAAGAGATCCTAAAACTATGGTTCGATAGGACGGGAGACATTAAAAAATTAAAAGAAATTATAAAGAAAACAGCTTTAATTTATCTTAAACGAAGTGGCATTAAATTACTGAGCCCTGATCCTGAACAGCATTATTTTATTGTCGAAGTATTGATCGCAATCCTCAACGAAGAATATGAAATAGAAGAAAAACAAGAAGCAGCAAATCTACTGATTGAATATGGCGAACTGCAAGGATTTTATTATTTGGCAGATTTTATCCTCAAAAATAGGGAAGAATGGATTGACTTTAGGTATTGCTGCAGGAATTTTTCCAAGCTGACGCAAATCAGTGCCCTTCCAAAACTTATGGACTTACTTTTCTTGTCCAAGCAGGAAGATTTTAAAAAAGATCCCTATAATGATCTTGAACCTCTTGTTCTTGAAGGACTGATAAGCATTGGTTCGCAATCATTTGTGTCATCTGTTGAGGTCAGCAGGCAAATACGTGAATTCATACATGAACATGCTGGTCAATTTACCAATATTGAAAGGTTAAGCTACCTTATTGACCGGATTGAGCTCAATGTAAGTAACAGTAGCATGATAACAGATATTAAAAGTGCACTTGCAATATTTAAAAAATTAGATTTTTAGAATAAATGGTCAAATGTTTTCTGATTTTTAAGCCTAAACTTCAGAATTAAATTTGTCCATCTATAATTTGCACCACCAATTCAATTTAAGGAATGCACTATATCTGCATTTTATAAAAATGTTAAATTTGTTCTCTATAATCGTTTATTTAAAATAATACAGCATTTCTAAAGATACTAATGACAATTTAATTTGCTTTACGGGTTTCCGTATTTGTCTAATTAGTTTAGTATTGGTTCTTTATTCACCACTTCATGATTTCTTCAGAAAAGGATTCTGCGTCAATTTCATAAGTAAAAAAGCCATAAACAGTTACAAGATCGCTTGTGATTATATTTTGAATTTTTATTGAGTCCGCTCCTTTGATAGATACCAAGTTTTTTATTATTTTTGGTTATAAGTAATTAAGCATGCCCAGTAGCTTTTTGAAAACTTTTGGATCGTGGAATACGGCAAGCTGCAAAAATTTGTTTTTTTGAAAATACTACATTTGGGGTATTTACAGTAGAAGACTAATTTTATAAATTTAACCATTTATTAATTTTTCAATATTTATTGATTATAAATTTATGAAATCACTTTTAGTTCACCTTTACACAGGTCTAGCTATCGTCCAATTCAGTTTTAATTATCAAGAACCATTTATCATTAAGCCTTATAGTGTTCAAACTATGACCGATGGAGTAGTCAAAACCATTGATAAGCGTACAAAGACGGATATAGCAGGTAACACATATTTTCTAGTGTTCATTTCCAAACCTACCGCCCTTAAGGGAGGTATAAATGCGGGACATTCCTTTGTTCTTTGGGGTGTTGAAGATCATCGGGCAAAAATAAGCTATGGTAATTCTTGGGGACTTTACCCTACTTTAGAAAACCAAAAAGAAATTTTGGCATTTGAAAAAGTACCTGGAGTTCTTAAAAAAGAAGGGTTAATAGACAAAAATTTCAATAAACTTATTGTCAAAGTTGACAGAGACAGATATGATGCTACCTTAATTGAAATGGAAAAATGGGCAAAGGAAAAAAGCTATCAGCTTCTAACAAAGGATTGTCTTTCTTTCACTATGGCTATAGCTTCAGTTGCTCAACTAAAAATACCAAGCAGAGAAGGCTTTGACACTATACCATGGAATTATCTACTACAATTAATAAAAGAGAACTAAGATGAGCACATTAAAAACACTTCTCACTTTGAAAGCTTCCCTACTTGTATACCTATTCCTAGGTTGCAGCATTGCAGCTTACACTCAAAATGATTATCAATACAATCCCATCGGTAGTTTTCGTTTGGGCTTTGGTTTCAGTAAAGAAGATTATACAAAGTCGTATCCTATTTCCCCATTTACTTTCGAAGAACAAACGCCAAATAAATCTGCGTCAAATTTTTTGTTTAACACAGAATTGGTTTACGACGAGAAAACATTACGTGACTATCTTCATTTTGATTTGAAAGTTGCCTCTAAAGCTTTAAAATACAGTGCAAATGCAAAAGTAAACGTTGATATAGAAAAAAAATTTAGCTTAAACTCTCTTAACATTCTTTTAGAAGCAACGACGGAATTTGGGAAAACTGTGCTGAACAACGTAAAATTGACTTCTGAAGCCGAACGTCTTTTAAACGACCCCAGTGACCTGGGACACAAGAGATTTATTGCTAAATATGGAACTAATTTTGTATCTGAGGTGCGCAATGGGGTTAGTGTTTTTACATTGATAACCATTAATAATGTTTCTAATGAATTCAGGCGGGAATACGGATTGAAAGCGTCGGGAAGCCTAAAATTAGGACTAGCAAAAACGACAATGAGTACAAATCTAAATAAAGAAATTTACCAAGCGAGCAAATCGAATAGGATCCAGTATAAGGTTTGGGGTGCTGGAGGCGAAGGGATTGCTGGTCTTGCTGATATTTTTAAAAATCTTAATAAAGATAGTGATTGTCTTGAAATTGTCCGAAATGTGTTAACAGAGTATATAAAAACTTTAAATTTCAGCCAGTCATCTGCTATTGGATTTAAAACTGCCTCATATAGTGTGTTAGGACTCGATGCAAAAGATCCATGGACGGAAGAGAATGAAGATCGTATCACAGAGATTTATAATGAATACCATCGTGTAAAAGCGATCAACAAGAAAATATCCGACATGCTCTCTCCGGAAGATATATATTTCCAAGAATTACTCCCCAAAGAGAAACAAAAGGACTTACACGATTTACTTTTACTTACGAAACAGCGACTAACTGAATTAGCTGAACTTCACAAGTCATCAATGAAGGATCCTGACAATCGTGATGTTATACCAGAGGTTTTAGATATTGACTTAGATAAGGTACTACCCCAATTTCCGGAATTTGGGGTAGCATATGTTGTGCCTCCCTCAATTCCGATATATGGTCTTCTTGGCACTATAGGAGATAGTGATGAACTCTCAAGTCCTAGAATATGGGATGGTATAAAAAATGAGCACTACGCAACGTACTTCTATATGCCTCTTCCCGCTGACGATAAGTTGAAGGGTTTAGTTATCTACAATAATTTTAATAATAAAAGTTACTTTAAGTTCATTAGTGATATTAAGATTTACAAAAACGGCACCTTGATCTTAAGCTTTAAGGACAAAATTAATAGCGGAAAAAATTTAAAGTTGGCATCAAATGACTACAGGAATTCTGTTCATGTTGTTAATTTCAACAAATTCAATAATTTCTCAACTATTACCAGCGTATTAGTTGACGATTACCAAAAAATCCTAACAGACTTCAACAATGGTTCTCAAAATAGGATTGACGTCGATTACACATTGACAATAGAAGACGTCTTCCAAAACGAATTTGAGTACCCTATTTTGTCGGATCATAGGGCTGGCGGCAACATCTCTCATGGGCTGAAGCACTTATCAAAAGACATTGCTTCGATGATTAACATTGACTTTGATTTGCCGACTATGAATGATAAAGATACTTTATGTGCCAGCATCGCATTCCTTCTACCAAAAATTGATGCAGAAGTTCCTGAAGATTTTACTGTAGTCCAATACGAGAAAGACTCTTCCTTAATGGTTGTGCAACCAGATAAATTAGTCACTAAATATAAATATAATAAAGATAATAAGTATCAGCTTATAATTGAGACCCCCTACAAGCATTTGGTAAAAGGCTATATAGTGGAGTACTATTTCATTAAAAGTGACGGAAAGATAAGTACGCAAAGAAAGAAAAGGTCATATGTTCTGAACGGGAAATTTAAAGAACAAATCAGCGATGTTATCGAGATTGATCCTGTTGAATTTATCAATTAAATGATAAATTCAACAGCTTACTATTGTATGTATGGTGCTCAAAGTTAAATAAAATGATTTATATAAATTATAGTTTAATTCGTTTGTCCACCCTTTCAAATTGGTATAGGTAACCTAGTACTTTTGCTTAGGCAAATTCTCCTAGAGTATTTTTTTTTCATAAGATTGTTAATAATTACTTCGTTGTGAATATATAAACAATATATCACATTTTATGAAGGATTCCGCTCTTATATTCAAAGTTTAAGGCATTTTAGTTAGTTATATATTGCTTGAGAAGGACATCAATTAAATAATTGTATGAACAATAGAACTCTAGGCCTCCAACATGAATTTTCATCTGTTCTAATTCCACTAAAATCTCTGAGTGAGAATTGAATAACTTTTGGAAATATGCAATTCCGAAAATTGGATGGTTTGTGTATAATTTGCTCAGCTCGTAGTGGTCAATAGTTGGTTGTGTGCCTTGCCCAAAATTGACACTATCATCCAAATGAAGTTCATTGACTTCCTGAGGTATTTCTTTAGTAACTATTTTAACTTCCAATTTTAGGTTGTTATTTGGCTCCTGATCAAGCTTTAGATCTATATTTTGCACCGTAAATTTTAATTCATCAATTCGCTTAATAACTAACGTTAAATTTTCTTTTAAGGAATTTTTAAATTTGTCGCAAGCGTATTGATAACGGATGTGATCCGCCCGTCTACTCCAACATAATTTAATAAATATTGGTTCGAAAGTGTAGTCTTCGTTAAAGAAATTATTAAAGTATATTTTTGTTTGATCGATGAGCTTCACAAACTGTGATTTTTCTCCCAGTAAGAGGAGTTCATTACATTTTCTGTTAAATTTTTTTAAAATTGTTATCGATTTTTGTAAAATAAGCAAAATGTACTTGTTTAAAAATTTAAAATGTCGGTCGATAATGTCTGAAACTTTATGTGTTTGTAAATCAAACTTAAAGTCATTTTTTCGCTCATAACGCAAATATTCTATCTTTTCGCTTGAAGCCTCGTAGCTAAATAATGAATAAGACTCCATATATTCCTTCCCGTCGATCTTCGATCTTAGTCTTCTTATCGGATGACCCGCTAGCTCGTTTCTTACTATTCTGTTTGGATACTTATCGCTCAACGTTGCTTTTTGTATGTGGAAAGTTTGTAAAAGCTCATCGATCAAATCTTGTTGCATGTAAATTATTTGTAGTAAACCTATTGACGGAAGAAAGGACGCTCGTCCGTATCCAGAATGTACATTGGAGAAATTGGCAATCAAGGGAAGAGTGTCGTTCAAATAGCCAAGAACTACCCCAGGGTAATTCGCCGAGAGCTTCTTGTCATAACGTAATTGTTTAAGTAGATAATCGCTATCCCAGAACCTATTTCTCCAAATATCGTCTAGTAGCGCTAATTTACGTAGGATTTTTTCCATAAAATCGCTTCAATTATTAAGGCTTATAAAACCTTTAGGGTTTAATGCGGTGCACTGACAAAGTTTATCTAAAATATATAATAATTATATGAAATCAAAATAAGTTGAAGTCAGGAATATGTTCATTTATTATATCAATTTTTGGACTTCAGTAAGTCTATGATCGACCCACTTTCCTTAAAGTGTTAATTTGCTGTTCCATAGAAGTGATCTCTTTGAGTTTTATATTTTTAGAATTGATGCCCATTTATTGAGTTCCTTACGTAAAGTTCATACAGAAGCTACAAGATATTGATCTAGTGATTTCCGTTTGCTGTTCATGAGTTCCTCAAAGAAAATCAGATAAATACTAAAAGCATCATGGTCCCCAAATTTCTAAGCACCTGCGGTCATATTATCCTGATCTACATGCAGGCATTTTTCTATTGCTGTTTATTAATCGGTTGGCAAAGATTGCCAGGTGGTGAATATGGTATGTTACCCTTTCTTCTTCTTTTGCTTGGAGCACCGGTACTGGGATTGTATCTGCTGTATGTTATTGTGTGCTACTTCCTATCGCGGCCTATAATACCTACAGATAAGATGATCAAGATAGTGTTTATTGTCAGTGCTGGGTTGGTGATGTTAGCCGGCATTTTAAACCCATTAGATGTGATCAATTTTGTATTTATTGCGTCACTATTGTTCGCCAGTATTGTTTCTGGTTTTTTGCATAGATTGCTGTCAAAAGGACAAATAAGTAAAGGCACTCCTTAGGAAAGAACTACCAGCCTTGGATGTAGCATGGCAAATACCCATTTGCGGTATTTTTAAAATATTTTCCATCCTTTGTTCAATAAGTTTAGAGGAAGAATGATTCCGGTAACTTCAGTATAACAATCACACCACGAAAGTTCGATTGTTTCTGGTTTAGAGAAAAAATTTAGTTTAATAGCTGATTAGTACGGTTTCCCGTAACCGACTTATGTTTTAATATATTATATTGCGTGGACAAACGAATAACCGTATCAATACTATAATTTTCAAAAACAAAATACTTTAAAAGAAAACTGTGTACTAGATTAATTACCCCGGATTTAAAAAATTAGAACCATGTGGTTAAACAATTTTTAATAATATGAATAAACCCGGTGTTTATTAAACAGTAATCTCGAAAATGAAGGAGTAGCCCAAATAAAGAGTTGGGTTGTTTTAAGGAAAAGTATCGTACAAATAAAATAACAATTTAAAATACTAAAAATTATGTGGGCAGATAACGAAACTTCTGATGACTTACTAGGCTTTAAAGTTCACGCAGACTTAATAGTTGATGTGATCAATGATAATGATGTATTACCTGTTACAATTGGAGTTTTTGGTGATTGGGGAGGTGGGAAATCTAGTATTCTAAAAATAGTTGAGAAGGATTTAATTGGAGAAGAGAAAGATGGCTTCAAAGATGGTACCCTTGTTTTATATTTTAATGGATGGGTGTTTGAAGGCTATGATGATGCGAAAGCTGCCCTGCTTGAGTCAATTATAGAAAAATTTGCAAAACATAAAACACTAGGTTCTAAAGTAAAAGATGAAACTGTAAAATTGTTTAAGTCTGTTAAATGGATGCGTCTGATGGGACTGGGGTTTAAAAAGATCGCAGTTCCAGCGGCAACGGCATATCTTACAGGGGGAGTTTCGTTAATACCATATTTATTAAATGAGTTTTCACAAATTGAACCTACAGAATTAGCAAGTAAGTTGAGTGGCAATGAAGCAGAAAGTTTTTTGAGTAGTATATTAAAAAAAAATGAAGAGGATGAAATTACAATGGTCCGCGAGTTTAGAGATGATTTCAAGAAAATGCTTGATAAATCTATGATAGAAAAACTAGTTGTCATCATTGATGATTTGGATCGTTGTACTCCTGATAGATTAATTGAAAACTTAGAGGCTATTAAACT
This sequence comes from Sphingobacterium sp. LRF_L2, assembly GCF_965644235.1. Lineage (NCBI taxonomy): Bacteria > Pseudomonadati > Bacteroidota > Sphingobacteriia > Sphingobacteriales > Sphingobacteriaceae > Sphingobacterium > Sphingobacterium sp. LRF_L2. The sequence goes on along the minus strand of NZ_CBFFRI010000004.1, from coordinate 175,748 downwards.
ATTTTTGAATGTTGACAAGACGGCTTTTATTATTGGAGCTGACCCAAGAATTGTAAGACATGCAATTGAATTGCGTTATAAAACTGATGGCATTGAAAACTCTTCAGATATTGAAAGTCGAAACGAAAGGATTGTTAGTGATTACTTAGAAAAATTAATACAAGTTCCTTACTATCTACCTAAGTTGACTGATAATGAAGTAGAAACTTATTTATCATTATTATTTTGTCAAAAAGAGCTTGGAGATGATTTTTCTAAAGTTTTGGAAGCTTTTTATGCAGCAAGAGAAAACAACCGATACGATGTATTTGGACTAGGGGATATTGATTCAATACTAAAACCTGATGAAAAAAGTAAGTTGGCAAGTAGCGTATCAATTATTGCTTCTTTAGCACCTGTTATAACAGAGGGGTTAAAAGGTAATCCTCGACAAATTAAGAGATTTTTAAACACCTATTCGTTAAGAGATAGATTAGTTAGGGTTGCAAAAATATCGGGTTTTAAAATGGATGTTTTAGCTAAGTTAATGGTCCTCGAGTATTCATCACAAAGTTTATTCAGACAAATTTATGAATGGCAATCATCTCAAAAAGGAGAATCTAAAGAAATAAAAGAATTAGAATCACTTGCAAGTAAAAATAGTATTAAAATTATCAAAGAAAAATATTCGGCTGATTGGGGGACAGAAAGAGTTGTAAAATGGTTAAATGCAGAGCCCAAATTGACAGATATAGATTTAAGAGATTATTATTGGATTACAAGAGACCAATTAACAACATCAATTAGCGGTAGTTCCTTGGTATCACCACATATTAGGTCATTAGTGAAAAAGCTAATTGAACCTGTTTCAGGGTCAGCTTTAACAAGAACTGTAAGTAATGAAATTAAGGATAAATTAAGTGAAGGAGATTATGAAACATTGATTTCGTTACTTGAAAAAGAACTTACCAAAGCACCTGAAAAAACCGAAATACATGAAGCTTTTGTCGAATTAATGGCTGAAAATTGTCCAAATGTTATTGATGCTTATATTAGAGTTATTAAGAAAGTTGATAACGATAAAATTCCCTTTAGCCTTGCACAAAACTTTAAATTAACTGAATCTAAGAATGTTGAGGTAAAAAAACTATATAAAGTATTTAAAAAGGATACTCAAATTTTTAAGGCCATAAATGGAGATAATTAATGGGAACTACACAAAGAATTAATCCAGGAGTAACTAATCAACCCAATTGGGGAGATTTATCAAATTCAATTACTCAAGTAGCTAAAACTTTAGAACAGGAAAAAAAGCTTGATGCTGAAGAAGCTAAAGAAAATGTAAAGGATAAAAAAGAGTACAAAAAAGATGATAACAAAGAATTTGTAGTCAGCGATAAATCTAAACAGTATAAAAAAATATCTGATAGAAGAACGGAGCATATTAGATCAGTTTTTAATAATCTAGTAAAAACAGGTGGCGGTCGTAAAGCGATTGCCTCTGGTAAGTCACCCTCTATTGGTAAAGCAGGATTAAAGTCTGTGGGTAAGCTTACCGGATTTTTTACAAGTGTAGCAAGTAATGGTCTTGATAAGGCTTTAGCTGATATTGGTTTTGGGTTACTTCAGGGCAAGTCCTTTAATGATGTCATTGATTTTTTATTAATTTATTGTTCTGATTCCAGCCAAGGAATGGATGAAACTGCGGCTAATAAAGCGTCTTGTGAAATCATGAAAGAAATTGCGGCTCAATCGGATAATGATGTAAAAAAGTATCAAGAAATAATAAAAGAATTGGTTGATGGTCAGGGACTAGCGGAAACATTGTGTAAATTTTGGGGACTTTACATATTCGAACATTTATCACAACGTTTTGAAGAAAAAATCCAACAACAAAAAGGAGAAGATGTAAGCAAAGAAACTTTTAAAACTATAAAAAACGACATCCTAGGCCGTATTAAAGTTTTAAATACACAAAGAGCAGTGTCCAAAATTGATTGGAATAAAGCTGAAGGAAAAGAAGAAATTGAAAAAATATTTAATTCTGTAATTAAGATCATCTGCAATGAAAAAAATTAAAATAGAAATCCCTAAGTATGATTTAAAAAGTGGAATTCTAAGTATTAAACTTACAGAGGATAAAGGAGATTTTTCTATTGTTAGTGTTGATTATAAAAAATTATTGCCATTTGCAATTTCTGTAAATTCGGAAATTAGAGATTTCTTCTTTATAACATGTTCGGTTTATGGAATTGATCGATTTGTAAATCGAAAGAATAATTCGGTGGACGGATGGTCAAGAGAACTAAATATATCATTTCCTGTTTCTGAAACTAAAATTTGGAATAGCGTCAAGAATGATCTGGAAGAACTTTTTTCCTTTCTGACTGGGGATTATTGGAGCATTGATTTTTATAAATCTGATTTCAAAAATCCTCAACTCGATTTAACAGTTGATGTTAAGGAAAAGTATAAGCAATTAAACCTCTTTTCTGGAGGCTTAGATTCCTTGATTGGAGCAGTGGATTTTTTAAGTACTCATCCTAAAGAAAAAATCCTTTTGGTATCACACTACGACCCGCAAATGAAAGGTCCTTTAAGTGACCAAAATATTTTACTTAATAAATTAGAGACGAAATACAGGGGGCAATTTGAACATGTACCTTCTATAAAAGTAACATTGTCTCAAACAACTGCAAGACGTGAAACGACGTTTAGAAGCCGTTCTATTTTATTTATTGGTATTGCTCTTTTGGTTTCCAAAGGAAAGAAAGTTAATGAAATTATTGTGCCAGAAAATGGTTCGGTATCACTTAATTATCCACTAAGTAGCTCAAGACGAACTTCTTGTAGTACAAGAACTACCCATTCATTTGTTTTAGATAAAACTAATTTGGTTTTAAGTAAACTTGATATTGTAAGTATCATTTATAACCCCTATGAATTTAAGACAAAGGGTGAAATGGTAGATAATTGTAAAGATTTGGATTTTCTGAAAAAGATAATTGAATTTTCAAATTCATGTGGGAAGCGAGGGCATAGAGCTCATTGGCAAGATTTGACGGCGAGTCATTGTGGTGTTTGTATGCCTTGTGCTTATAGACAAGCATCTTTAATTAACATAAACGATACTACTACTTATGGGAATACTATTAATTCTTTATTTCCATTTAATACAAAAAAATCACAAGATATAGGTACATGTTTAGGTTTTCTCAAAAAGGACATTACCAAAGATGATATTAAAACAGAATTAATAGTTAATGGAATCAAGAATATCAATAAATTGAATAAATATATTGATGTAGTGTGGCGAACAAGGATTGAATTATCCAAATGGATTGGTAAAGATGGCAATTCATTCATAAAAACAAAAGCCGGATTATAAATGTTAGATACTCATTGCCACATCGATTTATATAAAAACCCAAAAGCCATTTTAGATGTATGCGAGGATAAGGGTATTATCGTTTTCTCAATGACCAATTTACCAAGCCATTTTGAGAAGGGATTACCGTTTTTTCATTCTAAAAAATATGTCAGAATGGCTTTAGGGATGCACCCTCTATATGCAAACCTACATAAAAATGAATTTTCAAAATTTGAACTATATCTACCTAAAACTTCATATATAGGTGAAATTGGGTTAGACTTTTCCAAAGAAGGCATTGAAACAAAAGAAATTCAATTAGCTTCATTTAATCGAATTTTAAAGTTGGTTTCTGGTAAAAAGAAAATACTTAGTTTACATTCTAGAAAGGCAGAAAAAGAAGTTTTTGAATTATTAATGCAATATAAAATTCAAAATGCAATTTTTCATTGGTATTCTGGGGGACTAAATTTGATAACAAATATTGCTAATGAAGGGTACTATTTTTCGATAAATCCCGCAATGATAAAATCTGCTGCAGGGCGGAAAATAATTTCTAAAATACCAAGAGAAAATGTATTAACTGAAACTGATGGTCCTTTTATTGAAAACCAACGTATACCTTTAAATCCTGGCGAAGTTTCCGATGTAATGTTTTACTTATCCAAGGTTTGGAATCTTACTTTTGATGAAGTACAACAGATTATAATGATAAACTTTAAAAGACTAATAAATACCTTTAAATAGTATATTATATTATTTGAAAATTTTGGGATTTTATGCATCACAGAATTATCGAATTTTCACCTGCTAAATCTTGACTTTATAAAGAACAAATTTGTTCGATGTCAAAACTAATATAGTGATAATCTTATAAGTATGAAAGCTTAGACTAAACAATGTTTATTTTGTCCTTAGAGTTCTTAACTACGATTTTTACATTTCATAAATCTAAGAATCGTATGATACCTTTTTTTGAATTAACCCATTTACCAAACGATGGAGTATTTTTCTGATCTTTTGATTTAAAAAATGATTTGTAAAGTCATAATTATTAGGTAAACTTGATTACTAATCTAAATTCTAATCACTTATGTATATTTCTCGTCTATCAATTAAAAATTACAGGACGTTTAAGGATTTCACAATTGAATTGAAGCCACTCACTCTTATAATTGGAGAAAATAATGTTGGAAAATCAAACTTGCTTGATTCTATTGGCTTGATATTAGGACAGGAGGTATCATACTTCAAAAGAAGGGTACTAGAAGTTGCGGACTTCAATTATGATGTGATAACAACTTTTAAAAAACAAATTTTAGACCTCAATGTACCACCTGAACAGATATCTTTTCCAGAAATATCAATTTCGGTAGACCTCATCGAATGGGATGATGATCAGGAAACAGTAGTAGCGGATTGGTACAGTAGTGCAGATTTAAGGACTGCTACACTCACTTATGTATTTGCGCCACATGCCAAGTTTGATAGAGAAAGCGAAATAAAGCAACAACGGGAATTCATTGAGAACTACAAAGAAGATAGTACAACACAAGATTTTGATAGTTTACCTGAAAATGCTAAGCTTGACCTCATTAACTTTCCGATTTCTAAATACCATTATAATATTTATGGTGGTAGCGGTACAAACAGTTTAGCGGGCGGCTATCATCTTAACCAGCTTAGGTTTGAATTATTGGATGCGTTGCGGGATGCCTGCACTGAATTAGTAGCCAGCCACAACAATAAGCTGCTCTTTAGAATACTGAATGCTAAAGATGAAGCTGAATATCAGGATTTGAAAAGCCAATTAGTCGGCCTTCAAAAAGCTGTTGATGAAAACCGCTCCCTACAGCAAATAAAGACTGGAATATCAAAGCAGTTGGATAAGATTTCTCTTGTTACGGATGACACGTCGAACCTTGTTAACCTAATTTTTACGCTACCTGACGTATCAGATTTATTAAAAAAGATCAGTCTGATATACGGTGATAACCCGGTCAAGATAGAAAGAAACGGAACGGGTAGGAACAATCTTCTATTTATATCTCTGGTATTGTCTTACATCGAAGATGTAACCAGAGCACAAAGTGCTTATTTTCGTGTTGTGGGTCTTGAAGAACCAGAATCACACTTGCATCCTAACTTACAGGATCACCTTGCGCACAATATTGAAACCCTGATAAAAATTGAGGAAAAAAATGAGTTAAGAAAGGATATACAGCTTTTAATCACATCACACTCCACTCACATTGCTACAAAGGTCAACTTTGAAAATACCGTAGTGCTATACAAAAAAGACGGGCATATCAAATCACATTACATCTTGGATGGTTTCAGTGCCACTGCTAAAGGTCAGCGCCAAGTTAAGTACCTGAATAAATATTTGGATGCAGTAAATACCAATCTCTTTTATTCATCTAAAATTATTCTTGTCGAGGGGATTTCAGAAAAGCTACTCGTGCCTAAGTTTTTCGAGATGTTAACCGGCCATTCCGTTGAGCGTTCAGGTTGTGCGGTAATCAACGTAAATGGATTAGCTTTCAGCTATTTTCTGGAGATCATAAGAAATGGTTATTTTCAGAAATGCTTGGTACTAACCGATAGGGATTCAGATACAAAAACAAAGGATCGAGCGGGCAATCTGGCAAAAAAATATTCGGGCTGTGCAGAAATCCATGTGGGTATTACAAGCGACACAACATTTGAAAAAGACCTGATCGCCGTAAATGCAACTGGACTCGGCAGGGATATTTTGTTGAAAGTGATTGAGGAAGTCAGGCCAAATTCAGGAAAGACCTATGTGCAGAATTTAGGAAGTAATAGCATCACGGTTGACGATTATTTTGCCTTGATTTCTGAATATAAATCTGAATTTTCCTATAGTTTACTGTTACAGTTGGAAGGCGACAGTATAGGTTTTTCAATTCCCGAATACATTGCCACCGGTCTTAATTCGCTTAAGTAATATGACAAAGTCAGGATCAAAAGGAACAATTATAATCGCTGGGCCAGGCGCGGGAAAAACGCATAATATGGTGGCAAAAATAATAGATGCTCTTCCTCTTCTGTCAGGCTGTAGGTATTTAGCGGTTATTACCTACACCAATAGCGCAACCAACAACATCCTGAGCAGACTGTCCAAAAAGATTGTTATCCCCCATAACCTTTTCATAGGAACAATACATTCTTTCCTGAACAGATTTATCGTTGTTCCCTTTTCGTCGTTTAATCCCGAGCCAGTAGGTCAGGAAAAAATTTTCATGCAATGCGGGATCGACGATGTATTTCTGCATGTGGAAAAATCGAAATCGGCAGAAAAGAAAAGTAAAACGCCGGAAGCTGTAAATAAAGCTAAAGCCGTAATTAAAAAAAGGTTAAACCAGCTAGGATATATCACTTTTGACCAAACATTATCCATTGCCGCAGCTTGCATGGCCAATCCACAAGTAGCACGCGTTGTAGCAAACCGTTTACAGTATTTGTTTGTAGACGAATTTCAGGACTCCGGAAATACGGTCTTTAACATCATCGAATCAATTCGCAAACAAGGCAAAACGACGATTTATTGTGTTGGCGACCCTGAACAGTACATACAGAGTTTTGACAGTTCCATACGCCAATTTGCAAACATCCCGATATTAAAGGCTGCTGCAAGTACTGGTTATCAGGTTGAGATAAATAATGCCAACTATCGCTCCTCAAAAAACATCGCGGATTTTCTCAATAACTTTAACGGCAGACAATTTGGGAATGAAAAATTTGCACAAATTGCCAGAATAAAAGAGACTTCCGAGCCTAAAACGGAATCTGATGAGCGCATATATTTTGTCGCTGGCAATGACAATGTAACACCGATCATAAATTCCTTTTACATCTTGTGCGATCAATATCAAATACAGCTGCCTGACCGGTCTATAATTGCCAAAAAGAAAGATGTCATCAACCGGATAACCGCTGCTGTTGGAAACAACTATAAAGACCCAAAGAAAACAACTTCTATATTGCCGATCAAGGCAATCCAGGACACATTGCTGACCACACTGCAGTTGGATACTTCCAAATTCTTTGCCCAGTATAATGCTGATGTCAACACGTTGCGCAAACATTCAATAGCCATTTTTAAGGCAATAAATAGTGGCACGATCAAGGATGAAAATACCTATGGAAATTTCGTGCAGGATGTACTTGGATTAAACATCAAGGCCGGACTACCTGTTAAAATTGATAACCTAAAATTCGACATCAGGCATGAACAAATAGGTAATGCGGTGACTGTTGCTACCATTCATACGATTAAAGGACTTGAATCTCCAGCAGTTCTTGCAATAGCAAAAACAGAAGAAGAGTTATTGTTATGGCTGGAAGCTAACCATTCAGAACGCGATAAGAAAAGAACAAATGAGACTACCGACTATCCAAGACTAGGGTATGTTGCCTTTAGCCGGGCGGAAAGGTTACTCTGTATTGGATGCCTCAAACCCGTTAGTAATGAAACCATAAAAAAAATGGAGGCACTGAATATATTGGTATATCCCGTAGCAGTTAAACAACAAATATAATCTTCTCACTAAAACCACATTATTGTTCTATATCCCTATCGGGAAATGATAATGAGGAAAAAAAATGAAAACAATAGCCTATATTTACTAATAACATTCGATTTTAATTGTGGATACTATGCCGTCATTAAGCGTTGATAAAATTGAGATTAGCTCGTTAGCAATAAAAGAGACGCTTCGGAAATTCAGCCCTGAGGATGCCGTCTGTCAATAAAGCCATTTTTCGGGATTTAAAGAATAAGGTAATGGATCGGAGTATACAATATGCCAATGATAGCCAAGAAGGTGGTGTAATTGATATAGAGACGGTGGTCACCTCACAGAAGGAAGGTTTTGGATTACGAGATGACTATAACTCTAACCTTGAACGGTATACCTGTGTAGAATGTGGGCAAAGATTAATTGTCGCGCATAGCTCCCTTGAAAAAGTCTATTTTCGACACCTTCCAAATTCAGAGGACTGCATACTCAAGGATAGCAGTATTGATCCAGATATCCTATTTGGTCTTAGGACCGTTGCTTTTGCGCGTGAAGGTGCAAGACACATCTTTCTGAAAAACAGAATAGGTGAAGTATTAAAAAGTACGGAAGGTATAGACCCGGAATCCATTGATATTGATTCCAAGTTTATTTTCGGTAGTGGAGGTGCAAAAAGGCGTCCTGATGTATTCTGTGAGTTCCAAGGCCTTAAGATTGCCTTTGAAATCCAGATATCCTACCTTCCGCTTCATTATATAAAGCACCGATATGCATTCTATAGGAAGAACGGCATATTCCTGATCTGGATAATTGACTTTGACAACAATCCAAAAGACTTAGATACATTCCAGCGCGATATCAAGTATATATGGGAGCATCAGAATCTTTACAGGATAAATGATGCCCAAGATAAGAACCTAAAACTGGCGTGTCATTATAAACAGCCCTTTATACACGAAAATAAAGAAGTTAGGGAGAAATGGACTGTCAAAGAGGTACTATTAGATGATTTAAAGTTCAGTCAGGATGATTACAGCTGCTATTACATGCACAATAAGAATGAGACCGTTTTAGCGGAAAATCAATTAAAGCAATTCAAGGCGAAGATCGCCCTGGATAAATTAGAACAGGAGATAGCAGCCAAGAGGATAGCGCGTAGTCTGGAGGTGAGGAGCCTTCTTGAAAAGATAAAAAAATGGAGAAAGCTGGATTATAGTTTTTACAAAATCATAAATGAGGTAAATGGTCTTTCCTATGACTGCGTAGAATTAATGAATAAAGAAATCAATTTAGATAGGTTCTCTGGTGGCGTACCATTACTTCTCGTTTTCATTAAAGAATACAAGCCATTAAATTCAGATGATAAAGTAACGGTGGTAGAGTTCTTACTTTCCTGTCTAGAACTTAAGTTTGATGTCAAGGCAACAGATTCTGAGGGAAATGGTGTAATTCAATATCTTTATAACAACCCCGCCCTTTCGAGATACCTATACAGGTTAACGCCACATCTTTTTCAGAGAGGGTATAAGGTTACGGAAAACGACCGAGTTTATCTAATCGACCTCCTCGGTAAGGAAGGTCAAGTGTTATACTATGAACTTAGTTATTATTCCGCTTGTGATACAGCGGAAGAGATAAAATTGATGCAATTTATGTTGCGTTTCTTTTTATTTGTTCAGTCAGCAAAAGAGATGGAAATAATCGGTAGCAATGTAAAGAGCTGGGTTGCTTATATTGTTCCTATATTAAGCCGCTATACGGAACTGTGGACATACATAAAACTTGTGCTGGAAAGGACTTCGTTAGGAGCAGAGCTTCAAAGAGTAGATAAAAAGGGAACGATTAATCGAAAAAAGACAGAGTTTAGTCTAGGTGAAATTGAATGTGACGAGGAGAAGCATAACCTGATTTGCAAAATTTATCCTGAAATATTTATGTATTAGCCTTGATCGGAATTATTCAGCATGAACTATATCCACGGAACTATGCCATTGTACTCAGCGCGGAGCAGAAGGAGCTTTTAAAAATATTTAAAATAGAGGAACAATATTTGATTCCACGGTATCAGCGTCCCTATTCATGGGAGTACGATCACTGACTACAACATCAAAAATTTAAGATAGTTGAAGTAGACTAGGATAGGTAAAGATTTCACTAAAGTCATAAGATTTCTTATTAAGATAATATTGTCAAAAAATAACTTATATTTGAACTTCAAAAGTTGTAACCATTATATTATGTCCCTTCTATTTAATAACGTAAACGGAGAGATGCCGCAAACACACATATTTATTATTGGTGTAGGTGGTTATCCTTATATAAAGGGCGGTACTCACGAAAAGGTGCAAACGCTTGATTGCGCTAAGAAATTTGGACAATTGAGCTCACCACCATTATCTGCCAAAGCAATATATGATACATTCATCAATTTACACAATCAGGGTGCCTGGATCAAACCCTTAGGTAGTATTGAAGTGCTAATATCACCTTTGGATGCAGCTCCTCTAATTCTAAAAGATGAAGAAGTTGGAAGAGCACACATGGAAAACATAAAGGATTCTTTTAATGCGTGGATAGAAAGATGTAATAAAAGTACTGAAAACGTAGCAATTTTCTTTTTCTGCGGCCACGGTGTCGATAAGATCGAACATGTGCTGCTGGCTGAAGATTTTGGAAAGAATACCTTAAATCCATGGGATGGAAGTTTTTCTTTTGACAGTACAAGAAGAGGATTTTATACCTGTAAAGCAAGCACGCAACTGTTTTTTATAGATGCCTGTAGACTTTTTACTGCCGATATGTTATTGACCGAAGTTCCACTTCATGCTCTGATCCCCCCGCATTTTAATGCCACCGAGTGCCAATTTGATCTTACTCAGAAAGCTGCTGCATTTAAAGAAGGAGCGTATGCACGTGTAAATGATGTGTCATATTATACCATGGCTTTAATTAGAGCTCTTGAAGGAGGGGCACTGACCAAAGAACAGGATGAATGGACCATTAGTCAGAGCAGTTTGGCAACAAAAATGGAAGAGCTTATAGAGATGGTTTATGAAGGAAAAGTACCGGAACAGCGCTGTATCAATAGAACAAGTAAATCTACAAATATATTGCGCTTTGCAGAGTCTCCGAGTATAGACGTGGTTATTGATTGCAGCCCGGAAGATGCTCATAATCTGGCTTATTTATCATATTCTGAAGCCGAAACAAATTTGAGCGACAGTCGACAACCACATATTGATCCCTGGAAGATTAATATAAAACCCGGAATTTATAAGCTGAGCGCGACTTTTCCTGACGGACAGTATACAAATATGAGTGAATATAGAAATTTCATGCCACCAGCTGGAGCTCGAACTTTAAAATGTGAACAATGAGCGAAAATCCTCATAATTCAGGAACTCTTGCTCTACATGTAAGAACTAGTGGACTAATAACCTCAGATGTTTTTGAGAATTCTATTCCCAAAAACATTCAGATATTATCGGCCAATTTAAATACTGAACGCTCTTTTTGGATGTTTTCTGACAACTGGACTGATTCATTAAAAGCCGGTGTTTATTTAGTGAAAATAATAATTGCTTCGGCGAAGGAAGTAGAGAAAATTGTAGAAATTTTGCCACAAAAAGAAACAAGAATTAACTTTGATATCCGTGAAGAGCAGATACAAATTGACGTTCTCAGTTTTCCCAGTAGTAATAGAAACTACGATAGAATTTTTAGTAAAAAAAATAAAAGGTATAAAAGAAAAATTGTGGTCATAGATTGGATTTATGATGAAGGAAAATTAAAGCAGTATCAACATGAATATTTTTCTATGTCATTTTTAGAAATTGACAGCCCATTAATAATTTCGCAGATGAATATAATGCGCATTACTGAATTTCAAATAACCGCTATAAAGTCTGTTTTTGTATGTTTACCTCCAATGTCTGAACTATCTTTATTAAGCAATTCGTCTGATATAATAACAAACCTAAAAATTTCCATAGACCTCCCTAATAAGATTGCTCAGACACTTCTCTATCTAATGAACAAAGGTGATTCTGATAAAGCTGAGACGCTTTTCAAAATTCGACAGGCAGAGCTTCTGCTGCATGACAAAGTGAGGGATCCTATCGGTGCTGCGGTCGGCGGATATTTTTTATTATCAACAGGTCAACTGGAATTTTTACACGAATGGCCGAATAACCTTGCAAATTGGTTCGAATGGTTACCAGATGGACCTATCATCCATGCCTGGCAACTGATAAAAAGCAAAGATGTAGACAATCCTATGATTCAGATAAGACTCTTGGAGGCAGTCTCCCGTGGTATCCCTCTTTTTACAGAGGGCTTGCGGCTACTCTATGAAGGACTGACTTTACTTCACAACCATTTACATAGCGATAATTTTGAGGTTAGACTAGCGCTAGAGAAAGTTAAAAAACATATGGAAGTTGCAGATTTAAGCAAGGTACATACAACTTTAATCGGGCGGTCAGATCTTATATTAAAAATAGTTAATGTTCGAAATTACTAATATAATTTTTTTAAATTATGATATTTAATGTAAACCTTCTTCCTGCAAGATATGGTGACAGTCTCTGGATTGAATATGGCGATCCTGCAAATCCATCATTTGTCCTTATAGATGGAGGTACAGGAGGGACTAGAGATGATATACAGCGTTTGATCGATGCCATACCTGGGCAAAAGCACATTGAACTGTTGGTTGTTACTCACATTGACAGAGACCATATTGAGGGTATATTGAGTTTGCTGCAAGCTGATAGACTTGATTTTACCATCGGAACAATCTGGTTCAATGCCTGGAATCATTTGCCAGGAAATGACCTTTCTGAAATTTTCGGAGCAGTGCAAGGTGAAAAACTAAGTGCTGCTATCTTGAAACACAATATCATGTGGAATACTCAATTTGACTATCAGGCAGTTGTTTATGGAAGTGACCAAGAACCTCCGGTAATCCAGCTTGAAAAAGGCTTGAAAATCACATTGCTTTCCCCGACTCCTGAAAATTTAGAATCGCTGAAAACGGTTTGGGAAGCGGAGGTAAGAAAAGCAAACCTTGCCCCTGGCTTCGGCCTTGAAGAATTTGAAGATCCAGACAAACCTAGTGACGTAATTGAAAAATTCGGGGAAGGTATTCTGGATGTTGAAAAACTTTATGAAGAAAAATTTGAAGAGGATAAGGCACCTGCGAATGGCAGCAGCATTGCTTTTTTAGCTGAATTTCAAGGAAAACGGGTTCTATTTGCTGCTGATGCCTTTCCAAGTGTTCTAATAAACGCACTGAATAAACTAACTAAAGAAAAAATCCCATTAGATCTAATGAAGTTAAGCCACCATGCAAGCGCAAAAAATACTAGCCCTGATCTTTTAAAAAAAATCGACTGTAAAAAATTTGCAATAAGTACTAATGGTAGCATCAGCCATCATCCCGCCAGAGTGACCGTGGCCAGGGTTATTAAGATAAACGGGGAGGGTACAGAATTACTATTCAATTACCGAACAAAAGATAATGAATGCTGGGATGATGAGGTTTTAAAGACGAAATATGGCTACACAACAACATATCCCAAAGTGGAAGGTTTGGTAATTCCTTTATTGTAAAAAAAATGATGTTATAAAATAAAAAGAGCTTATGGCAAAAAAAAACTTATTTATTCCAGAAATGGACTTCGGGGTAACCGACTTGCCTAAGCAAGAAAATGAAAACCAAAAATTTAATTAAGTGATAATAACCCTGAAAGGATCATTGGATATACTGAATATGATACTTGGAAGCAAACAAGTGGTAAAATGATGCTGCAAACACATATCGAACAGTTAGGTCGAGCTATCAAAATCAATTTCAAGGAACTTTTTAAACAGTAGTCTTATCGATCAAGATTAGTTACCGATTTATTTATTTGGCTCCATTGCTTTGTGGTTAAGACTAGCGGTAAAATATTTAGCTTGCCACATGTACTGATTCCCATTCTCGAATAACCAATAGCACTCTTTCCCATCATCAGATTTACCGAGATCCGTTGGAAATAATTTGACCTGAGATTTCTTCCCTTGAAGCTAATTGACATACTAATTCTTCGAAGCCATCATTGAGACTATTGTTTATAGAACGGATATTGTGCCAGTTGATTATCATAGATATTATATTCTAAGCTTCAAATGCAACACTTTTTATATGTGTTGGTAAGATTTCTGATTAGCCGATCAATTATTATTTACTTTTAATACAGGTTCACATGCCATGTAAAAGACCTGTCGTGTATAATAAAAGGCATGTACTCTCCACCGGTAACCTGAAAATACGCATCCTAAAAGAAGTAAGATTGATAAAAAGTTGAAATACAAAGAATGGTGATTGAACAAATAGTAGACAACATATATGCCAAATGATATAAGGAATGACGAAGAGAGATTTCGACTAAATATTTTCGAAAAATAATACTCAGCTAATCGTTCTTTTGTCTGGCTCGAAGCAACATAGTCCTTGTAAACATTTGCACATTTAAAAACTTCTAGCGCTGATTCTTTGGTAAACGGGTGTTGAGAACTTTTTCTCAGCTTATCGCAAAGGTACTCAATAATCAAATTGGAATTACTCAGTTTAATTGATTTACCTGTGTTGTTTAGTAAATACAAAGAGGGTCTTGAAAAGTAAGTGTAAAATCCTTTTTCTAATAAACTTCCAACTAGGTCTACAAAATAACCACAAACATACGCTATCATCAAAAATACGATAGTCCATATCGCCATCGTATCTTTTATCAGGTTTGTGATACCATTGAACTGATCAATATTACAAATAAATAAAGAGGATAGGAAAAACATCATGATTCCTGGAATAAGTGTTTTTGTTAGGTCTTGAATTCTAAAGTTCATGTTTTCCATACTTTACACACTTTCATCATCTTTTCGTGTGATGAGTATATTTTTTATTCTAGCTTTTACATTAATTCTGTCGAAGTCGGGCGGAGTTGGTTTGAAGTGAAATTTACCACTATCGATGAACTCCTTCTGAAGGTGATATTCAACCAACTGGAACTTTCTTAATTTTTCGATTTCGAGATTGCCAACTAATATCGTCGAATTTTCACCACCTTTCACTTGAATTAGGTCTTTAGCGAAAGATTTAGCAGGCTGTATAAGCCTAGAATCACCAAAGTCAGACGAATTTACTTGGATGAAGTAGGTGTGTACATCTCGAACCCAAGCACCTGCAATATCGGAGAAGTAAGAGGTATCTCTATTGTATTCAGATGCTATTAGAAAATCAACTTTTGATTTAAATAGGGATCTGTGATAAATGTTGGCCAATTCAAAGCAATTATAAACCGAGAAATAACTTTTTCTCCAGTGAAATAAGTCATATGATGCATTATTGTTAGGACAAAGATCTTCCGGCACCAATAATCGATAGCCCCGAAGCAATTCTTTCTCAGAATGAGAGTAATGGTTTTTGAGTCTTATTTTTATCAATGAAGTCTTGTAGTCATGTACTTTAAAAGGTAAAATAGTTACCATGAAATTGAAGGCAACTTCTTTATTATTGATCCAATGCTCTAATCCTGCCACTATCCCCATGTATCTTTTGTGGCTTCTTTCTGCTAATAACCGTAACCAAGAATAAGGAGTAGATACTTCAGGAAAAATAATCATATCAGATTCTAGTCGATCAGCTTCATTTAATAATTTGAAGACTGTCTTTCTTCTAGCTCTAGTTAAATTTGGATTTCCATTTATACTTTTATCGACGTTTTTATTGTCGACTTTCAGATTTGCGAGTGCTATACGTTTGTCAATTTTATCATTTGCGAAATCTTCATCTTTTTCTCCAATCACAGCAACTTCAATGTATTGGACCCGACCATGCTGATCCGAATTTTGAACAAGGAAAAAGTATTTTTTCTTTAAACGGTCTTTTTTTGTCGAATCACTGTAACTGCTTTTCCAAGAATAGTTTATTTTGAAATAGTGATCAAATGATAAATCAGGTATTTCGTTTATGGGATCTAATTTTTCTTTTGCTGTTTCGGATAAAATTTTTTCGTCAAGATTGGATACTGTGCTAATAATTTTCAGAGTATTTACCTCGTGAAACGGGACATAGTTGGGAGAAAGGAAAGCTAAATAATCATCTATGTTTTCATTTACAATATTTTTGAAATATTTATTGTAATCGTTGTCTATTAAACTTTCGTTTGTCAATATATATTTGGTAAAATTTATACATGGGACTTTTAAAAGTGAGGTTCGAAAAAGATTGCTTTTTCTTATTTTGATGACTAATAATTGGGTTTCCGATAACCACGTTTTTTCCTGACTGTTTAAGAACTCCAATGTTAATTTAGGATCTAAGGTCAATGATATCGCAATTGATACGTTTAAGAAATTTTTTAACGCTTCTTGTGTCTTAGTTGTTAACCCCGGGTTTTTAGGGCTTTTCTTAATTTTTCCTATTGCAGATTCTACATTTCTTTTAAAATTAATAAGGTGGTCATTTCTCCCTTGAGTGTCTGTTGCACAACTAAATTTTAATGTTTTTTGTCAATAAATATGTTAAATAATTGATTTTCAGTATATTTATATCATGCAAGGCAGAAAGGTATACCAAGAATCACTCTTCGTGAACTTCCAGTTGTCAGACTATGTTCCGCATGACAATATTTACCGCCGGATACTCGGTGTGATCGATTTCGACCATCTCTATAAGCTCACACTGCCCTATTATGGGCGGGAGGGACAAAAGAGCATAGATCCCGTTGTTTTCATGAAATTCATGCTGGTGGGCTATCTGGAGAATATCAACAGCGACCGTCGTATCATAGAGATGTCAAGGATGCGCATGGATATACTCTTCTTCCTGGGATACAACATAGATGAGCCTCTGCCATGGCACAGTACGCTAAGCCGTACAAGACAGCTTTACGGACAGGAGGTCTTCACCTCTATTTTTCAGCAGATACTGTCCTTGTGCATAGACAAAGGGATGGTCTCGGGCAAGCGTCAGGCAGTGGACGGCTTTTTCATAAAGGCCAACGCTTCCCTGGACAATATGGTCCGCCGGGATATACTGGAAGACGCTGAAATGTATGCAAAGGAGCTTGAAGAAAATGTGGAAAAACCTTCTCCACGTACCATAGAACTTCCCAAGGGCAATGAACGCAGGCATTCCGGCCTGGCTCCCAAGAAGAATCCCTCGAACGCTACCCATGTCAACCCCAATGATCCCGATGCCAAAATGTCCGTTAAGAGCGGGAAGGTTACAGCACTGAACTACCTTGGGGAGGTCAGTGCTGATACGGCATCGCATGTGGTTACACATGTACAGGCATTCACGGCTGACAAGCATGATTCCCAATGTCTTCCGCAGGTCTTGGACGTGCTTGTGAAAAACCTATTGGTCAATGGGCTGGAAGTTTCTGAGATATTGGCAGACAGGGGCTTCAGCGGTGGCGAGGGACTAAGGTCACTTGAGCAGATGGGCATAAAGGGCTATATACCCAACAGGCCCCAAGTGGTGTATGAACGCAAGGGATTTGTGTACGATCCACAGAGAGACAGCTATACATGCCGCAACAACACGACCCTGCCATTCAAGGGAATGTCGGGGTACACCAATAAAGAATACCGGACCTCCTGTGCAGACTGCAAGGGATGTCCCCTGCAGTCCATATGCGAAGGGTACAGTGCAAAAAGGAAATATGCCGTGGTCTTGACCAACATTCACAAGCCCTATTACGACAGGATGCACGAACGCATGCAGGGCAAAAAGGCTTCCAAGATGATGAAGATCCGACAGTCGACAGTGGAACCCGTGATCGGCAACCTGGTCAACCATTACGGGATGAAGAAAGTCAATACGATAGGGCTGGCACAGGCCAATAAATGTCTTACGGCATCAGCGGCAGCATACAACCTTAAAAAGCTCATGAAATACATACCTATGTTGAGAAAAAAGGCCCTTAGTATGTCGTCCCGAATAGGTATAAATAATATTACCGCCTTTGTTCACAACATTCTATCCCTGAAAACGACCTTAAAGAACTACTTTGCTGCAAAAACAACATTATATAGCGGTCTGAACTGAAAAAAGTAAGGAAACCTTAATCAGATTACCTGTGACAGCAATCCAGTACTAACTGGAACAAATGTTGTGCAACAGACACTCAAGACAAAAAGGATGAGCCCAGCCCCGGCTTGAGGGGCAAGAAAACTTAAATCCTTATCCTGCAAAGGTTTCCAGCGACAATTTTTTGGTTCTTTTTATAAAAAAAGAACTGGGCAGTCCGCCCATAGAGGACAAAAAAGAAGCTTGCTCCGGCTTGAGGGGCATATCTTGTATCAAGAAAAAAAAATAAAGAAGCCAACCCTAAAATTGGTGGAGCTATGGACGAAAAGATGTTGTTTTCAATCGAAGAAATTATTGCCGATTTTCCAAACTTCGAGATACATACACTCGAAGAAAAAGAGACAGAATTAACGGAAGGACTTTATAACAATGGAACAGGCTCGGTCATACGATTCGTAGGCCGAAAATTATAATTTTCACCAGCCGATAGTACAATATAGCCCCTCACTTTTCCATACAAAATGATTAAGTTTGACCGAGAAAAAAGCGCTAATATTTAAAACACAAAAATGAAACAACAAGAAGCAGCACCATTCACCGTAGACATTGTAGGAAGTTTTTTACGGCCAGATTCTATCAAAGAAGCGCGTAAAAAACTCGCAGCAGGAGAGATCAAACCAGATGATCTACGCAAGATAGAAGATGAAGAAATCATAAAATTGGTTGCACAGCAGAAAGCCGTTGGAATAAAAGGAGTAACCGACGGAGAATTCCGTCGTGCATATTGGCACTTAGACTTCATGGAAGAACTAAACGGAATAGAAGGCTATAAACCCGAGCAAGGATACAACCAGACATTCAAGGGGGCACCGCTGCCAGCTTATGATGTACGCATTGTCGGAAAATTATCCTTTCCTGCAGACCACTCGTTTATCAAAGATTTTAAATTCTTAAAAGATACAGTAGAAACCGAAGAAGGCTTTATTGCCAAGGCAACCATACCAAGTCCATCGATGGTTATACGTCAAGAAATTCTAGCCAAGATAGGCTCATCACTCATCGATGAAATTTACCCAGAACGCGAAAAATTCTACCAAGATTTAGTCCTTACCTATCAAGGCGCAATACAGGCATTTTACGAAGCCGGTTGTCGGTACCTACAGTTTGACGACACAAACTGGGCATTCCTGATCGATGCCGAAAAACGCAAAAGCCTTGTAGAAAAAGGAATGAACCCCGACGATATAGCACAGCTATGTACCGACATTATCAATCAGGTATTGACAGCAAAACCCGCGGATATGGTGATTACAACACATATCTGTAGAGGAAATCACGCTTCAGCATGGATCTTTTCGGGCGGATACGAACCTATTGCCGAACAGCTTTTTGCAACAAACTATGATGGCTATTTCATGGAATACGACACCGATCGTTCAGGCGGATTTGAGCCTTTAGCAAAATGGCGTCCTGAAAGTGGAAAAGTCGTATTGGGACTGATAACCTCTAAATTTCCAGAACTGGAAGACAAAGAAGTCATCAAAGCGAAAATCGCAGAAGCAACACAATACATTCCATTATCATCACTATGCTTAAGCCCACAATGTGGATTCTCGTCTACCGAAACAGGGAACAAATTAAGTGAAGAAGATCAGTGGAAAAAAATGCAGCTTATCAGCGCTATTGCCGAAGAAGTATGGCATAGTTAATATACGATTTTTATTAGGTCTCTAAGGCTAGAGACCTAATAAAAATAAATAGAACTTATTCCTATTGGAACGCAGGTCTGATAATATCAATTTTCCCATCATAAGGAGCTTTTAAAAACTCTTCTTCCGGAGCATCTGCCGCTTGATATAGAATCGTCTTCGCATTTACAAGCTCCAGAAAACCATGTATTCCGTAACCTTTGCCAATACCACTGTTATTTACGCCCCCAAAAGGAATCCCCGGATCAAAGGCCTGAATCATCACATCATTGACAGCAACACCACCCGAACTCGTATGCTGTAAGATATAATCCGTAAACGCTTTATCCTCACTAAACACATACAAACCAAGCGGTTTTTCTATGCCGTTAACAATAGCAATAGCCTCTTCCTTTGTTTTGTAAGCGATTATAGGTAGGAGAGGACCGAAAATTTCCTCTTTCATGATGGCCGATTCTGTAGAGACATTCGTCAATATCGTAGGCTGTATTTTACGCAATTCTTCGTTAAAAACACCTCCCCAAACGACATTCGCACCATCGGCAACAGCATCCGTATAAAGCCTTTTGACACGTTCAAAGTTGGGCTGATTGATAATTTGATCATAGTCCTTATAATCAAAGGCTTCACTTTCACCATACCCGTTGGTCAAAAATGCATTCATTTTAGCGATTAGCGACGACTGTAGCTCTTCTGGAACGAGAACATAATCAACATCCATGCAAATTTGACCAGCATTGAGAACTTTTGCCTTGATGATACGGTAAGCTGCCTTATCGAGATCGGCTGACGTATCCAAAATTGCAGGTGCCTTTCCGCCTAGTTCGAGTGTAACCGATGTCAAGTGCTTAGCAGCGGCTTCCATCACGATCTTTGCGACCTTAGGGCTTCCTGTAAAATAGATATGATCGAAAGGATAACGGAGAATTTCAGTCATCTCAGGCACGCCTCCTTCAACAACAGCCACCAAACTCGGGTCGAAAACCTGATCGATGATCTTCTTGATCACAGCACTGGTATAAGGTGTTAACTCCGAAGGTTTAACGATAACCGTATTGCCTGCGGCTATAGCATATACAAGTGGATATAAAGTCAGGTAAAATGGAACGTTCCAAGGGCCTACAACAAGTACAACACCTTTAGGCTCATACATAACCTCCACGTGATAGGGGTGATCCTTGGGTGCCGCTGCTGGCGTTATAGCGTCATTGGTAATCCAATTTGGCAGTTGTTGAATAACGTAGTCTATCTGATTAATTACCTGGCCAACTTCTATAATATAAGAAGCCGCCTTTGCGCGTTGAAAATCCTGATAGACAGCTTCAACAATGGCATCTTTATGTTCGATAACAGCTGATCTGAATTTCTGTAGATGTGCAAGGCGATCCGCTAATGTGCTATCCTTTACGGCTTGTAGAGTATCTTTCTGGGAGTTGAAAATGGCGCTGAATGTGTCTGCAAAAGGCACGGTTGATACGTTGCTCATACTGTTTGGGTTTTCTAAAATTTGTAAATCGTTCTTAAGTATACCAAGATACGAATTACTTCTTGGAAACGTTTTCTTATTCCTTTAATGGGTAAAACAAAGCCTATTTATGGAAATAAAATAAAATTCATTTTTTTATCTTTTTTTTATATCTTTGCAGACACAAATTTAAAAGGGCACGAAAGGAGGTATATACAAGCACATGATTATCGTTAATGTAAAAGAAGGAGAATCTTTAGATAGAGCGTTGAAACGTTTTAAAAAGAAATTTGAGAAGACTGGTGTATTACGCGAACTACGTTCACGTCAAGCATACGAGAAAAAATGCGTAACTCGTCGTACCCAAATCAAAAAAGCAATCTACAAACAGTCATTAAACCAAGACAATGGTTAATTTCTGCTAAGAGATAAACAAAAGAGGACTATTTTTTAGTCCTCTTTTTGTTTTACGAAAAGCCTTAGCGGTATCATAAATTATGTTATCTTTATCAGATAAGCATAAATTTATGAACGTACTAATAACTACTGCGGAACTTTTTTCGCTAAAAAATACTGTTGACTACATACTGATCGATGCCACATCGGGAAATGATGCCTACGGAAGATACCAGCAGGAACATTTACAAGGCGCGCTGTTTGTAGACCTTGAAAAGGATCTTTCGGCAGTCGACGATCCTAAACATGGTGGAAGACATCCCTTGATTTCACCCAAAAGCTTCTCAAATCTATTATCTAAATTAGGTATAAGCAAAAATAGTCAGGTAATCGTATACGATCGCGCAAACGGAGCCAACGCTGCTGCTCGTTTTTGGTGGATGCTCAGGGCTGCCGGACACCTGAATGTACAGGTATTGGATGGCGGTTTTCAGGCTGCCAAGAAAAATGGTTTCCCTACAAATACGGGGATCGAGGTATCGACAAAAACTGCTGCCTTTAGCTTTGAGGAATGGCAACTGCCTTTAATTGATATCAACGGAGTCGCCGACCTGATCCACGATCCTTCGGCAATCATCATCGATGTTCGTGAAGCCTTTCGTTACAAGGGGGAAAGCGAGCCTATAGACCTGCTTGCCGGGCACATCCCTACGGCAATCAATATTCCGTTGGCACAAAATCTTGAGGAGAACGGTTATTTCAAAACTCCGGAGGAACTCCAAAAACTATATTCACCTTACTTTTTAAATAAGGATCCGGAGAAGAGTGTTGTGCACTGTGGTTCGGGCGTTACGGCTTGCCATACTCTTTTAGCATTGGCGCATGCCGGATTTGATATTCCTCGACTGTATGTCGGATCTTGGAGCGAGTGGTCACGAAACCTTGGTGAAAACAAAAATTAAATCTATGGGATTATTCAGTAAATTATTTTCTAAAAAAACAGAGACCGACTCCTTTCTTGATGACCAAGATCCTGTTCAGGTGTTTTGGTCGTGGTTTAAAGGGAATGAGCAATATTTTTTTGATGTGGTTAAAACGCAGGATAATATCGAGGCGAATTTCATTCATGTATTGAGTGAACAGTTGTATCGTGTGGACCAGAACATCTTCACCTTAGTGGGTATGACAGCGGAGGATAAGGCCGAACTGATCCTGACGCCTGATGGGCATATTCCTACGATAGCTTTTATAGAGGAGATGATTGCGAAAGCCCCGGCTTTGAGCAACTGGACGTTTACCGCGTTAAAGCCTGCCTTCGACCTTAAAGATAAAGGTATACGCATGAACAACTATACGTTCAGCGAAGAAAATCTTTCCTTTATTGCGGATCAGGATCCTGTGTACCCTGATCTCATCAGTATTGGTATCATACATCCTGAACTGAATGCGGAAAACCGGGAACAGATTGTTTCTGGTGTATTCCTGTTCTTAGATAACTATCTTGGTGAATACGATTTTATCACGAAGATAGATCATGTCGAAATCTTAGACCCGGAACTTTACCAGGAGGACCGTATACCGATAGACAAATTGAAAAGCTATCTTATCTGGCGGGAAAAGGAATTTGTTGAAAAATACGAAAGTACCATGCGCTATGACGAGAGCAACAGCTTATATAGTACACTGGAAGGGACACTAGGTGATGGCAAGCCTTTGCTGGCGGTGATGAATATGGATTTATTAAACTGGGACGAACGCATGTCTGCTCCTTGGATGATTCGTGTTGAATTTTACTATACTGCTCCGAACGAAAGTGGCATGCCGAGCAGCGAAGATTTCGAAAAAATGAACCAGGTTGAGGATGAAATTCTTGAAAAACTCGATGCAAGTAAGGGGGTATTGTACATTGGTCGACAAACGGGAGATGGTATCCGGGAGGTTTATTTGGCTTGTAAAGATTTCAAAAAGCCTTCGGCAATACTGCGGACTATTGCGAAGAAGCATGAAAGTAGCGTGGAAATGAAGTACTTCATCTTCAAAGATAAATATTGGCAGTGTCTGCAACATTTGTGCAACTAAGCCGTGCCTCTTACTTACTGAGGATAGCGAGCTATTTCGGGCTGTAATATTTTAGAATGTACAGCCCGAAATACGTTTATTTCTTTTCTTAGCTTATGAAACCTTTAACGTACTGCCTTGTAATGTCATTTTTTGGATGCAATAGTACGTCTTCCGTTGGGCCGAATTCTACAATTTCACCATTATATACAAAAATGATATAGTCTGAAACACGTCGCGCTTGACGTAAGATATGTGTGACCAACACAATGGTGTAGTCCTTTTTCAAATCGATAAGCAAATTTTCTATCGTTTGTGTAGAAATTGGATCTAATGCCGAGGTGGACTCGTCGCCTAAGATAATTTCAGGCTGCACAGCTAAACCTCTCGCTAAGCACAACCGTTGTTGTTGCCCGATTGATAAACGCGTTGCGGAGGCATCTAAGCGGTCTTTTACTTCTTCCCATAAACCGACATTGCGTAGTTGTGTTTCTACGATATGCTTAAGTACTTTTTTATCGCGCTCGCCGTGAATACGTGGTCCATAAGCGACATTGTCAAAGATTGACATCGGCAAGGGAAAGGGTTTTTGAGACAGTAAGCCCATTTTCTTTCGAATATGAGTTACTTCTGCGTCTTTACCATAAATATCTTCTCCGTTAACTAATACAGAACCTGAAATTTCAACACCTTTAGCATCATCAATGAGACGATTCAAGGTCTTTAATAATGTCGTTTTTCCGCATCCCGATGGACCAATAATAGAGGTTACGGAATTATTTGGAATGGAAAGATTGATATTTTTCAATATGCGCTTTCCTTCTATGGTAACATTCAAATCCTTGATTTGAATATGCGGAGTAGACACAGCTATTAAATCTTGTGTTTCTGTTGTTTTGATGCTAGTAGATGTGTGCATATGACAATAATTAAAATAATAAATGTTAAAACTAAAGCAGAAGCATAAGCGCGGCCTTGCACCTCGGGTATTGGACTGCTTAATTGAAAAAAGATGGCCAGAGGAAGTGTGGCTGCGGGTTCATCGATATATTTGGGAAGGTTGTCGCTAAACCCGGTTGTTAAAAGAACGCCTGCTACATCGCCGATCGCTCTTCCGAATGCTAAGAGTATGGCGGTAAAAATACCGGGTTTGATATAGCGAAGGAACATTTTGGCTGTTTCCCAACGGGTTGACCCTAATGAGAAGGTAACATGTTTTAAATCAACGGGCACGGTCTTCAACAGTTCATCGACGGTACGCACGACAATAGGAATGGTCAATAGGGTTATGGTGATTACTCCGCCCAACAAAGAGGCCCGTATGCCCATCCATACCATAATACTGAAGGCGATTGCACCATATACGATAGATGGGATGCCAAAAAGTACATCGAATAATAACTTGGAAGCTCGCTCGGTAAATGTTCCGTTCTTGATGTATATATTCAAATAAATGGAAATGGGAATACCGATAATAGCGGCTAAAAAAGTGGAAAAGCCTGCTAAATACAGCGATCCTAAAATGGCATTGAATATTCCTCCTTCTTTACCAATGTAAAATCCTCCTTTGGGCGACTGACTGATCATCTCCCAGGAAAGATAGGGCAATCCTTTATATAGTATCGTGCCGACAATAAAAAAGAGTGATCCGGTTATGGTTATCCCGGAGGCCTGCATAGCTACCTTGGCTATTTTTTCTTTCAAAAGGCGTTTCTTTACATTACTCATTCTGCTTTTGCCTCCAGTCTGTTCAATATAATACGTGATAAAAGATTAAATCCAAAAATGATAACAAATAATAATAAAGCGGCAAACATGAGTGCCGAATCGTACAAAGGAATGGACATCATTTCTCCAAAATTATTAGCGATGAGTGCGGGAAGGGGATAACCTGCATCGAAGAAACTTTTGGGTAGCTGCGGGATATTTCCGCAAACCATTAAAACAGCGACTGTTTCGCCAAAGGCCCTAGATACGCCCAATACGATAGCCGCTAAAAGCCCTGGTTTTGCCTTTATAAGAATCACTTTCGTGATGGTTTCCCATTTCGTTGCTCCTAAAGATAGCGAAGCTGCCTTCAGCTCTTGGGGGATGGTTTGCAAGACTTCGACCATGATGCTGATCATAATCGGGAAAATCATAACAGCCAAAACAATGCCTCCTGCAAAAACAGAATACCCTGTTGTATCTACTCCGAAGAGCGGTGCTACAAACTGGCTGAGGATAGGCACGACAAACAGTACACCCCAGACGCCGTACAATACCGGGGGGATGGCGGCCAGAACATTCATCAGTGGAAGAACCATGTTTCGTAACGCGTCACTGGCATATTCTACGAGGTAGACGGATGCTAACACGCATAAGGGAACGGCAATGATAAGGGAAATCAAGGTGACCCATATCGTGCCCATAATAAAGGGGAGAAAACCGAAGCTTCCTTTTAATGGCGACCAAACGCTTTCGGTTAGAATCCGGCCTAAACTCTCGGCTTTCAATAAAGGCGCTGATTTATAGGCCAGTCCGATCAAAATAAACACAATCACCAATAGGGATACCCCTAATAATGTTGCAAAGCCCTTTTGAGCAACTCTATCTTTAATTAATCTCCAATTCACGTTACAACTTCTTTAACTCTTCTTCTTTAAGCGATTCATTTAATGGTACATATCCATTTTCTAGCAGATATCCTTGCTGCTGTTTATCAAGCACAAATTGTATAAAAGCAGCTAGTAATTTGGTTTTCCTATCGGAACGAATAACGAAAGTAAGGTCGCGTGCAGGGGGTGAAGGGTATTTCCCCTCGGCCACTGCGGCAGTGAGTGAATCTAAATTGGTATAGAAGTCTTCATTCCCTGCGATAACACCATCTGCGTTAATATCTATTGGAACAACGGCCAGACCGTCGGATGTTCCTTTTGTCTTTAAATTAAAAACATAATTGATGTTATTAAAGCCAATCGCAAAACGTTTGTCTTTAATTGCTTGGGCTAATCCCGGATCTCCAAATATGCCGACTCCGTGCAAGCCTTCTTGGCGTTCGCCTAAAAACTTAGCCCAGGTCTCCGCTGCGCCGGCAGCATCTGAACGGACATAGACTTCTATGGGCTCGTCTACAAAACGTGGGTCTATATCTTTCCATCTTTTGTATTTGCCTTTGACGAATATGCCAATGAGCTCATCCTGTGTTAATCCTCTTTTTTGTAATAAATCGAAATTGGGATGTGCGCTATTGAATGTGCCTACCACGGCATCTTTGGCAACATGAATGGGTAAGGCTCCTTTACTAAGTTCTTGATCATGCAGATCCCTAGATACGAGTCCAATGTCTACCATGTTCGACAATACGTCCGAAATTCCTTTACCTGCCCCTCCAGCAGAAATGTTAAACCGCACATTGGGATGTTCTTTCTTAAAGTCTTCACTCCATAATACCACAATTGGGTATAGTGCGAATGCTCCTGAAATTGAGATATTCCCTATGTATCCCGTTTTTTCATCATACCCTTCTTTCACTTTTGGCGCGCAAGAAACACACGCAAATAGAAAAAATAGACTGTATATTAAATAATTATGTCTCCTCAATTGATTATTTTTATAAAAACAGAAAATATTTTTTTTACAAATATATACTAAATTGGTAGATATTGTATGATTAGTAGATAAATATTTTATAACTTTGTAAACAAGTTATTGAAAAGAAATCAGCAATACACGCTGATAATTGTCAAAATCTTAAAAAGAGAAGAGAAGATATTATGCAGAGTTTTCGTACAGAACTGGAAAACCCAGTAGTAGAACAAGAGATAATTGAACTGGAAAGAAAAATTAGAGCCTACAGAGGTGGTGAAATTCCAGAAGAGAAGTTCAGATCGCTTCGCTTAGCTCGAGGTGTTTACGGACAACGTCAAAGCGGTGTTCAGATGGTTCGTATAAAGTTGCCTTTTGGTCGGGTAACATTTAAACAGCTGTTAAAAATCGCGGACATATCTGATGAATATGCAAGCAAAAATTTGCACTTAACGACTCGTCAGGATATTCAGATTCACTATGTTAGCTTAGATAAAACGCCTGAACTTTGGGCTAAATTAGCGGAAGATGATATCACCTTAAGAGAGGCTTGTGGAAATACGGTCCGTAACGTGACAGCGTCACCCACTGCGGGGATAGATCCGAATGAACCTTTTGATGTTTCTCCTTATGCACAGAGTACGTTTGAGTACTTGCTAAGAAATCCTTTCTGTGCGGAAATGGGTAGAAAGTTTAAGATTTCTTATTCTTCGAGTGATAGAGATACGGCCTTCTCTTACATTCACGATTTTGGCTTTATTCCTAAGGTGAAAATTATTGATGGCGTAGAAACAAGGGGCTTCAAGGTTATGCTTGGTGGTGGCTTGGGCTCACAGCCGATTTTGGCAAACGAAATATTTGATTTTTTACCGGAAGACGATTTACTTCCTTACATGGAATCTACGCTTCGGGTGTTTGACCGTTATGGTGAAAGAAATAATAGAAATAAAGCACGCTTTAAGTATCTTGTCCAGAAACTTGGATTGGAAGAGGTTCTTCGTTTAATTGATGAGGAACGTACGGCAAATAAAATAAAGACGTATAAAGTAAATAGAGATATTATTGCGCAGCCAGCGCCTCCTGCTTCTACAGTGACACCTGTCGAACCGGTAGATGCTAATGCGTATTTGTTATGGAGAGCGACGAATGTCTTTGAACAAAAACAAGAGGGATACTTTGGTGTCTATGTAAAGGTATTAACGGGGGATATCCCAACGGCTAAGGCAAGAATATTAATCGATGGCGTGAGAGATCACATCGCTGATGATATCCGTATTACTCAAGATCAAAACTTGCTGTTTAAATATGTGAGAGCGGAGTCATTGCCACACATATTTAATGTGCTTACAGAGCTGGGCTATGCTAAACCGGGCTACAATAGTACTTCGGATGTTACAACTTGCCCTGGAACGGATACCTGTAACTTGGGAATCTCCAATTCTACAGAAATGGCCAGAGTGCTGGAGAAATATATTCACGAGTTCCATGAAGAGTTTATTTATGAGCAGGATCTTAAGATTAAGATTTCTGGCTGTATGAACTCTTGTGGTCAACATGGGTTGGCACACATCGGCTTCCACGGAAGCTCGGTGAAGGCGGAAGGAAAAGTGGTACCTGCGGCACAGGTTATGTTAGGTGGTGGTACAATTGGGGATGGAAAAGGTCGTGTGGCAGAGCGTGTTATTAAAGTACCTACTAAGAGAGTATTGCAGGTGGTTGACTTGATATTAACGGACTTTAAGGCATTTCGTATTGATGGGGAAAATTTCCACGCGTATTATGATCGCCAAACGAAGGATTACTTCTATCGTTTGTTAAAACCTCTTGCTGATCTAACGAATCTTTCTGCGGATGAATTCATCGACTGGGGACATGAAGAAAGCTTTGCGACTGCTATCGGTGTTGGAGAATGTGCCGGGGTAGTTATTGATCTTGTCGCTACACTATTATTGGAAGCTGAAGAAAAAATCGACTTGGCTAAAAAAGCATTTGAAGAGCAGCAATATGCTGATGCGATTTATCATGCTTACAGTTCGTTTGTGTGGACTGCAAAAGCTTTACTATTAGATAAAGGTGTCAACGCAAGCTCGCAGGCTGCCGTGATTAACGACTTCGATACGCATTATGTACAAACAGGTGTATTTGAATTTCCAAGTTCTTTTTCTGATCGTGTATTACAGATCAATAAATACGAGCCTTCGGAGGAGTTTGCCGATTTATTTATGAAACAGGCTACTGCTTTTCATTATGAAAGTGCCAGCAGAAGAGAGGACCTTCGGGTAACGAGTTAGTTGAACAAAAAGAAAGAGGAGAGAAGAGATGCAAATTAAACCATTTATCACCTTGGTAGGTGCTGGACCTGGTGACCCTGATTTAATAACACTGAAAGCTGTAAAAGCAATTGAGCAAGCGAACGTTATTCTATACGATGCTTTGGTCAATGAAGAAATATTGAACTACGCAAATGCGGATTGTACGAAAATATATGTAGGGAAGCGTGCGGAAAGAATTTCGACATCGCAAGACTATATTAATAAACTGCTGGTAGACTATGCGTTAACGCATGGGCATGTGGTAAGGCTCAAAGGGGGAGATCCTTTTGTTTTTGGCCGAGGGGGCGAAGAATTGGATTACGCCCATCAGTTTAATATTCCTACAGCTGTGATTCCTGGGATTTCGTCGTCTATGGGACTGACCGCCCTGCAGCAGATTCCGCTGACGTATCGTGGAATCAGCGAAAGCTTCTGGGTGATTACGGGATCTACATCTGACGGAAGGCTTTCTGATGATCTAAAGCATGCAATACATACAAGTGCTACGGTGGTGGTTCTTATGGGCTACTCCAAACTGCCGCAAATCGTGGAGCTTTATAAGAACGAGGGTAAACACAATCTGCCTATTGCTCTTATTCAAAATGGTTCATTACCGACCGAGCGAATCGCAATGGGAAGAATCGATACGATCTTAGCGGAAGCTGAACGAAATTTAGTTGGCGTGCCGGCTATCATTGTGCTTGGCGAAGTTGTTGCAAAGCATAGAGATTTTGAAAAGCTAAAAAAGAATCTGAAGCATACACTTGCACTACAATGAACGAGCTTTTCCCCATATACGTAAAACTGGATGAAATTCAACTTCTTTTGGTTGGGGCTGGCCCCGTTGGCTTAGAGAAACTTCAAGCGATCATAGCCAATTCGCCGAAAGCAAACGTTCATGTTGTTGCAAGCCGTGTGGACGCCGATTTTTTGGAATTTGCTGAAGGGAGATCAAATATCCGTATTTCTAATCGGGATTTTGAGGACACGGATCTAAACAATATTGACTTGGTTATATTGGCGACAAATAATGAGTCGTTAAACCAGCATATACGTAATTTAACCAAGGAACAACATATCCTATTAAATGTAGCGGATAAGCCATCTTTATGCGACTTTTACCTAGGGTCTGTGGTAAGAAAGGGAAATCTTAAAATCGGCATTTCAACCAACGGGAAATCACCGACTATTGCGAAACGCTTACGGGAGTTTCTTGATGAATTACTGCCGGAGGAAATAGATGAAACGCTTGCACTAATGGGTGAACTACGCGATAGTGTGAAGGGGGATTTTAAGGAAAAAGTTCGTGTGTTAAATGAACATACAAAAGAAGTTTTAGGAAGGAGGTAAGGATATGATAACACAGATCAAACATGAGATAGCGAATTTCGATGCGCTGGAGATCATCCAGTACGTACAGCAAAAGTTTGGAAGTGATGCCGTATTTTCTACTTCATTTGGCATCGAAGATCAGGTCATTACGCATCTGATGGCCGAAGCAAAGAGTAAAGCGGCTATATTTACCTTAGAAACTGGAAGATTGTTCCCGGAGACATACTATGTGTGGAACCGTACGCTAGAGAAGTATAAACTGCCAATCAAGACTTTTTTTCCAAATACGGAGGCTGTGGAGCAAATGGTGACGCAAAAAGGGCCATCGAGCTTTTATGAATCTGTAGAGAACCGGAAGGAATGTTGCTACATCCGAAAGATCGAACCGCTACATCGTGCTATAAAAGGATATAAAATCTGGATTACGGGAATACGGTCAGAGCAATCTACCAACAGAGAAGATATGGAATCGGTAGAATGGGATGAAGCAAATGGCATTATCAAGATACATCCTTTATTCCATTGGACACTTTCACAGGTTGAACAGTTTCTGAAAACGAATGGTGTTCCTTACAACCCTTTGCACGATAAAGGCTTCCCAAGTATAGGTTGTCAACCTTGTACCCGTGCAATCCAAGCGGGTGAGGACTTTCGTGCTGGACGATGGTGGTGGGAAGATAAAAGTAAAAAGGAGTGTGGTTTACACGTTACAACAAAATAACAATAAAGAGAGAGAATGGATTATTTAGATCATTTAGAAGCCGAGGCTATATATATCCTACGAGAGGTAGCAGCGCAGTTTGAAAACCCTGCACTTTTGTTTTCTGGAGGAAAAGACTCTATAACCTTAGTTCATTTAGCAAAGAAAGCGTTCCGACCAGGGAAATTTCCTTTTCCCTTGGTACATATCGATACAGGGCATAATTTCCCGGAGACGATCCAATTTAGGGATCATCTTATCGAAGAGCTAGGAGAGAAGCTTATTGTAGGCCATGTTCAAGATAGTATCGACGAAGGGAAGGCTGTTGAACAAAAAGGAAAGAATGCAAGCCGGAATGCACTACAAACGATCACATTGCTAGATACAATTGAAAAATATGGTTTTGA
Organism: Sphingobacterium sp. LRF_L2; assembly: GCF_965644235.1. Lineage (NCBI taxonomy): Bacteria > Pseudomonadati > Bacteroidota > Sphingobacteriia > Sphingobacteriales > Sphingobacteriaceae > Sphingobacterium > Sphingobacterium sp. LRF_L2. The sequence continues at coordinate 143,834 of NZ_CBFFRI010000004.1, read as the reverse complement.
CGCTTGTATTGGAGGTGCTCGAAGAGATGAAGAAAAAGCGAGAGCGAAAGAGCGTATATTTTCTGTTCGCGATGAATTTGGTCAATGGGATCCTAAACGGCAAAGACCTGAATTATGGAACATTTTTAATGGAAAAATTCATAAGGGTGAAAATGTAAGGGTATTCCCGATTTCAAATTGGACGGAATTGGATGTGTGGAATTATATTAAACGGGAAAACATAGCGTTGCCTTCTATTTATTTTAGTCACGAACGTGAGGTTGTATTCCGCAACGGTCAATGGATGGCATCAGCGCCATTTTTAAATATTGATGACGAAGATATTGTTGATTATAAATCGGTAAGATTTAGAACAGTAGGAGATATGACCTGTACTGCGGCTGTAGATTCTGAAGCAACTGCTTTGGATGATATTATCGCTGAAATCAAAGCATCTACTGTAAGCGAAAGAGGTGCTCGGATGGATGATAAGGTTTCTGAAGCAGCAATGGAGGAACGTAAAAAACAAGGTTATTTTTAAACAACTGAAAATGAATATATTAAAATTTATAACTGCAGGATCAGTTGATGATGGAAAAAGCACGTTAATAGGTCGATTGCTCTACGATACAAACTCAATTTTAGACGATCAGCTTGAAGCAATCAAAAAAGCCAACAGAAAAAATAATGATGGAACCGTTGATTTAGCGATACTTACAGATGGATTGAAAGCGGAGCGGGAGCAGGGTATTACTATTGATGTGGCTTACAAATATTTCCAAACGGAACGTAGAAAATTCATTATAGCTGATGCACCAGGCCATATTCAGTATACCAGAAACATGGTGACAGGAGCCTCTAATTCGGAGTTGATCATTATATTGGTAGATGCACGAAAAGGGGTTATTGAACAGACAAAAAGGCATTCTTTTTTGGCTAAATTGCTAGCTCTAAAGAAGGTTTTAGTCTGTGTGAACAAGATGGATATGGTGGATTTTGAGGAGCACGTCTTTGAAAATATAAAAAGCGAATACTTGGCTTTAGCGACAAAACTTGAATTGGAAAATGTTGATTTTATTCCGGTTTCGGCACTAAAAGGTGACAACATAGTTCATGCTTCGGAACGTATGTCATGGTATAATGGTCCTTCGCTTTTGGATTATTTGGAAAGCGTGGAGATTGAGGACCAAGCGGAACAACCTTGGCGTTTCCCGGTACAGTGGGTTGTCCGGCCACAGACAGAAGAACTCCATGACTATAGGGGCTACGCTGGTCGAGTGTTAGGACAGGGGTTAAAGGTTGGTGAAGATGTGGTTATTTTACCCGGTGGAATAAAAAGCAAAATATCGTTGATCGAGCTTGCTGGAATTCACCTTGAGACAGCGCAGCAAGGTGAATCTGTAATCGTTCACCTGGAAGATGACGTAGATATTTCACGTGGTGATATCATTGCGCCGGCAAATCATGCACCATTAGCGGAAAGAAATTTTGAAGCAAATATCTGTTGGTTTGATAATAAACCTTTGGATCCATCTCAGGTATATTTACTTCAGCATCATACAGCGGTAACGAAAATTAAAATATCGGATGTACATTATAAGTTTGACGTTAATACGCAAAATAAACTTTATGATGAAAATATTTCCCTTAATGATATTGGAAAAGTTTCTGTTAAGGCTGCAGGTGATATCGTATTTGATACGCAGCAGCAGTTTCCGGAAAACTCAAGAGCTATTTTGATAGATCCTCGAACGAACCTAACAGTTGGTGCGCTGATGATTGAAAATGTAGCGTAAAGGCAAATCGAATCTTATAAAAAAAGAGACCAAATAATTTGGTCTCTTTTTTTATGGGCTATAATATGATAAAGGAGGGTTTCACGCATTTTTCAATAATACTATTTAACATAATATAAATTATATAAACAAAGTTATAACAAGTAAATTATGGGATTTGTAGGTTTTTTAAAGATTAATTAATACATTAGCAACACAAGTCTATGTTAGAACCAAATTTTTTTACAAAATGTCGCTAAACTTTGAAAGTTTTATTGCTTACGCACGAGCAAAAAATCCGAACGAATCAGAATTTTTACAAGCTGTAGCTGAAGTCACCGAAGATTTAATCCCTTATATTAATCAAAAACATCCGGACTGGATTGACGCTAAAATATTAGAACGTATAATTGAACCAGAACGTATAATTATATTTAAAGTTAGTTGGTTAAATGATCAGAATCAGGTTCAGGTAAATCGGGGATTTAGGGTGCAGATGAACAGCGCGATCGGCCCTTATAAAGGGGGATTACGCTTCTCTCCTACAGTAAATCTAAGTATTTTAAAGTTCCTTGCTTTTGAACAGGTTTTCAAAAATAGTTTAACGGGCATACCTTTGGGTGGTGGAAAAGGCGGTTCTGATTTTGATCCTAAAGGAAAATCAGATATGGAAATCATGCGTTTCTGCCAGAGTTTTATGACGGAATTATACCGCCATATCGGCGCCGAAACAGATGTGCCTGCGGGAGATATTGGTGTGGGCGAACGTGAAATAGGTTATCTTTTCGGTCAATATAAACGCATACAAAACAACTTTACGGGTGTATTGACAGGTAAAGGAAAATATTGGGGAGGGTCTTATTTGAGACCTGAAGCTACTGGATACGGATTATTATACTTTGTACAGTGTGTCTTCGAAAATATGGATGAAGAGGTTGCTGGCAAGGAGATTTGTATTTCCGGCGCTGGTAATGTGGCGTATTACGCTACGGAAAAAGCGATTCATTTAGGAGCGAAAGTGATCACCTTATCCAATAGTCTTGGAACTATACATGACCCTGAGGGCTTCACGCTTGAAAAGCTGGCTTATTTAAAAGAAATTGGACGAGAACTGCCTAAATATGTAGACAGGTACAAAACAGCTGCATTTTATACCGACAGAAAGCCATGGCACTTCAAATGCGATATTGCATTGCCCTGTGCGACCCAAAATGAACTAAACGAAGAGGATGCGCAATTGCTGGTTTCTCAAGGTTGTATTTGTGTTGCTGAAGGTGCTAACATGCCTTCTACTGCTGAAGCTATCAAAGTCTTTCACAAGGCGAAGATTCATTTCGCACCTGGGAAAGCTGCAAATGCTGGTGGTGTTGCTGTGTCGGGCTTAGAAATGTCTCAAAACTGGGCTGGACAACAATGGTCGTCGGATAAAGTTGATGGAAAACTCAAGACAATCATGAATAACATCCACAAAACATGTGTTAAACACGGTAAGGAAGAGGATGGTTATATCAACTATTTAAAAGGTGCCAATATTGGTGGATTTATAAAAGTTGCTGAATCTATGCTTGCGCAAGGTATCGTTTAATCTTAAATACTTTAATTTAATAATCTTGGAATGGGTTGCTGTGAAGTTATTGTTTAACTTTGCAGCAACCCATAAATGTAAAATCATATGCGTATTATTGCTGAACTCCCCCATCCTGATTGTAAAATATCCATCTTTGCAATGAATCAAAAATTCATTATAAAGTTTGAACAAGGTACACTTGAGCAGTCCTTTAAAATTGCAGAAACTGATATTGTTGGTGGCGTGAATGGTGTGTTCGAAATCCTAGACGAGCAGTTTATTGGTTCTGTTATTAGCCAATTTGCAAGTATGCGCCAATCGTTTATAGAGGCTTATAACCGGTATAATTAAACTAGATATGTAGTTTAAATAAACCATGTAAAATACTGCAAAACAGCTTTTAACAAATTAAAATATATTGATTCAGAATAATATTCTGCGGCAAACGTTGATTATAACTGGTTATGCTTATAATTAGATGAACTCACATAGTTCCTGAATCAACATAAGTAATTAATAACCAAACTGATAAAAAAACCTACAGAATATTATTTTGCAGAATATCAAGCAACAGCCTCATCCCTCTCGTCGCTGCATATGGTATTCGATTGAAATTCTTGTCCATAGCTAATACGTCTGCATCGGGATCGACGAGGTAGATTTCACAAGCATCCGAAGTTTCGTGAATTAAGTTAGCTGCTGGATAAACCTGCAGTGATGTTCCGATAACGACAAAAATATCAGCTTCTCTTGTCATGGAAATGGCTTTTTCTAAGTTAGGCACCGCTTCTCCAAACCAAACAACGTTTGGCCGTAATTGGGAACCCAATTCACAGGTATCCCCCATGTTGATTTCATCTGTTTCCATTTGATATACAAACCGAGGATTTAGTGACGATTGTGCCTTTCGTATTTCACCATGAAGATGCAGGATTTTCGAGCTACCAGCCCGCTCATGTAAATCATCGATATTTTGTGTCACAATCTGAACATCAAACCAATTTTCAAGTTCTTTCAGTATAAGGTGTGCTTCATTGGGTTGAGCGGTCAAACATTGCTTTCTACGAAGATTATAAAATGTTAAAACTTGCTTTGGATTTTTTTTCCATGCGGCCGGTGTTGCTACATCTTCTATTTGATATCCCTCCCACAGACCATCAGTACCTCTGAACGTTTTCAATCCACTTTCAGCAGAAATCCCTGCTCCTGTAAAAACAACTATCTTTTTCATCGTTATCCTTTAGTAGGGAATAAAACTAGGAAATTTTAGCAGGTAAAAAAAACGATTTGACTATTAGGCCAAATCGTTTATAAAAAATATAACAAAACCAGATTTACTTCACAAAATACTTATGCTCAACGACGGTAATTGTTTCCTCAGGTTCTTTTTCTAATGCTCCTTTTACTGGGCATTTTCCAGTTACACCTCTTGCAACCAACGCTGTTCCTAATGCTAATCCTGAAAAAGACTTCAAAGGACTTTTTAGAGCTCGTTTAATACTGAAGGCAACAATGAATCCTCCGGCAACGACAGACAATATTCTCTCCGAACTGCCTATCTCACCGTGCTCACAGACCTCGTCTAACTTATGTTTTAACTTGTTTAAACCTAATTCTACAATACCCATAACTTTTGTTTCTGTTATAACAATCTGTTTCGTTAAATTGTTTCGTATATTATCGCAATTAATTTTAAATACATGTATGAACATAAGAAAATATTCGGGAGAACTCGTTCCTTTTAACGCAGAAAGCTTACGCAATTCTTTGGCTAAATCTGGCGCATCATCTATTCAAGTTGAAAAGGTATACAGAGATATACAGTCCCATCTCTATGATGGCATAGGAACAAGAGAATTGTATGAGATCGCGTTTAATTTGTTAAAGACATATAAAGGAGCTTATGCTGCACGGTATTCTTTAAAAAAGGCTTTACGTGAGCTTGGTCCGGAAGGATTCTATTTTGAACGATGGATTAGCAAATTATTTATCGACGGAGACTATAAAGCAATAACCAGTCAAACTATACAAGGGCATGCTGTTACGCATGAAATTGATGTCGTAGCGGCAAAGGATGATCGAATGCTTGCGATCGAATGTAAATTTAGAAATGATATCGACGCAAAAATATCGGTTACGACTCCTATGTATTTCAAATCGAGATTTATAGACATTACCGATCAATATTATTCGTTTTTTGGACAAAATAAAAAATTCACGGAGGGTTGGTTGGTAACGAACGCATATTTTACGATAGATTCTAAGGAATTCAGCAGCTACTACAATATCAACTTACTTGGATGGGATTATCCTGCTGAAAGCAGCTTGAAGGTAAGGGTCGATAATAATGGCCTCTATCCTATTACTTGCTTAACGACTTTGACTGATTTGCAGAAATCGGCTTTGCTTAAGCAGCAGTGTATTTTAGTGCAGGAACTGGTCGATAATCCCAGCTTTTTAAATCATATAGAAATAAAAGCGAACGACAGAAATCAAATCTTACAGGAAGCACAAGAGCTTTTGGATCGTCCAAGACTTTGTGATTAAGCTTAGGCTACTCGTGATTTAAACACTTGGAAATAGCCTAACTAAGAATTAATTGTATATTAATAATAAATTAACGTTATTTAACATATTTGGAGTGGATTTTGCATTTAAATATTTGCTACAGTCAAATTATATTCATATATTAACTTGATTATAAATTCAAAAACAAAAAGTTATGAGAAAAGTGGGGTTTATTATTTTATTCAGTTACTTAACACTTGCCACAATGGCAAATCCAAGACATATAGCTGCCGCATCTCACGAAACGTCACCAACGGCGGCGATTATATTGGGGGTGATTCTTTTAATAATTGTCATCATCGTATTATATAGGCGACAAAAAAGAAAATTTAACGATTAATAGGCAAAAAGGCTGTGGATATCCACAGCCTTTCTTATTTATTCAGCACGCTTTAAACCGAATTTTTCAATTTTATGATATAGATGGCTTCGTTGAATGCCAATTTCATCAGCTGTTTTCGATACATTCCAGACATTTTTATCCAATTTAAAATTGATATATTCCTTTTCTGCATGATCTTTGAAATCTTGAAAGGAATCAAATTTATCAAAATCAAAAGCCGGATTATTCTTCGACTCAAATTGTACCCGAGCTGAACTTGCATGGGAAGATGAAGGATTGGCATAAAGATGAACTTCTGTATCTGTAATTTTCTTATCACTTAAGATCACAAGTCGCTCAATCATATTACGCAATTCCCGGATATTCCCACTCCAAGGTAAACCCTGTAACGCTTTCATCGCTTGATCGCTAATTTCTTTGGTCGGAATATTATATTCGCTGCAAACTTCTTCACAGAAGCTGGATGCGATAACGGGAATATCATCTACTCGTTCATTTAACGAAGGTACGTGAATCAATATAACACTAAGTCTGTGATAAAGGTCCATACGGAAATTCCCGTTTTCAATTTCTTTCAACAGATCTTTATTGGTTGCGGCTATGACACGAACATTGACGTCAATTTCTTTCTCCCCCCCAACCCTAGTGATTTTGTTTTCTTGAAGTGCGCGCAAGACCTTAGCCTGAGCTGATAAACTCATATCGCCTATCTCATCAAGAAATAGAGTACCGCCATTTGCTTGTTCAAATTTTCCGATGCGTTGTTTTACTGCTGAGGTAAATGAGCCCTTCTCATGTCCAAACAATTCCGATTCAATTAATTCTGATGGTATAGCTGCGCAGTTTACTTCAACCAAAGAGGAAGATGATCTATTTGACTTCTCATGCAGCCATCTTGCAACTAATTCTTTACCAGAACCATTCTCTCCTGTGATTAATACACGAGCATCCGTAGGTGCAACACGGTCTATCGTCTCTTTAATTAAATTGATACCCGATGATTGGCCTAGAATTTCTTTTGTCCTCGAAACCTTTTTCTTAAGAACTTTAGTTTCTTTTACTAATGTGCCTTTTTCAAGGGCATTACGCACGGTAATAAGTAATCGATTAAGATCTAATGGTTTTTCGAGGAAATCGTAAGCGCCTCTTTTTGCTGCTTCCACAGCGGTTTCGATATTTCCGTGTCCGGAAATCATAATGAACGGGGCCTCAGCAATCTCTTGAGCTGCTGTTAGAACTTCCATCCCATCCATCTTGTTCATCTTGATATCACATAATACCAGATCTATCTTTTCCTTCTTTAATAACTCGAGTCCCTCAAGTCCATTATCGACATCAAGAACTTTGTAATCTTCGTATTCTAATATATCACGTAGCGAACTTCTTATAGGACGTTCATCGTCGATAATCAGGATTGTTGTCATATATCTTTATCTTGGTAATAGAATAACAATTTAGCAAATAACAGGACAATTTACAAAAAAGAAGCAAACCTTGTAAGCCGGGTTCTGTATCCGTTAGGATTTCTATCATTTATCTAGACTTGCATTCGCATGCAAGCTCAATCAACCTACCCATTACGAATATTGCCTTAGCAATAGAAGACGAGCAGCCTTCGTTCGTAACCTATTTGGTCTTTCAACACACGAGGTTTACCGTAATGTATGTTACCATACAAGACCGTGAGCTCTTACCTCACATTTTCACCCTTACTCACCTGAAGATGAGCGGTATATTTTCTGTGGCACTTTCTGTCTCTTCTAAAGAAGAGCCTTCCCGTTAGGAAGCGTGTTGCTCTTTGTTGCCCGGACTTTCCTCTTTCCTCATAACAAGGACAGCGATAGAACCGGTTTGCTTCGTGGGCAAAGTTAATGTTTTTAGTGGAATATTTAGGATAGCAGTCGTATTTCTCGTGATGAACATGTGTTCGTCAAAAAGTTAAAGTCATTTTTATAAATCCTGCGCAATGAGAAAACCTGAGGCCCAAGCCCATTGAAAGTTATATCCTCCTAGCCAGCCGGTGATGTCTACAGCTTCGCCTCCAAAATACAATCCTTTATTCTTTTTTGATTCCAAGGTCCTCGGGTCTAACTCGGTGGTCGCTATACCGCCTCGCATGACTTCAGCTTTGTCATATCCTTTATCGCCAGCAGGTTTTACCTTAAATTTGTGAACTGTTTCGGCTATAAGTAAGGCATCAGATTTACTCAATGAGGCAATTTTTAGATGAATAGGCAGATACTTGCCCAATGAATCTACAATTTTCTTCGAAAAGTATGGCTGAAGTAGCTGACCAATCGTACGTTTTCCTCCAATTATTCTTTCATTCTTTATAAGATCTCCTATATCTGCATGAGGTAGTAAGTTTATAAAAAAGTTCTCGCCTGGACGCCAATAGGAAGAAATCTGTAGAATCGCAGGCCCACTTAATCCCCAATGTGTAAATAATATATTTTCTTCAAACGATATCCTATCGTTATATACACGTGAAAAAATTGTATTACCGGCTAATTCTGCATACCAACGTTCATCTTTTCCTGTTATCGTAAGTGGAACCAATGCTGGCGCTGTAGGAATAACGGATAAACCGAATTGTTTGGCAATACGCAAAGCGAAATCAGATGCGCCTAATTTGGCTACTGGAAGTCCCCCCGATGCGAATACCAATTTGCGGGTTTGCAACTTCTGCTCTCGTCCGTCACGAATGGCAGTTAAAACGTAAGTATCCCCTTCTTTTACAACAGATTTGGCCTCCGTATTTAACCAAATATCTTGACCGGTCTCATACAGTAATTTGGTAAAAACATGTACGATATCTTTTGCCTTGTTTGAACGAGGGAAGAGTTGCCCTAGTGTTTTTTCTTCGCCTTCTATTTGACCAAAATTCCTAAAGAAGTCAATAGTATCTTCTACGGTCCATAACGAGAATGCTGTATTTAGAAAATGTGGATTATCTGAAACGAAGTTCTCCAATGAAGTACCTGTATTCGTGAAGTTGCATCGTCCCCCTCCTGAAATAAGAATCTTTGCGCCTACCTTATCGTTTTTTTCTAAAAGTAACACACGTTTACCGAGTAATCCTGCTTGCGCCGCACACATTAAGCCGCAGGCCCCTCCTCCTATTATTATTGCGTCGTATAGCATTAATAGGCTATAAGTTCGTTAGTGAGCGAAATGGCACGTTTTTCCGTCCATGATTGTTCCGCTGCCTCTAAGATGCGAATAACGTCGCGTGCTTGCTCAGCAGTGATATTTAATTTGCTTTCTCCTTCCAATACAGCTAACACATTGGCATAAAAATCACTTCCTGTACCACGTTCGCTCACGATCGTCTCAAAATGCTCTATACCATCTTCAATAGTGGACAATCGTCCATAATCGATAGATTCTTCCTCTCCCCAATTTGGATCTTCGTGTGGAAGAAATCCTTCGCGTAGTTTTGCCTCTTGAGGATCGGTACCCGGCTTAATAAAACAGCCGTTCTGTCCATAAATTGCATACCGAGCAGTAGGCTCTTTGGCTAGCATCTGACCTTTTAGCGATACTTTTATCGTTGGATAACTGAGGATAAATTCGAAATCATCAACTGCTTGTGCTCCTTCACGTTGTTTGCGTAAATCAGCAAAAACCCACTCAGGCTTTCCAAACAACTGCAAAGCTTGATCGATAAGATGTGCTCCTAAATCATAATGTATACCCGAACCTGGTAAATCTTTTTCTCGCCAAGCACCTTCCCTTAAAAAATTACGAAAACGATCATATCGAGCTTCATAGTTTGCTAGTTTTCCCAATGCCCCTGAATCAATTACCTTTTTTACTGTTTTGAAATCAGAATGAAATCTTGCATTGTGATGAACAGTCAACAACAAGCCTTTACTTTTTGCCAAAGCAATAAGGTCATCAGCCTCTGAACTGGTATTGGTAAACGGCTTCTCAACGACCACATGTTTTCCTGCCTCCAGTGCTTTCTTCGCCAGTGCATAGTGTACATCATTGGAAGTCGCAATGACAACAAGATCAATAAGACTATCATTCAATATTTCATCTGCCTCCTGTACGGCAATGGCTTGGGGATACTTCTCTTGAAGTAGTTGTTTTTGATCTGATTTTCTTGCCGTGACTTTATACAGCTCAAGACCAGGATTACCTACAATGAATGGGGCATGAAATACCTGCCCTCCGATCGAAAAACCAATAAGTCCTACCTTATACTTCCTCATATTACATTCTTTCAGGAACTTGGATACCTAATAAACGCATGCTTTCTGCAATTACGTGAGCAGAAACAGCTGAAAGGTGTAATCGGAATGTTTTTACATCCTGGTCTTCAGCTTTCAAAATCGTTTCCTCGTGGTAAAATTTATTGTACAACTTCGCTACATCATACGCATAATTAGCCAATTGTGCAGGTGAGAACTCCTTAGCAGAAGCCTCGATAGCTTGAGGATAAGCACTCAAAGCTTGGATTAACTCCTGTTCGTAGGGTGATAATTTTGTAGGCTTGGCTGATGGACTCGTTTTATCAAAGTCCGCTTTCCGTAATACCGATTTAATACGCGCATGTGTATATTGGATAAACGGTCCTGTGTGGCCCTGAAAATCCACAGATTCATTCGGATCGAATAACAGTCGTTTCTTTGGATCTACTTTCAATAGAAAGTATTTCAAAGCGCCCATCCCTATGGTATCGTATAATACGGATTTCTCTTCTTCCGACAAACCTGCTGTTTTTCCTAATTCTTCTGTACGCATCTTCGCTGTTTCGATCATTTCTGACATAAGATCATCAGCATCAACCACGGTACCTTCTCTAGATTTCATTTTTCCAGAAGGAAGATCGACCATGCCGTAGGATAAATGGAATAAGCCATCTGCCCATGCTTTTCCTAATTTCTTTAAAATAAGGAAAAGAACCTTAAAATGGTAATCTTGTTCATTGCCTACTACATAGATCGATTCGTCCATTTTGAACTCATCATATTTCAATTGCGCGGTACCTAAATCCTGCGTGATATACACCGAAGTTCCATCACCACGCAGCACCAGTTTTTGATCTAAGCCTTCTTCAGTCAAATCAATCCATACAGATTTGTCTTCTTTTTGAAAAAACACACCGCTTGTTAGTCCTTCTTGTATAATATCCTTACCTAATAAATAGGTGTCCGACTCATAATAGTATTTATCAAAATCAACACCTAGCTGCTTGTAGGTTTTTTCAAATCCTTGATACACCCAGCCATTCATGGTTTTCCAAAGATCGAGGGTTTCCTCGTCACCTGATTCCCATTTTTGCAGCATGAGTTGAGCTTGTTTAATCAAAGGCGCATTTTTTTTCGCGTCCTCCTCTGCTTGCCCTTCTGCTTTTAAAGCGTCTATTTCTTGTTTATAAGCTTTATCAAAAATTACATAGTATTTGCCGACCAAATGATCTCCCTTAAGGCCTGAGGTGATTGGGGTCTCTCCATTGCCAAACAGCTGCCAAGCAAGCATGGATTTACAGATGTGAATCCCGCGATCATTGACCAAATTAGCTTTGATAACATCATAACCATATGCTTTTAATATCTCTGCCACAGAGAATCCGAGCAGATTGTTTCTGATATGTCCAAGGTGCAACGGTTTATTTGTATTGGGCGAGCTGTACTCCACCATCAACTTTTTGCCTGTAGGTGCAAATACGCCGAAATCAGATTTGATAAGTGTGTCATTCACTAAGCTTACCCAATAATCATCTGATAAACTGATATTTAAAAAGCCTTTAATTACATTAAAGGCGGAGATTTCTTGTAAATTTTCTTGCAACCATTCTCCTATTTCTGTACCCGTTTGTTCTGGTGATTTTTTTGAAAAGCGTGTTACAGGAAATACCACGATAGTGATGTGTCCCGCAAATTCCTTACGTGTCTCTTGTAAGGTAACTTGAGAATCGGGTAGATCCGCACCATAAAGGGCCTTAACGGCCTGAACTGTCTGTGTTATTAGCGTCTGTTGAATCGAATAAGCCATGTAATTATTTCGTAATTTTTATAACTTTCTGATAATGAATCTGAAAAATATCACCCGCTATAGTTAGGTATTCATGCCGAAAGTATATCTTTGCCAAAAATAATAAAAAATGCAGAGCTATCAGGAATTTCTTGACTTAAGTGTTGGTTTTCCGCAAGACGGATTCGAAATTATCGACGACGAATTGTACTTCCACGATTTGAATTTGATGGAAATGATAGAGACGTATGGCACTCCCTTGCGCTTTACCTATTTACCTATTGTCAGCAAAAAAATTCAGCAAGCGAAGATATTATTCCAAACGGCTATTTTGAAACACAACTACCGCGGATCTTATAAATATTGTTACTGTACAAAATCATCACATTTTAAACATATTGTCGAAGAGGCTTTGAAAAATGACATACATTTGGAAACCTCTTCTGCCTTTGATATGCCGATGATTGACTCTCTTGAAAGACAAGGGACAGTCAATAAAGATATTACAGTGATTTGTAATGGCTTTAAAACGTACCAATACAAGCAGTATATCATCGACATGATCCACGATGGCTATAAAAACATTATACCTGTACTCGACAACAAAGAAGAATTTAATCTTTATGATGACGAAATCGAGCTTGAAGAGCCTTGTGCTTTAGGTGTAAGAATTGCATCAGAGGAACAACCTGACTCACAGTTTTACACGTCAAGATTAGGTATAAGACAGGAAGATGTAATTGATTTCTATAACAACAAAATTGCCGACAACCCTAATTTTAAGGTGAAGTTGTTGCATTTTTTCATTAATTCGGGTATCTCCGATACGCCTTATTACTGGAATGAGTTAGAAAAATATGTAACACTCTATTGTAAATTCAAAAAAGTAAATCCCGATCTAGATACGTTAGATATCGGTGGTGGAATGCCTTTCAAGGATTCGCTAGTGCACGATTTCGATTACGAGTATATGGTCAATGAAATCGTTAATCGTATAAAGCAAATTTGTGCGCATCACGAAGTTATGGAGCCGGATATCATTACGGAATTTGGTAAATATACGGTAGCCGAGGCTTCAGGAATATTATATAAGGTTTTGGGCCGCAAGCAACAAAATGACCGTGAAAAATGGTTTATGATTGACGGTTCATTTATCACAAATCTTCCGGATGTTTGGGCTTTAAACCAAAAATACATCCTACTACCTATTAACAACTGGGATTCGGAATATGAACGTGTGAATTTGGGTGGTATAACGTGTGATGGACAGGATTATTACAATCAGGAAGCTCACATGAATTCTGTCTTCATGCCAAAAACCAGAAAGGTGCAATATTTAGGCTTTTTCCACACAGGTGCTTACCAAGATGTTTTAAGTGGCTACGGCGGTATACATCATTGCCTATTACCTTCGCCTAAACATGTTTTGGTACGTAGAAACAGAGACGAAACATTTAATTATGAAGTTTTCGGTGAGGAGCAAAATTCTAAACAGGTGATGAAACTACTCGGATATCAATAGATATACCGTACTTAAATAAAAAAAAGCTACCAAATTTGGTAGCTTTTTTTATTTCTATTTTATCCTGCGACTTCGTCTTCTGATTTGACATCTTGAAGAAAAGGAGCTTTTTCATCAAATTCTCCTTCCCATTTAGCAACTACTACCGTAGCTAAGCAATTGCCTATCACGTTAACAGAAGTACGTGCCATATCCATTAATTCGTCTATCCCTAATATTGCAGCTATCACGAATGTTGGCAAGCCAAATTGATCCGCTGTAGCAATAAGCACAATCAAGGATGCTCTTGGCACGGCTGCAACACCTTTTGATGTTATCATTAATGTGAAGGCCATCAAAAGCTGCTGTCCAATTGTTAAGGGTATGCCGGCAGCTTGCGCTACAAAAATAGCTGCTAAAGAAAGATAAAGCGATGTTCCATCTAAATTAAAGCTATAGCCTGTTGGAATTACAAAAGATACTATTTTTCGTGGCACACCAAATTTCTCCATAGCACTCATAGCTTTAGGTAAAGCTGCGTCAGAACTTGTTGTTGCAAATGCGATAGACACCGGTTCTTTTATGGCGTTTACAAATTGCTTTATGGGAATTTTAAGAAATAAGGCAATAGGCAATAAAACGAAAGAAAGGAATATAACCAACGCCAAATAGAGACTTCCTAAAAGCATAAATAGATTTTTCAGGATATCGACCCCCAGATGCCCAACGGTATACGCCATCGCAGCACCTACACCAATCGGAGCGAATAGCATAACAATATTGGTAAACTTGAACATCGCTTCCGAGAGACTTTCCGTAAAATCGACTAAAGGCTTCCTTTTCTTCTCTTCGACCAACGCCAACCCTATACCGAATAAAACTCCGAAAACGACAATTTGTAAAACCTTATTCTCGTAAACTGCTTTAACAATGTTTTCGGGAAATGTATCACGTATGAAAGCATTAAACTTATAAACGCCATGTGCTTCAGAAGAGATATGCTCTAAGGCCTTCTGGTCCGTCTCCGTGATCGTAGCTGTTTTTGGCAATTCTTCATGTGGCATATTTGCGACATCTACGCCTACTCCAGCTTTTGTAACATTAATAACAATTAACCCGATAAAAATAGCGCAACTCGTAGCGCAAAAGAAATACAGCATGGATTTCCATGCCATACGTCCGACAGATTTTAAATCTGAATGCCCCGCAATACCGAAAACCAAAGTGGCAAATAAAATCGGGCCGACAATTGTTTTAACTAATTTAATAAACCCTTGTGATAAGGGTTGCATTGCACGGGCTAAATTTGGGAAGTCCAGACCAACAAAAATCCCTAACACGAGACAAGTGAGTATCCATGTGGTTAAATTTTTTCTAAATATTGCATTTAGCATCAAAACCGCTCCCACGACCCAACGAATCCCCATCATAAAATCGGGATGAATAGCAAACAAATTAAATTCGTAAATCAATGTTAGGATAATGGCAATAGAAACGGTGAAAAGGGTTATAAAACCCACTTGTTTTTTTAACATTTAGCTTAGTTTTTGTTTCTTTGATCAACAAAAATAAAAAAAATGACTTTTAAACCAAATTTAGAACGGTATCAAAAACAGGAATAAATAAAAAAGCACTACAAAACTTGCAGTGCTTTTTTATAATTAAGTTCGTAAAAAGAATTATTCAGCGTGTAGCCAAGCTTTTTTCGCTAAAAGTTCCTCTTCCGTTTCCACAATATCTTCATCTTCTACACAACAATCCACAGGGCAAACAGCCGCACATTGAGGTTCATCGTGAAAACCAACACATTCTGTACACTTATCTGAAACGATGTAATACACTTCGTTTGAAAGTGCCTCTTGAGAGGCGTTGGAGTCCAACGTTACTCCATCCCCAAAATCGATTACACCTTCTAAAGCAGTTCCTTCAGAAAATTTCCAACTCACACCAGCATCATATATCGCGTTGTTGGGGCACTCTGGTTCGCATGCACCACAATTTATACACTCGTCAGTAATTTTAATTGCCATTTATAACCTTACAATTATATAAAATAAACTAATTTTGTCTCGCCTCTTAAGTAAAACTATACAAAGTTAGTAGTTATTCTTAAGACACACAAAGATACTTGAAAAAAATATCAGAACGATTCTAAATAAAAAGATTTTGACACAGAAACAACGAATAGAAGCTTTTGCGAAATTGGGTGATTTGCTTACTTCTGGAAACCAGCAAGTTCAAGATGCTGTAGCAATGGCAGCGATTAAAAACCCTTGGTATACAAAAGAGAATACAATAAAACAGCTTTCATCCATTGGCTCTAACCTAACCGAAGATAAACTAAGCCTTTGGTTGGCCAATCTACCAGATGTTGATCTGAACGTTAAAGTTGGTGTTATTATGGCAGGGAACGTTCCTCTCGTAGGATTTCATGATTTACTATGCGTGCTGTGCGCGGGTTTTTGCTGTCAGATTAAAGTCTCATCAGATGATGCAGGTCTAACAAAATTTGTTGTAGATCAACTTATTCAAATAGAACCTGATTTTGGATCTAAAATAGAAATTGTAGATAGATTGACGGACTATGATCTCGTTATCGCTACTGGTAGCAATAACAGTTCCCGCTACTTTGAGCATTATTTTGGAAAAAAACCTAATATTATTCGAAAAAACCGTAATTCAGTTGCTTTACTGTCTGGCGAAGAATCCTCAGAACAGCTCTATCAATTGGGCTTTGATATCTTCGATTATTTTGGATTAGGTTGCCGTTCTGTTTCTAAGATTTATATTCCGAAAGGCTTTGATATAGCACGTCTTTTCGAAGCCATTGAAGCTTTTCATTTCGTCAAAGATCACTTCAAATATGGGAATAACTATGATTATAATAAATCCATTTACCTTATAAATGGGGATAAACATTTTGACAACGGCTTCTTATTACTGAAAGAGGACACGCGTATCGCTTCGCCTTTGGGTGTTCTATTTTACGAGGAATATGATACTGTCTCTCAAGTTATCGAGAAAATTGACAGCGTGGCGGATGGCATCCAGTGTTTAATCACAGAGATTGATGTACAAAGTGTCATTCCTGTCTTTTCTTTTGGTAAAAGCCAATCTCCCTCACTAGAAGATTATGCTGATGGGGTTAATGTTTTAGAGTTTCTATCTAATAATACCTCAGTTTAAATACTACGAAATTAAAGATGGGCTGTTACATAAAAAATTATAACTTTGTTTCATTATGTATGTTATAAAAGTGAAGGGTGTTGCCAAAATTCCAGATTATGTGCAGTTACGGGATGAAGCATTTACCTTATTGGCATATTTTAGAGTAGATAGACCCGACAAATCCCTAGAAAAAATTGGATTAGGTGATAAGGCAGAATATATCATGCGCATTGTTCAGGAAATGCCTTTTGGTCAGATAAAAAAAATTGAAGTATAAAATGGTATGGCAGACAATACAGTTATAAAATTAAAAAACGTAGACATCTATCAACAAAAGCATTTAGTTCTCTCTCACGTAAATCTAGATATTAACAAAGGAGAGTTTATTTATTTAATCGGACAGTCTGGTACCGGAAAAAGCAGCTTATTAAAGATTATTTATGGCGATTTATACATAAATAGTGGCGAAGGTATGGTTGCGGGATTTGACTTGAAGAAACTTCATGAAAATGATGTCCCTTATTTACGCAGAAAATTAGGTATTGTATTTCAGGATTTTCACCTATTAAATGACAGGACGGTAGAAAAGAATTTGGAATTTGCATTAAAAGCTACAGGTTGGACGGAGCGTGGACTTATAGAAAACCGAATGCTGGATGTCTTAGAGAAAGTAGGTTTACGCTCTAAATTACGTAAAATGCCGCACGAGCTTTCCGGTGGTGAACAACAACGTGTGGTTATCGCGAGGGCTCTGTTAAACAATCCTGAGATTATCCTAGCAGATGAGCCTACGGGAAACTTAGATCCCGCAACTTCCGAAGAAATTGTATTATTATTAAAAGATATAGCATCAGCAGGAACATCTGTGCTGATGGCGACACACGACTATCAGATCATAAAGAATATGCCAGCACGTATTATTAAAACTGCTGACACCGCACTTTATGACAACGTGAGTATTTAATCCTTACTGACATAAACAACAGCAAACCGACATTTTGGTAGTTTATCATGAAATAAACTGACAGGGTGTCGGTTTTATATACAATGGCAATATAATTGAAATAGCAAGAAAGATACTATCCGAGCTACATAATTAGATATGATGAACGAACAGGAAAATAATATTCAAGACGAAAACGTAGACAATTTGGATCAAGCTTCTACTGAGAATGTGGATGACCAAGTTAGTGATCAAACTGTAGAAGATCAATTAAAGCTAGAACTAGCTAATGCGCAAGATAAATATGCGCGTTTATTTGCGGAGTTCGACAATTATAAAAAGAGAACATCAAAAGAACGAGTGGAACTTATTCAATCCGCTAGCAAAGATGTCCTCAATAAGTTACTGCCTGTTCTAGATGACTTGGATCGCGCACTAACAGCAATGCAAACGGCGCAAGAAATTGATTCTGTAAAACAGGGAATTGATTTAGTTAATCAAAAATTCCGTAAAACCTTGGCGCAAGAAGGCTTGAAGGAAATGGAAGATATTATAGGGAATCCTTTTGATCCAGAATTTCAGGAAGCTATTACGGCAATACCAGCTCCTTCTGAAGAATGGAAAAATAAAGTGATCGATGTTGTCGAAAAGGGATACTTTTTAAATGAGAAAGTAGTTCGTTTTGCAAAAGTAGTTATAGGGCAATAAGAGCATGGCTAAGAGAGATTATTATGACGTATTAGGTGTTTCTAAATCAGCAGATGCATCAGAGATAAAGTCGGCTTACCGTAAGTTGGCTATTAAATATCACCCGGATAAAAATCCAGATGACAAAGATGCTGAGGAAAACTTCAAGGAGGCGGCAGAAGCCTACGAAATATTGAGCAATCCAGAGAAACGTCAACGCTACGATCAGTTCGGCCATTCAGGAAATTCTGCTTCTGGTTTTGGAGGTGGCGGAATGAATATGGATGACATATTTAGTCAATTTGGCGATATTTTTGGTGGTGGCAGTCCTTTTGAAAGCTTTTTCGGCGGTGGTTCCCGTGGTGGAGGAAGACGTGTACAAAGAGGAACAAATCTACGCATCAAGGTCAAATTAACGTTGGAAGAAATTGCCAAAGGTGTAGAAAAGAAGGTTAAGGTCAATAAACAGGTTCACTGTCATACTTGTAATGGCACTGGGGCTAAAGACAAATCCTCTTATCATACATGTAATACCTGTGGTGGATCTGGATCTGTAAGGCGTGTAACAAATACTATTTTAGGTCAGATGCAGACTACGAGCACCTGCCCTACTTGTAATGGTGAAGGTGTAGAAATTACTTCTAAATGTACAACCTGTAAAGGTGAAGGGCTAGAGCGTGGTGAAGAAACTATCAGCATCAATATCCCTGCTGGTGTTAGTGAGGGAATGCAATTGTCTATGAGCGGAAAAGGAAATGCTGCCCCTCGAGGTGGTGTTCCTGGAGATCTTATCATTCTGATTGAAGAAGTTCCTCACGAGTCCTTAAAGAGAGATGGTATCAATATAATCTATGATTTATATATCAACTTTGCGGATGCTGCATTAGGAACAAGCGTAGAAATTCCAACGATAGATGGTAAAGCAAAAATAAAAATTGACCCAGGTACGCAAGGTGGCAAAATTTTAAGGTTAAAAGGAAAGGGCGTGCCGGAAGTAAACTCATATCATAAAGGTGATCAACTTGTCTACGTCAATATCTGGACACCTAAAGCTGTTTCTCCAGAAGAGCGTTCTATTTTAGAAAAGCTGAAGAGTTCTGTTAATTTCAAACCACAACCCGGTAAGAGTGAAAAATCATTCTTCGAACGCATCAAAGAATATTTTGAATAGTATATATTTTATAAGTAAATATAAAAAAGCCCAGATACCTGGGCTTTTTTTATGTTCTAAAACCAAGCAGATGATAACTATCACCTTTCATTATCTGCCATAATAACATGACATTTTTGCTTAAAAACAGACGTAACGTCACCTCGACAGGCTGTTTTCTGTTCTTTTTAAAAAAGCGTTAGAAAATTTAAATCAGCTTCTGGTATATAATCTATTGCTTGATAATTAGTTGTATAAACAAACATTTCAATGACATTTGTTGCTTCCATTGGCATATATATTGGACATACTGAATTATATTGATAAAAAGTCAAATATTTTCAACAAACATTAATTTCAAGTATTATGAAAAAATTATTCTTAACACTCACAGCAGTAACCGCTTTAACTTTAGCATCACAAGCACAAACAGAAAAAGGTAAATTTATCGTTGGTGGTCAAGTCGGTTTCGAAACTTCAAAAACTAAAGACACGGATATCAAACAAAATGCGTTTTCAATCAATCCAACCGTAGGCTATTTCGTTAGCGATAATTGGGCTGTAGGTACTGGTGTCGGTTATAATTGGGGGAAAAATGAAAATGGTATCACTACAAACAAAACAAATTACTTCCAAGTGGCTCCCTTTGTAAGAAATTATATTGGTGAGGGGCAATTTAAATTTTTCTCTCAATTATCTGTTCCTATGGCTTGGGGAAAAAATACTGTAGAAAGTGCAACGGTAACAAATGAACAAAAATTTGAAAAATACGGTGTTGAATTAGCACCTGGTTTTGCGTTCTTCCCTACAAGTAAAATAGGTATCGAGTTCAAGGTTAGAGGACTTTATTTCGAATCTGATAAAAACAAAACAAATGATATCACCGAAAATAAATTCGGATTGGATGCAAATTCTCTATCTCCAACTCTTGGTGTGCAATTTCATTTTTAATTCATAACAACGATCGTATCTATTTCATATAGATAATATAAGGACTAATCGATTACTTCGAAGGTAAGGATTAGTCCTTCTTTATTTTTAAGCACATCTCTACGCAATAAACCAAGGCAGCTTAAGTATCGCAGCCTCGCCTGTTCTATTAATCTACTGAAAAAAACATATTTTATATTGTAACTTTGTTTCTATGAAACTCCAAGAAATTTTACAGCGATTGCAGATTGCAAATCTTAATGAAATGCAGACAGCTGTACTTGAACAATACAATCCTGAAAAAGACTTTATTTTACATTCTCCGACTGGAACAGGGAAAACACTGGCATTTACTTTACTTTTAGAAAGGCATCTCCGAAAAGATATTCCGGGTACACAATCGATGATACTAGTTCCTACCAGAGAATTAGCGTTGCAAATTGAACAGGTCCTCAAAAAAGTACATGTTGGTTTCAAAGTTACTTGTGTATATGGTGGAAATGATACTAAAGTTGAAAGAAACAAACTTCGCGAATCCCCGGCTTTGTTAATCGGTACACCAGGCAGATTGATGTACCATATCGAACGTAATCATGTCAATATTAACGATGTCCATACAATTATACTCGATGAATTTGACAAATCACTTGAATTTGGGTTTGAAGGACAGATGCGTTACATCCTGGGACAGATGAATCATATAGGAAGAACTATCATGACTTCCGCGACGAAAATGTCAGAAATCCCCGACTTTGCTAGAATACATTCGCCTGTGATTGTAGATTTTTCTGGCGATGGAGACTCTAAGCCCAAGATCTCGGTAAAAAAGATCATCAGCCCTTCGCAGCATAAATTAAAGAATTTACTCCGAATATTGTCAAAAAATGGTGAAAAGAAAACAATAATATTTTGCAACCACAGGGATGCTGTTGATCATATAAGTTCTTTATTAGAAGAATACGAGGTCACTCATGATCTATTCCATGGTGGATTGGAACAACCTGATCGAGAACTTGCCTTATTGAAGTTTAGGAACAATTCTAACCGAATATTGGTTACGACCGACTTAGCTGCTCGAGGGCTCGATATTCCCGAGGTTGAGACCATCATACACTATCAACTTCCATACAAAGAAGATGCTTTTATACATAGAAACGGTAGAACCGCTCGAATGCAATCGTCCGGGGAAGTTTTTGTAATTTTAAAACCTGAGGAAGATTACCCATATCTTCCCGTTGATAGCGAAACCTTACATTTAGATGATGAAGACTATACATTGCCTACAAATTCAGCTTTTGCAACGCTTTACATAACAGGAGGAAAAAAAGATAAAATAAATAAAGTTGATATCGTAGGTTTTCTCTTGAATCTTCCTGATATCAAGAAAGAAGATATCGGATTAATAGAAGTGAAAGAAAAGGAATCTTTTGTAGCGGTGAATAGAGATGTCGTTTTAGGTATTATAAAGATTGCAAACAATTTAAAAATAAAAGGTAAAAAAGTTAGAATAGGGCGAACATAAGCCCTATTTACTTCTTTTTAGATAAAACAAAACTTCTTCAGGCACCATCTTAGAAATATCACCTTGGTTCATCCATATATCACGTACAATTGTTGAAGAAATATGCCCTAATCCTGTCTGACAAGCAAGAAAATAGGTTTCTATAGTTGGCGCAAGTAACAAATTATTTTGGGCAATAGCTTGTTCAAACAAAAAATCGTTTGTATTTCTTAAACCGCGTAAAATAAAATTAGCACCTACCCTCTTGCAAAAATCTACTGTGAGACCGTTAAACTGTTCCACTTCTATCCGTTCGTTATTCTTATAAACTTGCTTGATAGATTCAACACGATCTTCAAAAGGCAATACACCTGTTTTTGCACTGTTTTTACCTACAGCAATAACAACTTTGTCAAATAAACAAAGACCTCGGTCTACTATATCTTTATGAGCAAAAGTGAAGGGGTCGAATGACCCTGCAAATACAGCTATTTTTATATCAAGTTTGAGCATCACGTAAATTGATAAAAACTAAATGAAGAATATCCATATTTCCTTGTCTCTAAATAAAAGGAAGAATCATCCATTTTTCTAGTAGAGGGATGTTCAATAACCATAGTACCGCCTTTTTTTAACATGCCTTGATTAATGATTGCGTTTGCAAGTTGCGGTAGCGCTGATAGGTCGTAAGGTGGATCTGCAAAAATAAAATCATAACTATCTTTCGCGCTTCCAATAAACTTGATTACATCTGCTTTCCTCGTCTTAATAACATCTATTTTCAACTTTGTAGCCGTATCCTTAATATATTGAAGGCATTTAAAATGAATATCCACAGCCTCGATCGACGCAGCTCCTCGAGATGCTAATTCAAAACTGATGTTACCTGTGCCAGCAAACAAATCTAGACAAGCACAATCCTCAAATGCCCCTTTATTTTCCAATATATTAAATAACGCTTCTTTTGCGATATCAGTTGTTGGCCTAACGGGCAAGTTTTGTGGCGGCGTGAGCCGAAGTCCGCCGAATTTTCCTCCTATGATACGCATAAAGGAAAATCAGCTAGTATGTTTAATAGTTGAGCTTCTTTAACAACATCGATATCGTTTGAGTACAAGTTTAATGTTGATTTTACAAATTCAATGGTATGCGCATGTTGTCGTAGAACTTCCATAAAAGTATGTTCGGCATCAATTCCCGAAACAAGGATTTTATCAATTCGACTGATTGCTAAAAGCCTGCACACGTGTAGAATAAAATATTGTAGATCGTCTGGTGTTTCGATATCAAATATATTATACAATTGGAAACGTTCACGAATAAATACGAAAAGCTCAACTTGCTTATCCCTTACATGCACACCTAGCACGGTACCTTCTGCTGGAATATACGCTTGTATATCGCGTAATACAACTTGAAAGTCTGCCATAAAATTTGCTTGAGGGAATATGGCCTGCCAACGATTTAGTAACAATAAATCAAATTGAAAATAACCTGTAACTCCTAAATTTTCAATATCACAACGGTAACTTCGTTCAATCTTATCGTCTAGTAAAAATTCTTGGTAGATCTCACGGTCTTCTGTATTGTAAACTTCAGAGGGAATAAACACTAAACTTTGTAGTGGTAACCCTATAAAAATCTTTTGAAAAGGTAGTCCTAGTAATTTAGTCGCCTCTATACTCGGTTCTTCAGATGGATACGAATGAAAAGCTTGAACTTCGTTGTCTTCGTCTACCACAATCAATGTATCGGTTGCGAACCCTGACTTTATAATTAATCGGTATCGTGAGACGTAATGTAAATGAAAATTTTTTGATGTATAGTTCATGTAAGTGATATACGGTTCTGCCTACTTATAAAAACAAAATTAGCTTTTACAATTGATTTGACCAACCTTTTAGATAACTTTGGTTATGTCTATTCGAGAACTGCTTGTCAAACAATTTCACTGGCAGCCTACAAAACAACAGCTTGAGGTATTTAAGCTACTGGATTTTTTTTTAACAACTTTCAATTCCACAACCTGCTTCCTCTTGAAAGGGTATGCCGGGACAGGAAAGACCACGATCATCAGTGCGGTCGTCAGTGTGTTACCCTTATTAAAAAAACGGGTAGTATTGCTAGCGCCAACTGGTCGCGCTGCGAAAGTAATGAGCTATTATTCTGGTAAAAAAGCGTACACAATCCATAAAAAAATTTATCGAAAGAAAACGGCCTCTACCATAGAATTAGATTTTACATTGGCTGAAAATCTACATGAAGACACTCTTTTCATTATTGACGAGGCGTCAATGATTGCTGATGATGCCGTACAGTTTTTTTCGAGTAGTCTTTTGGATGATTTAATCAGATTTGTTCGTTCCGGTAATAATTGTTGTTTAATGTTTGTTGGCGACACTGCGCAGCTACCACCAGTAGGTATGCTCGACAGTCCCGCCTTAGATAATGAACACATTGCTTCCAACTATCACATGCAAGTCTTTCATTTCGAACTAACGGAAGTTGTACGTCAAAAGCAAGCTTCGGGTATTTTGTATAACGCTACAAAAATTAGGGACGATATCAGTATAGAAAAACAGCAAGACCACTTACCTTTTCCTCAATTTGTTACCAAAGGCTTTGGAGATATTTTTAGAATGAATGGAGAAAGACTTATTGAAGGATTGCATTACAGTTATGATAAATTTGACATCGAAAACTCCATAGTTATATGTCGTTCGAATAAATCCGCGAACCTATACAATCAACATATTAGAAATCAAATCTTATTTCGCGAAGAAGAAATTACGGGCGGAGATCTAGTGATGATTGTACGTAACAATTACTATTGGCTACAACAGCATGATGAAAAAAATACGGGTTTTATTGCAAATGGAGATTTAGCTAAGGTAAGAAAAGTGTCCAACATACATGATCAACACGGGTTTCGTTTTGCCGACATTTCATTGGAATTTATTGATGACGATGAGTTAGACCCTATTTTATGTAGAGTATTATTGGACAGTATACATGTAGATGCACCAAATCTACCTTACGATCAGCAGCAACGTCTTTATGAATCTATAGCACAAGATTATATCGATATACCTCAAAAAAAAGATAGATTAGAGGCTATTAAAAAGGATCCTTATTACAACGCATTACAAATCAAATTTGCATATGCTATAACTTGTCACAAAGCTCAAGGCGGGCAATGGCCATGCGTATTCGTTGATCAAGGATATCTTAATGATGACATGCTTAATACAGAATTTTTGAGATGGTTATATACTTCGATAACTCGAGCTACCCAACAATTATTTTTAGTGAACTTTAATCCTAAGTTTTATGGAGAATAATCAGTCGGCTATTTTAAAGTTTTTAAAAGAAGATATTCGTTATTTTAAGGCAAAGTCATTTGGTAAAACTTTCATAGAAGAGCAAGGGCTCACTATACCGATGTTGCTTGAATATTCTATCCATGCTGATACACAAATTGCATTTCGAGCATCTTGGTTATTGGAGCATGTCCTACTTGATGATAACACCTTGATTAAAGGTATGTATATAACCTTTCTAAGCAGGCTAAAAGAACAATGTAATTGGAGCTGCATTCGAAGTTATACAAAAATATGTATGCTCCTCACCCATCCTTCTCAAAGAATTGTAATTCTGAAACAACAAGAAGAACAGCTAATAATAGAATGTTGTTTTAATTGGATTATAAACGCAAATTGTCCAGTAGCCGTTACTGTCAATTGTCTCAATGTACTTTACTACCTTAGTGATTCGCATACTTGGGTGAAAGAGGAACTTATTGCGCAAATCCACTTTCTATTAAAAAATCCTACACCTGCACTAAAAAGTAGGGCGAATAGAATTCTAAAACGTATACTTTAAGCCTAAATACCCAAAACTGAAGACGTCAGCTTTCGATGAAACGCCATCTCCTGTTATTGGTTGATAGGCATCTAATTGATCTCCCTCAGAAAAATTGAATTGACCATTGACCACTACACTCCAGAATCCTCTTGAGGTATAAGAATATTTGTTGATTGGTAAACTTACGCCAATATTAAAAACTGGAAACAACAGATCTTTCGTCGGAGTTTTATATTTCTCAATTTCGCCATCGACGTTTCTTTCGAACTCAGCATTGTTATTGGGATTATTCGGATCGTGTCGATAGAGCTTATCATATTGATTTATAATTCCACCAAAACCTATCGCGCCATACAATCCCCGAACTATTAAGGTCTGCAGCGAAGGTTTTTTGAAATCTCTGTATTCATCGTAAAAAAATAATGCTGGATAAACCGTTAGATTCCATGTTCCGGCTATATAGTAGTTTCTAACAAAACGAGGATCCACATTTTGATAATCAACTTCCAGATCTGTCCGATTATAGTATTTTCCATACGAATTCAATATACCCCATTGCCCTTCAACACCCGCGTAGAGTCCTTTATATAGCTTATAATCTGCTTTAAATACAGTCGCCAGCCCTAGATTATACTCTTTTTTTATATCACCGTAAAGGAGTGTAGGCCCCACTCCTATGGTTAAACTTATTTTCTCAGAGTGTCGTTCCTTACCAACTGGTGGGCAATCAAGTTGCGCATAAAGTAAAATAGGTAGAAAAGTCAGTAATAAATAACATGAAATTCGTAGGCTCATAGTTCTAATATATCTAGAATAAAGTATTCCCCTTGTTTAAATTAATTTTTCCTAAATGTCTATATGCTATATCTGTGCATTCTCGTCCACGGGAGGTGCGCATCAGATATCCTTCTTGAATGAGAAAAGGTTCATATACTTCTTCGATAGTACCTTCATCTTCACCTACCGCTGTCGCAATTGTTTTTAGGCCCACCGGTCCTCCCTTAAATTTCTCGATAATGGTCGATAAAATTCTGTTATCCATTTCATCTAGTCCATTTTCATCAACGTTCAGGGCATGCAATGCGTATTGAGCAATTCCTTTGTCTATTGTACCATTTCCTTTTATCTGTGCGAAATCTCGAGTACGCCGTAAGAGCGCGTTCGCAATCCGAGGTGTTCCGCGACTTCTTCTGGCAATCTCATAAGCCCCCTCTTCGCTTATAGCTGTATTAAGTATAGAGGAAGATCGTAAGACTATCGTTGTTAATAGTTTTGCGTCATAATATTGAAGTCGTGCATTTATGCCAAAACGGGCGCGCAAAGGAGCTGTTAATAATCCTGAGCGGGTGGTGGCACCTATTAGTGTAAATGGATTGAGTGATATTTGAACAGAGCGTGCATTAGGCCCTGTTTCTAGCATAATATCGATCTTGAAGTCCTCCATAGCCGAATATAAATATTCCTCAACTAAGGGGCTTAATCGATGTATTTCATCAATAAAGAGTACGTCACCATCTTCCAGATTAGTGAGAAGTCCAGCAAGATCCCCCGGCTTATCAAGTACAGGGCCAGATGTTATCTTTATATTCACCCCCATTTCATTGGCGATAATATGAGATAAGGTAGTTTTACCTAGTCCTGGAGGGCCATGTAACAATACATGATCCAACGCTTCTCCCCTAAGCTTTGCTGCTTTTACGAAAATGGATAGATTTTCTAGAATTTTATCTTGACCTGTAAAATCCTCAAAAGCCTGCGGACGCAACGCACGTTCGACATCTCTATCGGCAGGATTTAATTTTTCTGGATTGGGATCGAGATACTCGTTCATACGTTTCCTTTAACCTAATGTATAACAATTAATTGTATTTTTTAAAAAAACTTTCTAATTTCAATTGGATTACACCCCAAAAAGCCTCCCGAAAGATGCGTGTGCTCATTTTCGAAACCCCTTCAGTTCTATCAGTAAATATAATAGGAACTTCATCTACCTGAAAGCCATATTGTATGGCTTTAAATTTCATTTCTATCTGAAAGGCGTATCCAACGAATTTAATTTTATCTAAAGGAATTTTATCAAGTACTTTTCTAGAGAAACATACAAAGCCAGCTGTAGCATCTTGAATAGGAATGCGCATGATAAACCGTACATAAACCGAGGCAAAATATGACATCAGAACTCGACTCATAGGCCAGTTGACGACATTCACCCCCTTAACATAACGCGAACCAACAGCCATGTCTGCTCCCTCCAGACAAGCAGATCTTAATCTTAATAAATCATCTGGGTTATGACTGAAATCAGCGTCCATTTCAAAAATATATTCATATGTGCGTTGCAATGCCCATTTAAAACCATGGATATAAGCAGTCCCCAAGCCCAATTTGCCCGACCGTTCTTCAATAAATAATCGATTAGCAAATTCTTCTTGTAGATTTTTTACAATTTGTGCAGTCCCATCTGGAGAACCATCATCCACAATAAGTATATCAAAGCTCACGGATAGAGAAAACACCTTTCTAATGATTTTCTCTATATTTTCCTTTTCGTTGTAAGTTGGAATGATAACTAAGCTATCGGACACGTATCTATAAATTTAAGTGAATTTATTTTTCCTAACTGACGCCATGCATCAATTTCTTTATCAACGGAGATAGGGCGATTAAGATAACACCAGCAATTAACGAATACCAAGCAAGCTGTTGATACCCGTCTGTGTAGGCAATTAGTTTATCAAGAAGAGAGGCCTTCTCATCTGGAGATGACATTCCCGCGCCCAAAAGTCCTGCAACATATTGCCCATAAGCACTTGCCAAAAACCACAATCCCATCATCATACCACCTAAATGCTTTGGAGACAATTTAGTAATCATCGACAGTCCTATTGGTGAAAGACAAAGTTCTCCAATAGTCACAGCTAAATAGGCTAAAGTAAAAACGCCTAATGACGTTTTTCCAGAAGAATCAGCGAAGAATCGTGTACCAAAGAAAACATAATAACCAATTGCTAAGAAAAGGAAGCCAAGCCCAAATTTAATCACGGTATTTGGTTCAAGCTTTTTCTTAGCTAAAGCTAACCACAAAAGACCCAAAATTGGGCTAAAAACAATAACAAATAAAGAATTCGCACCGTTATTGACTACGTTAGGATCGATATTGAAAAATAAAAGGTTTGTTTGCAAATTGTTATTTGCAAATAAGGCCAAAGACCCTCCTGCCTGTTCGAAAATAGCAAAAAACAAAATAGAAAACAGAATCAGAATTAAAGCTGCAATAAGTTTCTGACGAATCTGAGATTCCTTTTCTCGAACAATTTGGTATAGGAAATAGAGTATCGCTAGTGGTCCAATTATGTACATAAACATATCCGTGTAACGCGTATTATTAACCATGATGAAAATCAACGGAATACAAACTAATGCGCCGAGATAAACAAGAATCTCACGTGTTGTTTTTGCCTTTTTAGAGAGATGAGCGATAGGGCTATTACCTATTGGGCCTAAATGTTTCTTTGTGGCTAAAAAAATGATTACGCCGATCAACATCACCACCGCCGCTGCAAAAAAAGCTAAGTTCCATGAATGTTCCTTTCCTAACCAAACGCATAAAGCGCCTCCAAGAAGAGCTCCTACATTAATTCCCGAGTAAAAGACACCAAACCCTGCATCACGTCTTGAATCTCCCTCTTTGTAAAGATCACCTACCATGGAAGAAATGTTGGGTTTAAAAAAACCAGTCCCAATAATAGTTAGTGCGATCCCAAAATAAAAGAACTGGTGCGGGTCAATAGCAATTAGGCCATTACCTAAAATCATCAATATAGCACCAAAAGTAAGGGAACGTTTAAACCCCAGAATTTTATCTGCAAATATTCCACCAACAAAAGTAAAGGCATACACAAAGGCTTGAATTGCTCCATATTTTAGGTTG
Source organism: Sphingobacterium sp. LRF_L2 (assembly GCF_965644235.1). Taxonomy (NCBI): domain Bacteria; kingdom Pseudomonadati; phylum Bacteroidota; class Sphingobacteriia; order Sphingobacteriales; family Sphingobacteriaceae; genus Sphingobacterium; species Sphingobacterium sp. LRF_L2. The sequence continues at coordinate 113,942 of NZ_CBFFRI010000004.1, read as the reverse complement.
GCATCTTTCTCGGAAAGCAACAGCTGATCGACCATGAAAATAGCCAATACGCCACGCATCCCGTAAAAACAAAAACGTTCCCACATTTCCACCAGGAACAAATACCACAATTGCTTGGGGTATTTACCTTGGAAATTTTGAATGTCATCTAATGTAACTTGTTTCGACATAACAATTATCTATTTAATAGAGTAGAAATTTTATCAGCAAACTTCTACTGCAACAAAAAGTCTATTTAATACCGTGCATTAACCTTTTAATCAGCGGATTTAACGCCATAACGAGTAATCCAGCTACCGCAGGAATAATCGTGAAAAGGAAAAAGAAATGACTTAGGGAGTATTCCTGCTGAATCGCCTCTACCTGTCCACCAAGAATAGCGGCCAGTTTCTGTGCGATAGCTATCGCTAGGTACCACATTCCAAACATAAATGCCAGCATGCGTGCAGGTACAAGTTTTGAAACATAGGATAAGCCAACTGGTGAAATAAATAGCTCTCCTAAAGTATGAAAAAGGTAAGTCAATACCAGAAAGACCATGGATATTTTAACTCCATCACTAGCACCAAAAGAGCCAAAAGCTATCAAAAGGTAACCTATTGCAACCAAAAGTAGACCATAACCATATTTCATGGCGGCAGTTGGATTATATTTCGACTCCCAGATTTTGGAAACTGAAGAGGCAAGTGCTATGATGAAAAATGAGTTCAATGTTGAAAACCAAGAGACTTTTATAGCAGAAGTTTCCGCAGTAAACTCCTTATACAGCATCCAAATACCAGCTCCCCAAATCAATATAAAACATATAAATAGGATCACATTAGACCAAGCGATTTTCTTCCAGGTAACAATAGCAAGCTTAATAAGAACCCAGGAAATAATGACCAAAGGAACAATCGTAAGCAATGTATTTATAATATTGAAAATAAGAAGACTATTCCCGGACAACTCACGATTTACATAATCTCTTGCAACCAATACCAAAGAAGTCGCCCCCTGCTCGAAACTCATGAAAAAGAAAATCAAGAAAAAACCGAGAAGTATGACTCCATACATCCGATCACGTACAACCTTTGTATAACGACGTGCACGCGAAACAATTAGAAAAAGGAACATAAGCAAAGCAATAACTATTGCTATGTTTTGTCCTCTAAAAGCGGCGGTATCCATGAAGGCAAATACGTCTAATACATTATTTTTCGATAAGGGGTCGTTAAATGCGTAAATTAACCCCACAATCCCGACAATAATCATGAGTACAACATCTCCTGTCGAAAATTTATTGTATTTTACTTCACCGGCTTCTAAATTATTTTGCGGTGTTTCCTTATTTTTCTGAGACTTATCGAGCAAACCTAGGCGTCCCAATAATGGACCTGCGAGCCAAAATTGAATCGTGCCTAATAACATAAAAATACCAGCTAAACCAAATCCCCAATGCCAGCCGGAAGTTTCAGCGATGTAGCCACATAACATCATACCGAAAAAGGCTCCTGCATTTACCCCCATATAAAAAATGGTATAAGCACCATCTTTTTTTTCAGGTAATTGCTTGTACATTTCCCCCAAGATTGCGGGCATATTCGGTTTAAAAAAACCTGTACCTATAACGAGACAAGCAAGACCTATAAAGAACATCAAAGGTGAATCAAAAGCCATAGCTGCATGCCCCAAAGTCATGATAGCTGCACCTAAAATAACGGAAGCTCGAGACCCAATATATTTATCACCTATAACTCCCCCAAAAATTGGTGTAATATATAGTAACATTGCATAAGTTCCGTAAAGAGCTCCAGCCTGTTCTGCACTCCAGCCCCAACCGGGATTTGCTCCGAGTACGGATGCTGTTAAAAATTGGATAAGTAGTACACGCATTCCGTAAAAGGAAAAACGTTCCCACATCTCAGTAAAGAATAAGACAAACAGGCCTGCTGGATGTCCTAATACCCGTCCTTCACCCGCAGGGTTGCGAAGTGAAAACGAAGAATTTTCTGTCATACGCTTTTTATTAGATTGCCAAAATTAAACAAATCCCTCAAATATTTTCCGATGCAAACAAAAAATGCTCGTAACAACTTACGAGCATTTTCTTAAGATCTGCAAGGATTAGTTAATACCATGCATCATTTTTCTGAGCAAAGGACTAAATATCAATAATAACAAGGCTGCTCCTATCGGTAAGCCGGCAATAATTAAGAAGAAAGTAGACATCGAATACAATTCGGTAATTCTATCAATCAATCCTCCGCTCCATCCTGCCAACTTATTAGCTATAGCAGAAGCTAAAAACCAAAAACCAAAAATAAGACCAATGAATTTTTTCGGTGAGAGTTTACTCATGTAAGACAATCCGACCGGAGATACGCACAACTCGCCCGTAGTATGGAAGAAATAAGCCAAAATAAGCCAAATCATACTCACTGAAGCTGTGGCAGCACCTTGAGGAATACTCATACTTCCATAAGACAATGTCAAAAAGCCTATCCCAACTAGAATAAGTCCAAAAGCGAATTTTACAGGCCCCGATGGGTTCCAAACACGTTCCCAAAATTTACTAAAAGAAGATGCTAACGTTACGATGAAAAATGCATTCAAGATCTGGAACCAAGCAACTGTCACCTCCGTTACATCCGATGTAAATTCCTTATGTATTTTCCATACCCCCAAAAGCATAATGGAGAAAAACGAAATTAATGTAAAAATAACCGTGAGTGGATATTGTTTCATTATTTTAGACGCTAATTTAGAGAGTACATAAGTAACTACTAAAATAGGAAGCAACGTAAGGATAGCATCAACCCACTTAAACGTCAAGCCAGCTGTACCTTCTAACACACGTTGCGTATAATTTTTCGCAAAAATAGTCATCGAGCCCCCAGCTTGTTCAAATGCTAAAAAGAAAAAGACGCTTGCAACAATAAGAACCGAAACAACAATTAAACGATCTTTAACTACATTCCCAGGTAAACTTTCGTCTTCCCCAACATGACTTTCATCTTTATCTTTACGAGGTGCATCACCTATTACACCAAAGATGCGTTGTCCAAAATAAAATTGAAGCATGCCGAAAAACATAAACACGCCCGCAAGACCAAAGCCATAATGCCAACCTATTTTCTCTCCAATATATCCGCATAATAAAGACCCCAGGAATGCACCGGCATTAATACCCATATAAAAAATGGTGTAGCCTGCATCTTTCTTTGAACTATTATTCGGATACAATTGCCCAACCATTGAGGAAATATTTGGTTTAAATAATCCATTTCCTATAATCATTAGACCTAAACCTAGATAAAAGAAAAGCCTAGATTCTCCTTCTAACGCCATTGACGCATGTCCTAATGTCATAATTAAAGCCCCCATAAGGATCGCTTTTTTATAGCCTGTTAAACGATCTGCCAACATACCGCCGAGAAGAGGTGTAGCATATACCAAGCCCGTATACCAACCGTATAACTCCATTGCCTCCGCATTAGTCCAGCCCCAACCATGTTTCGCTACTTCCGTGATCAAAAAGGTAACGAGCAGCGCACGCATGCCATAATAGCTAAAACGTTCCCACATTTCCGTAAAAAACAATACGAATAAACTGGCAGGATGGCCCATCACCATTTTGTCATCAATCCCTTGTTTTTCCAAGTGATCAACCAAGACTTCATCTTTTTCTTGAATCATATTTAAAGTTGTGTGTGTATACGTTTTAAGCTTCCTCGTATATATAGGACTTAATAATTGTTAGCGGATTTGGCTACAAAGAAAATAAAAAAAAATTACAATCCACTTTTTTTTCCTTTTACCGCTTGGCCAGGCTTCTGACCATTATCATTTTCCACTTTTAGACCATTTCGAACCGTGACATTTTCGATCAATTCCAGTCCCTGGTCTTTGATACGGTATGCATCATGAGACAAATCTGGCCCATAATACTTATAAACACCTTTTAAACTGTCATTTATAGGAACCAAATGATCAAAAACTATATTTTTACTCGTCGAATCAAACTGCAGATACATGGTTGCCTGTCTTGTAAAATTGAAAATCTTACGTGTCAATGTCGACTCATTTAAAAAGACCATTTCTCCTAATTGGTAAGCTCCATCTTTAAATTGTAAAATTTCGATGACTTTTTGAGAAAATTCAGGTGTATGTCCCTTCCATCCTAGCAAAATATACCTATTACCCCATGGAATGATATCATAATATTGAGCGCCATACCAATTGTCGGCCGACAGAATACTGTTATCCGGTTTGTTTATTTCAAATGTCTTATCCAAAAGCGGAGTAAGATTCAATTTTCCATCTTTCGACTTCTTCTGAATGGCTCCATAATAAAGATACGAACCGTCATTCAGCGGAACGTTCCAGGAAAAGATACGAAAAGAATCATCTGGCGAATAAAGGATCGAGATCGTTGACAATTTATCAAACCTATAAATAAATGAATGCTTTTCTTTGAGAGCAGACACTAAGGTTTTCACAAATACAAAGTTTTTATCAAGCCTTTCGGACTCTCCTAAATCTGGTGAAAACACATATTTCCCCAGATTCACGAGACTATCCTGCCATTTATCCATCGTGAAGAAGTTAACCTGAGCTTTCAATGAAAAAACACAAGTCACTATAAATAAGATGATAATACAACTTCTTCGGAATATACAAATCATATTAAAAAAATACTATCAAAGCGCTTTGAAACGCTCTAAAAGCTTTTTCGTCGCAAAAATACCGTCTTCTTCTGAAAGTTTAGAACCTTCGTATTCTATTCCTATAAACCCCTTAAATCCAGAAGATTTTACAATTTTCAACATACGATTGTAGTCAACCTGTGTTTCATTTCCGTCGATATCAAAATCGTGTGTTTTTGCACTCACGCCCTTTGCAAAAGGCATAAGATCCGTTACTCCTTGATAACGATCATATTCATAAAAATTTCCAAAATCAGGTAAACTGCCACAGTTTTTCATGTTCACCGTACTTAATACAGAGGCGAGCCAATCACCATGGGAAGAAATACCACCGTGGTTTTCAACAATAACGTTGATCTTTCTGCTTTTACCGTAGTCCGCTAAAGTACTTAAACTCTCTACAACGCGTCCTTTAATCTCATCTGGACTTCCCTTTCCAGCAGCATTAACTCGGATAGATTTACATCCTAGAAACGCCGCAGCATCAATCCATTTATAATGATTCTCGACGGCACCCTTACGTTTTGTTTCTTCCTCATCTCCAAGATTTCCTTCTCCATCAATCATGATCAATACGTTAGTTACGCCATTATCCTTTGCACGATTTTTCAAATCTTTTAAATAAGTCATATCTTTTGCTTTGTCCTTAAAGAACTGATTGACGTATTCAACTCCATATATGCCAAACTTTTTAGCTGCAAGTTCCGGAAAATCGATATTCTGGAGGTCGCCTTTAAAAAGGGTTTTGTGTAAGGACCATTCTGCCAAAGAAATATCAAACCAAGATTTCTTTACAGCAAACGATTCTAAGGAAGGAGCCAATGCTAATCCAGCAGTAGCTATACCTAAATTCTTTAAAAATTCTCTTCTTGAGTTCATCGATAATAGGTTTTTAATTAAATATTCGCCCAACCAGATGTCAACACATCTGCAATATGTTTTGTTTTAATTGGAAGCTCATTTTTGTCGATATAAGACTGCAATTGAAGAAGACAGGAACTATCTGTCGAAATAATGTAATCAGCTTTGACCTCAACAGCATTCAAGACTTTTTGTTCGGCCATTGCTGAAGATATCTCATCAAACTTCATGGATAAATTGCCGCCAAAGCCACAACAAGATTCTTCATTACGCATGGGGACAATATGAAGTCCACCGACCTGAGATAAAAGCTTTCTAGGCTCATCTTTTATATTGCAATCCCTTAATGCCGAGCAAGAATCATGATATACTGCTGTTCCAACCAACTCGGCTCCAAAATAATCTTTTTTCAACACATTTACTAAGAAATCACTCAATTCATACATGTTGGATTGAATATTTCTGCACCGATTATGCACAATTGTATTCGTGAAAAGATCATCATAACCTTTCTTAACCATACTTACACAGCTTGCGGAAGGAGCTACGATATATTTGTCTTCAGAGAAATCCGTAAGAAATTTAGACCCTATTTTTTTTGCTTCATCCCAAAAGCCTGCGTTATAAGGATATTGACCGCAACATGTCTGTTCAGGATTATAACTTACATCACAGCCAGCCTTCTGAAGTAGTTTAATCATATTAAAGGCTGTCTCAGGATAAATCTGATCAATTAAACATGGTATAAAAACTTCTACTCTCATGCTGTCAAGGCTTTATTAAACCGTAAAACGCGAAATAGTAATACACATCCAACAATAAAAAATATCGATAGAGACAAAGCTGAATAACGAATATTATGTGTTACCTGTTCAATTACTCCAAATGAAAGAAGACCTAGTACGATTGCCAACTTCTCGGTTACGTCGTAGAAGCTAAAAAACGAGGTTGTATCTTTCGTGTTTTCAGGTAAAAATTTAGAGTAGGTCGATCTAGATAAAGACTGTATACCTCCCATGACTAGACCAACAACACACGCCAAGATATAAAATGAAGTTTCCGTTTTTATATAAAAGGCACTGACGCAGATAGCCATCCATACGTAAACAAGCGTAATTAATATTTTTATGTTGCCAAATTTGGCAGAAAGCTTCGATATAAATATAGCCCCCACTATTGCGACCAATTGTATTAACAAAATGGTAATAATTAACTTTGAATTTTCCATATGGAGCTCTTTTGCTCCAAATGCCGCGGCAACAATCATTACTGTCTGCACTCCCGCAGCATAAAAAAAATAAGCTGGCAAAAATCGACGAATTCTTTGCATGCGCTGAATTTTTCGCCAAACAATCTTAAACTCTATGACAACTGTGCGAAATAGCTTCTTGGAAGATCTTATGGCCGACTTTTCGTTATTAGGTAAGGCTTTGAAAGGTATAGTAGAGAAGCCCGCCCACCAAAGTCCAACGAGTAGGAATGATAATCTAGGGCCAAAGGAAGGATCCGTGATACCAAACCAATCGGGCTTTAAAATAAATACAAGGCAAATAATCTGCAACGTGACACAGCCCACATAACCATAGGCAAATCCTTGGGCACTCACTCGGTCTTGTTGATCTGTCGTTGCGATTTCAGGCAAATAGGAATTATTAAAAAGAACCCCTCCGATATAACCCATTGCAGCAAGAACAAACAAAATGATACCCAATTCTAAGGTTTCTAATTTAAAAAAGAACAGTCCCATGCAGGACAAGGATCCTAGATAGGTAAAGAACATCATCATTTGTTTCTTTCTTCCTCTAACATCGGCATAAGAAGATACAAATGGCAAGGCGACTGCCATAATTAAGTAAGCAATAGCTAAACTGAAATTCGACAAAGCTGTATTAATCACTTCTATACCAAAAAAACGAACAACATCGCCATTTTCTTTCGTTTGTGTAATTGCTGTGTAATATGCAGGAAAAATTGTCGAGGTAATCACCAAATTATAGGCTGAATTGGCCCAGTCGAACATTGACCACGATCGGATCAAACGTTTATCATTTTTTTGTATTGCGCGCATAGTTAAAGCGAATATACCAATGTTAATCAAATTTAATAAGCGAAAAATCAAAAAGAAGATGAACTAGTAGGCCTCTCTGATAAATGTAACAACACGTGCCACTTCTTTTCGTACAGCAGTTGCCTCACCATAAAAGTTTGTATTCAGAAAGGAGAACGCTAAGTTTCTACCCGTTCTTGTTCTAACGAAACCACTTTGATTGTAAACGGAATTTATTGTTCCAGTTTTCGCCCATACAAAAGGTTCTCCTTGATCTAGCCCGTAAGTGCGTTTCAAGGTGCCATTTACCCCTCCTGTTGGGAATAAGAAATGTAATTTTTGCTTATCTTCAAAAATCCCATAAAGAAGAACCAACAATTCAACCATGCTACGAGGTGTGATCTTGTTGTACACAGACAATCCACTTCCGTCATATAACTCAATTTTATCCGTAAGGAAATCATAATATTCCGCCTTCATCTTCTTCCTTAACTGAGCCGTATTCATCTCACCATAGGTCTTTAAAGCCGTCATCATCATCAATTGTTCTGCCAGAAAGTTATCACTAGGTAACATCATTTCCCGTAATATATCAGTGGTAGCATGTGAATGTAAAATACGATAATCAGATGGCTTGCTGTAGGAAATAAGTTTAATTTCCTTCTTCAAGCTGTCCGATAATAAGTGAACAAAAAGTGAATCTGAATATCGAAAAGGCTTTTCATTCACGTAATTATGCTTAATACGTGAGCTATTGATGAAAAATAAATTTTCATCAAACTTTCGTGTGACAATAAATTCACCAGCTTTTGCATTCGTGTAATTGAGACAAGATTGAAAAAAAACTGGACTAGTCCGAAGTTGTCCTCTATTTTCTCGAAAAGTGACCACATTTCCGTAAATAGGAAAACTACTCAGTTCAGGTTGATAATATTCTTCAAAATCTTCCATTGCCCAGCCCTTTCTAAAAAAGGGTTCTTCCATTTGTTTCTCAGCTACGTAAAACAATTTTTTAGAAGTTTTTTTTAAAAAATCATAAACTTTTCTTGAATCCAGCCTATTGTGCAGAAATGTAGGATCTGCTGTGCCCCAAAAAATTAAGGAATCCCCTCTTTCTATATAGTGTAATCCATCTAGAGAATCACCGAGATTTTTAAGCACAGTAAATAGCGTGAAATTTTTTGTGTTAGAAGCTGGAGTAAATAATTTATCATCGTTTACTCCCAATAAAAAACGGTTGCTATCGAGATCGTATAAGCAAAAACCATAGAAATGCTTATTCAATATTGGAGAAAGATCAAGTTGATGTCTTAAAAAAGAAAATGGCTGAGCGATAAGTTGCTGAAACACGGAAATCAGGACAAACAGAAGAAACATTCTTTTCATACTATAAACATACAAAAAGGAGGGCAATATATGCCCCCCTTTCCTATCATTATATATGTAAGATCAATCACAGATCGCCTTTGGTAATTAAATAATACTTAATTATATCCATCGTTTTGTTTCAAAGCACCTCCGCTACGATCAATCTCGATTTGTGGGATTGGAAAATAAGCGTTATGCGTATTAAATGTAACGCCTTTAAAAGCAGGCAATAAGCCACCTTCAAAAGTAGAATAACTTTCAATAGTTTGCTTTGCTATACCCCACCTAACCAAGTCATAAAACCGATGTCCTTCCATAGCCAATTCTAAACGTCGTTCCATTCGAACCGCATTTCTTGCATAATCTGTCGAAGAAAAAGAAGGATAAGGTTTTACATCATAAGCTGCAATATCCGCGCCGTCGATTTGTTTGTGAGGCAGATTAGCAGCTCTTAAGCGAATGGAGTTTACATAATCAAGCGCTGCATCCAAATCTCCCAACTCGACGGCGCATTCTGCCGCCATTAAAACCACATCTGCAAGACGTATGATATTTACATCCAATGCTGTAAGGTAGTTTTGACCAGGAACAGCAAATGAAGCAAATTGACTCTGTTTGATCATCGTTTTAATACCAACAAATGGACCAGCATAGGTAGCCATTCGAATCCAAGCATCACCAGGCATTACCCCATAATCTAAATAAGGAACTCCACGTCGTCCTACGGTATAATCTAACCGAGGATCTATACGAAGCGTTTTGTCTACTTGATAATTTGACTTGGCCGTCCCCGTAAGTCCAAGATCTGATTTATAAGGGCTATCCCGATAACTTCCATCTAAATAAGGCAGGCCTGAAGCATTTACCTTATAGGCATTGACCAAGTCTATAGAAGGCTGGTAAAAACCACAACAGCCTACAGGAGAGGTTCCATAAAGCCCTGCCAGCATATCGCCTACGTTTGCATTATCTCCCGAACCATCTGGATTTATTGCGTGCTTAGATACCATGATTGCCTCCGGCCCATCCTCTGTTTCCACATTAAAATTATCTTCAAAAGCCATCGAAGTGATATCTTTACTACCTATTACCTCTTGAAACAATGGCAAAGCAAGATCATATTTTTGTTGATAAAGATAGATTTTCCCTAAATAGGCTTTTGCAGTCATACGGTCCATACGCCCGCTTTGATCATTAATCTTGCTGTCAGGTAAATTATCCGCGGCGAACTTCACGTCTTCAATAATATTTGGATATATATCAGACTCATTAGTTACCAATTTAGCATCTTCAACGGATGTATTTTCATCCACCCAAGGAATATTTTTAAATACACGCCATAAAAAGAAATAATAATGGCCACGCAACATTCTAGCCTCTGCCTCGATTTGTGTAGCGCGCTCGGCAGTTATCGTTTTGCTTCCCTCTTGATCTTTCATTAAAAGCTTTAACGTATTGTTGCAGCGAAGCACACCTTCGTAGTACACTTGCCACATTTGAGAGACATTGTCGTTTGCTGGATTGGGAAGAAGTAGCTCTATTAAATTCATATTTGGTTGATCCGTTTCCTCCGATCCTTTGTGAGCATTGTCAGCCGCCACTTCTCCAAATAGCCATTGACTTGGAGCCGAGGAATAGTTTCCCCATGTTCCACTCACATTTCCATTTAAAATCCCATATGCTCCAAGTAAACTGGCTTCGATACCTTCACTATTCAACACTTGTTCCTCTGATAGCTCGCCTTGTGGATTTTTTTCGAGAAAATCTTTTCCACATGCCGAAAAAACGACAACAAAAGCTGCTAATACTAATTTATAAAATGAATTCTTTTTCATGATAAGATTTTCTTTAAACTAAAAACCTAAACTTACTCCGAAAGTATATTGACGAGCCTGTGGATAAACACCAAAGTCCACGCCCAATGCTGGGTAGTCGCTAGATGTCGCGCTCACTTCCGGATCTAATCCGTCATACTTCGTAATTGTGAAGACATTGGCCACTCCCAAATACACACGAAGTTTGCTTACAGTCGTATTTTGTCCAAAAACATTCTTTACAGGAATGTTGTATCCTAACTGGATATTCTTCAACTTTAGAAAACTAGCATCCTGTACATAGTAAGAAGACGAAGCGTATTCAAATGTCGATGCATTTAAGGTCGGTGAAGGAATAGAACTGCCTGTGTTTGTTGAGCTCCAAGCGTCTAGCAAACGGGCACTTTTCTGGCCGGAAAACACACTGAAATCCGTATAATAACGAGTGGCGTCATAAACTTCGTTCCCCTGTGATCCATAGAAAAACATTGCTAAATCAAAATTTCTATAAGCAGCATTTACACCTAGAGAATAAACGAAATCTGGATGTGGAGATCCCGTAATCGTTCTATCTGCGTCATTGATTGTTCCATCACCATTCATATCCGCATATTTTAAACCACCCGCTCTTGCTCCGGAATATGAAGGAGAGTTCGCAACGTCCGCGTCACTTTGATAAATTCCAACAACTTTGTAACCGTAGAATGCACCAAAAGCTTCTCCAGGCTTTAATATGGTTGTTTCCATACTTCTAAAGCTACCATAGATTTGGGAAGAAACGGATGGAGCCAATGATTCCACTTTGTTGATATTCCTAGAAATAGTTCCGGCCAAATCTAAAGTGAACTCACTATTCTGACGCTGTCCATAATGATACCCCAATGAAAATTCGACACCATGATTCCTCATGTTTCCAACATTGACATAAGGAGCTTCAGACCGGCCAACCGCTGCTGCAGGTAAAGGCACCCTGAAAAGCATATCTTTTGTCTTTTTATCATAATAGTCAAATGCACCATCGAAATCCCCTTTGAACAATGTAAAATCTATACCAAGATTCAATGCATTTACCTGCTCCCATTTGACTTCTGGATTCGAATACGCATTTTGATAAATACCTGTCGAAACAGAGCCTGCAATAGGATACGATGATTCATTGATAACAGAAGCATATCTGTTCATAAACTGAAACGAAGGAATTCTTTGATTCCCTGTTACGCCATATCCTGCACGAAGCTTGAAATCACTTATCCAACTTACATCTTTCAAAAACTCTTCATTAGACAAGCGCCAAGCACCACTTACACCAGGAAATACACCATAACGGTTATTTTCTCCGAAATTAGACGATCCATCCCTTCGAACAGTAGCACTAAATATGAAGCGATCGTCAAAACTATAGTCTACTTTTCCGAAAATAGAAAAAAGTGCGCCTAAGGCCCCTGTTCCAGTATTTCCAAAATTAGAAGTTCCAGAATTTAAATAGAGATAGTCCAGGCTGTTTAGTAAGAAGAAACCATTTCTATTTGCTGTTAAATCTTTGGTACGATTATCTATTGCTTCCGTGCCCGCTAGAATGTTAATGCTATGCTTATCAAAGACCTTTCTCCAATTCAACGTATTCGTCCAGGTCCATTCTGTATTATAGCCTGCCGATTCGTTTAAGCTGTTATTAAAAGATCCTTCAGAAAACTCTGGGTTAGGATAAGTGATATCTGTCCCAAAATAGTTTTCATACTTGATGCCAAAGCTCGTTCTGAATGTTAGTCCGTCTAAAAGATCGTATTCTGCAAATGTATTACCGAAAAACATATTGCTTTTATTAATATCATCTTTACCCCGATAAGCCATGGCTACTGGATTTTGGCCATTTCCCCAGCCACCTTTAGATCCGGCAAAGTTTCCTCCCTCGTCATATACAGGAATGATATTTTGTATGCGAAAAGCAAAGCCAATAATACTTCCTTCTTCCATATATCCACCGGCAGTATTTGGATTAACCCCCAATCCAAAACCTTTTGTATACCCATATTGCATGTTTTCTCCTATACGAAGTTTACCTTCAAAAGCCTTAAATAGCGTATTTGACCTTACACTAAAACGTTCAAAACCGCTATGAATAATAGCTCCTTTTTGCTTTAAATGACCCACGGACATTGCATATGTAGCATTTTCGCCACCTCCAGTAGCACTAACATTATAGCTCTGCGTGGGCGCATTTTGTGACAGCTCGCGGAACCAATCCGTTCCCTGCTTATTTGCTTTTGTTATCTGATAGAAAGTCGATGCATCCCTGGAGTAATTATACTTAGACATATCATAATCCGCAGCAGTCATTTCATCGACATCTTCTCGCCCCTTCTCACCTGCGAGCAAGTAATCTGGCAAACTCAAATTCGTGCCATTCAACCGGTTATTTAAATCGTAAATCTGCTGTGGGCTCATCATTTTAGGAAACGTATTGTACCGTGGTGTCTGCAAACCTACGTACGAGTCAAATGCAATTTGTGGTTTTCCTTCCTTCCCCGCCTTAGTCGTGATAATTACTACACCATTATTTGCCCTAGAACCATAAATGGAAGCGGCAGACGCGTCTTTAAGAACTTGCATGGATTCAATATCATTTTGATTTAACCAGCTTAGTTTTCCTTCGAATGGCACACCATCGATAATGTATAAAGGTTCATTATTATTGATCGTACTGAAACCACGAATCTTTATTTGTGGTGTTGAGCCTGGCGCACCATCATTTACGACAATAACCCCTGTCGCCCTTCCTTGCAGAGCTTCGACCGCAGAAGCAGCTGGTTGCGTTTTTAAGCCCGCGACATTGACTACAGCAACAGCTCCCGTTAAATCCTTTCTTCGCTGTGCACCATAGCCTGTTACTACGACCTCCTCGAGATTACTGTTATCGGGTTGTAGATCAATATTAACATTATTGGTAGTAGATAAAACAGTCACGCGCGCAGCTTGATACCCAATAAAATTCACCTCGATAACATCGTTGACAGTGGCTTTAATTTCAAAGAAACCATTCGCATCTGTTGACGTCGCTGTCGACTTCCCAACTAGCTTTAAGGTTACGCCAGCTAAGGGTAATTTACTCTCCGCATCGACGATGGTCCCTCGAACCGTTTTTTCTTGGTCGTTTCTAAGGCCATGCTTAGAGGCAGGTTCAACGATAGGTAAATAGTTCGCGTAGGCATGATTTCCTGTCAACAACAGAGCTCCCGCAATCCATAAAGTTTGTTTGAGCGTTTTTTTAGGACAAAAGAATGCCCTTCCACAAAAATTGGTAGTTTTTTTCATGGTATGTGTAAAAAAGGTTTACATTAAGTTTACTTGATTAGATTGATTAGCGCACAAATGTGCCAATAGAAATAAGTTTGCTTATGTCATAAGAATTAGATTTTGTTGTTTATAATGTTAGTTATCGTATTGTCACATCTAATTTACGGAAACGTTTCCGTAAAAAAAAATAATCGTCATCTTTTTCAAAATAAAAAAGCCAAACTTTTTAAAGTTTGGCTTTTTTATTTTTTACTACTTAATTAATTCAATGACAAAACATATTTTACACCGCCAATAATATGTCTTTGAAATTCAAGAACATCGTATGATTCCTTGGTATGACCTAATCCGGTATAGAACATTCGTCCACCATCAAAACTTCTAAACCAAGCTATAGGATGAAATTTCCCCATCTGGCCTCCATCATACGTACTTTCATCAAGACGAAGCAAAATATGAAGCCCATCCTGAACGTTTTTAAAGTCATACCATTCATCTTTATGCCACCAAACCTGCTGTAGATGCGCTGTCGACAAGTGACTTCTATCAACTACATCAATCTTTGCTTCCTGAACTGCAGGGTGCCGATTAAAATATGCCCCCACTAATTCACCATACCAAGGCCATTCATACTCTGTATCAGAAGCAGCATGAATACCTACGAAACCATGTCCAGATTGTATAAATTGTTGAAAGGCTCTTTTTTGATCCGCATCTAATATTGTACCTGTAGTGCTTAAGAAAATTATGGCATCAAACTTCTTTAAACTATCCGTACAAAAATACGCAGCATCTTCCGTAGCAACAGTAGGAATATTTTCGGCGCGAAGGATATCGGACACAACCTGAATCCCCTTAGGTATACTCTTATGCCGAAATCCTGTTGTTTTCGAAAAAATCAAAACTTTTTTCTGCGCTTGGCAGAAAGGTATCCCCCCAATAATAACCAACAATAGCGCAAATATGGTCTGCTTCATAAGCTAATTTAAATTTTTATAAAAATCTAAACTTTCGATAATGAGTTCTTCGGATACAAATAAATTATAATCACAGCTTCCGATTTGAGATAATAAAGCAAATCCTAACTTCCCGCTTTCATTTTTCTTGTCATTCTTCATCAACAGAAGCAATTCCTCATAAGAACTCACTCGTAAATCATAACGATCAAAAAATTGATCGAAATTCTTTATAATTTCATCCAATTCATTAGCATTTAGCCCGTTCAACTTATGAGCTAGATAGGCTTCACAAATCATCCCAACTGCGATTGCTTCACCGTGCAACAACGGATTTTCGTCATTTAATAGTGAATATCCCTCTACGGCATGCCCTATCGTATGGCCGAAATTTAAAATCTTACGTATTCCCTTTTCTGTTGGATCCTCAGTAATGACGTTATTTTTAATTTCAACAGAACGAAAGACGATATTGTCCAAATTATCAACTTCTAAATTCGTTGTTTTAGTTTCCTCAAATAGATTTCTGTCATAAATAAGGCCATGTTTAATGACTTCTGCAAAGCCAGATCTCATCTGTCTATCATCCAATGTCTTCAGAAAAGCAGAACTAATATACACCGCTTGTGGCTGAGTGAATGTGCCTATAATATTCTTTACGTTATCTAGATCAATACCTGTTTTTCCACCAACAGAAGCATCTACCTGTGAGAGCAAGGTTGTTGGAATCTGGATAAAATCAATACCGCGTTTATAAGTCGATGCGGCAAATCCACCCATATCCGTAACCACTCCCCCCCCAAGATTAATCATTAAAGCCTTTCTATCAGCTCCAAAATCCAACATCGTTTTCCAAACACCTATACAAAAATCGATGTTTTTATTTTCCTCTCCAGGGTCGACTTCTATGATGTCATAATCAGTTAAGTTAGGAAGTGCCTGCTGTAAAATCGGTAAACAATGATCATTGGTGTTCCGATCAACCAATACCAAGACTTGTGAATAGTTACGCGCTGCGATAAGTGACTCTAATGATGCTAAATCATGTTCGAAATAGACGGAATACCCTATACTGGATAGCTGTTTTGTCATTATTTTTTATTTTATATAATCTTTACTGATTGCCCTTCAAATTCTACGGTGTCTCCTACTTTAACTTTCAAGCGTTTTCTGTAATCGATTTCACCGTTGTATTTAACCAAGCCTTCTTCAACAACTAATTGAGCCATAGCTCCATGTTCGACCCAATTCATAACTTTTAACAACTGGATCATTTGTATATAATCTCCCTTTAACGAAAACGTTTGCATACTTTTCAAATAATTACGGTTCAACCCGGCGTAAATATAAGGCTATTCAAAATAAATATTTAATTTTGTCCATTAATTTTTACAGATATGGTCGCTACTGGTAACCCGACAAAATTAGATTTTAATAATACAGAAATAGCCTTTCGTAGTAAGAGCGATAAGGACCTAGAAAAAGCTTATTGGCTATTTAAAATGGTCGCCAATACGACCTTGATAAAAGTCGGAACACCCCTTACAAATTTTGCGCTCAACATCGGCTTACCTATTCAAGGAATCATTCGCAACACAATTTATAAACAGTTTTGTGGAGGAGAATCTATAGAAGGATGTAAGAAGGCTATAGCGGAACTTGGCGAGGGAAATGTAACGACAATTTTGGATTATTCCGTTGAAGGAGAAGAATCTGAAGAGAGCTTCGATAAGACATGTATGGAAATACTTCAAACCGTCGTATTCGCAAAGCAAAATCCACTGATTTCATTTTGTGTTTTTAAACCTACGGGATTGGGTCGTTTCGATTTGTTTGCTAAATTGGATAAAAAAGAAAGCCTTTCTTCTACAGAAAGGCTTGAATTCGATAAGGTTTACGAAAGAGTTAACAGTATATGTCAAGCTTGCTCCGAAGCGGGCATTAAAGTTTTGATTGATGCAGAACATTCCTGGATACAAGATACCATCGATGATTTAGCAAGAGAAATGATGGAAAAATATAACAAACAGGAAGTCATCGTTTATAACACTTACCAACTTTATAGAAGTGATAAATTAGCATCACTAAAAGCTGATTTTGCTTACGCACAAACCCAAAATTTCTATCTAGGTGCAAAAATCGTACGCGGTGCTTATATGGAGATAGAGCGTGAGCGGGCATTAGAGAAAAATTATCCTTCTCCCATACAAGCTACAAAAGTTGATTCAGATAAAGATTATGATGAGGCTATCCGATTCTCTCTTGATCACCTCAACAGAATCGGTCTTATGGCAGGGACACATAATGAAGATAGTTCAAGATTACTAGCGGATGAAATAATTTCAAGAAATATTTCACCGAAAAACAAACATGTCTTCTTCGCTCAATTATTAGGAATGTCGGACAACCTTTCGTTTAATCTTGCAGCAGCTGGTTTCAACGTTGCGAAATACATGCCATACGGTCCCGTAAAAGCCGTAATGCCCTATCTTTTCCGTCGGGCACAAGAAAACACTTCTGTAGGAGGGCAAACAAGTAGAGAGCTTAGTCTGATTATTAAGGAAAAAACAAGACGTAAAAATCAAAAATAGATCAACAATCCCAAGCAAATGTTTGGGATTGTTTATTTTTACATTATGAATTCAGAATCTAAACGAAAATTTGATCTTTTACAGGAAAAATCTGCTCCCTTTAAAGCCCTCCTTTATGATGTGGATGGCACACTCGCGGACAACATGCATGCCCATAAAGCAGCATATGTTGCTACTGCTAACGAATATGATATTGATCTGAACGACGATATCGTAGATGAATTAGCAGGCTGGCCTACGGTGGATGTTGCAGAAGAAATTTCAAAACGTTACAACAAGGAAATTGATGTAAACAAATTTGCAAAACGGAAATCGGAAATTTTTATTACACGTTTTATCCGTGATACAACACCTATCGACTATGTTTTGGAACATCTACTAGCTAACATAGGAAAGAAAAAAATAGGTTTAGTTTCTGGAGGATCCAGATCTACTTTAAATATTACATTAGAAGTGATCGATATCCACGGAAAATTTGAAACATTAGTAGCTGCAGGGGATACTCCTGAAGGAAAGCCATCTCCTCAGCCCTTTCTCCTTGCAGCACAACATTTAGGAGTTCTACCGGAGGAATGTTTGGTGTTTGAAGATGGAGAACCCGGTGTTCAAGGTGCTATAGCAGCAGGAATGGGTTGGATACGCGTGGATAAATTGTAAGTAATGCAAAAACTGTATAGCGATTGAAATTTCGGATATTTCAATCGCTTAAAAATTCGTAATGATCTTCACGCCACCATTTGTATAATTCATGTCAGCGGTTTTAAAACGACCTAATGGGATTTTTACAAATGGTTCAACAGAAATCTTCAAATTTCTACCTAGCGTACCCCTTCTTCCTATCGAGAAATTAACAAACCCTCCAAACCCATTTGGATTAACGTTATTATCTGAGGTCTGGAGCGTTCGCTCTACAACAGACGATGGATTTTTAGTAGGTTGGTCCGAGTTTGATTCACTCGAATAAGTCGCGACATCTGCATACTCATTAAAATGATTGAACCGTTCCTGCGAAAGAACTACAGCATATGAAAGTCCTCCTGTGGCATAGAATTGTCGTCCTACATTATATTTGATCTCAAAAGGCACATCCAACGTTTGAACTTTACCGGTAACCGAATTAAGATCTGGCAATAATAAACTATTTGCACGATAAGGCACATCCTTAGAAACCAACTGAGCATTCGTAGAAGGCGACTCATAATATTCACCACCATTACTGCGGATATCCGAGGCTAAAATTCCAACCTCATATTGATTAAAAGAAGCGCCTGTTCGGAGTTCAATTTTCGGAGACAATTGATAGGCAAGAACAAGTCCTCCTCCTACATCAAAATTTTGGCTCGTAGTTGATGGACTTAAAAATGCACCAATTTCAAATTTGTCTGTAAATTTTATTTTTTTCGGTGAAATATCTCTTTCCGACTGTTTTGTCGCAGCTGCCTGTGCCATTACATACGATCCCCCAATATCAGAAACAAAGGGAACAGCATCTGTTTTCTCAAAACTCGAAGTAAATACATTCGAGTTCATTTTCGTCTCCAGTTTTTCTTCTGAAAGCAATTCTTCCTGCCCTACTGAAGACAAGGATACTGATGCCAATTTCACTTGTATGTCAATAGAATGAATATTTTCTAAACTTTTCTCTACAGGATTACCAGAAGATACCTGAGGGGCAAGATCATTACTTTTTCCTTCTTTCATATGAAGCACGAGAGGAATTTCTTTATCCCCGGAAGGAAGTGTAGTAGGCTGAGACTGAGAAATATTCCTTTCCGTAACAGACGGAAGAGAGTTTGCTGTCAATCTTTCTAAGTCTTCTCGTCGGTTAACTATAAATAAGGTGGTAAAACCTACTAACGCAAGAGCTGCAGCGGCAGCCCAATATGCAGGAAGTACACGTCGCACTTCCTTTACTTCATGTTTCGACTTAAAAGACTCCCAGGCCCCCTCTTTGTACGGAAGATCAGAAGCTTCTTTAAGTTGCTTCTTGATGATTTCTATGATGTCTTTATTACTATTGTCGTTCATCTTTATCCGCAAATTAAGAATGTAAATCTTGCGACACACTAAATTCTTCCATATACAATTTTCGCAAACGTTGTTTCGCTCTCGTCAAATAAGTTCGAGAAGTACTTTCCGGGATCTGTAACATTATTCCAATTTCTTCATGCGTGTATCCTTCAATTTCAAATAAATTAAAAATAGATCGCTGTATATCTGGAATTTTAGCGAGCAATTTCATGATATCCTCCACAGCTAATTTATCTGCCATCACCACCGCATGCGTCTTCAGATCTTCTTCAGTAGTGTCTTCAAAAAATTGGGTTTGCTTTCGCGCTCTGAGCGCATCAATTGACGTATTAACGGCAATTCTTGCTAACCAAGATCGAAAGGTTTTCTCCAAAGCTTGATCATCTTCATGTCTCTCGAATTGCTGCAATTTTCTAAAAACCTTAACAAAACTTTCATTAACAACCTCTTCGGCTTCCATTTCAATCATAATGTAACGAATAACGACCGCCATTACATAACCGTAGTATTTCTTATATAAGAAGGCTTTCCCACGCTCGGTTTTGTTCAAAACACAGTCCTCCAAAGCCTCTCTCAAGGTCAATGAATTGTTTTTCTTCCAATATTGTTGAATGATCTTCACTTAAAATTGTCTGTTCCGATATGCCAATTTAAGGAAATAATCTTCTACTATCTGAAGAGAGAGTTGTTTTCCCCATATTATTCTGTTTTACGTATTGCAATAAACGATAGAAAAAATAGATACGCTACAACTATTTTGAAATTTAAACAACATTTATATTAGATTGTTTTAGAACAAAAAATAGTGTAAATTGCTTCCTATCAAACACCATCGCTATGAGAAAGATTTTATTCCCAACAGATTTTTCAGAAGCGGCTGATAATGCATTTCTTTATGCGTTAAACTTAGCTAAAGAATTAGATGCCGAACTGTTTATATTACACACATACATGCAACCTGTGCTTTCGGCTACCCATGCCGGACAACCAGAACTTATTCCCGAAGTTTATGAAAACTACGAGCTACAACAGTTTGAGAACTTTACAAAGCATTCCGCTGAGCTTCGTAAATTAGCCGCAGAATCCAATCTTCACAGTGTGCCATTAACATTTTTATTTGAGGAGGGTACAGTGGTCTATAATGTTGAACGTCTAATTCAAAAAGAAAATATCCAATTGGTCGTCATGGGTACGAATCGTGATCAAGGTGTTATAGAAAAAATATTTGGTTCTAACACGTTAGGGGTTATTCGAGGAATTAAAATACCTGTGCTTTCCGTTCCTAAAGAAGCTTCGTTTCGAGGCATCACAGAAATTTTATTTACAACCCTTTTTCGGGAAAAAGACGAAATTGCATTAAAAGCAATCCTTGAGTTAGCTAAACCTTTCCAGGTTAATGTTAAATGTGCTTACGTGCAGAAAGAAGGTGATGTTCATATCATCAATGCTATAGAACGTTGGCGGAGGAGCTCCGAAGGTCATAATCTTGAATTTGTTATCCTGGATTTCGACCAGTCCATTGAGCATAGCATAAATAAATACATAGAACAAAATCGAGTAGATCTCCTTTGTGTTGTCAAACGAAATCGAAACTTTTTGGAGCGTATATTTACGTCAAGTATAAGTAATCGTCTCCGTATACACACCAATACGGCTACTTTGGTACTGCAAGAAGGAGATGATCGAGGAACATTCTAAAAGATAAACGATGGAACGCTTATTAAAATTAGTGCAGGAAACAAACGGATTGGATACGATTGTTAAAAAATACACGTTACTCGTAGACGAGAACAAACAAGAACACGGTGTACTTTTTTTTATAGAAGTCCAAGGGAAAAGCTACAAAATCACGATCCCCTCACCCCACCATAAGATTTTTTTAGAACAAATAGAATCACTTACTATTCGCACGATCCTACAGCATAAAGAAGCTATGCTTTTGAAGTAATAAAGAATACCCAGAATTGATAGTAACTTTATAGATTATAAAAATCAAAGTCCCAACCAGTGTAGAGCTAAAACACCAATTAGCCCTATAATGGATACCAATGTTTCCATAACGGTCCAAGAGCGAAATGTATCTTTCATGCTAAGTCCAAAATAGGATTTAAACATCCAAAACCCTGGATCGTTGACATGTGAGAACATCAAGCTACCTGCGCCGGTTGCCAATACCATTAATTCCGGTGTAATATCGTTTGTCTGCACGATAGGCAACATAATGCCTGCTGCGGTGATCCCGGCAACACTAGCCGACCCGATAACTAAACGAATAATCCCAGCTATAGACCACGCTAGTACGAGTGGCGACAGGGTAAGATCATTTGTCAAATTCGCAATATAGATCGCTACACCACTATCAACCAAAATTTGTTTGAAAACTCCAGAAGCTGCAATGATAAAAAGAATCATCGTTATACCACGGATAGCCTCTTCCACACTTTCTGATTGTTGCTTTAAACTTTTACCTTGACGAATCCCCATCGTATACATCGCAGCTAGGGATGCCGTCATTAAAGCGACAACTGGATCGCCTAAAAAGCGTAATGCTATTAGCAAAAAAGACCCATTCGGCAATAGTAAATAAGAGAAAGAACCCAGAGTTATTAAAATTATGGGAAACAGTCCCGTAAACAGACTTAATCCAAATCCTGGAAGCTTCCTTTCATCAGTATGATTTTGTTCGGAAAAAAGTTCGGACGGAGGATTGGTAGGAATTTCCTTAAGTGTCCTTCCGAAGAATGGTCCGCTAATAATTATTGCTGGAATTGCGACTATAATTCCATATGCCATTGTCAAACCTATGTCTGCTTGATAGGTAAGCGCTATAGCGGTGGCTCCTGGATGAGGTGGCAAGTAACCATGCGTAACAGACAAAGCCGCTAATAGAGGAATAGCAACATATAAAATAGGAAGTTTGTTGGACGCACAAACCATAAAAACGAATGGCACCAAAACGATAAAACCTACATTGTAAAAAAGAGGGATTCCTACTAGAAAGCCTGTGATAACCATTGCCCAAGGCAAATTCTGTCTGCCGAATACCTTAGTTAGCACAACTGTAATCTGCTCA
This sequence comes from Sphingobacterium sp. LRF_L2, assembly GCF_965644235.1. Lineage (NCBI taxonomy): Bacteria > Pseudomonadati > Bacteroidota > Sphingobacteriia > Sphingobacteriales > Sphingobacteriaceae > Sphingobacterium > Sphingobacterium sp. LRF_L2. The sequence goes on along the minus strand of NZ_CBFFRI010000004.1, from coordinate 91,219 downwards.
GCTGCCCCACCGTCGGCCATCAATTTACCTAAAACAGCTCCAAAAGCGAGTAAAAGTGCCAGCTGCCCCATTGTAGAACTCGCTCCTGTTTCAATAGATTTAAGAATATCTACAGCACGCATATCCATAGCAAATCCCACGGCGACAGAAGCGATCAGCAGTGAAAATACCGTATTTAATCTGACTAAAGTGACTAATATAAGTAATAGAGCGACTCCGAGTACGACAATGATTAAAGGCATAACGATTTATATTATAATTTAAAACTCTCCTTCCAGTTTGTGGTATAGGCGTTCAAACTTCCTGAAATTTTTAATATACACAGCATGGTTTTCTTCACTGGGTTCATAATGATATTCAATATTGTGAGCTACATCCTCTGCAGTTATTTTTTTCTCATTTTCTCTTACCGTAACACCTAATGCCTCCATACCTATCAATGCAGCTCCCCAGGCCGAGCTCTCTATCGTATTTCTAATATATACAGGCTTATTAAAAACGTCCGCTAACATTTGCACCCATACGGACGAGCGCGCTAAACCTCCACTGGCATAGATGCAATTAATTGGCCCTGTGGTTTCTTCCAATGCGATTCCGACACTATAGATTGCAAACAGCATACCCTCCATCATCGCACGAGCGAAGTGAGCCCTGGTATGTTGTAGCTGTATACCAAAATAAACTCCTTTTGCATTGGAATTCCAATGAGGCGCACGTTCACCAGTAAGGTAAGGCAAAAAAATTAAGCCCTCGGATCCAGGAGCAACAGAGTCGACCATTTCGTCTAATAATACAGCTGCATCTTTATCCCCTCCTATTTGGCACAATTCGTTCAAGAAGTTATCTTGAAACCAACTGCGTAAAACACCTCCGTTATTAACTGCTCCTCCAATTATATATTCATTTGGCCTTAAAAGATAGCTAAATAGTCTTTGTTTTTGTTCACTGTTTGCCTGAGGGCTGACTACCCGGATAGCCCCGCTTGTACCAACAGTTACGGAAGCCACGCCTGGTTTTACTGCTCCCACGCCTAGATTGGCTAAACAGCCGTCGCTGCCACCAATAACGAAAGGAGTGTCTTCGGGAATGTGCATTAAGTTAGCGATCTCTCTATCAAGGGAATTTAAAACATAATCAACCGTAACAGGGGTTGATAGCTGTTCGATTGATATATCCGTTAAACTCAATGCCAAATCGGACCATATTAAATGACGTATATCGAAAAGCCCTGTAGCAGATGCAATAGAATGATCAACGACATATACACCAAAGAGCCGATAGAAAAGAAATTCTTTAATACCAATAAATTTATTAGATCGAATAAATAATTTTTGATCATTAGACTTTATCCATATTAATTTGCAGAGCAATGACATAGGATGAATCGGTGTCCCTGTCTGTTGATATAGCAACCTGCCTTCCTCACTATTCTGCAAATTAACTGCAATATCCTCACTTCTTCGATCAGCCCAAATGATGCAATTCGTCAGCGGATTACCCTGTTTATCAACGGCTATCAATCCGTGCATGGCGCTACTAACCGAGACACATATAGGTTTTAGTATATTACTGAATCCTTGTATTTTGACCATCACTTGTGATATAGACTCGATACAAGCGGAATACATAATTTCTGGGTCTTGTTCGTAATATCCTTCTGAAGGGCTTAGTATCGCATAAGGTACGCTGTGTTGAGCTAAAACCTCGCCGCTGAGGTCGAACGCAACAGCCTTCGTAGATGATGTGCCAATGTCTAATCCGATGATCATAGTTTTAATTAGTAGCGGAGAAATCTGTTTTTCTGATATTTACAAAGTCGATCCTCTAAAACACCAATATAACACTTTTTCCAAATTCTAACATTGGATTATCAAAATAAGTATTACTGTAAGTCTACAACGTCATGACTTTGCAATCAAGTAGCCCTGTAGCTCCTCCATTACTTTGTGATCTATATCAATCAACAACTTCTTTACTTTTTAATGTTAAAAATTCAATTATGACAGGATATTCACACCAGTATTCCTGCCTGACATAACAAACATAGAAAGTAGATCAATAAAAAAATAGTGCTGGGAGCGATTTGTCGGATGGTTGGCGGAAGTGTACTTACATCTTGTCGGAAGCTGTCGGATGGATAACCCTTCTTCGGAGCTTCTTATAACCAATTCCCTAGAACCTTCGCTAAATGTTCGTCCGTTGAAGTACATTTATGATACTCCCGTTATACTGTTTGGTTACTTCAGTAAAGAAAATGTATAACGACAGTAAGAAAAAAGTAAAGCGGCGACCGAAGAAAGTCAGAACAAGGGTAGAACAAGGGTAAAAGAAAAGGCGAAGAAAGCCCAAATGGACATGGATTTTTTTCGCTTCAAAGTAAAACTATTGTAACACTTTAAGTTCAACAAAAATTTATGTAAATCATGTCATTTTCGGAGGCCCCGAATGGCAAAAAAAGAGGTTCTTAATCTTCGCTTAAAACGCAAAAAGCGGCTTCTTCGTAAAAAATACTTTTTTAACAGGAGCATCCTATCAGAATCGAACCAATGACCTACTGATTACAAGTCAAACGGTTCATCCTAACTAAAAGATGCTAAAAGTTCGTTTCTGAATTAGAAAGGCGATTTATTGATATTTTTGGAAATTTAAAATTTAACACCGTTACATATTTGTAACAAAATAGCGGATCTCAACTTATCAATATTTATTGCAACATCAACAGTCGTAATTGAAAAATGTCTCCACTTTTTTGTTGCAGTTCCATAACTTCCAACACAGGCATCACAATGTGGTTTACGCTGATAAATGTGATATACGAAAAACAGACATCTTGGTTGGGTAACATAGCTACCATCGCATTCACAAGCTTTAAGATAATTTATCTCCTGCAGCCATCTTAAAACGTTCAAAAAAGAATATTATGCCACAAAAATTGTATTCATAGGTTTTATTTACTGTATTTAAATCTTTAACCAGAACAAAAATACTATTTAAGTATTTTTGTAAAAAAATAGAATTATGTATACAGTAAACACAGCTAAGATCGATACCGTAGGTAGTTTTTTAAGACCTGAAGCTCTCAAAAATGCCCGTATTGCGTTTGAAAGAGGAAATCTAAGCCGCCAGGCGCTTACAGAAGTGGAAAATGACGAAATTAGAAGAATAGTTCAAAAACAGAAGGAAGCCGGGCTATCCGCAGTCAGTGATGGCGAATTCAGGCAGAGCTACTGGCATCTTGATTTCTTCTGGGGATTTGAGGGTGTAGAACACAATCTAATGCCTCGTGGCTATATGTTCCATGGTGAGGAGACTCGTAACGATTCTGCACGCCTAAATGGCAAACTCAGATTTGATGGATCACACCCGATTCTCGCTTCTTTTAAATTTTTGAAAGAAGTAGCCGGAAACGATGTCATCCCAAGACAAAGTATACCAGCACCAGCGCAGTTCTATGCAGAGCTGGTACGAGAGAGCAATGAAGAGCGGGTGAATGAGTTTTATCCCAACCGAGAGGATCTTTACAGGGATATATCCAAGGCTTACAATGATGCCATACTTGCATTATATACTTTGGGATGCCGCGACTTAAAACTTGACGACTGCACGTGGGGAATGCTCTGTGATGCCGACTTCTGGAAAAACATGGCCGGTGATAACTATGATCCTAATGAGCTTAAAGAACTCTATCTGCGCCTGAACAATGACGCATTAAAGGATCTGCCAAAAGATTTAAGGGTTTCTACACACGTGTGCCGGGGCAACTACCACTCTACTTGGGCTACATCGGGAGGCTATGAGCCCGTAGCTTCCACGTTGTTTGCAGCGGAAAATGTAGAAAGTTTTTATTTAGAATTCGACGATGAGCGTTCGGGAGACTTTGAGCCACTGCGTTTTGTGCCTGAAGGAAAAAATGTGGTTCTTGGACTAATAACCAGCAAAAGCCCAGTATTGGAAAATAAGGAAGTTATCATAGCACGGATCAGGGAAGCCGCACAGTACGTACCTTTAGAGCGGTTGAGCCTCAGTCCACAGTGTGGTTTTGCCTCAACTGAAGAAGGTAATATTCTCACCGAAGAAGATCAGTGGAAAAAACTTTGCCTTATCCGTGAAATTGTACAAGAAGTTTGGGGATAATCCATTTTTTTTGTTTTGACAAAGCGGATACACCTTTGATGTATCCGCTTGCTCTGTTATTAATAATTTTGACTATCAGGTTATTGATGATAGAGCGTTTAATCTACGTAAATCACACCGAATAGCGGTTTGCTTTTCGGCGTAGGGCAAATGGTTCTAATTGCTCTAAGAAACGAAAAAAGCCGCTTTTCTTTGCAGAAAAGCGGCTTTTGTTTTGTGCGCCCACCTGGGCTCGAACCAGGGACCAAAAGATTATGAGTCTTCTACTCTAACCGACTGAGCTATAGGCGCAGTTTTTTTATTCTTATCAATTCTTCGTTGTTACTCCGTTTTGACGATGCAATTATCGATATTTGTATCGAGAAAACAAAATTTTCTATGCAAAAAATTGAAAATATTATTCTGGATTATGGGAATGTCATCTTTATGATTGACTTCAACAAGGTGCGTCAAGCATTTATCTCTTTGGGTATCAAAAATGTAGAAGATTTCTTCGGACATAAAGGGCAAGATGACTTATTTGACGCTTTTGACCGGGGCGAAATCTCTGCAACTCAATTTCGTGATGCGATTCGAAGTCGGGCTGAAAATTTACAGCTAAGCGATAGTGAAATTGATACGGCATGGAATGCACTACTTATCGGTGTTCCTCCTGGAAAACATGAATTGCTAAACGAGCTAAAAACTAAATACCGCTGTTTCCTTCTCAGTAACAACAACGAAATCCATTATGCGTATTGCATGCGACATATTCAGGATAGATATGCTGTTCCTGATAATAGTGTGTTTTTCGAACAAACTTTCTATTCACATTTGATGGGATTGCGGAAACCTGATGCAGCTATATTTGAAAAAGTGATTCAACAGACGAATATTATTCCAGAAGAGACTTTATTTATCGACGACAGTCCTCAGCACTTAGCAACTGCAAAAGCTCTGGGGTTTCAAACGGCACTTTGTACAGAAGAAGAAGATCTTGCTTTTTGGTTAGATAAATACGAATTGTAATATGTTCTTGTTTTAGATTAGCATGAGAAAATAAATATATTATTTTGCATTTCGTTAAAAATTGAAACAAAAGGCTGTATTTTTGGATTATAATTCTAGACATACTAGAAATCAGATTAACTATATGAGAAAGACAATCCCTGCTTTACTATTATCATCAGTTGCTATCTTCGGAAATGCCTGTAGTAACGGTGTTTCTTCCAATAAATCGGAAGGGACCGTCTCGCAATCCGACAGCATCTATCCGCCGGTTGAAAAAAACAAAGCGAATACAGACTATAAGCCGGCCTTTGAAGGACAGACAAGAATAGCCGGTATCAAAACAACAACACCTTATGAACATTCGGTAGTGACAGATAAATTAAAGTCGCCATGGGGAATCGCATTGATGCCTGATGGTCGTCTGTTAATTACTGAAAAAGAAGGTACCATGCGCATCGTATCTCAGGATGGCCTGTTGAGTGAGGCTATAACAGGTCTACCAAAAGTGGATGCGCAGGCACAAGGAGGCTTATTAGGGATCACTATAGCTCCAGATTTTGCTACATCGAGAATGGTCTATTGGGTGTTTTCTGAACCTGTCAAAGGGGGGAACCACACCGCTGTGGGCAAAGGTCGCCTAGCAGATGACGAGAAAACTATTGAAAATGCATCAGTTATTTATCAAGCCCTACCTACTTTCGATGGTAAACTTCACTATGGTGGACGTATTATTTTCGATAAGGAGGGAAATTTACTAATTAGTACGGGTGAACGTTCGGAATTGGAAACTAGGCCGCAATCGCAGGATTTAAAATCCGCATTGGGTAAGATTATCCGTATTACGACAGATGGAAAACCTGCGGCAGGAAACCCATTTGCACAAGATGCAAATGCAAGACCAGAAATATTTAGTTATGGACACCGTAACGTGCAAGGTTTGGCATTTCACCCTGAAACAGGCGATCTTTGGGAAACAGAGTTTGGTCCACGCGGAGGCGATGAACTAAATCGCGTAGAAGCAGGCAAAAACTACGGTTGGCCAATAATTACTTATGGTCTTGAATACAGTGGAAAAGAAATAGGCACCCCTCCTATCCAACAAAAGGAAGGATTGGAACAACCTGTTTATTACTGGGATCCTGTGTTGTCACCTAGCGGATTGATGTTCTATACGGGGGATGCTATCCCTGAATGGAAGAATAGTCTTTTTATTGGAGGGCTTAGTAGTACGCATATTGCGCGTTTGGTCATTAAAGATAATAAAGTGGTTGGTGAAGAGCGGCTTTTGGAGAAAGAAGGCCAACGTTTTAGAGATGTAGCGCAAGGTAAAAATGGCGAACTATTTGCGATTACAGATGCTGGTCGCTTATATAAGATCGTGAAGAAATAGAGCTTTCTATAAAAAAAATAGCTGCAGGCGTTTTGTGTGAACAAAACGCCTGCTTCATTATAAGTTACTTTCATGTTATTTAATGAAGAATATTGTTGCATCGACAAATAATATTTGATTTAAGTGTTTACCTTTGTCTCAAAAATTCGTGGATATGAAAATTTCTTTGCATTGGCGTTCTTTCGTTTTCTTGGCGCTGCTCAGCTCGTCTTGCAAGACACAATTGCACCCTACTGTGAGTAAAGAGCAACATTACCAAATCGATGATGCCATCATAGCCGATACAAGTATTGTTAATTATTATTTGCCTTATAAAGGGAAATTAGAAGCAGAAATGAATCGTGTTATCGGTGTTTCCGATCTTGCGCTGACCAAAAGTCGTGAGGGAGAAAGTTTGGTTGGTAATTTCTTTGCTGATGCTCTCTTATGGAAGGGCAAACAATTAGACCCTGAGGTGCAGGTAAGTTTTGCAACAAAAGGCGGTATTCGTTCAGAATTAAAAGCAGGTAATGTTACGGTAGGCAATATTTTTGAAATTATGCCTTTTGAAAACTCTGTGAGCATCCTTAAGCTTACCGGTGTCGATATGTTGCGATGGGCTGATTTTATGGCGGAAACGGGTGGACAGCCGGCGAGTGGCATACAGCTTACAGTTGACAAAGGAAAGGTGTCACAATTTTTGGTTCAAGGAAAAACGGTAGATCCAAATGCTATTTATACTTTAGTTACCTATGACTATTTGGCGAACGGTGGCGACTATGTTCACTTTTTCGATAAAGTATCAGCACGTAAGGATTACCCCCAACGCGTAAGAGAAACTTTAATGGAGTATATTTCCACATTAACCAATCAAGGTAAACACATTCAATCACAGTTAGATGGAAGAATTCAAATCAATAAATAGAAGAGGTTTTATTAAGCAATCAGTTGCTTTAGGAGCGTTGACAACTTTGGGTTCATTCCCCACTTTTGCGAAGCACAGGGCGAGTGAAGTGCGGCTAACTATCTTGCACACTAATGATGTACATAGTAGGATCGAACCTTTTCCACTGGATGGCTCTAAATATCAAGGCTTAGGTGGTGTTGCCCGTCGCAGCACATTGATTCAAAAGATAAAACGTGAAGAAAAAAATGTTTTATTGGTGGATTCTGGAGATATGTTTCAAGGCACTCCGTATTTTAACATGTTCGGCGGTAAATTAGAGTTGGAATTGATGTCTAAATTAGGGTATGAAGCCGGCACTTTTGGAAATCATGAGTTTGATAACGGACTTTCAGGCCTTGTTAAATATTTAGATAAGGCAAGCTTTCCTTTTCTTACGGCTAACTACGAATTTGCGGGGACCGTACTTGAAGGTAAAACACAAGATTATATAATTCTATCTAAAGGTGGTTTACGTATTGGTTTAACTGGCGTAGGAATAGATATCGAAGGCCTAGTGGATCCTAATAGTTATAAAGGAATGAAATACTTAGACCCAATACCAGTTGTAAACCGTATTGCTAAGATGCTCAAAGACGAGAAGAAATGTGATTTGGTGATTTGTTTGTCACACTTGGGGTATAAGTACGAAGATGACAAGGTTTCCGATATCAAGCTAGCTGCTAATACGCGTTATGTAGACATTATTCTAGGAGGACATACGCATACTTTCCTTGACGAACCAACACGAATTAAAAACTTAGATGGCCAAGAAGTTTGGATCAACCAAATGGGCTTTGCGGGTATTCGGTTAGGACGACTGGATATCGTGTTTAATAAAAGCACAGGCAACAAGGAATTTATTGCACAGCATTACGCCATAGATCAACGATTGGATCGCCAAGTAACTGGTTAGTATAAAAAGAATTCTTGTGAAGAAGCTGATTCAATTATATACAGATTCGTACCGTGGGCTGTCAACAGAAGCTTGGCTTTTAGCTACGGTGATGCTCATCAATCGTACGGGTTCAATGGTTATTCCATTCTTGAGTATGTATATGTCTTCAGCGCTTCATTTTACTAAGCCACAGGTTGGCATCGTTTTGGGGTGTTTTGGCTTGGGATCTGTGTGCGGATCATGGCTAGGCGGCTGGTTGACGGACAGATTTGGTAATTTTAAAGTACAAGCTTGCAGCTTGTTGCTTACTGTGCCTATATTTCTCATTTTACCTCAATTTACATCCTTTGAAAGCTTGGCAGGAATGATCTTTTTATTGACATTGATCGCCGAGACCTTTCGTCCCGCCAACTCGGTGGCAGTAGCCCGTTATGCAAAGCCGGAAAATTTGACAAAGGCATATTCTTTAAATAGAATGGCTATTAACTTAGGTTTTTCTATTGGCCCGGCGCTTGGCGGATTTTTAGCGGGATTTTCCTACGATTGGATTTTTTATGGAAATGCTTTAGCTGCGGTCTTGGCAGCTATTGTTTTTGTCGTTTTTTTTAGAAAACGTAAACCTCGTAGAGATATCAAACCGTTGCTAAAATCGGATAAAAAGTTAACAGCTGCAGATAGAAATGCATATCTGGATCCTCCTTTTATTGTATTCAATATATTCTGTTGCCTTTTCTCTATGGCTTTTTTTCAACTACTTAGTACACTTCCATTATTTTACAAGGAGGCTAAAATGATGAGTGAAAGTGCTGTTGGACTGCTTCTAGGATTTAGTGGTTTTTGTATTGTTATTTTTGAAATGTTGCTCGTGCACACCGTAGAGCACCGATTCACGCCACGTCAGGTAATGATTTTCGGTACTGCCGTGGCGGGACTTGCTTATTTCATGTTAAATGCGCCTTTTGGAGTTGCTTGGCTTTATCTCTCGATGTTCATCTTGTCTATTGGAGAAATGCTTACGCTTCCTTTTACAGCAACTATAAGTGCTGCTCGCGCAACATTAAATACTCAAGGAGCTTATATGGGCTTTAATTCCCTCTCCTTTGCCGCTGCCAACATATTTTCTCCCTATTTGGGGACATATGTTGCGGAACATTATGGCTACGAATCACTCTGGATGGGTACTGCGCTTATTATGCTATTTACAAGCTTGGGATTTTCGTGGATTTTAAAAAAGATTTAAAAGTCTTTGCAAATACCTAGCCGACTGTTCTTTCGTATGGAATCCGGGTTGCAATAGATCTGCCCAGTGTTACTTCATCGACATATTCTAGTTCGCCGCCAAAGGCAATTCCTCTAGCGATTGTGCTAATCTGGATATCAAACTCTTTGAGCTTCCTATAAAGGTAAAATATGGTTGTGTCACCTTCCATTGTTGCACTAAGTGCTAAAATAATTTCTTTGACGTTACCAGTTTTTAATCGCTCCAATAAAGCTTCTATTTTTAAGTCAGAAGGTCCAACGCCGTCCATAGGAGAAATAAGTCCGCCTAAGACATGGTACACCCCGTTATATTGGTTCGTGTTTTCGATAGCCATTACATCTCTAGTGTCTTCTACAACGCAAATGGTTTCGTGGTCTCGCTTATTGGATAGACAAATCTCACAGGTGTCTTGATCTGAAATATTAAAGCAACTTTTACAATATTTAATTTGATCTTTGAGTTGGTTGATTGCATTGGTAAAACGAGCTACCTCAGCATTTGGTTGTTTAAGCAAATGAAGGACAAGACGAAGAGCTGTCTTCTTCCCTACTCCAGGTAAACGTCCAAACTCATCGACAGCCAGTTCTAATAATCGTGAAGAAAAATGCATAGCCACAAAATTAGAAATTAAAAATTAAATAATATACATCTAGTGTATGTTACATTAAGTTCGCTACAATCCCTTTATTCCTGCATAAAAAATACTTATATTAGGTTCTTAACAATATATAGATATATGGTAAAAGAGGACAAAATAAGGAATTCGTTTGCCAACAAGACTTGGCAAGAAATAAAGGTTAAGGACTCTTGGCAGATTTTTAAAATCATGTCCGAGTTTGTTGATGGATTTGAGAAATTAGCAAAAATAGGACCTTGTGTTTCTATATTCGGTTCAGCTCGCACAAAATCAGAACATAAATATTATGAAATGACTGTGGAGATTGCTCGCTTGTTGGCGGATAAAGGATATGGTGTAATTTCAGGTGGTGGCCCCGGAATCATGGAAGCGGCTAACAAAGGTGCCTATGAAGCTGGAGGTAAATCTGTAGGTTTAAATATAGAGTTACCTCATGAACAATTTCATAATCGATATATCGATCGGGACAAGCTTCTTGAATTTAATTACTTTTTCGTGAGAAAAGTCATGTTTATGAAATATTCACAGGGATATATTGTCATGCCGGGTGGTTTTGGAACAATGGATGAACTTTTTGAAGCGATAACATTGATTCAGACGGGAAAAATAGCGCGGTTTCCTATTGTTCTTGTGGGAGTCGATTATTGGAAAGGATTATTTGAATGGATTGAAAATACGATGCTAAGTAATGCTTATATCGCTGAAGAGGATTTAAAATTATATCGTTTGGTGGATTCTGCAGATGAGGCTGTAGAGCATATCTTTCGCTTTTACGACAAATATTTACTTAAACCCAACTTTTAAGAACTTATTGAGCGACAAAAAGCGTCATTATCTAATAATGACGCTTTTTTATTTCCTAAAATTCAAACATACGCCATTTTTATTGATTTATTTTAAAAATAAATCTTGATTTTATATTTATTTTTAAAATAAAATAGTTTTTATTTTAAAAATTTACTAAATTCCATTGTTTTAATCTATTTAACGACCTGGTATTATGGAAAACACTCTTTTAAAAACATATCAGCAGCTCGATGGAGTGTATGATGAGATGGTCGATCGGGAAATTCGCCCCCATTTCAAAAAATTAATCGGATCCCTATTAAAAATGCAAGAAACCTCTTTGTCAGCAAAGGATGAAATGGCGAAAAAGCTCTTTATGCGCGAGGGAATCACCTTCACAGTTTATAGTGATGGCGAGGGGATCGAAAAAATTTTCCCTTTCGACATCATACCTCGCGTTTTGGAGTCTGCGGATTGGCATCACATAGAAGCTGGGATTAAACAGCGTTTGAAGGCATTAAATATTTTTTTAAAAGATATCTACCACCAACAGTTTATTTTAAAAGACAATATCGTTCCCTCAAGTCTCGTTTTTTCTTGTCCGAATTATCTTCGACAAATGGTCAATGTTGATGTACCTTTTGACATCTATACACATATTAGTGGCATTGACCTGATTAGGGATTACGATGGGACATATTATGTATTAGAAGATAATTTGCGAACTCCTTCTGGTGTAAGCTATATGCTTGAAAACCGTAAAATGAGTTACAGATTGTTTCCAAATCGCTTGGTAGAGAATAGAGTTCGTCCGGTTGGTCACTACCCCGATCTGCTGATTAAGAATCTATTGGCTTTGGGATGTCATCTGAGTGATAAGCCTAATGTTGTATTACTTACTCCAGGCATATACAATTCAGCTTATTTTGAACATACAACGCTAGCGCGTTTGATGGGAATCGAATTGGTCGAAGGTCGTGATTTAGTTGTTCAAAATCATTTCGTCTTTATGAAAACAACAAAGGGATTAAGAAAGGTTGATGTCATATACAAACGCGTTGACGATGAATTTGTGGATCCTTTGGTGTTTCGTGCAGACAGTATGCTTGGCGTTCCTGGCTTGTATCACGTATACAGAAAGGGTAATGTTAATATTGTCAATGCCATGGGCAATGGAGTTGCTGATGATAAAGCTATCTACACTTATGTTCCTGAAATGATTCGTTATTATCTTAATGAGGAGCCGATCCTTAAGTCGGTTCCGACGTATCGTATGGAAAATCAGGATGAACGAGAGTATACGATAAAGCATATTCGTGAAATGGTTGTGAAGCGAACAAACGAAAGTGGCGGATATGGGATGATAATAGGAAATTGTGCAACAGATGAAGAAATCATGAATTACATCGTAGAAATACGTAAAAATCCCCGACAATTTATTGCGCAACCAATTATAAAACTGTCTACGGCACCCTGCTATATTGATGGCATCCTACAACCTAGACGTGTCGATTTAAGACCATTTGCACTTTTCGGCCCTGACGGCATTGAAATTGTCCCTGGAGGATTGACAAGGGTCGCGCTGAAGGAAGGCTCCATTGTTGTCAATTCTTCGCAGGGAGGCGGAAGTAAAGATACCTGGATTATTGATTGATATTAACCTTATATTATGCTGAGTAGAGTTGCTGAAAATATATATTGGATGAGCCGTTACATGGAGCGATCCAATATTCACCTTCGCGTTTTAAATTCCATATATATATCCGATCAAGACGGTTTGGTCGCTGTAAACTGGGAACAAATAGCCCGACATTTTTCGCTAGATAGTCCGAAGATGGCTAATGGGCACGATGTTTTGCCCCAATTGATTTTTCATGCCCAAGAGGATTTTTCTATACTGAATAACGTTTTTAAGTCGCGCGAAAATGCTCGTAGCGCGCAGGATCATATTAATCGTGAACTTTGGCAATCTTTGAATGACTTTTATCATCTTATTCGAGAGAAGCAATTACAAGTTCTGATGGCTGTTGATCCTATTAGTGTAATGGATCAATTGATAAAACAGACATTGTTATTTGATGGGGTTATACATAATTCCATGAACCGTGGCGAGGCTTTTTGTTTTTTACAAATGGGTAAACTCGTAGAGCGTGGTTTGCAAATAATTGATCTCTTAAAATATCAAATCACATTAGACGAGTCTTTGCCAGAAAAAACAGATGACCAGCGCTGGCGTTATCTTCTGATTGCCTTGAATGGTTATGAAACTTACCTTCGTGAGCATGTTGGAAATCTCGATCCTGACTTGGTATTTGAACAAATCATAAGCAAAAGTAATTTTCCGCATTCTCTTCATTTTAGTTGGGCGCAGATTACTTCCTTTTTGCAGCTTATGAAAAAAGAGGAGATCGGCTTACATCATCCTAAACTCACTTTTATTATTGGAAAGGCTTTTTCATACATTCAATATATTGAAGTTCCCGCAACGAATGAAGGTAGGATTCAGTATTTGAATACTGTCCAGGATTATTACCTGGAATTGAATAGAGTGTTAAACAATGATTATTTCGGAAATATATATTAAAATCATGTCAACATATACCATTGTTCATATTACCCGATATGCCTATCCTTCAGAGGTTACAGATAGCGCAAATCAACTTATTCTTTATCCTAAATCGGACGATCAGCAGCATGTTCTTGAACATACTATCCGTATCTGCCCAACTGTGAATATTGATTATTTTGACGATTATTTTTCAAATAAAGTGGGCTTCTTCACCATTGTTGAACCGCATAACCAGCTAGAAATAAGAGTTGAAATGAAAGTTTCAACATTGCCTCATGTATTCGGTGAGCAATCCTTATCTCCCGATGAACAGCGTTTGACCTTGCGCGAACTAAAGTGGGAGTTCCCCTTTGTTGATTTTTTACAATTGGAGCATATACATTCTAATGCGGAAATACTTCATGTTATTGAACAGCACGTAGATGATAGGTGTGATATCACGGAGACGGTGGATGCGCTTTCGAGTTTCATTTATAAAAACTTCTCTTACAAACAGGGCGTTACAACAGTGGAAAGTACGGTTGATGAAATCTGGCAACTGAAAGCGGGAGTCTGTCAAGATTTCGCGCACCTATTGATTACTATGCTCCGTATGCTAGGGATTCCATCTCGTTATATATCGGGGTATATATGTCCAAGCAGTAGTGAACTTCGTGGAGAAGGAGCAACGCATGCGTGGGTAGAGGTTTATATTCCAGGATTAGGATGGAAAGGTATTGATCCAACGAATAACTGCTGGGTAAATGAAAGGCATATTAAAATTGCTTATGGTAGAGATTTTAATGATTGCACACCAGTGAAAGGAACCTACAAAGGGACCTCCGATCATATTTTGACTGTATCAGTTGTTATCGGTAATGAGCACACGAAGGAAATAACACATGAACCGACTATTCAACCTGTATACACAAGTGCTAGCCCTAGAACAGCAGAAGAGAAAAATTCTTACCGTTATTTTCTGGAAATGCAACAGCAACAGCAATAACAGTAATAATCTGTTTGCTATTACCGTATTTAAAAAAACAAAGTAGGCCATTCATATTTGAACGGCCTACTTTATATGTTATCATTTTTTTGATATTAGTTAAATATGTAACGAATACCGAATTGTCCCTGCCATCTTGATGCTAAATCTGCAACATTAAAATCTGCATCAGGAGCGCGGAAAGTAAACCCACCTCCGTTCGATGTAGTGTAAGTGATCAATTGATAAGCTTGATTTGAAATAGCATAATTTCGACCCCAATCTTTATTCAATAGATTTCCAACATTGAAAATATCAAAAGTTAATTGTAATCTATTTTTCGAACCTTTAATCATTGTACCCAAATCTTGAGTAATTCTTAAATCGAATTGATGTTGCCATGGCATTCTTGCACCATTTCTTTCAGCATATTGCCCTCTCCTTGTGCTCAAATATTTATCTTGAGAAATATAGGCATCAAGAGCCGTCCATTGGTCAGCCGCAGAAGTTGTAACGCCTGCATTTGTCAAAGGAACTAAATTGATATCACTTGCTGTTCTCGGTATATAAATTAGATCATTACTAAATGCTCCATCACCATTTAAATCGCCATTATATAGATATGTAAAAGGTTGTCCAGAAGTACCTGCATAAAAGATATTTATCCCCGTAGAATAAAGCTTATCTTTGCCATATGAGATATTGTACCCTAAAGTACCTATAACACGGTGTCTGATATCGAAAATTGACGTTGTCAAATCAGGATTATTTGCGTTTGTCGCAACTTGAACATATTCCCAATTTGATAATGCAGTGCTACTAGTACCATCATTAACTGAAGTAGATTTTCCATTTGTATAGGCAACCATAGCACTGAAGCCGTTATCAAAGGTTTTTTGCAATTGGGCAGTTAAGCTATAAGTATACCCCTTATTCGTATTATCAAGAAGAATCACATTCGTGAAATCACCAGAATTCACACGTTGACCTGTATAAGAAGGTCTTGTGTCTGCCCCTCCACTTAAAGAAGATGAAATTGATGCTGTTGAACCTGAAATATTTATGTCAGAATAAACAATATTATTTATTGTTTTTGAATAAATCCCTTCTAAAGTGGCAGTGACTCCGTAAGGTAATTTAAAGTCTCCTGCTAAATTAAAACGAGCAACTTGTGGGATTTTGAAATCTTCCGTGACTAAGTTAACCTCTGCTCTTGTCGATCCTGTACCCATATTTTTCTGATTATTAACGTCTGGATCGAAACCATTGCCTCCATTAATCGCTGTTGTTCTTGCATCAACTGTTCCAAATAACTTTCCACTATTTGAAAACTGATTTGATAACCAAACAAATGGAACCCGTCCAGTGAAAATACCAGCTCCACCGCGAAGAATAATCGAGCGATCTCCTTGAACATCATAGTTAAACCCTAAACGAGGAGCCCAAAGTAATTTACCACTAGGAGTGTTATCCGTTCTATATCCTGGGAACGATGCTTCAATTTTTTCGTTTCTTAATGGCTTGTCGCCAATAACTGGAACATCTAAACGGATACCATATGTTAAACGAAGATTTTTAACAATTTCAGATTCACCTTGTGCATAGAAACCTAATTGTGCCGCGCTAAATTCTGCAGAGGGAGCAGAGTTTCCATCAATTAAAGAATAGGTGGCACGTACGCGAGCAGGATTATTGTTCAAATAATCTTCCACACTATTGAAATCCCAACGTCCGTTCAAATTATTGATAAATAAATTTCTAAATTTAAAAAATTCGTTGTGTGTACCGAAAGTAAACGTATGTTTTCCAACATACCACTTGAAGTTATCTGTAAACTCAAAGATATCTTGATCGAGCTCATTCGCCACTGAACTTCTTTGAGATCCAAATTCGGCAGAAGCACCTGAAACACCGTTAATGTTCAATATTGTAACTTGTGGAAATAGAGATCCAGCAGTTTCTCTATCGTCTCGAATAGCCGAATATCCTAAAATTAAATTATTAGAAAACCTACTACTAAAATTACTTCTTAATTCTGCTACCGCAACGTGTTGTTTATTGTTAAACTTATAAGCATTATTTCCGAAACGGAAAAAGTTTGCAGTACGGCTAATATTGTCATCATAAGCATCAATATAGTTGTAACGAATAGCAAATTGATGCTTTTCATTAATATTCCAATCTAATTTTGTGAATATCTTACTATTTTGAGTTTTTGCGTTTATAGGTCCTGTTGAGCCTACATCGTAACCATATTCAGAAAGATTAAAGTTTGCTATCTGATCTGCTATCGCTGTAGTCATGGTAGCACCTGTTTCACCCGCATTAAATGCTAGCGGAGCAGAGCGTCTCCCCATTTCACCGTTTATAAAAAAGAACAATTTGTCTTTAACAATTGGACCACCAACCCTAAAACCAAATTGATTATCAGTAAAATCAGCAGAGCGAGCCCCCGTAAGTACACTTTTTCCAATAGTATTTTGATTTCTTCCGAAGAAATAAACGGATCCTTCAACAACATTTGTTCCCGATCGTGTAACCGCATTAACTCCTCCCCCAGTAAAGTTTCCTTGAGTAACGTCGTATGGCGCTAGCACTACCTGAATTTGTTGGATAGCATCTAAAGAAATAGGCTGTGTGCTTGCTTGACCACCAGGTGTTCCAGAAGAAGCCAATCCAAATACATCATTATTCACAGCTCCGTCAATAGTTATGTTGTTAAATCGATTGTTTGCTCCTCCAAATGAATTGCTTCCTGTTGCTTGAGGGGTTAATCTTGTAAAATCTTGCAAACTTCTACTTAAAGTAGGTAAAGATTCTAATTGTTCTTTTCCAATGACTGTTGACGCACCTGTTTTTTCGTCGTTAGCACCTCTTCTACCAGTAACCGTAACTTCGTCTAAGGCTGTTGCATTTTCTCCGAATATAGGATTTAGGATGAAAGGCTGTCCCAATTGTAAATAGACATCGTCATAAAACACAGGGTCTTGGCCTACATAAGTAACTTCTACACGATAAGGTCCTCCCACACGCATATTAGCTAAATTAAATCTTCCTGCAACGTTTGCTGAACCAGAATAAACAGTTCCTGACGGTACGTGAGTTGCTTTGATGGTTGCACCTGCAGTTGCGTGTCCAGTAGATTGGGTAACTACACCTGACATACTACTTGTGGTTACTTGCGCTTGGATAGTCCCGTAGCTAGCGAGGACTAGAGCAAAGAAAAGTAGAGATTTTTTCATACTTATTTTTTTCGTTCTGTTAATTATAAGTACCGCAAAGTTAGAAATAGACTATGATATTCCTCGGACTTAACATAAACTTAATATTCAGTGTAACAAAGAATTATATGAATTTGTTCGGTCTTAAAGCAGAGGTATTTCACATTTTTGAAAGCATGGTATTATTTAAGCCACTTCGTTTTTGAAAATTTTAATAATTATTTGATTTTGTTGATATTTTAACAAAATTTAACAAATCAAAAATGTGGAAAACTTCTTTTTGTAATTCTTTATGATTGGTATGGAACCCCTCTATTTTGTATCAAAAACTGTCATATATTTATTTGTTATTGACATAATTAGATTTGGTCTTGATAATTATTAGGTAATTTCTTCTTAAAGATATAATCATCGTGTATAATTCTTAAAAATATAGTACTCTTTTTTCCTAAATAGGATCCTTATTTTTGTTGTTTAAAGCTTTATATTATAATTTATGATGGATTGGTTAGATGATTCTCGCTTACATAGCATATTAATGTCTATACTTTGTGGCGCAATTGTGGGATTTGAACGTGAATATAAAAACAAATCAGCTGGATTTCGAACAGTTATCTTGATTTGCTTCGGATCCACAGTTTTTACGCTCCTATCCCGAATGGGAAATTTATCCGACGATCGTATTGCCGCTAATATCATTACCGGTATTGGTTTTCTAGGAGCTGGTGTTATTTATCAAGGAAAGTTCTCTGTACAAGGACTTACAACTGCTGCAGTTATCTGGTCTATGGCAGCAGTGGGCATGATGATTGGTTTTGAAGAGTATCTTTTGGGTATAATCCTTACTGTTTTCATGGTTATTATCCTCTCATTGTTTCAAAAAATTGAACACTTTCTTGGCAACGTTTATTTCATACGAACAATCTATGTCACTTTTCAAAATTTTGGGGTTGCTGATCTAGGGAACTTCGAAAATTTAATGAAAGAACATGAGGTCACATTACAGCGTAAAGGTTTAGAAAAGAACGGCAATCTGCTCACTGTTATCTATGAGGTTTCTGGGAATAAAAAAAATATACGTCGAGCAAATGAGACCATCATTGCTCTAGATTACGTTTATTCGTTTAATAACCTTTCTTAAATAGTAGACATGGTAGTCAATTCTTGAGGTTTCACGATGGTGACTTACTCTAAAGAACATCGTCTTACAAACAATTAAATCGTTAAGCCTAAAGCTACACATACCAATAGTTCGGTATATTTAAGTTTTAAGTCTACTGAACTATTGGTACAATTGACGGTTATCCAGCTGGGTTTACAAACAGCTATTCAATTAGTATACTATGCTTTCTTTTACCTTACAATTCTTCTCTAGCCAATTAATGTCGAATTCGGAAAGCTCTCTACGCTCGCCCTTATAGATAAAATAGCTATTGGATTGCTTGTCTACTCCAGGTTGTTGTACAGTTGGCATTTTATTTATGATCTTTTCGTCGGGACAATCGCGGATCAGACTGTCTTGCGCTTTTTTGCTAGCACATGATGTCGCTGCAGCTAGCAAAACGCTAAGAAAAATTGTATTTTTCGTTACTGGGTATCTCATGCTGAATATATTTCTATTTTGATTATTAGAACAAGTAAGCGTATTAAAAACAACAATTACCATGCTAAAATCGTTCTGTTCAATGAAGAATACAAAAAAATATCCCGAAACAGTTGACTACTGGTCATCATATTTCGGGATTGTTTAATCTTGGAATACTAAGACAACAAAGGATGAAAATGTATCCTTATATCTAAATGTCAAAATATTTACTGGATGTGGGCATACGTTATACCATCCCCCCCTCTATCAGCATGTTCATCTTCAAAATGAGATACATGATTGTATTTGCGTAGGTAATCCCGAACAAATTTACGCAATATGCCATCTCCTTTCCCATGTAGAATTTTTAAAGTGGGATAACCTATCATAACTGCGCGATCCAAGACAGTTTCCAACTGACGCAATGCATCTTCTGTACGCATGCCGCGAATATCTACTTCCGGAGAGAAATCAGCTACAGATTCTGTAGAAGCTATTTTGTGTCGCTTAACGACTTTTGCTTTTTCTTTGCCTCTTAGCTTCGTGACCTTTGCTTTTTTTACCACGGTCCTCAAGTCGCCAAGAGCCAAAATTAAGTTGTTGCCTTTGGCGACCTCAATAACCTGTGCTTCGGTATCGGTATCAATGATTTTAACCCAATCCCCCACTTCTATAGGATCATCGTTGGTTTCAGCAGGCTTATCAACCAGCTTTTGTGCAGTTTTTTTCTCCGTATGTTTATCTACAGCAGCATAAAGTTCTCGCCTTAAAGCTTTCGTCGTTTCTTTGTCGGCTTGCGCTGATTTTATTTCAGAAATAGTATTCTCCACCAACTTGTTGGCATCTTTTAATATCTGTTTTGCGTGTTCTTTCGCTTCTCGAATAATCTGTTTTTTATTTTCTTCAAGATAGCCTTGTAGTTCTTCATACTCTTTTTTTAGTGATTCGAGTTCCCGTTCGCGTTTTGAGATAGCGACCTTCGTATCATGAACAAGCTTTTTGTCGCGTTCCAAATCAACGAGTAGTGTGTCCACTTTTTTCTGTTGCGTCCCGATTTTCTGCTTTGCCGATTCGAGAAGCTCTTTGCTTAAGCCTATTTTTTGCGCAATCTCAAATGCATAAGAACTTCCTGGTTTCCCTATTTGGAGAATATACAAAGGACGCATCGCTACATTGTCAAAAAGCATCGATGCATTTTCCAATCCAGCCGTATTACTCGCGAACACTTTCAGATTTGAATAGTGAGTCGTGATTACACCTCGTATTCCTTTCTTATTAAGACCTTCCAGCACCGCCTCTGCAATAGGTCCCCCAAAGAGAGGATCTGTCCCTGTACCAAATTCATCAATGAGCACCAAAGTACGCGCGTTTGCAAATTCGGTAAAATGCTTCATTTTTGACAAATGTGCACTATAAGTACTTAGATCACTTTCTATGGATTGATCATCGCCAATATCTGCGAAAATCTGTTTAAAAACGCCTACCTTGGATGTATCATCTGCCGGTATGAGTAGTCCGGATTGCACCATAAGCTGTAGAAGTCCCACGGTTTTCATACAAACAGACTTACCCCCTGCATTGGGTCCCGAGACCAATATAACCCGTTCCCCTTGATCTATTTTTATATGAAGAGGAACAACAATACTTTCTCGTTCTCGTTTTGCATTGATAACTAAGAGCGGATGTCTTGCGTTTACCAAATGAATCTCTGCATCTTTGGAAAGCTCAGGCATTTCTGCTTCAATATCAATAGCAAATAATGCTTTAGCTCGAACGAAGTCAAGTTTACTTAATAAACTATGATAAGAGAGCAACAATGGTACATGCGGCCTTAAGTCGCTTGTCAATTGGGTAAGAATACGGATTACTTCCCGACGTCTTTCGAAAATAAGATCTCTTACCTTGTTGTTTAGATGAAAAACCTCTTCTGGCTCTATATATGCAGTTTGACCAGTTGCTGATTCGTCATGAATGAGACCTTTTACCTTTCGCTTATTTTCTGCCAGAATTGGAATACACAAACGTCCATCACGAATGGTAAGATTGCCATCGGCTGTCCAACCATTGTTCTGCGCTAATTTAAATACCTGATCGATACGTTTCCGAGCTTCTTGTTCGCTTTTTAAAATTTGTTGAGTTAGGTCTAACAAAAGACGAGAAGCATTGTCTTTCATTTTCCCCCTATCATCTATAACGGATTCAATATGTCGAATTATTTTCGTCTCTATAGGGAGATGTTCAAATAGTAATTCCAAATTGGCATATTGCCCTTCACGTTCATTAAAATAGCGAATGACTGCATATACAGTCCGTAAGGATAACAATATGCGATGGAATTCCTCTTCACCCAAAAAGGCTCCCTCCACACGGGCTTTCTCAGCAAGTGGTTTAATTGGATATAGGTGATCAACCGGTAAGGGAGAGTCGTTGACGAGTAGATCTTTAAACTCTTGTGTTTGACGAAGAAACTTATCTATTTGATCAATTTTAACTTGAGGTTGAATTTTCTCCACCATCTCCCTTCCAGGCTCACTTAGGCATTTTTCTTTAATTAGATTTTTTATATCAAGAAAACCTAATTTATCTATTGCATTTTTAGGAAAAATCATATTATTATTCTAATATTTGACCAGAAGCCTTGGTACCTTTCACAGGTCTTAAGCCTGTCTTTGGAGAAGGCTCCAGAGTTGGTCGTTGTAGTTTTTGTTCCGGCCTACTTTGTATAGGTGCAGCGGGAACAACATCTTTAGATGTCGATGGAATCGTGTTCGTAGGATTTGTAAATATTGTACTCTGATTATATGCGCTTAAATTGAGTCCGGTGCGTTGTAAAAAATCTGCACGATAGATATGGAAATTCAATGGAATAGTATCTATTTCAACCTGTAAAATAAGCTTCTGGGCATCATCCCTTAACTTCATATAATGCTGAACAACACGGATACTATCCGTTATCCTTGCATTTTTTATGGAGTCATCCATTCTGTATTTTGTGTCTTCCGTTGTTAATTGTTTATTTATTTCGGCATATAGTTTCTTAGATTCTACAGGATTAGATAAATAAAACTTGAGGTTGTCATCAAAAGTCGCAGAATCAATCTTATATTTAGCAAATAGGTTTCCATACAAGTTGTCTATTACTTTGCGGCTGCTATCTATCGGTAAAGTGTTAAGATAGCCATCGATGAGGTGAACTTCAACCAAAAGGTCTTTCATCTTACTTTTAGATAAAATTCCACCTGGAGTAGACTTTTTGCAGGAAATCAGCAAAAAAAACGAAGATAATATAATAACTAATAAGCGTTGCATTTCGTAAGTTTGTACAAATTTACAAAAAGGCGGTCGAATAACCGCTTTAAAGTTTTTTGAACGTTGATATTACAAGAAAATGAGCATTGCAACAAATATTGAATCACTTCAAATTGATTTAAAACCTATAGGTGTACAACTTGTCGCTGTCTCCAAAACAAAATCTATCGAAGAAGTTATGGAGGCCTATGAAGCCGGACAACGCGTGTTTGGTGAGAATATGGTGCAAGAGTTGGTGGATAAACAAGAGGCTTTACCAAAAGATATTGAATGGCATTTGATCGGACATTTGCAAACGAACAAGGTAAAATATATTGCTTCATTTATTCATATGGTGCAGTCTGTTGATTCGTTGAAAGTTTTAAAGGAAATTGATAAGCATGCTGCTAAACACAATCGTCAAATAGATTGTTTATTACAAGTATATATTGCTGATGAAGATTCTAAATTTGGTTTAGACCATGCCGAACTCATCGAATTGTTGCGTAGTGAAGATTTTGCAGACCTTAAACATGTTCGCATCAGAGGTTTGATGGGTATCGCAACAAATACAGAGAATGAAAGGATCATTAAAGATGAATTTTATGAATTGAAAATGTTGTTCGATGGCATAAAAACGAGCTTCTTTCGTAAGCAAGAAGATTTTGACACCTTATCTATGGGAATGTCATCTGATTACCAACTCGCCATCGAGCAAGGAAGTAACATGGTCAGGCTCGGAAGCACGATTTTTGGCAAGCGTGTAATTAAGCACTTTAAACTGAAAGATGGTAAAGAGTAAGGTCTGGTAAACAAAGTATAAGCGAAGGTTGATAACGAATGGGGAAATATTTTACAAAGTCATTGGGTATAGTAAATAGAACGTCGTGTTTATTAATAGGCGCGTCATTTTTTTTGTGGTCTTGTGCGTCTGAAAATCGTTCGGATAAAAGTAATGTGCCTTTGCATAGTGCAGGAGGTAATGATACACTGCTATATCGCATGGAGTATTATAAGGATTTTAGTCCCTATTTTTCAGGAACTGAAACAGAGATTGATTCTACTGTTTTTACGGCTCATTACCCTGTTTTTCCAAAAGAGGTCGATGATTTTGTAAAAAAAGCTATTTTCATAGACGGTGAGTCTACAGTTGAACAGGTTTCAGAAAGTTTTCTCGGAGGGTTTAATGAATATGCTGAAGAACAAATAGAAGGAGGTAATCAGGCCTTTATGTCCTGGTTCAGGCATCAGAATTGTCGTGTCGTCTTAAATGAGCCTGGTTTTCTGACGTTAAAAAATGTGATTAGTGATTACACAGGAGGTGCGCATGGTATGGAGGTGGAACTTTATTTTAATTTCGATACGAATGAAAAAAAACAATTAACATTGACTGACATCGTACAAGATACCAGTCGACTGCGCGAAATAGCTGAAAGTTATTTTCGTAAACAAGAAATGCTTACAGATACGGCAAGTTATGGTGACTCTTATTTCTTCGAGGCAAATACTTTTTCTTTAGCAGATAACTTCGGGCTAACAAAAGAAGGGCTTCTCTTTCACTATAATCCTTATGAAATTAAATCATATGCCGAGGGTTCGACAACATTGCTTATTCCTTATCCAGAGTTGACTCGTATCATGACAGACAAAGGAAAGCAGTTTTTGGAAAGCATATCAACCAAGATCTAACCGAATAATAAATTACATGCAAGTATTCAAATTTGGAGGAGCGTCAGTAAAAGATGCGGAAAGCGTAAAGAATGTCGCATCAATTATTGCGAAATATAGAAAAGATGAATTGTTGGTTGTTGTCTCTGCAATGGGAAAAACAACAGATCGCCTCATGGAGGTAACAAACAATTATATAGAGCAAACGGGACAAGCTTTTATATTATTAGATGCTGTCAAATCTTGGCATCAAGCGATATTAAATCAACTTTTTCCGGAAGTAAAACATCCGATTTACGATGAAATTGCAAACTGCTTTGTTGAGGTAGAATGGATTTTGGAAGAAGAACCACAAGATACTTACGACTACCTTTTTGATCAAATTGTTTCCTTAGGCGAAATTGTCTCCTCTAAGATATTAACAGCTTACGCTAAACAGGAGGAATTACCCGTTAAATGGGTCGATGCGAGGGATTTTATTTTTACAGATAATACGTATAGAGAAGCGGCTGTTGATTGGGAAAAAACAGAGGAAAAAATACGACGTGATCTTCCTGCAATATTAGACCGTGAAGTAATTATCACACAAGGATTTATAGGGTCCACTTCCGAGAATTTTACAACCACTCTGGGGCGTGAGGGCTCCGACTACTCTGCTGCGATATTTGCTTCTTGTCTGAATGCAGAAGAGATTACGATTTGGAAAGATGTTCCGGGCGTATTAAACGCAGACCCAAAATGGTTTGACCATACCGAACTTATTCCTGAGCTTTCATATACAGACGCGATCGAACTAACTTATTATGGAGCTACAGTTATTCATCCTAAGACAATCAAGCCCTTACAAAATAAAAAGATTGCACTGAATGTACGTTCATTTT
This sequence comes from Sphingobacterium sp. LRF_L2, assembly GCF_965644235.1. Classification (NCBI taxonomy): domain Bacteria; kingdom Pseudomonadati; phylum Bacteroidota; class Sphingobacteriia; order Sphingobacteriales; family Sphingobacteriaceae; genus Sphingobacterium; species Sphingobacterium sp. LRF_L2. The sequence goes on along the minus strand of NZ_CBFFRI010000004.1, from coordinate 66,025 downwards.
TGAATCCGGCTTCACCAGGAACTTTTATTCGAAGTACAAATAATGGATTACCAGTTCCTTCATTTATATTTAAAGTAAAACAGGTTCTTATAAGTATACAGCCGCGTGACTTTTCGTTTATTGTGGAGGATAATCTTAGTCATATCTTTAATTTGTTTCATCATAATCGCATAAAGATTAATATGATGCATAACAGCGCAATTAGTTTTTTCGTCAGTATCGATGATACGGGCAAAAATGTGGACGCGCTCTTGGAGGAACTTGAGAAACGGTACAAGGTTACGGTAGAAAAAGGGCTTGAACTTATTACCATTCGTTATTTTAATCAAGAGACCATTGACCGCGTATTAGTTAATAAAGAAATAATACGTGAGCTAAAGGATGGTTATACTTGTCAATTGTTAGTCAGAAAACTTTAATTTGCAAACCATTTTTAGTTAATTGCCAGATTGAACAAAGAAGTACTGAGCGCTGAAATACAATCTTTTATCTTGAAAAACCAAGATAGAAACCCCTTGACTATAGCCTTGCAGAAAAGTCCTTTTACAGGCGTAAGTTCTAAGGAATTAGCACAGCAAATTGATGGGCGGCAACGCCTTACTAAAAAGGTTCCTGATTGGCTAAATACAGATTTTATCTACTTTCCAGAAAAACTTAGTTTGGAACAATGTTCTTCCACGGATACGGGAAGATTTAAAGCTTCTCTCGTGAAAAAGGGAGTACGATTGATTGATCTCACAGGTGGTTTTGGTGTGGATAGTTATTATTTCGCTAAGCAGGCAAACCATATTGTGCATTGCGAAATCAGCACCGAACTATCTGATATAGTGGCTCATAATTTCCGAGAAATGGGCCTTCATCATGTGGATTGTCACGCTGGCGATGGCATTTCCTTTCTTAAAGAAAATACGTCGGGGTTTGATTATATCTACATTGATCCATCCAGGCGTGTGCAAACGCAAAAGGTCTTTCGTTTAGAAGACTGTATACCTAACGTTGTAGACCACCAGGACTTATTCTTTTCTTCGGCACCAGTTGTGATTACGAAGCTAGCTCCTTTAATGGATATTGCGAGTGCATTAAACAGTTTATCTTTTGTTAAAGACGTTTATGTATTGAGCGTAGAGAATGACTGTAAGGAATTGTTGATTGTTCAGGAAAAAGGGTATACAGCCGTTCCTTGTATATATGCCGTGCAATTATCGCCAAAAGAAACGAAAATCTTTTCCTTTAATTACGAAGAAGAGCGTTCTACAATCTCATCTTTCAGCTTAGAAGTAGGAAATTACCTCTACGATCCAGATGTCGCTATTACTAAGGCTGGTGCGTTTAAAATTGTGGGCAAGCGGTTTGAACTTCAAAAATTACACCAACATAGCCACTTGTATACGAATAACGTTCCTTTATATGCTTTTCCTGGGAGGCTTTTTTCAGTGTATGCGACCTATTCTCTTGCTCAATTTAAAAAGGAAATTAAAATTAAAAAAGCAAATGTTGTCGCCAAGAACTTTCCTTTAAAAGTGGAAGAACTTCGTAAAAAATTTAAAATAAAAGACGGCAGCGACGATTATCTCTATTTTACCAAATTAGAAAATGACAATTTGGTTGTAATTCACGCACGGCGATTATTTGCGAATCAATAGTTTGACATAAGACATACAAGTCTACTCTCTTGTTTACATAAGGATTACATGTATTTTTCTATTAGAACGTAAATTTAAGCGATTTAAGCGAGGTCTAAATAATGTTAGGTCTTGCATTGAACGATTCTTATTGAAGATAAAATATAGAAAAATGAAGAAAATTAAACTTTCAGCTCTCGATTTGGCGACAGTTTGTAAAGGACAAACAGTACAGCAAGCTATCGAAAGAAGTGTTGCAGGTGCTCAATATATTGAAAGCTTGGGATACGAGCGTATGTGGTTGGCTGAACACCACAATATGGAGCATATTGCCAGTTCAGCGACAGCCGTTCTTATTGGACATATCGCTGGGCATACCGATAAGTTACGTATTGGCTCTGGAGGCATTATGTTACCTAATCATTCGCCATTAGTAATTGCCGAACAATTTGGAACGTTAGAAAGTATTTATCCTGGACGTATTGATCTGGGCTTAGGCCGAGCGCCGGGAACTGATCAAGTTACGGCTATGGCACTGCGACGAAATAACTTAAATACTTCTTTTTACTTCAAAGAGGATGTTAACACATTATTACACTACTTTGAAAATGATGATCCATCGGAAAAAGTTCGTGCTTTTCCAGGAGAGGGGCTGGATATTCCTCTTTATATATTAGGATCTAGTACTGATTCTGCACATTTAGCTGCGGAACTCGGCCTCCCTTATGCTTTTGCCGCTCATTTCGCTCCTGCAATGCTTGCACAGGCAGCCGATATTTATAGAAGAGAATTTAAAGCATCCAAATATCTAGAAAAACCTTATTTTATCACTTGTGTGAATGTGATTGGTGCCGATAGTACCATTGAGGCAAAATATTTATCCACGAGTTTGTTTAATATGTTTGCCGGTATTTTGACAAATCATCGCAGACCACTGTCCCCTCCTACTGAAAAAGTAATCTACGATGGCATAGCAGAGATAGAGAGAGCTGTTCATCAAATGGTTTCTTGTACTTTCGTTGGAGATGAAGATACAATTGCAACTTCATTAAGCAATTTTATAAAAGAATATGATGTTGATGAAATTATGACAACAAACTATATCTTTGATAGTGAAAAAAGACTAGATTCCTTTCGAATAACGAAAGATGCTTTGCTCCCTTGGTTGTAATATACAGTTGAAAAATATAAGAGCTGGATATCACAACAACTAAATATAATGTTTATGCGATACCCAGCTATATTTTCATTGATGCTTTTTGTTGCTTGTACGAGCGCAGTATCAACTTCCAAACAAAATGATATCACTACACCTGCTGATTCAATAGACGTTTCGCCTATAAAAAACGTAGAAGAAAAGCAACCTCAACAAATAGAAGTCCCTCCGGAAATCCAGTACGTGGAAAACAATACGCTTATAACAGGTAATTATCGGATTTGGGAAACAGCTGATGATCCTGAAACTCTCTTAAATAAAGGTAAATGGTTGGATATTCATCAAGATGGACCGATTTTCGCAATTACGCCATTAAACTATCAAAAATCAAACGGTTATGATGACTGCGCTGGTATTGCAACAAAACGTATCGAAGCGAGTTCTGGGAGTTTGCTGTTAACAAATTTGGCAGTAATAACTTCGAAAGAGATTCAACCTATTTCGTTAATGAATAACAAAATATGGCCAAACGAAAAAATCGATTTTGATTTTCTTGGAAATACTTATCGATTAGCGGGGGTAGGCAGTATTGGTAGTTCTGAAGTCTTCACAGACGATGATGGTCATGAAGAAATTTTTCACGAAGTTTCTGACTATCAATTACAATTGATTGATCCAAAAGGTCAAACGACAGTATTGCTCAGCGAGGAGTCCTTTCAAGATACTTTTATGCGAATCGATTTTGTTGGCGATCTTGATGGAGATAACAAACCTGATTTTATTATATCTGTTCCCCGAAATTACGAAGAAGAACGTGTTCTGCTTATTCTATCTACTAAAATGAGCAATGGTAAAATCGTTGTGTATGAAGCATCTCGCCAATTTGATTGTTAATATTTCATTTTGGGTTGTTAGGTATTAAGTAACGCGTGTTGTGATGCTGTAAATAGATGTCTAAAGACGATATTTAATTCACTTTCTCGTTGAGCGCCCATAATCCCCGCCTGTGGAAAGAGCTCTATAGTTTGTTTTTTTATCTCAGCGACTATGATACGACTTAAATTTGCAATATCTGCAAGTTCTTCGTTTGCTGATGTTGTATCATTCCATGTAGTAACCATCAAGGCATATAACTGCTCTTTTTTCTTTTCTATAGATTGCCGCACACCATCAATTTGTTTGAAAAGGGATTTTCCTTTTGTGTTGTTCCAGACCTTGTCTGTGGCTTTGATAAAAAAGTAGCGTTCAAGCAGATCTAAAAATTTAAAAAACATACCCAAGTAGTTTACAGCTAACGTGCATTCGGCAAAATGTGCAAATGGGTAAGAAAAAAGGATATCCTGATGTGTTCTTTTTTCAGGGATTAACTCAAAAACGTGGCTATCCGTAACAAATAATTTGGTTATTGAAAAGCTATGACTTGCTGTACACTCTAACCCGAAAGTATCCCAGTCGTAATGAATAAGAACATCATCACGATTTACGAAAAAGGAGTAGTATATCGGCTTTCCTTGTTCGTCGTAAACCTGTTGTCCATTTTCATATATCCAAGCATTTAAAGTAAAGTGTGTTAGATGTGGTGCGCCCGTCGCATATTTCCATTGTCCACTAATTAAAAACCCGTTATCTGCGCGCTCTGCTCGCCCTGTAACTTGTCCGCTGCCTCCCCAACATACGTTAGGATTTTGAAACAGCGTAGTCGCTAATGCCGGATCGATGAATCCCGCAAACATATTTGCTCCTGCGCATAAAGTTACCGTCCATCCAAAACCTCCATCTATATATGCTAGTTCCTCCAGAAGATGGCAGCCTGCTGCCAAATTTGACGCCAGCCCTCCATATGCTTTTGGAACCCAAAGGTTAAACCACTTTTGGCTATAAACAAGCTTGAGCATATCACTTGTTAAGCATTTCTGGCTGATCGCTAAGCGAATGTTGTCTTTTATAATCGTTTGATGTTCGTTGCTAAGCATAGGAAGGTATTCTTTGTGTTTGTATTATTTTTTTCCATCGGTAATACCCGAATATGGCTACAATAAACAACACGATTGTTAGCGTTGCAAATAGGTATAACTCTTTGTAAAACAATAATGGGACTGCAATAATGTTACTGGAATTTAATAAAATCCAGTTTTCAATTTTTCGTTTGGCCAAAAGCCACATGCCAGCCCAAGCTGTACTGGATACAATTGCATCTAACATAGGTACATCAGAGTCTGTAAAATGGCTAAGGAACAGATATAGAAGTGCATATCCTCCTATAATTATCGCAGCTACAATTTGCCATTCTCTTTTGTTACAACTGCTTACTGGTAGAGTTTTATTATCATTTTTGAATTTCCAATACCATAATCCATAGATGCTCATAACTAAATAATACACGTTAAGTATAATTTCAGCGTATAGCCGTGCGTCAAATAGGACTGATATAGTCAATACGATGGATAAGATTCCAAAGAAATAGTTACTTATTTGATTTCGACTAGACAGTATAACTTGCACAATACCAAACAGTACTGCCAATCGCTCTAACCAGGAAGTTTGGATAAAGGCCTGTTGAATATGATCTATAAATTCTTGTAATTGCATAAAACCGTCTGAATAATAAATTGAGTTGAGCTACAATAAACTTACGGTTTCGCTAAGGAAGAAAAAGAAATTATCCCTACGCCAGCATTACCTGGATCAGGTTCCAGAGCTGTGTGCAATAGAAAGTGTGCAAACAGCTCTTTGGGTATATTCTCAGCCTATGAATTGGTATAGAAAACTAAAGTCTACACCAAAAGCACCCCATAAGTATTAAATTTTACGCTAGTTGTAAAGCTTCTTGCGATTGAAGACGAGTCTTTTCACAAAGTTCAGCATCGTCATTTAAGTTCTTACCCCATGAAGGAATCATTTCCCTAAGTTTTTGGCGATATTCCTCCGATTTAGCACGTTCAGGAAAACATCTCTTTAGCAAACTAATCATGATGGCTACAGAAGTTGATGCTCCAGGAGAAGCTCCTAAGAGAGCTGCTATGGATCCATCCGAGCTAGAGACAACTTCAGTTCCAAACTCAAGGATACCGCCATGTTTTGGGTCTTTTTTGATGACTTGTACACGTTGCCCTGCGATTTCAATCCCCCAATCTTCTAATTTCGCTGTTGGCATAAATTGTTTCAACGAATCCAGTTTATCTGAAGGGCTTTTCATAACTTCTGTGATCAAGTATTTTGTCAGGTCTAAGTTGTCAAGGCCAGCAGAAATCATTGGGCGTATATTTGATAATTTTATTGAGGCGGGTAGATCAAAATAAGAGCCTTTTTTAAGAAATTTTGTAGAAAAGCCAGCATATGGACCAAAAAGTAAAGCTTGTTCGCCATCTATATAGCGCGTATCCAAATGTGGAACAGACATTGGTGGCGCACCTACAGATGCTTTACCATACACTTTAGCATTGTGCTGTTTGATAATCTCTTTATTCTTACAACGTAACCATTGTCCGCCAACAGGGAAACCACCATAGCCTTTTGCTTCCGGAATTCCCGATTTTTCTAGTAACAACAACGATCGTCCGCCAGCTCCGATAAACACAAATTTTGCTTTTATCTCACGTTTTTCTCCAGTTGTTAAATCTTTAATTTCAATTCCCCAACGGTAATCCTTCTTTCTTTTAATATCACGTACCTCTTGATTAAGAGCGAGCTTGATATTTCCTTTTGTTTCTAAATGGTTAACAAGATCACGGGTTAAAGAACCGAAATTAACATCTGTACCGATCTCCATACGAGTAGCAGCTATTTGCTCATCATCTGAACGGCCTTCCATCATAAGAGGTATCCATTCCTTTAAAGTAGCCTTATCTTCGGTGTAAACCATACCTTTAAAGAGGTTTTCTTTAACCATGGTTTCGTAACGTGTTTTCAGAAATTTCACATCTTTTTCTCCAAATACAGCACTCATATGTGGTACCTGGCGTATAAATTCAGATGGATTTTTTAGAATATTCTTTTTTACTAAATAGGTCCAAAACTGTTTTGAAATCTCAAATTGTTCAGCAATATTAATGGCTTTTGCAACTTTAACACTGCCGTCAGCTTGCTCGGGGGTGTAATTCAATTCACACAACGCGGAATGACCTGTACCCGCATTATTCCATGCATCTGAACTTTCTGCAGCAACAACGTCTAAACGTTCTATGATCTCAATATTAATATCAGGATTTAGTTCATTAATTAACGTTCCCAATGTTGCACTCATGATACCTGCACCGATCAAGACAACATCGACTTCAGATTTTTTAGTTTTTTTACCCATGATTTTTTTGTTCCGTACAAAATTAACATTCGAATTGGTTTTTATACAATGAAAATGTCAAAATTCTTTCATTATTACTGTCATTTTTTTAAGAATTAAGATGCCTTTGACCCTATCCTAACGGTGTTTGTCCTTTTTGAATAAGACGATGCATCAAGGAAAATGAAAAATAAATTCGTGATATTTTACAGATATTTAACATTTTTGTGGGATTATTTGAAAAGGAAACTATTAGATAAAATGAAATTACTAGAAGGCAAAACAGCGCTTGTAACTGGAGCATCTAAAGGTATCGGCAGGAAAATTGCTGAAGTTTTTGCGCAACAGGGAGCAAACGTTGCATTTACTTATCTTTCTTCTGTCGAGAAAGGTGAAGCACTAGAAGCAGAACTACAGGCTTTTGGAACGAAGGTGAAGGGCTATCGCTCCGATGCCTCAAAATATGTTGAAGCGGAAAAGCTTGTGGACGATATTGTAAGTGAATTTGGAACATTGGATATAGTCGTTAATAATGCGGGTATTACAAAAGATGGTTTGTTGATGCGCATGACAGAAGAGAATTGGGATGATGTGATAAATATCAATCTTAAATCAATTTTTAATGTCACAAAGGCAGCTTCCAAAGTGATGATGAAAAATCGTAAGGGGTCATTTATTAACATGAGTTCTGTCGTTGGTATTCAGGGAAATGCAGGACAAGCGAACTATGCGGCGTCAAAATCGGGTATTATCGGTTTTTCTAAGTCGGTGGCACGCGAGTTGGGCTCTCGTAATATTCGGACTAATGTCGTAGCACCAGGTTTTATTCGTACGGAAATGACTGATGTGCTTGACCCTAAGGTAGTCGCTGGATGGGAAGCAAATATACCATTGAAACGTGTTGGTGAGCCTGAAGATATTGCTAATGCATGTTTGTTTTTAGCATCAGATTTATCTTCCTATGTCAATGGGCAAGTTATCGCTGTTGATGGAGGAATGATTTAAGATTCTCAAAAATTTAAATCGCAGTAAAAGGAAGCTATAGAGCTTCCTTTTACTTTAGGAAAAGAATCTATTTTTAGATATTCGTACACGGGGTAGTTTCGAACTTTCCTACAGTAATATGGTGAAAGCTTTTACGAATAGTTGGAAAAAAGTAGTGCTGACGATAAAATTGCATTAACTTTGTATTTCCAACATGATTATGCAGGATAATATATTTTCTATCCAAAATGAATTGGATTTTAATACAGCTGCTTTAGCTGTATTTAGATTTCAGTACGAACATAATGTGGTGTATAGACGCTTTGTCGACTATTTACATACCGATTTAAACGCGGTGTCTCATTATACAGAAATTCCTTTTTTACCAATAGAGCTATTTAAAAGTCAACAAATCGTTGCTTCTGAGGAACCCGCTGTTATTACATTTACCAGTTCAGGGACTACAGGGATGATTACGAGCAAACATGAAGTTGTCGACATTTCTTGGTACGAGCGATCTTTCCGTTCTTGTTTTGCGCATTATTATGGCAATGTAGAGGAGATAGCTATACTTGCTCTTCTCCCCTCTTATTTAGAACGCACCGGTTCTTCTTTGATCTATATGGTCGATGATTTAATTCAGCAAAGTAGACATAAAGCTTCTGGTTATTTTCTTTACAATCACCAAGATCTTTATCAGACCCTTCTCTCTTTGAAAAAAGAGGGTGTGAAGACTTTGTTAATAGGCGTTACTTATGCACTACTTGATTTTTGCGAAAGCTATTCGTTGAATTTTCCTGATTTAATGGTAATGGAAACTGGGGGTATGAAGGGAAAACGAAAGGAAATGGTCCGGGAAGAATTGCATCATACACTTTGTGAGGGGTTTGGCGTTTCTTCAATTCATTCGGAGTATGGTATGACAGAGTTGTTGTCCCAAGGTTATTCCTTTGGAGCTGGAGTTTTTCAATCTCCAACTTGGATGAAAATACTTATTAGAGATACAAATGACCCTCTAAGCTTATTAAAAGATCAAAAAACCGGAGCAATTAACGTTATTGATTTAGCGAACTATTATTCTTGTTCTTTTATCGCGACCCAGGATTTAGGTAAGCTTAATTCCGACAATTCTTTTGAAATATTGGGCCGTTTCGATAATAGTGATATTCGGGGATGTAATTTACTGGTTCAATAATTTGTTATTTTAAATCTGAAGCACTAAAGGTATCCCCTTCCGAAATATCCCCCGTATCATATCCTTTCTTGAACCAATCCATACGCTGCTTTGATGTGCCGTGTGTAAAGGATTCTGGATTGGCATGACCAAGGGCTTCTTCTTGAAGACGGTCATCACCAACTGCTGCTGCTGCATTCATGCCATCTACGATGTCTTGATATGTGAGTTCAATTGTACTGTAGTTCTTTAGATGATGTGCCCAGACACCAGCGTAAAAGTCCGCTTGAAGCTCGGTCATGACAGAAATTTTATTGGATTCCTTTTCAGATAAATGCATGCGTGAAGCATCTGTTTTCCGTAACACACCAAGTACATTTTGCACATGATGCCCGACTTCATGCGCGATAACGTAAGCCAAAGCGAATTCGCCTTTTGCACCATACTTTTGAGATAGATCTTTATTAAAACTGAGATCTAGGTAGATTTTTTGGTCACTAGGGCAGTAAAAAGGTCCATAACTAGCCTTGCCGACTCCGCAGCCTGCAGTCTCTGTGCTTCCATTATATATCGCTAAACTCGTTTCTGGATACGTTTTGCCTTGTTGTTTGAAAATATTATTCCATACATCTTCTGTACTCGTCAAAACTACATCCGCAAATTCAATGAGTTTATCTTCTTCTTCTGTTGATTCATAAGCACGTTCGGATATTTCAGGGGTCGTATTTTGTTGTAATTGGTTCAAGAGCTGTTCAGGATCACCGCCAAATAGTAGCGCGATGACAACTACAACTATACTGCCCACTCCTCCTAAGGTGAGTTTTTGCCCTCCTGTCATACCTCTTCTATCTTCGATATGACCACTTTTACGACCGCCTTGCCATTTCATAAGCTTTGGTTTATTAACAATTCAATATTACAAAATAATATGCTGATTTAGTAAGTTGAATCAAAAAACCTTTTCTCGATAAAAAACTGTAAATTCGCGTTCCAAAAAAACAAGATATGTCGTTGATAGTTCAGCTTTTGAATCGAAGTAATAATAGTTGTGAATTGTGTGGTTATACGGAAAATTTGACGACCTATGTTGTGCCGCCAGAAACACAAGAAACTTTTGATAATTCAATATTGACTTGTCAAAAATGTTTAGATCAGATTGAAAAAAAAGAGCAGATGGATAGCGAGCATTGGCGTAAGCTTTCAGAAACAATGTGGTCAGAGTACACACCTGTCCAGGTGGTAGCGTGGCGATTACTTAGCCGTTTGCGCCATGAGGGATGGGCCGCGGATAATTTAGATATTCTTTATCTCGATGAGGAAACTCTTGCTTGGGCAAAAAAAACGGGTGATCATGAGCAAGACAGTATCGTACAGTTTCACGAAGACTGCAACGGAAGCCGGCTGTTTGAAGGGGATACAGTAGTTCTTGTCAAAACGTTAGATGTTAAAGGCTCTACGCTATCGGCTAAATTAGGGACGGTTGTAAAAAATATACGGTTAGTACAAGATAATCCAACACAGATAGAGGGTAAAGTAGAAGGACAAACTATTGTTATTCTTACGAAATATTTGAAGAAAGGATAGAAAGATTTTTCGGAGATACTATGCTTATTGAACAAATATTAATTATCTAAGTTCCAATGGAAATACTGCGCAGTGGCTTCAATGTTTTCATGTAGGTAGCTGAAGTTAAAATCAATATAATCGGATTGGCAAGCTTCAATATCCGAACAACAAAATCGACGATTAATAGTGAAGTATAGTCTAAAACTTCATATCGCGCTATCGTTTTCATATTTTAATAGTTTTGTTTTTAAGTCATTGAGCATAGGAGCACCATCCCGATCGCTTAGATTTTCAAGCACAAAAGTCTGTATTGTATTGATTTGTTCTACAGAAAATAAATCAAGAAGAGAATCACCTGTAGCCAAGAATTTTGCAAAAATTAGATGAGGTACCGGCAGTTTAATTGTAATTTGATTCGTTGTATTCATAGTTTATTATTCTAGTCAGACTGGAGTGTGTAGGATACTTTTTTTCTAGTATTTCATGATATCTATCCTTCGATAAAGAAATATACTCCGCAATCGCATTGAATACACAAAAATGAAGCAATGGAATAGATTGATGACAGAGTGTACTGTCGAAAAGAATCCCATCTTTATTTGAGGTAATAGAAAATGGTTTTTTCGTATTTTTACGAAGACTGATTTTTGGAATCATAATCCGAAAATATTCTTCCCATTTAGCAACTTCCCTGGAAATTTCTTGAAGAAGTAATTGTTTTTCTATCTCTTTTTGATCTTTCGCTGAAATCTTATCCCCTTTGACGTAACAATGTATGATATTTTCATAAAAAAAGGGCTGTTGCGGATGTAATAATCTGCGCACAGGCCATTTGCGGCCGAATACACCTATTGGTTCCACGGTAAAATCTCCTTGTACCAACGCCCCAGTTGCTAGCAAATTTTTAATCGACCATTTTAATTCATCTTTCGAAATATTGCCCGATACTAAAATTTCCTTATGGTCACTATCCCAACGATGTATTTCAATACCTTCGGTAGCTTTTACTATAATTTTAATCTTTTGACCGTCAACTTCCCAAATCATCGCGAAAAATACGCAAAATAACCTATTTTACCATGTAATCGTTACCAATTTTCCTCACAACTTTTGCTATGTTTGCATAGGTAAATTAAAAAACAACAAAATAAAAACGTATGAAAAAATTTCTTGCTATGGCGGCTATTGTAGCTGCGTCAGGAGGATTTCTATTTGCCCAAGAACATCAGGCTATTAATTTATCCTACATGGATAAATCGATACGTCCTCAGGATGATTTCTATAATTATGTCAATGGAAACTGGATGAAGACGGCAGAAATTCCTTCCGATAAAGCGCGGTGGGGATCGTTTGATGAGCTTGCTGAAAATACGGACATCGCCGTTCTAAAGATTTTAAAAGAATCATTAGGTCAGAGCTTTACAAAGGGATCGGATGCCCAAAAAATTGCCGATTTGTACAAATCTTTTGTGGATTTTGATGCTAGGAATAAATTAGGTACTAGCCCGATTAAACCTTATCTGGATAAAATAGATGCAATAAAAAGCCTTAATGATCTTTATGCCTATTTGTTAGAGGTTGGTCCAGAAGGTGGGAATCCATTTTTTGGCGCCTATGTCTATGCTGATATGAAAAACAGTAATAGTAATACAGTTTATCTTGGAGGTGGTAGCTTGGGATTGGGTCGCTCTTATTATCAGAAAGTTGACGAGAAGAATACAGAAACATTGGGACAATATGCAAACTTTATCTCTAGTTTATACAGCAAAGTTGATCAACGTACACGTGATTTAAAAGGTCCTAAAATTGTTGCTTTTGAAAAGCAAATTGCGTCTTTTTTACAGACTATTGAGGAGGAGCGTGACGTGCAAAAGCAATACAACCCAGTTGCTGTAGCCGATTTGGGAACGTTGGTTAAAAATGTAGATCTTTCGAAGTATTTTAAACAGCTGGGATTTACTGCTGACACTGTTATTATTAGTGAGCTAAAGTACTACCAAAACTTAGATAAAATCGTATCCAAAGAGAACCTTCCTCAAATTAAGGAATATCTAAAGTTCAACATCATGAACGATGCGACGGGCTATCTAACAAAGGATTTGGATGAGTTGGCATTCGATTTCTACGGTAGAAAACTACGTGGACAAAAAGAACAAAGAGCGTTAGAAAAAAGAGGTTTGTCTTTTGTAAATGGGTCTGCAGGTGAACTTCTAGGAAAATTGTATGTAAAAGAAAACTTCCCTCCTGAAGCTAAAGCAGCTTGTGAAGAGATGGTTCAGTATCTTATCAAGTCGTTTACAGTACACATCCAAAATTTAGATTGGATGTCGGATGCCACTAAAGTAAAAGCGATAGAGAAACTCTCCAAGTTCACGGTTAAGATCGGTTACCCTGATAAATGGAAGGACTACTCTAAATTGACAGTAGGCAATTCTCTATTTGAGAATGTTCGTAGTTTAAGCCGCTGGTCTTTTGAGAAGAACTTAGCAAAGCAAGGTCAGCCAGTAGACAAATCGGAATGGGGAATGTCTCCACAAACGGTGAATGCTTATTATAATCCGATGTTCAACGAGATCGTTTTCCCTGCTGCAATTTTACAAGTGCCTTTTTATGATTACAAAGCGGATGCTGCAGTTAACTTCGGAGGGATTGGTGCAGTAATTGGTCACGAATTGTCACATGGTTTTGACGATCAAGGATCACAGTTTGACGGTAATGGTAACATGCACAACTGGTGGACTGCAGAAGATAAAGAAAAATTTGATGCTGCAGGTGATGCATTGGTAGCACAATTTGAATCTTTTCAACCTGTTCCAGGCGTATTTGTAAACGGTCGATTTACATTAGGTGAAAATATTGGAGATTTGGGAGGTTCATCGGTCGCATTCGATGCATTGAAAATGTATCTGAAAGATAAGGGAAATCCCGGGCTAATTGATGGTTTTACACCAGAGCAACGTTTCTTCCTTTCTTGGGCTACTATTTGGCGTTCTAAAACAACAGAAGAGTACATTGTAAATCAAGTAAAAACAGATCCACACTCCCCTGCTCAATACCGCGCCTTTGCACCTATTATCAATCTTGATGCTTTTCACGAAGCATTTGAGACAAAACCAGGTGATAAGCTGTATAAAACAAAAGAAGAACGTATCAAAATTTGGTAGTTTAAAAAAAAGAAGAGGCACTTTAGAGTGCCTCTTCTTTTTTATATCGAACGTCGATAGCCCGGTTTGTCCATCATATTATCTAACGAATATTTTCCTGACCCTACGATAAGAAAAGCAAATAACAGGAATAAAACAATCAATGATAGCCAAAACTCAGAATTTAAAAAACTAAAGCCGTGCGTGATGTTCACAAAAAACACAGCACCAAATAATATGGGAAGCTGAATTAATACTGCGAATCGAGTTTGGAGTCCCAACATAATAAATAGGCCTCCAACCAGATGCGCAAAAACTACATAATGAACAGCTGACCAGATGGACAACTGAAAATGAGTCTGGCGAATAAGCTCTGCCACTGTATCGCGATCACCAATGAAGCTAATCCCTTTTGCAAATAGAATAACTCCCAATAAGATACGTAACACATCAAGCCAACGCGGATGGTGATTGTCTCCCCAGCGTTCAATTTTTTGGACAAGGTTCATAATAGCCTCCTTTTTTTGGTTAAGAATAAATTTATATTCAATGTTGCCATTTCTTTGGCTTTATAATGAGGTTTACAACTTTTACCAGCAAATATCATGCTGGAAGTTTTTTTCGAAATCTTTACTCGTACATTTCAACTGCAATTTTGTCCAATTCAGCTTATTTTATTTCCAGTTGAGAGTGATTAATATCTGAGCATTAATTCATAATTATTACATTTATTAAAACGCCTTTCATAAGGTATTATGAATGCATTAAATCGAATAAAATGTCTGAAAGAATACGTACATATAAATGGGAAGACCCAACGACGTCGGTAGTAAAGTTAAAAGAAATGACAGGATTAGAATATCTAAAATCTGTATTAATTGGCGATTTACCTTTGCCCCCATTCTTGAATACCATGGATATGGTTCCTGTATTAGTAGAAAAGGGAACTGTTATTTTTGAATTTGCACCACGAGAGTTTCATTACACACAAATGGGATGTGTTCACGGAGGAATGGTATCTACCGTACTCGACACGGTCATGGCTTGTGCACTTCATTCTACACTTGAAAAAGGAATTGGCTTTGCAACATTAGAATTTAAGGTAAACTTTTTACGTCCTGTAAGGCAGCAAAGAGGAAAAATGCAGGCAGAGGGTAAGATTATCCAACTTGGTAGTACTATTGCATTGATGGAGGCGAAACTCATCGATAAAAAGGGGCGCTTGTATGCCCACGGAACTTCGACTTTTCTGATTCGAAAATAGGAATAAGTAATATAACGTATTTCCAATAGTTAAATTAAGTCAGTAATAGTATTGGAAATATGTTTTGGTTGTTTTAACAATAATAATACCACGATCTACCGACGTTTTTTATATTCCTTGATAGTGTCTATCATTTTATAAGAATATACGGTCTTGCTGTGAAATGATAAGGATCTTATATCCCGTTTCAGTTGCTTTTGTAAAATTAATTGAATACAGAAAGGAATTGCACAATAAGTAACTCTTCAATAAAAACCAAAAACATCGAAGAAACTACGGCTGAATTGGAGGCCTTCCCTACTCCCTGAGTACCATTTTTTGCGTAATAGCCAACATAACTACTTGTTAGGCCAATGGTAAAACCAAACGTCACAGCCCGGAATACCATCGCCCCTAAATCTACAAATTTCAAAATCCCAAATACCTGTGTAAAATAAGCTAAAATACTCATCTGATCTTTTTCCGCGATACTAAAATATCCCCCTAAAAGACCTAACATAGCCGCATAAAAGCAAAGAATAGGAATCATTATCGTTGTAGCGACAACACGAGTAGAAATTAAGAATTTGATTGGATTAGTTCCAGAAACTTCCATTGCGTCTATTTGTTCCGTTACCTTCATCGAACTTAATTCCGCACCTATTTGCGAACCGATCTTACCAGATGATATAAGTGCTGTTACCAATGGGGCGAGAGCTCTAACAATAGCGATAGATACCATGGCTGGGATCATTGCCGTTGCCCCAAATTTCGCTAAAGATGGTCGCGATTGCATGGTGAATACGATGCCAACAATGAAACTAGTCATACCTATTAAAGACATCGACTTCCAGCCTATTTCATAACATTGTCTAACAATCTCTTTAAACTCATATGGTGGCAAAAATATCTCGCGACAGCTCTTCTTAGTAAACTGGAAAATCTTAGAAAGTTCCATTAGAAAGCTCTCAATTCTTTCGTTCATGAATGTAGTGGCATTTTAGTGATACAGGCTTATTTTGGATCTATTTGTTTTGCCTGCATGAAGCTCAGATTGAAACCTTTTAAACGTAGTAAATTTAGAATTAATTCTTCCACGCGACCTTTTGCGATGAAAGACATTGCTGAAATTCCATCTTGTAACTCGACGGAAACAAGTTGCAGGTTCGACACATGCTTGCTCAAATATTCGGTCATCTCTATTCTACGAGCGATCAATTTAGGGCATACTGAAAAAGTTAGTAGATACAATTTCATTTTTCTTAGAGCTAAACGCAATCAAATCAATATCCAACGTATGCCGAACTGATATTGTTCGATTACGGCATTCCAATTGCCTCCAACTCTGGTCGATTTAGAAACTCCGCGATATCGAAAATAAAATTTGCCAAGTTCAGCTCCTAAACTATAACCTAATCGATTTCCACTTTTGAAAGCCGGCTCATCGTTGTTCAGGCGATATTGTTGATCATTAATTAATTTATTAAATTCAATTCCGCTTAAAAGTGCAAAAGCAGGTGTTATTTTTAATTTGAACAAAACAGGTAAATTAAAAAATTGTAAACTTTTGTTTCCCTTTTGAATGCCATCCTCTCTATTGCTGGTTTCATCATTCGCCCGTATTCGGGTGAGATTGAATGAAGGTTCTGCCTGTATAGCCATATGCTTATGGAAACCAATGGTTAAAGTCCCTCCTGCTTGGAAACCTAATCGTCTTGAGGAACGAAAAGAAACGCCATCTGCATTAGAAAGATTACCACCTAAATTGATACCTACATTTACTTGCGCTGAAGCAGATAAACTAGCTAGCAATAGAATAAATGTAACTCCTAATCTACTGTGTTCACGGATCAATTCAATCATGCGTTAAGTGCGATTTTATTCGAATGTTCACCAGATCCTTGTGGTATAAGGGCAAAAGCTTCGGCATTTTTAGGAAAAAGAAAAATAAGTAAGAATAAAGTCGTAATACCCGCTTCTAAGATTTCCGCATTTTTTCCCGAAGGAATTAATGAAATAGAAACAAAGAGAATAAGGCAACTTACAATTTGATAGCGTTGAGGTATTGGAATACCGGACATATCGATGAACTCTCTCCATTTTTTATTTTTCTTATGAACTACAGGAAGTACAAGTAAATAAAATGCCATCAATACCGTTAAGAGTTGCGAAAAGATAATTTTATTTATCTTTTTATCCCCGACCACCATATTGTGTAAATTAGTTTCTCCTTGTGCATTATGTTCAAGAAAGAATGTAGAACTTTCCACATTAAATATGCGTTGTCCCCAACTTATTTCTTCTCCAGCTACAAATATGGAAAAGCATGCGATGAGTATGCTGATTACTTTAAATTGCCACGGTTTATGTTTATTCAATTTGCTGTAAAGGAAGACCGCATAAAATGTAGCCACAATTAAAGGGACTACCGTCCAGTTCTCGACAAAACCGTCTTCAACCGCATAAATATTTTCAAACCAAGCAACATCTATTCTCGATATTACAATTCCGGCACTCACCAATGTTGCTGTAAAAATCAACGTCAGTAATTCAATTATTGATAATTTGACTGGCTTTAACATGTGTCAAAATTAAGTAAGTTCTCTGGTTTTAATTATTGACTTTTGTAATATTTTGGTCAGTAATTTTGTTTTATGTTCGATGACAAAAAAGTACATCGTCCAAGACGTTAAAGCAATACCATGGGAATTGAATAGTTGAAATATACCTGTGGGGAACCGTTTAAAATCCAATAAAAAAGGGCTATCCAACATTTGTGGACAGCCCCTTTCTTTTGTTATCGCTATCGTTAATGTTTAACGTCCATTTCGTCAACAAAATCATCAGCATGTACATAATCAGCAGAAATTAGTTCTGCATATTTTACTTTTTCCTTGCTTCCAAAACGACGACCTAAGCTGTCAAAAATTGAATAAACGACCGGTACAACGACAAGAGTAAGGAATAATGAAGACAAAAGCCCACCAATAATGACAATAGCAAGACCTCTATTCATATCGGCTCCATCACCTGTTGCAAGAGCAATAGGCAACATACCTATGACCATGGCAATTGTTGTCATCAAAATAGGGCGGAAACGCACATGATTTGCAGCGATTAGGGCATCATATGTACTAGAACCATTATCTTTTTTATGGTTTGCAAAATCGACCAACATAATCGCATTTTTAGCCACTAAACCAATTAACATGATAATACCTAAGATGGTAAAGATGTTTAAAGATTGATTAGTTAATGCTAAGCCAAGTAGCGCTCCGATAAATGATAACGGGATAGAGAAAAGTACAACGAAAGGTGTCACAAAACTATCGTATAATGCAACCATAACTAAGTAAACGAGCAAAATGGATGCTAACAATGCCACTCCTAAACTCCCGAATCCTTCTTCTTGGTTTTCCATGTTTCCTCCCCATTTATAAGAAACACCTGGTTTAAGTTTGACTTTTTCGAATTCTGTCTGCCAATCAGATGCCACGGTACCTGTCGGACGACCAACAACCTGCGCCTGAACGGAAACAGAAGGCGATTTATCACGACGCTCCAATAAGCTTGGTCCTGAAGTATATTCAACATCTGCAAATTGTTCTAAACGCATTGCCTGTCCATCTTTATTGATAAATTTCAAATTCTTTACATCATCAATACTTCCACGTCCAAATTCTTCAAACTGAATGTTTATATCATACTCTGTGTCACCAGCACGGAATTTTGTATCATCATTTCCAGAAAAGGCAGTTTGCATCGTCATACCAACAGTGGATACATCGAGCCCAAGTTTTGTCATCTTATCACGATCTACTTTAACACTAATTTCCGGATTACCATCTTCTGACGTCAATTTTACCTCCGAGGCACCAGGAACATTACGAAGTAGTTCTTCGAACTGACGAGCTGTTTCCAATGCATCTTCTTGAGATGATCCTATAATAGTTAAAGACAACGGAGCCTGTTCTGCCCCCATGATACCCATGTTTACAGTTTTTACTTTCGCTCCCACTAATACATTCTCCATTTCACGTTTCAGCTTCGCTGAATAGACTTTAGTAGGCTCTTTCTGGTTGAAGCCGTCCTGCAGAATGATTTGGATTTCGGATTTATACATGGATCCAGAAGTACTCATTGTACCATCAGAAGCCTGACCTACTGTTGTAATAGTACGCGCTATCTCAGGTTTTTGTGACAAATAGTTCTCGGCCTTCTGCGTCATGAAGTTTGTCTGTTCCAATGACGCATCTTTGTTCATCTCTATTTGTAAGTAAAATTCTCCTTTATCATTTCCCGGGAAGAAATCAGAACCTATATAACCTTTGCCAACCAACATGAAAGAAGCGACAAGTAAAACCAATGAGAGGATCAATACCAACACTTTATTGAGTCGACTTTTAAGAGCCCATTCTAATAGTCCGCTTATCCAATGTGTTAAGGCTGTCAAGCCTGCTTCGAAACCGTAAAGAATACGTCCAAAAAAGGTTTTCTTATCAATATGAGTCAATTGTCCCATTCTCGAATAAAGCCATGGAACAATAGTGAAAGATACAAGTAAAGAAAGCAATGTGGATACCATAACAGTAACACAAAACTGACGTAAGATGTCCGAAACTAATCCTGACGACATTGCAATCGGTAAAAATACGACTACAATAACCAACGTAATTGCCGATACAGTGAAACCGATCTCTTTTGCGCCATCAAAAGCTGCACGTACCTTATTTTTTCCCATTTGCATATGACGGTGGATGTTTTCGATAACCACAATCGCATCATCTACGAGAATCCCTACTACAAGTGAAAGCCCTAGTAAAGACATAAGGTTCAACGTATACCCTAAAGCATTTAAGAAAATAAATGTAGCAATCAACGATAGAGGAATCGCAACAACAGCAATAAAAGCATCCCGTAAACTATGCAAGAAGAACAACATGATGAATGCAACTAAGGCTATCGCTATCATCAAATCATGCACCACATTGTCAGCAGCTGTTAAGGTATACTCCGTCGTATCATTAGCAATTTCCACTTGCACACCCTGCTCTTTATAATCGTTTTGAACAGTGCCGATTGTTTTTTGGACAAGTTCCGAAACCTCAACTGCATTCGCATCTGATTGTTTGAAAACTTGAAGAATGATGGTATTCTGGCGATCTAAACGTGCTATCTTTTCAACGTCTTTAATCCCATCTTGCACATCTGCAACATCGCTTAAGCGAATCTGAATACCTTTAGGTGTAGTAAGAGGTAGATTTCGCAATTCATCTAACGATGTAAATTTACCAGATAAGCGTAAAGTCGTTTGATTGCTTCTTGTTTTTACATTTCCTGTTGGAAAATCAAGATTTGCAGCGGCAATCGACTGTTGAACCTGAACAATAGAAAGGCCGTATCCCTCGAGCTTCTCAGGACTTACACTGACCTGTATTTCACGTTCTTCACCACCAATCATATCTACTTTAGCGACACCGTTAATACGAGCGAAAATGGGTTGAATCTTTTGATCAAGTAGGTCGTAAAGCTCCTTTTCTGTTAACTTGGACGTTACAGATAAATTAATGATAGGAACATCATCAATCGAAAATTTCGATAAAGCTGGTGTTTCTACATCATCTGGCAACTCATTTACAACTGCATTGATTTTCCGTTGTGCATCTGTCAGTAGAAAATTGACATCAGCCCCTGTGTTCAAAGTAATCATTACGACCGAAACAGATTCCATGGATTTAGATTCGATCTTTTTGACGTTCTCCAAACTTGCAACAGCGTCCTCTATAACTTTAGTTACCGATGTCTCGACCTCTGATGGTGCAGCGCCAGGATAAACAGTTTGAACAGTGATAACATTCACTTCAAATTTGGGTATCAACTCATATCCCATTTGGGTATAAGAGAAAATACCACCAAGCGTAAGTATAATAAATAATACTATAATTATACTTGGTCGTTTTATAGATATTTCAGATATTTTCATGTAATAGGATTGCGATAACTACTTAATAATTTCAACAGGAGTACCATCTAATAAATTGATTTGTCCAGATGTGATAACTTGCGTTCCTTTTTCAAGTCCAGAAACGATTTCTATATAGTCACCAAAACTTCTTCCTGAGACTACTTTCTTTAATACAGCTTTACCGTTTTCTATGGAAAAAATTTGATTTGAGCTGATACTTCCGACAAAGGCGCTGCGGGGAACAGTTAAAAGTTGCATAGTAGTTTCGCTACCAAAATAAGCGGTGCCGTACATTCCAGCTTTTAGGTCGTTGGATGAATTATTTTGAATTTCTAGTTCTACAGGGAAGTTCAGGCTAGCGTCGCCTTTTGGCGCGATGAATTTTACAATACCATTGAAAGTCTTTCCTGCAAGTACTGCTGATTCAACTTTAATTGATTGACCGATCTTTACTTGACCAATATTTTTTTCATCAACATTGATCATAAGTTTCAAGGTAGAAATATTAACAATTTCAAACATCTCAGTACCTGCGTTTACATAAGAACCTGGTTCAATTTTTCGACTGTTTATAACCCCAGCAAAAGACGCCGTCACATTCAAATCAGATGCAGATAGCTCCGCTGTCTTCAAGTTGTTTTTCGCATTTTCCAACTGCAGTTTAGCCTGATCTACTTGCTGTTGTGTTACGCCACCTGAAGCATAAGCACTTTCAAAACGAGCAAGTTCTGACTTCGCATTATTGTAATTTGCTTGCGCATTATTAACATTTACCGATTGTTTATCTCCATTTACAATTGCCAATGTTTGCCCCGCTCGTACAAAATCGCCCTCATCTACCAATACTTTAATAACTCGTCCTGCTGCTTCCGCTGCAAGTTTAACTTCTTGTTTAGGTGCAAAAACCCCATTTGTGATATATTGGGTATTTACGTCGCGTAAATCTACTAAATCTGCTCGTATAGCAACTGCAGCATTTTTCTGCGCTACAACAGCAGTTTGTTGTTCGTTTTTCGCCTTATTCTTGTTTAATAAAAACATGATTCCTGCTAATGCAGCAGCTATAATTATGACAGCGATTATTACTCGTTTCATATGTAAATAATTTGTTTTTTTAAGTTGATATGGAATATCCAGATTATCTTCGATGGGCCCTTCAGGGTTAATTTCATTCGTGTTTTACGATAATGGACATTTCATATGATAAGTTAGTTATTCGTTTACTAAAGATTTTAAATTTCCGTTTGCTTTAATTAAAGCGACCTCGGCAACTTTGTAATTTAATAAGGCCGTGTTGTAGTTTGTCTGTGCGTCAGCGTAAGAATTTTCCGCATCGAGCAGATCCGTTAAAGTAGCTAATCCATTGCGATAGTTATTTTGCGTATTCTCTAAAACTTCTTTTGCAAGTTTTACATTCGCGTCGCTAGAGTTTATGGTCAACAAACTGTTTTTAATCTGTGTTCTTGCATTATCGTTTGCCATGTACAAAGCGAGCTTGGTGTCTTCAAGATCAGCCTTTGCTTGCATGATAGCTACATTTTTTTGACCAATTTGAGCTTTCGTTTTTCCTCCATTGTAGATTGGAATAGATAGATTGAGGCTAAGGCCAGAGAAACCAGACCAAGATACATTAGAATTTTGAGAAAAAATCGGGAAAGCCGGTCCCATTCCAAGATAACCTAAATTTCCGGAAAAGGAAAGTGTTGGATAATAGTCAGCTAATGTTGCTTTTTTATCCAATTCAAGAAGCTCTGTTTGCTTTTCTAAAACACGTATTTCGGTACGGTTTTCTATAGTGTTGTTTTGCAAATCTGCTACTTGAGGATTTATTGCAAAGGTTTCTGACGGAAGTTCAACATCTGCTGAGACATCCATACCAATAGCAAATTTTAAAGCATTTTCTTGTATCTGTGAAGTATTTATAGCTTGTTGAAGTTGAGCTTTAAGGTTGTTTACTTGTACTGTTGTTCGATCTAAATCTATACGCTTAGCAAGTCCTGCTTCAACTAGACCTTGAATAACTTGGCGGTTTTTTTCGGTGTTTTGCAAATTTGATTCTACAGTTTGCTCTTGCAGTCGCGATTGAAACACCTGATAATATGCAGTAGCCACTTTTTCGATTAATTGCTCATCAGTCAAATCTTTGTTGATTTGATAAAATTCTCGTGTTGTACTCGCCGCTTTTAGACCTGTAAATAATGCCTGATTGAATATCTGCTGATTTACACTTAAAGTTGCGTTGGACTGCCATTTTTGGCCAAAGGCGACCATTAGCGTTTCTCCTGGCCTACCTAACAACTCTCCTGGCAGTGCGCTTTGCTGGAGCATCGGATTGTACGTTAATGTACCTGCACCAGAAACCTGAGGTTTGGCACCTGCCCTCACCTCATCAATTTTATACTGTGCATTTGCTATGTCAAGTTTTGACTTCTGCGCCTCCACTTTATTCTCCAAAGCAAATTTAACAGCCTGTTGCAGTGTCAATGTTTCTTGAGCTTGTAGATGGCTCCAAGAAAGAAGTATGCCTGCGGTTAAAACACTCAAAAATTTAAAGTTCATTTTTGAAAAAAATTATCTGTAAAATTAGTTTTTGTTTATTATCTTATTGTTAAATATAAATTTAGTAGCCTGCTTCTGGCTCTCTAAAATCTCTTCGACATTGCGACTATTTGGCATGCCTGAAATAACATCACCTACGCTACACAAAAGACTTAGCCCCTTAATAACATGAACATAGGATGCTGCATCCGCTTGAACATCATCTAACAATACTTCTCTTGCTTTAACAGCTCGACCAAATAAATCAGACATCAGTTCAATGTCTTTTTGATGTAAAGCTTCTAGGATAGTCCCAACGCCTTGTCCTTTGATCCACTCTAAATTTTCGCTAATGTGCAATACATAATATTCTTTGAGGAAATCTGCACGAACTTCTAAGAGGTTATTTAATGTATTTAATAAATTACCATCGTAGGTTTCTAAAATACCGTATTCCCTATTGACAATTTCTTCTGATATGTGAACAAGTACATCCTTTATCAACGAATCTTTGTCCGGGTAATAGTAATATAGATTTGCTTTGGTAATATTTAAATCTGCTGCAATCTCGCTCATGGTCGTTTTACTGAACCCATAATGTGCGAATCTTTTAAGTGCAACCTGAATAATATGGTCCTTTTTGTTCTCCATTTTTACCTTTGTACTTTCTGACTTTTTTCAAAAAACGTTCAAAAATAAAAAAAAGAGCAATACATACCAAGCTACAACTCAAAATGAATTGTAATTTAATAGTAAATTAATACAAAAAGATATCTATCTGGTTTTCTAGCGCTTACTCTACGCCTAGTTGTTTAAGGAACTTCCTTTTGTCGAATTTATATAAACGCGCTGCTCGATACGACACCCCCTTCTGAACTTCTTGCAATTCTTTAAGAAAGCCTGAATTTGCAATTTTCTTCCGAAAATTTCGTTTGTCTAGCGTCTTATCTAAGATCGCTTCATACACCTGTTGTAGTTGTGTCAGTGTAAATTTTTCGGGGAGCAATTCATAGACTGCTGTTGAATAGTTAATACTGTACTTTAATTTTTGAAGACTTTGTTGGATAATCTGGTTATGATCAAAGGCTAACTCTGGGAGTTCGTTAATAGCAAACCATTTCGCCTGCTTCATATAAGATGTAATAGGTCGAATTTTGGATTTGACATCGTCATATTTTACAATCGTTGAGAAAGCAACAGTCATAATTCTACCTTGGGGATGTCGTTTTACGCCTGCAAATGCACCCAACTGTTCCATAAATATATCTTTTAGCCCCGTATGCTCGTAAAGGATACGTTTTACAGCATCCTCCATTTCCTCTTCCTTTTCTACGAAAAAGCCGGGTAAGGCCCACCAATCCTTGTAAGGATATTGGTTTCTTTCTGTAAGTAACACTTGTAATTTTCCTTCATTAAAGCTATAAATAACACAGTCTATGGTAAAATGGGTCTGCAAAATAATCTCAAATTTTAAGTAAAGTGTAAATAGTTCAAAGATGACCTGTCTGCTAATTTCTTTACAAACTTTATCAATTATATTACAATAATCTAAAAAAAGCAAAAAAAAATTTAATAGTGTAAAAAATACACACTATATTCGTAATACCTAAAATGATTAATCGAGTGGAAGAAATAACAAGAATAGGTGTTTTTACTTCCGGAGGTGACTCTCCGGGAATGAATGCTGCAATTCGCGCAGCAGTAAGAACAGCCTTGTACAATGGAAAAAAAGTAACAGGTATATATCACGGTTACCAAGGAATGATTGAAAACTCCATGTTTGATATGGAGAGTAAATCGGTGAGCTCTATTATTCAACAAGGAGGTACAGTTCTAAAAACAGCACGTTGTTTAGAGTTTAGAACACCTGAAGGGAGAGCAAAAGCTTACGAAAATCTGAAAGCAGCAGGTATTGACGCGTTAGTTGCTATTGGTGGAGATGGCACTTTTACTGGTGCGGAAATATTTTCTAGAGAATATGATATCCCAGTAATGTGTATCCCTGGTACAATTGACAACGACCTAAATGGTACTGATTTAACAATTGGCTATGATACTGCAAACAATACAGTTATCGATGCTATTGATAAAATCCGCGATACAGCAGCCTCTCACAATCGACTCTTTTTTGTTGAAGTAATGGGTAGGGATTCGGGGTGTATAGCGTTGAACGCAGGTATTGCAGGTGGTGCAGAGGCTATTTTACTTCCTGAGAAGGATACAGCAATTGAAGAATTGATTGAGATGCTGGCTCATGGCGCTGACCGGAATAAGTCATCTATGATCGTAATTGTTGCAGAGGGTGATAAAAATGGTGGAGCTTCTAACGTCGCCAAACGTGTCAATGAAAAATTTGATTATTTTGACATAAAAGTTAGTATCTTAGGGCACTTACAACGAGGCGGAGCACCAAGTAGTGCAGATCGCGTTTTAGCTACACGTATGGGCTACGCAGCTGTTAATGAGCTGTTGAAAGGAAACTCAAGAGCAACTGTCGGTATTCGTGGGTCTGAGATTGTAACAACTCCGCTCGAGGAAGCCTTAAGTAAAAAAGAACTTAAGTTGAACGAGGATTTGGTGGAGATTGCAAAAGTAATGGCTATTTAAAGAAGAGTATGATTGTAGTTGTTTTTAGTGGTTCTAGGTATGCTGACTGGAGAATTGCGGACAAAAGTCGTGTATTGCACGGTTTTCGTACTGCAGGTATCAATTCTTATATACAGGATGAGCGGTATATCCTACAACTGTTGAACAAAAGCAACCATTTAATAAATAATGCAGAAAAAATAAGGAAGATTTATTTTTTTGGAGCAGGAGCTTCTTCACCTGAACGGCAGGAAAAAATTGAAATAATTTTTTCACAGTTTTTTAAAAATGCGAAGATAAAAGCGAGCCATGATGTGCTTGCTTCTGCTATTTCCACATTTGGTGACGAGAAAGGAATTATCGGAATTATAGGAAGTGGTTCAAATGCTGCGTTTTATAATGGAAAGAAGCTTATGCCTAACAATTATGGTTTAGGGTATATATTGGCTGACGAAGGATCTACGAATTGGCTTGGAAGACAGTTGTTAAAGGATTTTTTGACCGACGTGATGCCTACTGGTATCCGTGAGAAACTCCTTCATAAATATAATTTGGACCGCCGACTTATTCTAGACCGTATCTACTATAACCCTAATCCTAATCTTTTCCTGACAAGCTTTGCGGACTTTATTTACGAAAATAGAGAAGAGACATATTTTGCACAGCATATAAAAAAGGGATTAGAAGTTTACATTAAAACCTATCTCCTACCTTTGGCTGAAACATACCCCGACAATCTTTTTAATTTTACGGGATCTGTCGCTAGCAATTATGCCGATGTGCTTCGTGAACTGGGAGCAGAATATGGCTTACATATTGGTGACATAATCAAAGAGCCAGTTCAAAATTTAGTAAAGTATTACATTAATAAAAATTAATAAAATGAAAATTGGAATTAACGGATTCGGTCGTATTGGCCGTTTAGCATTCAGAGCAGCGATTACACGTAGCGACATCGAGATTGTTGGAATCAACGACTTGGTAGAACCTGACTACTTGGCTTACATGCTTAAATATGATTCTACACACGGTAAATTTGATGGTACTGTCGAGGTAAAAGATGGTAACCTTATCGTAAACGGACAAACGATCCGTATCACTGCAGAAAAAGACCCTTCTAATTTGAAGTGGGATGAAGTTGGTGCTGAAGTAATTATCGAATCTACAGGCTTCTTTTTAACGCAAGAGTTAGCGCAAAAACATATTGACGCTGGTGCAAAAAAAGTCGTAATGTCTGCGCCTGCAAAAGACGATACGCCTACATTCGTAATGGGTGTTAATCACAAAGAATTGAAACCAGAATATACAATTGTTTCAAATGCATCTTGTACTACAAACTGTTTAGCTCCTGTAGCAAAAGTATTGAACGATAAATTTGGTATTATTGAAGGTTTAATGACCACTGTACACGCTGTTACTGCTACACAGAAAACAGTAGATGGTCCTTCTGCGAAAGATTGGAGAGGTGGCCGTGGAGCTTATCAAAATATAATCCCTTCTTCAACAGGCGCTGCTAAAGCTGTAGGTTTGGTTCTTCCTGAATTGAAAGGCAAATTAACTGGTATGTCTTTACGTGTTCCTACTGCCGATGTATCTGTAGTTGATTTAACTGTACGTTTGGAAAAAGGTGCTTCTTATGAAGAAATCAAACAAGCTATGAAAGAAGCTTCTGAAGGCGAATTAAAAGGTATTTTAGGATATACTGAAGATGAAGTTGTTTCTACAGATTTCTTAGGTGATGCACGTACTTCAATTTTCGATGCTAAAGCTGGTATTTCATTGAATGACAACTTCGTGAAAGTTGTTTCTTGGTATGACAATGAGTGGGGATACTCAAACAAAATCATTGATCTTGCACAAGAGATTGCTAAAATCTAACGAAAAGATTCATAAAATAAAAAGAGGGATGTGTCATGCATCCCTCTTTTTTATTTATAACGAAATTTAACGTTCTACTTCATCAAAAAGCCACCTCCAAGAAGATCATTTCCTTCGTAGAACACTGCGGATTGTCCTGGTGCTATTCCTTTTACTTGATGTGTAAAGTCTACTTGCATAATATTACCTTGTTGAGTCAATATAGATTGCGCTCCAGCATCTTTGTAACGTATTTTAGTAACCGCATTTAGTGGCTCGTCCAATGATGCGTATTTTACCAAATTGATATCCCGAACAAATGCTTGGGACTTTTCAAGTTCATGCTCTTCTCCCAAAACCACGGAATTACTTTCAGGCAATATTTCGATAACAAACATGGGTTTTCCAAGCGCAATTCCTAAACCTTTCCGTTGACCGATGGTGAAGTATGGATAGCCTATATGTTTTCCGACTACAGTTCCATCTGATAAAATAAAATTACCAGGACCTATCTCTTCATCCAAAGCTGGTCTCTTGTGACGTAAAAATGCTCTATAATCGTTATCTGGCACAAAACAGATCTCATAACTTTCCGATTTGCTAGCGAGCTCTTCTTGTCCCATTTCCAATGCCATTTGACGGATTTCTTTTTTTGTGAAATTTCCCAGTGGAAATTGTGTTCTGGCTAGATTTTCTTGGGAGACCCCCCATAGTACGTAGGACTGGTCCTTATTTTCATCCCGACCTTTAGAGATAACATAACGTCCATTGTCATGCATGCGAATATTTGCATAATGTCCAGTGGCTATGAATTCACAATCCAACTTATCTGCACGTTTCATTAATGCGGACCACTTGATGTGCGTGTTGCACAAAACACAGGGATTCGGTGTGCGACCTGCGATATACTCATCAACAAAATTATCGATTACATAGTCACCAAATTCATCGCGTATATCCAATATATAGTGAGGAAAGCCATATCCAACGGCAAGTGTTCTCGCATCGTTGATACTATCTAGACTACAACAACCAGTTTCTTTTGATGAGCCACCAGCTGATGCATAGTCCCAAGTTTTCATAGTAATACCAATAACCTCGTAGCCTTGTTCGTGCAGCATAACAGCTGCAACGGAGCTGTCTACCCCACCACTCATTGCTACCAAAACTCTACCTTTTTTACTCATATCATTTTTGTGAAGTGCAAAGATAGCGTATTTGGATTATTGCAGTGTTTATTTGATGTAATTTTATCTCAATCAGAATCAATCAGTTGAAAAAAGCATTAAAAATAATTGCAACAAAAGTTTTAGAATTCGAAAAAAGAACCTAGATTTGCATCGCAACAAAGGAAAAGAGGGGTTTAAATGAAGAGTTGTTGTAAGAGGTGCCATAGCTCAGTCGGTAGAGCAAAGGACTGAAAATCCTTGTGTCGCTGGTTCGAATCCAGCTGGCACCACCAAAAAAATCTGAAAGTAACAGATTAAAAACAAAAACTTAAAGGTGCCATAGCTCAGTCGGTAGAGCAAAGGACTGAAAA
>NZ_CBFFRI010000004.1:0-36363 GCF_965644235.1 Sphingobacterium sp. LRF_L2 | reverse complement strand
AAAAAATCTGAAAGTAACAGATTAAAAACAAAAACTTAAAGGTGCCATAGCTCAGTCGGTAGAGCAAAGGACTGAAAATCCTTGTGTCGCTGGTTCGAATCCAGCTGGCACCACCAAAAATCTGAAAGTAACAGATTAAAAACAAAAACTTAAAGGTGCCATAGCTCAGTCGGTAGAGCAAAGGACTGAAAATCCTTGTGTCGCTGGTTCGAATCCAGCTGGCACCACTAAAAAGTCTTATCAAAATTTGATAAGACTTTTTTTGTTTATGGAAAACACATAAAATATTTGGTTTATATTCTAAAAGAACTATATTTGCTGTGTACTTCTTCGTGAGACACACTAATCAAATCCTTCCGTAAGCTAGGTTTTGATTTATAAAGAAGTGGCGAGAGACTGGCTCTATGACCCACTGGCAACCTTCAATAACGATTGAAAAGGTGCCAATTCCTGTCCAAGTTTGTAAGGCTTTGGAGCATATAAATTAAAATAAACATGATAGCAATTAAACAGAAATATACATATACACTATTCTCGACTACAACAAAGGTTACTCGTTCCACTCTGCTTGGAATACGAATGCGCTAGTCGTTCATGATACTATATTTGAGATAATCTCCTACCCTTTTTTATATATCATTTCCCAGAACGACCAAACTTATGACTGAAGGGAGTCTTACATTTGTTTACTATTAATTTAAAATACGATGTCATCAAATAAAAACCTGAAATTCGAAACATTACAAATACACGCTGGACAAGAAGCTGATCCTACCACTGGAGCGCGTGCCCTACCTATCTACCAAACTTCATCTTATGTTTTTGAAAATGCTGAGCATGGAGCCAATTTGTTTGCATTAAAGCAATTCGGAAATATCTACACACGTATTATGAACCCGACGACAGATGCTTTTGAGAAAAGAATTGCAGCGTTAGAAGGGGGCGTAGCGGCGTTGGCAGTCGCATCGGGACAAGCCGCACAGTTTATCGCATTAAACAACATCTTAGAAAGTGGCGATAATTTTGTATCGGGCGCAAATCTATATGGTGGAACTTATAATCAATTTAAAGTAGCATTTAAGCGACTGGGAATCGAAGCTCGTTTCGCCGCAGAGAGTGATGCTGAGAATATTGAAAAATTGATTGATGATAAAACGAAAGCTATTTATATAGAAACAATAGGCAATCCGAGTTATAATGTTCCTGATTTTGAGAAGATTGCCACTGTTGCTAAGAAATATGATCTTCCACTGATTGTAGATAATACATTTGGAGCAGGAGGTTATTTATTCAAACCTTTGGAGCATGGTGCAAACGTCGTTGTTGAATCCGCTACCAAATGGATCGGCGGTCATGGTACAAGTATTGGAGGTGTAATAATAGATGGGGGAAATTATAACTGGGGAAATGGTAAGTTCAAACAATTTTCTGAGCCTTCAGAAGGATATCATGGATTAGTATTCTCTGACGTTTTTGGTGCCAATGGCCCCTTTGGAAATATCCAATTTGCTATTCGGGCTCGCGTAGAGGGATTGCGGGATTTTGGACCAGCATTATCACCTTTCAATTCCTTTCTTCTTGCACAAGGATTAGAAACGCTTTCCCTACGTGTACAACGTCATGTAGACAATGCGTTTGAAATTGCGCAATGGCTAGAAGCTCATCCGCAAGTAGAGAAAGTAAATTATTTAGGACTGAAAAGCCATCCTTACCACCAAAATGCACAGAAATATCTAAAAAATGGCTACGGCTCTGTATTATCATTTACGATCAAGGGGGATGCTATTAAAGCCAATGAATTTATTGATTCCTTGTCGTTAATTAGCCACTTGGCAAATGTTGGAGATGCCAAGACATTAATTATCCATCCTGCCGCAACCACACATCAGCAGTTATCTGCAGAAGAACAACGTAGTGCGGGAGTTTATCCTGGACAACTACGTCTTTCTGTAGGCATTGAACATGTAGATGATATTAAAGATGATCTACAAGAAGCTTTTGACAAAATTAAATAAGCTTTTTTGAGAGAGAAGTAATGAGTAGTAGTAAGTTGTTAATGCATGAAGAAAATGTATTTAAGTCGACACAAACTTTTAGATTAGAGAGTGGTGAAAAGATCGAAAAATTGACGATTGCTTACCGTACATGTGGAAACTTGAATACAGAAAAGAATAACGTGATAGGGGGTTGTCATGCATTAACAGCTAATTCTGATATTTTTGACAGGTGGCCTGGTTTGTTTGGTTCAGAAGAGCTTTTTAATATCAATGACCATTTTGTCGCTACACCCCCTTTAAGTGCCGATCCGAATACAGGAAATCCTTATCACTATACTTTTCCTTTCTTCACAATTCGCGATATTGTTGCCGTAAATCAACAGCCGGCCAATAAGCTTGACATTGCTGTTATTAACGTATTAATCGGCGGCTCTTTTGAAGGGCGACAAGTATTAGAATGGACCGCAACAGGTACAATGGACATCAACAACCTTATCGTAATTGATGCACCTCGCTGGTCTATTCCCGATGCAACTTATTATGCAATCGAATCCCGCTATGGGTATGATGTTTTTTTAGTCGATCCCCCTACTCTTTCCAGGGTTATTGGCGATTTTTATGCTGTAATGAAAACAAGAAAACGGTTTACTTGACTGCTTAAAAAATTAGTAGATTATAATATACACAATATATAGTTAGGACAAATAAAGATGAGTAAAAAATTAATTATAGGCATGTTTGGCTTTGGTGTCGTTGGACAGGGCCTGTATGATATTATTAAAACAAAAAAATTAAATTTAGAGATTAAAAAATTTGTTATCAAGAATGCACATAAAGAACGGAAATTACCCGCGGAACTGTTTACAACAGATCCAGAAGCAATTCTTGCCGACGAAGAGATTAATACGGTAGTAGAGTTGATAGATGATGCTGATGCAGCCTATATCTTCACTAAACGAGCACTTGAGTCTGGAAAAAATGTGGTTTCAGCCAACAAGAAAATGATAGCTTCTCATCTTGAAGAATTAGCAGAGATACAGATAAAGCATGGCACTTCATTATTGTATGAAGGAGCTGTTTGTGGTAGTATTCCGATTATTCGGAATTTAGAAGAATACTATGATAATGAATTGTTACACTCCGTTAGCGGGATCTTTAATGGTTCTTCAAATTATATTTTATCTAAGATTTTCAATGAGGGACAACGTTATAGTGAGGCACTCCAAAAAGCTCAAGAACTTGGGTTTGCCGAAACAGATCCTATTTTGGACGTTGGCGGATACGATCCCAAATATAAATTAGCTATCGTGGCATCACATGCCTATGGTATCTATGTAGATCCTGAAAGTATCTTAAACTTAGGTATTGATAAATTAGGCGATCAAGATATTCAATTTGCAAAAGAGAAAGGTTTTAAAATAAAACTTTTACCGCTAGCCAAAGAGATAAATAACAATCAGGTTGTATTATATGTTCTTCCTAAGTTTGTCGGACGCGACAATATCTTGTACAATGTTGAAAATGAAAACAATGGGGTGTTAGTTAAAGCTGCATTTGCAGACGAACAATTTTTCTATGGAAAAGGCGCTGGCGGACACCCCACAGGTTCGGCGGTTTTATCTGACATCACAGCATTACGATATGGATATAGATATGAATATAAAAAACATTTAGAAGCCGATCAGCTAAAGTATAACACAGATTATGTACTCAAGGTTTATCTTCGCTATGAAGATGAGGAAATACTGAAGCAGATCACTTTTCAAAATATATCAGAAAGATTCTATGGAGCGGACTTCAAGTATGTGATTGGTGAAATTAACTTGAAGGAAATCATCGCTAAAAGAGACCTAATCAACCAAACGGGAAATTTTATAGCTGAAATTCTTTAAGAGATCGCCGTAAATTTCCACAAACCGATCATCTGTTTCATACAGATTGATTGGTTTTTTTGTTAAAAAACGTTAAAGGAATAAGGTCAGCATACGAACGGGGAAGACTTTTCGTTTAGTTTATAAAGAATATAAGAATTCATAATTTCATAATTTAGGTTAATAATTGGTTTGATAAACTCCTGAAGT
This sequence comes from Sphingobacterium sp. LRF_L2, assembly GCF_965644235.1. NCBI lineage: Bacteria > Pseudomonadati > Bacteroidota > Sphingobacteriia > Sphingobacteriales > Sphingobacteriaceae > Sphingobacterium > Sphingobacterium sp. LRF_L2. The sequence goes on along the minus strand of NZ_CBFFRI010000004.1, from coordinate 32,285 downwards.
TCCCCACTTCAGGAGTTTTTATTATACAGACAATTTTTTTTATTTGAAGTTTCGTCCTTTATAAAAAACACGCTGTGTATATGCTGTATCTGTTGTTTCTAATTCTGAAAGCCAGCTGTTAAGGTTGAAACAATCTTGGACAATAATATGTATAACTTTTCCCTCCTTTTGTATTTGACCAGTGGCCATGATTAATTTGGACTGTAAAATCTCTCTCCTGTATTTTTTGAAAACATTTTGCCAGACGACCAGATTTGCAAAGCCTGTTTCATCTTCTATTGTAAGAAACAAAACGCCCTTGGCTGTTCCTGGGCGCTGGCGAACAGTAATTAAGCCGCATATTCTAACAAGTAGCCCTTGTTTGATTGTATGTAGCTTTTCTGTAGTGATGGCTTGTAAGGCATCCAGTTTTTCTCTGAAAAAGGAAACAGGATGTGCTTTCGTTGATAAGCCTGTCGATGCATAATCTTGAACAACATGTTCGCTCATTTTCAAAAGAGGCAAAGTTATATCTTGTTCGTCTACTTGAGTGATGCTTGTCTGAGTATGAAACAATGTTGCTGGAGCCTCTCTTATTGCAATTAGTTCCCATAGGGCTTGACGACGATCTAAACCTATGGACCGATAAGCATCCGCATCAGCCAATCTTTCTAATATGGAAAGAGGAAGTACCTGACTAAGTTTATTGATAGATAGCGAGCTATTCTTCCTTAATGCGACTAATACTTGAATATCTTCCTCTTTTAATCCTTTCACTTGCCTAAACCCCAAACGTAGTGCAGTAGATGATCCGAAATCTCCTTCAAGACTATTATCCCAGTACGAGTAATTAATATCTGGAGGTAGCACATTCACCCCGTGCCTTTGTGCATCAATAACAATTTGTGCTGGTTGATAAAATCCCATGGGCTGACTATTGAGCAAAGCTGCTGCAAAAATCTCTGGGTAGTAGCATTTGATAAAACTGGAAATGTAAACCAACAATGCAAATGAAGCTGCATGACTTTCAGGGAATCCATAACTACCAAAGCCTTCTAGCTGGCGAAATACTCGTTCTGCAAATTCTCTATCATAATTTTTAGCAACCATACCCTCTACCATTTTCTCACGGAATACACGGACTTCTCCTTTTGATTTAAATGTCGCCATACTCCGCCGTAAAGAATCAGCTTCCGCTGCCGTAAAACCTGCTGCAACGATGGCTATTTCCATAGCCTGCTCCTGAAATAAAGGAACACCTTTTGTCCGATCTAATATCCCCTTGATTTCATCAGAAGGATAACTGATATTTTCTTCTCCATTTCGACGTCGCAAATAAGGGTGTACCATATCTCCCTGAATAGGCCCAGGACGAACAATAGCGACTTCAATGACTAAATCATAATAACATGTAGGTTTTAAACGAGGAAGCATAGACATCTGTGCGCGGCTCTCAATTTGAAAAACGCCTAATGTATCCGCTAAACTAATCATGTCATACACTTTCGCATCGTCAGTCGCTATATTATTTAAAGTTAGCTCTACACCATAATGTTTTTTAACCAAATCAAATGCTTTGCGAATACAAGTCAACATACCTAATGCTAAAACGTCAACTTTTAAAAAGCCCAGTGCTTCTAAATCATCTTTATTCCACTCTAGATTGGTGCGTCCTTCCATTCTGGCGGGAATTATAGGACACAACTCATGTATCTTACCTTGTGTTATTACAAAGCCACCTGTATGTTGTCCAAGTTGTCGTGGGAACCCAATTAATTGTTCGCTCAATTCTAAAATTTTACGAAAATGAGGATCATCTAGATTAAATCCTTGCTCCATAAAGCGCTCTAGTTCTAATTCGTTATCCCAATGTGAACTAATAGTCTGAGAGAGTCTACTCAAGGCATCCATGGATAACCCCATAGCTTTTCCCACATCCCTTAAAGCCCCTTTTGCTCGTTCTTGAGTTACGGTCGCTACTATCGCAGCCCGGTCCCGTCCATATTTTTCATATATATATTGTATAACTTCTTCACGCCTTTCATGTTCAAAGTCGACATCGATGTCTGGCGGTTCGTCACGGGCGTCAGACATAAATCGAGCAAATAATAAGTTAATGTCTGCAGGATTTACAGAAGTAATGCCCAAGCAGTAGCAGATGATAGAATTGGCTGCCGATCCTCTACCCTGACACAATATATTTCGTTTTCTAGCAAAACGTACATAATCATGTACTGTTAAAAAATAAGACGCATAGTTCTTTCTATTTATAAAATCAAGTTCAAGTTGAATAGATTTTCGATATTGATTTGCAATGTCATTATTGAATCGTTCATTTGCACCTTCCCATACCAAAAATTCCAATTCTTCCTGTGCTGTACGACCTTCCTGTGTAAGTTCTTCAGGATAAACGTATCTCAACTGATCTAATGAAAAATTACAGCGTTGGCTAACCGCTATTGTATTTTGTAATGAAGCGGGATAACCACGGAAAAGACGTTCTATTTCATCTATGGGTTTGAGGTAGCGTTCGGCATTTGCATGTAAGCGAAAACCGGCATTGTAAATACTACATTTATCTCGTATACAAGTCAATATATCCTGTAGTTCTCTGCGAGAAGATTCGTGGTAATGAATATCCCCCAAGGCCACCAAAGGAATATTGAGTTCCGTTCCTAAATTTTCAATGCAAAACAGCCTCTTGGCATCATCGCCATAGTAAAGTTTAGAAATGCCTAAATATAGGTTGCCTTTAAACAGATCTACATAAGTATTCACCTGTTTTACAAAAGCTTTATCCAGTTCAAAATCCGGTGTCAATTTTTCGGGAGGAATAACAATAAAAAGTATATCGTTTAGATTTTCAAAGAGATCCTTTAAATAAAGATGACAACTCCCTTTTCCTGCCCGTAAGTTGCCTTTTGTAAGCAAAGTACATAGTTGACCATACCCGGTTTTGTTCATGGGGTAAGCCAATAAAGATGGAGCATCTATAAGATCTAACCGACACCCTACTATTAGTCTGATATGGGAATTTTTCGCTGCTACATGCGCTCTGACGATTCCAGCTAAAGTATTTCGGTCTGTTATAGCAATAGTTTTATAGCCTAAAAGAGAAGCTTGTTTGACCAACTCATCTGGGTGTGAAGCCCCCCGTAAAAAACTGAAATTACTGGTTACCTGTAATTCAATATAAGTCATTTTATTTATGCAAAAAAACCATGTAAAAACCAGCGTGGTGAAGGGTTTTGTCCGTAATGCCCTAAACGAAAAATCCAATATCTTTTTCCGTCATTATCTTCTACATAATAATAATCTCGATGTTCGCCTTTCTCAAGCCACCATTCTCTTTCTATTCTTTCTGGGCCATCTGCTCTATGTACGGTGTGAACTTTCCCTTGATAACGAAAGAGCATAGGTGGGTAATCTGGAATAGGAGCTGTTACTTCAATTAAACAAGGTTGATGAAGTAAACGGATAGGACGAGGTCGATTTTGCGGCCAAGCAATTGTTGCTTTCTCGTTTAAAGCGTCTGCTGGTCGTATAGCACGTTCTGGCCAATGGTGTTCTGCAGGGAGGTAACGATTAATATGACAATCAGGGATCCTTCCTTTTATACGGTCCAGTAATTCTCCTAGCTCAGTGCTTTCTAGTGAGTTTTGGGGATTCCACAAGAGCTCTTGTACGGCCGGATTATCCTCAACAAATAAAGCCTCCAATAAAAAAACTTCGATACCTAATCCGGGTTCTATTTGTGAAATTTTCAATTGTAGAAGACGAAAAAGATGCTTACTACTTGCTGAAGCCATTGTTGTTCCTATTTCAACGGATTGTGTCTTTCCATCCAAGCGATAGCAAGTGAGCCGACCTTTTCGCAACCCCTTTCCTTCCTTAACTAAACGAAAACATAGTTTATCTAATAATTTTTGAAGAGCTATTTCTATACCCTGTACAGTGGAAATGGGCTCTAAACAGGGCAAACGTTCACTATAAGGTAACACAGGTCTGAGAAACGTAAGCATCTCTTGTGTTTTTCCCAAAAACTGATTAATTCGAATAATTAATGATTCTCCAAACCGTCTTCGCAAAACAAATATGGGCATATCAATAAAACTTCCTATTGATCTTAACCCTAGTTTAATCAGTCGTTCTGTCGTTACTGCATCTAATCGCAAAGCTTGTGGAGGAAGTGCATACAACTCTGTTTTTTCGTTCTGATCTACTATCGTATAGGATTTAGTATATCGGGATGCGGCCCAAGCTATACCTACGGTATTTCCAGTTCCTATACGAACATTGTACCCTTTATGTTGTAGTTGCTCTTTTATACTATGTACGTAGTTTTCTTCTCCTCCCCAAAGATGGGAACATCCAGTAATATCCAGAATAAGACCATCAACATCATCAACAGCTACTGCAGGAGTAAACTTAACCAACCATAATCCTATTTTTTTTAAGAGTTGTTTAGGCCGTAATGGATGATCAGGAAAAACATCTAGTGCCGGAAGAGCTGCTTTGGCATCGGCAAGTACCATAGGAGGAAATATCCCGTGTAACTGAGCTAATTCATTTGTAGCCGTGATACATACACGCCCATTTAGAGGCAAGGTAAATGCTAAGGGTTTGTCTTGGAAGATTGGATTATGACAGACAAACCTGTCCGTTAACAAGAAAGGAAAATAGAGTACAGCGAAACGCTTCATGACTAACTAGCTTGTTGTTGTTTAATTTGTCTTTCGTTTTTGGAAGATTGAGGATCTACTTGTTTAGATAAAAAATGTGTTTTGTTCCAACGCAGCTCCCATCTACTAGGGTTCCCATTTTTTATTTTACTTAGATACACCTGCCATTGTGGTATGCCTACCCCAGGTAGTTCGTTGGTAATAAGGCTGGCAATAGGTTTTATGTGCCACCTTGCTATACAAGCTGTCGATTCAAGATGAATGGCTGTGGAACGAAGTACAAATCCAGTAGCCCCAGTTTTCTCAGTAGCCAATTGAAGACGTCTAGATTGTATAAAGTTTAAATGTTCAACTTCTGCAATAACAGCTTGCACCGCGGAGCATTTTAAACTTTCTTCTAACGCCCAAAGAATATCTTTTTGCTTCTTCAGATAAATAAAGATAATACGATCTGCAGCAAAATTAAATGAACTTATAGCTGGCGTGAACACTTGCATGCTATTGCTTATCCATAAACAAATACCTTTTTGCTGCAATATATTGGATAAGATCCCTCCTATTACGCCGCATGTAGAAGCACGTTCTTCATTTGATTGATATACAAACTCATGGATTCCTCCGAGGGGAAATACTTGTGTCGGAAAAGCTTTTTCAAGTCCTCCTAAAATAGGCTTAGACGGCTGTTCAGCAGTTTTTTTTAACCCCTGCCACTGTAAAATATGTTGTTGTAGTTTGGAAACAACTGATGCTCGCTCAAGTGATAATGACATACATTGTCCTTTCTTCTTTTTACAAAGTTAATACTAAAATATTTAGTATTAAAGAAAAGATAATGTTTGTTACAAAACAAAAATATAAATAGATATTAAGTTTTTAACAGTGAACAGCTGGCTTATTTTGCTTTTGAATATATCAGCTACTTTGATAGAATTCAATAGGAAGCCCATCGGGATCTGCAATAAAAAAGAATTTTTTTTGTGTTAAATTATCGATACGGATAGTTTCACAATCGATTTGATTTTCCTGTAGAAATACAAAGGTTGCCTGTATATCATCTACTTCAAAAGCTAAATGCCTTAATCCAGCAGCTTCAGGATAAGAAGGTCGAGATGGTGGATTAGGAAAAGAAAATAACTCAATAATATAATGCCCATTTAGTGCCAAATCTGCTTTATAGGAATCCCGTTGGGATCGATATGTTTCAGTAAGAAGCGTCAATCCCAACAACTGGGTGTAAAAATGTAATGAACGTTTGTAATCGCTACAGATAATAGCGATGTGATGAATTTTCTTAATGTGAATTGGCATATTGGTTATAACAGCTCAAAGATATCTCTAATTCCTAATAATTTACGAGTTGTAAATCCTTCGGCATATTTTGTTTGAATATTGCGTCCGAATTCAAGAGCACGACCTCGTGTTGATTCCATGAAATCTGGATTGGAAATGTAAGTTTGTGGTTCATGATCATCACCTGTTGCATTGAATTGGGTCGTATATGCCAAAATAGAACGTTCTTTAATATCCCAGTAGGGCGTAATATCCAAAATAATATCAGGTCGAATGTATTTATCCTGTATAAGTTGCAATTGAAGCCGAGGACGAAACGCCTCTTGAGCTGTCTGATTATCAAATGTCTCAATACGTCGTAAACCACTCAGAAAAAGAGAATCATTTACTAAAGAACTAGCACGACCATGGTCAGGATGTCGATCTTCCAAAGCGTTGGTAATGACAATTTCTGGGCAATATTTACGAATGATTCTTATAATAGGAAGTTGATTTTCCTCGTCATTACGAAAAAAACCGTCACGGAGCTCTAAATTTTCACGAACATGCACACCCAAGATTTCAGCAGCTCGTTGTGCCTCTAACTTTCTGGTTTCGGCAGTTCCACGAGTACCTAATTCGCCACGGGTTAAATCCACAATACCAACTTTTTTTCCTTCTGCTACGTATTTTGCAATAGTGCCCCCTGCGCCAAGCTCCGCATCGTCAGGATGTACTGTAATAACCATTAAGTCCAGCTTCATAAACTATCTCAAATTAAATCAAGACAAAGGTAAAAGTTTAAACGTTTATTGTGCTGCAATTAATTGTTCGATTTTTGTCATAAGTCGATTGGATTTAGGGCTGGTAAAACTATAAAAATAATCAGCGACTTTACCTTGCTTGTCTATTAAGTATTTATGAAAGTTCCAACGTGGCTTCGCGTCAAATTTTCCATTTTGATACAAATTAGAAAGATATTGGTATAATGGGTCACAATAATTTCCAATGACATGTATCCGTTTAAATACCGGAAAGGTCACCTGTTGGTTTATTCTACAAAACGTTTCAAGTTGAAAGCCTGTCATGGGTTCCTGTCCATAAAAATCATTAGATGGAAAGGCTAACACTTCAAATCCTTGATGCTTATATTTTTGATACAACTGTTCTAAGGATTTAAATTGTTTGGTAAATAAACAAGCACTAGCTGTATTGACAATTAACAATACCTTGCCCGCATAATCCTCTAGGGATTTTTTCTCCCCGTTGAACTGCTGGCCATGAAAGTCATAAACCGTTTGCATAACATGTCCTTTCTTTGGTTAGTTATATAGATTTTTTATAGGCCTTATCCGTTCGTAGCTTCGAATGATATTTTCAATTTCAAAATCCTCCTCAGGGTCATATACTGATTTTAGATTATGACCAAAAACCTTAGCTACGGATTGGTAGAAAAATGCAGATAAACCACCTTTCATTTCCTTCACAAGGTCATAGCTTGTATTTCCTGTTTGACGTTGTACTAGTTTTATCAATATTTGGCCTTGAGAAATACTGAGGTTTTTAATCTCTGCATTAAACTTGTTTTTAATCTCTTGTTCACAAGCATTGATAAGTCTTTGTTCATCCCGTTTTGAGGAAACCATAGCCAATTCTCGATCCAGCTGTTCATAACGTTTCTGCGCATAAATAGCGTAAGGAAGAACACGTAATACATTGCGTTCTAATCTTAGATAACGTTGTCGATCCTCTTCCGTTTTAAAAGTTCGTCGCGCCGTAACCACAACATCATCAATAGGAAACCACGGAAGTACCTCCCCTGTTTCTAAACGTGTGGTTAAGTAATGTTGTAGCATCTTACCTTCGCCATCCCCATAATGCGGTTCTTGTAATACCTGACTTTTGCCAAGTATAGGTAAAGATAATAATAATATGCCTACCGCAAATAACTTCATTTGAACGCTTCGAAAAGTACTAACCTATTTTTAAATCTTTAAAATATTTACTACATTTATCTAATGTTTCCATATGTTAACAACCTTCAAGGAAACAGCATTAAAAATACAAAACATTATATATAAAAGCAACTTTTTTCAGCGTGTTTATGGAAGATTATGTGATTGACATTGAAGCAGAAAACAAGGAGATTAGAAAACGATATAGGGCGTTGCTTCGGGCGTGTAAACCGACGTTGCAACGAGGTGATAAGCAAGAAATTCGAAAAGCGTTTGATTTGGCCTTGGAAAGCCATAAAGAGATGCGTCGAAAATCAGGCGAACCGTATATTTATCATCCGATCGCTGTAGCTCAAATTGCTGCAGAAGAAATTGGCTTAGGGACGACTTCTATTGTGTGCGCTCTACTGCATGATGTTGTGGAAGATACCTCCATGACATTGCAGGATATAGAAACTCAATTTGGAAAAAAAGTAGCGAGGATCATTGATGGATTGACTAAAATTTCCGGAATTTTTGATCCCAATAGTTCGATGCAGGCTGAAAATTTCAGAAAGATGCTCTTGACCTTAGCGGATGATGTACGTGTAATTTTGATCAAATTGGCCGACCGGCTACATAATATGCGTACAATGGAGTTTATGGCCCGTCATAAACAATTGAAGATAGCTTCGGAAACAAGTTATCTTTATGCTCCACTTGCCCATCGTCTGGGATTATATGCTATTAAATCGGAATTAGAGGATCTGTCCATGAAGTTTACAGATCCCGATACCTATAAATTTATTGCACGAAAGCTTAATGAGAAAAAAGCCGAGCGTGAAAAATTTATAGCGGATTTTATTGGTCCTGTAAAAGAAATTTTAGAAGAGCAGGGAATAAAAGCATCTGTTTTTGGTCGTCCCAAATCTATTTTTTCTATTTGGAATAAGATGAGGAAGAAATCTATTCCATTTGAAGAGGTCTATGATTTGTTTGCTATACGTGTTATCATTGACACCACTACGGATCGCGAGAAAACGGAGTGTTGGAAGGTATATTCTATTATCACAGATCTTTATCGACCCAATCCTGATCGTTTGCGTGATTGGGTCTCTTCACCAAAAGGAAATGGTTACGAATCATTGCATACGACAGTTATGGGGCCCCGCGGCCAATGGGTAGAGGTGCAGATCCGTACAAAAAGAATGAATGAGATTGCAGAAAAAGGATTTGCAGCACATTGGAAGTACAAAGAATCTAATTCAGACAGCGGTCTAGATCAATGGATTCAAAAAGTACGGAATATGCTGAGTAGTCCAGAACAAAATGCGCTTGATTTTGTCGATGACTTTAAGATGAATCTCTTTTCTGATGAGATCTTTATTTTTACGCCAAAAGGAACACTTGTTCAACTTCCGAATGGAGCTACAGCCCTTGACTTCGCCTTTGAAATTCACTCTGACATTGGGGCGACCTGTATTGGAGCGAAGGTAAATCATAAGCTTGTACCTCTGAGTCATCCACTACAGAATGGGGATCAGGTTGAGATTATAACCTCTAGCAAGCAAACGCCAAAAGAAGACTGGCTAAACTTTGTCGTCACGGCGAAAGCTAAATCTAAAATTCGTTCTTCATTAAAAGAAGAGAAAAGACGTGTAGCAGAGGATGGTAAGGAAATTTTAGAAAGAAAACTTAAGTCTTTAAAAATCACCTATAATACCGATAATATTAATAAAATAGCGAACTACTTTAAGTACCCTAGTTCACAGGATCTTTTTTATAATGTAGCTAAAGGAATTATTGATGTCCGAAACCTTCGGGAATATGCTGCCAATGAAAAAACACCGGAGCAAAACCACAATCAATTCAGTTCACACATAAGTGGCCTGGTTGATAAAATCAACAAAAAAGACGTCGATACAATATTAATCGGTGATGATTTTCAGCAGGTTGATTATACATTAGCGCCTTGTTGTAATCCCATCCCTGGAGATGATATATTCGGCTTCCTAACGGTCAATGACGGGATTAAGATACATAGAACAAGCTGTCCTAATGCTTCCAAACTTATGGCGAACTATGGCTACCGTATTTTGAAGGCAAAATGGGCTTCTTCGCAAGCAAATGTGGCTTTCTTAACTGGATTGCGTATTGTAGGAATCGATGATGTGGGACTTGTAAATAAAATAACCAATGTCATATCGCAAGAGTTTAATGTCAATATTCGATCACTGTCAATTACCAGCAACGAAGGTATCTTTGAGGGAAATATTATGGTTTTTGTAAATAATACGGAACAGTTGGAAAGTCTGATGCGAAATCTAAAGGACATTAGCGGTATAACTGGCGTAACACGTTACGAAGCAGACAATTAATTGAATGAATGTCATCCTTTATTAAAACGTCGTTTTTTACAATAGAAATTGGTAAATTTGTAAGAGATTTTAAATAAAACTATGAATCAAGCCGAAAACTACCAGACGGTAAAAAAAATATTCGAAGCTTACTTAGAGAACAAAAATCTAAGAAAAACTCCGGAACGTTATGCGATCTTAGAGGAGATTTATTCGCGTTCTGATCATTTTGATGTAGAATCTCTCTACATTCATATGAAAAACAAGAAGTACCGTGTCAGCCGGGCTACGGTATATAATACATTGGAATTATTAGTATCTTGTGACTTGGTTACCAAACACCAATTCGGTCGTAACATGGCTCAATTTGAAAAATCATATGGATTTAAACAACATGACCATGTGATTTGTATTGAGTGTAACAAAGTGGTCGAATTTTGCGACCCTCGTATAAATCAAATTCAAAGTTTAATGGGTGATCTGTTAAAATTTGATATTAAGCACCATTCCCTAAATCTTTACGGTGTTTGTGAAGATTGTCAGAAAAAAGACTTGGAAAAAAAAGAAGTTAAAGGTAGAGTGCCTGTAATTTCAAATTAATGCAGTAATCGACAATTATTGTGTTACCTTTGTTCAGAAAAAATTGGTCTATTCGGTTTTTTCTGAACATTTATGTTATTTGGAAACAATTGAAACTATCATTTAATTTTAAATCTCAATATATCAAATATTATGCAAGTTGATGTGCTTCTAGGCCTACAATGGGGCGATGAAGGTAAAGGTAAGATCGTTGACGTATTTTGTCCTAAGTATGATTTGATCGCACGCTTTCAAGGTGGTCCTAATGCAGGGCATACATTGGAGTTTGACAATAAAAAATTTGTTTTAAACACCATCCCCTCAGGGATTTTCAATGAAGGTACTTTAAACCTTATTGGAAGTGGTGTTGTTATTGATCCAATTATTTTAAAAAGAGAGTTGGACAATCTTCGTTCTTCAGGATTCGATCCAGTTGGTAAAGGCACCTTGGTACTCGCTCGTAAGGCACATCTAATTCTTCCAACACATCAACTACTTGATGCAGCCTCTGAGTCAAAAATGGGCGCTGGTAAAATTGGATCGACTTTAAAGGGAATTGGTCCAACTTATATGGATAAAACTGGTCGAAACGGACTACGTGTAGGCGACACAACATTGCCTGACTTTAAAGAACGTTACGAAAAGTTAAAAGCAAAACATTTGGAAATTCTTTCTCATTATGGTGAGGTTCCTGATTTTTCAGAAAAAGAAAATGCTTTTCTTGCTGCGATTGATTTTCTCAAAACAATACCTCATGTAGATGCTGAACATTTAGTGAATAACTACTTGAAAGAAGGCAAAAAAGTATTGGCAGAAGGAGCGCAAGGAACATTATTGGATGTCGATTTCGGATCTTATCCTTTTGTTACATCTTCCAATACAACAACGGCAGGAGCTTGTACAGGTTTAGGCATAGCGCCGAATAAAATAGGTGCTGTTTATGGAATTTTCAAAGCATATGCGACACGCGTTGGCGGCGGGCCTTTTCCCACTGAGCTAGAAAATGAAACAGGTGAAAAACTAAGAGAGCTAGGTCACGAATTTGGTGCTACAACAGGACGTGCACGTCGTACAGGATGGATTGATATCCCTGCACTTAAATATGCCATTATGTTGAATGGTGTTACAGAGTTGATCATGATGAAAGCTGATGTGTTGGATACATTTGAAAAAATCTATGTTTGTACCCACTATAAGTATAATGGTGAGACGATCGATTATATGCCATATGAAATTATCACCAACCAAGCTGAGCCCATTTTAGAGGAAGTAGAAGGTTGGAATCAGAACATTACAGGCATTCGTGAAAAAGGTGAAATCCCTGTTGCATTGAAAAACTACATCGACTATTTGGAAAAAGCTTTAGAGGTTCCTATTAAATATTTATCAGTAGGACCAGATCGCGTTCAAACTATCGAGTTATAAATATTTATGGCTAAAGCCATTTTTGAAATAGATACTGATTTTTTTGAAAAACACGCTTTAGCATGGGCTCAACAATTTGATGAAGTATGTTTTTTCAAATCAAATAACTACAAAGATGAGTATACAAAATTAGATAGTTTTCTAGCTGTTGACGCGAAGCATACTTTTGTGTCAACTAATGGCGAGAACGCATTTAATGAACTAGAAATTTTTAAAACCAAGCATCCACAATCGTGGTTGCTTGGTTTTTTTAGTTACGACCTAAAACGTAATTTGGATGGAGGAGTTACCCCTTTACAGAATACTTTAGCGTTCCCTGAATCTTGTTTTTTTATTCCTAGTGTGGTTATTCAATTTCATAGAAATAAGGTGAGTATTGAAGCTGATGACCCTGCTATGATTTTCCAAACTATTCAGCATTTTGCGATCCCTCTTCATGAAAATTTGAGCGAACAACAGATTATAAAAAAAAGGCTCTCCAAAGAAGCTTACCTTAAAGCATTCAACCAAATGCAAACGCATATTCGACGAGGAGATATTTATGAGGTAAATCTTTGTCAGGAATTTTATGCGGATAACGTCGATATCTCCTCATTACGGTTGTATCAAGAATTGAATACCATCTCTCCGACTCCATTCTCCTCATTTTTTAAATGGAAAAACTTGAATATTATTTGTGCCTCTCCAGAACGCTTTCTTGCAAAGCGTGGTGCACATCTGATATCCCAACCCATAAAAGGTACTGCGCCAAGAGGAAAGACACCTCCCGAAGATATTCGAATTGTTCATGAATTAGTTAATAGCCCAAAGGAGATTGCAGAAAATGTAATGATTGTCGATCTAGTTAGAAATGACTTGACACGGAGTGCCGTACCGGGTACCGTAGAAGCATCTAGAACACTCGAGGTGCATACCTTTAAACAAGTTCATCAATTGATCTCTACTGTAACTTGTCTAAAATCTTCAGAAATCGGTGATGTATCTGCTATTTCAAATGCATTTCCTCCTGGATCCATGACGGGTGCGCCTAAAATTAAAGCAATGGAATTGTGTGATGCATATGAAGGTAGTAAAAGAGGAATTTATGCAGGCGCTCTAGGTTATTTCTCTCCTGACGGTGATTTTGATTTCAATGTGGTTATCCGAAGTTTGTTGTATAATCAAACAGCCAAGAGCCTATCTTTTCATACTGGAGGAGCTATCACGCTAGATGCTGATGGAGAAAAAGAGTATCAAGAATGCTTATTAAAAGCATCAGCTATACTTCAAGCATTAAATGCCAAATTGTGTTGATACTCGAATAAAAAAAGTATATATACGACAAAAAAAACAGCTAACTTCCTAAAAATCAATTGAATTTTTCTTTAATTTTGATTATGCATGTTCCTTATATCAATATACATACACACTGTACCTTAGAGAGCACGGAACATGAGTTTTCAATTCCAAATGTAATTATTTCCAAAAATTATCTATTTCCTCAACCCTGCTCCTTAGGTATCCATCCATGGTATATTGATTCTTCTCCTGTTGCGCAACTCGACGCTTTAACAGATCATGGTAGAAAAAAACAGGTCTTAGCTATTGGGGAATGCGGACTGGATAAATTGTGCGATACAGATTGGATACTTCAAGAAGAGGTTTTTAGAAAACAAATCTCCTTTGCAAATAGTGTTGGCAAACCATTGATTGTACACTGCGTTAAAGCACATCAGGAATGCCTACATATTTTAAACGAAGAGAATGTCGCTGTTCCTGTGATATTCCATGGCTTTGAAAAAAATGCTATATTGGCAAAACAAATATACAAAGCGGGATACTTTATCAGTTTTGGCCCAACTCTTCTCTCTGGTAAAAAAGACGAATTAATTCTTGATGCCCCCCTCGATAAAATATTCTTGGAAACAGATGATAAATCTACTAAAATAGTAGATGTTTATGCGTACTTTTGCGCAGTCCGTAAAATGGAAGAAAACAGGCTCAAAGAGCAGTTTCTTGCTAATTTTAGTACGGTCTTTAACTATCAACTTGTACAATGAAAGATTTATCTTGGTTATCTAGAACAGAGGCTCTAACAGGAAGAGCTGCGCTAGAGAAGCTTGCGAATGCGCATGTTATGGTGCTCGGTTTGGGAGGTGTCGGATCTTTTGCAGCTGAATTTATATGCCGAGCTGGCGTTGGAAAAATGACGATTATTGATGGGGATACCGTTGATCCATCAAATAGAAATAGGCAATTACCAGCTTTGGCTACGAATCATGGGGTAGCAAAAGCAGAGATTATGAAGGAGAGATTACTTGCTATCAATCCCGAATTGGAGTTACATGTCATCCAGGATTTTGTTATTCCTGAAAAAATACCCGCACTGCTCGAAGTCAAACCAGACTATTGTGTGGAAGCTATTGATAGTATCACACCCAAATTGTTTTTCATTAGATTAGCCTTGGATGCCAAAATCCCTTTTGTAAGCTCTATGGGAGCTGGAGGGAAAGTGGATCCTACTAAAATTAAAATAGCTGACATAAGTAAATCGTACAACTGTAAATTAGCACAACATATCCGGAAGAAACTAAGAAAACACGGTATACGTGACGGGGTTAAAGTGGCATTTTCGACAGAATTACCTGATAAAAAATCTCTCCTATATACCGATGGAAGCAATTTCAAGAAATCAGCTTATGGCACCATGTCTTATTTGCCCGCTGCTTTCGGAGGGGCAATAGCATCAGTTGCCATTCGAGACTTGATCGGTATGGACATAAAGTAGGGATTTTTTGCGATATAGACTTTAAATTATAATAATATATAAAGTTGTTATAATATTACTAACTAAATTAGTAATATTGCATAGTGAACAGACAGAAACATTTTGCAATTGTCGATATAGAGACAACTGGAAATTATGCAAGTGGAAACCGCATTACAGAAGTCGCTATTCTCATTCATAACGGAAAAAAAGTTATTGAAGAATATGTGTCCTTGGTTAATCCGGAGACTGAAATCCCATTAGCTATTCAAACACTTACGGGAATTACTCCTGATATGGTGGAAAATGCTCCGTTATTTGAAGATATAGCGGAAGATGTTTATCATCTCTTGCAGGGAAAAATTTTTGTTGCACACAACGTTAATTTTGACTATTCCTTTCTTGTTAAAGAATTAAAGCAAGCAGGTTATGATTGGCAAGCATCCAAATTATGTACAGTGCGTCTTTCCCGTAAGATAATTCCAGGCTATAAATCATACAGCTTAGGGAAGCTTTGCCAACAATTAAACATTACCTTACTGGAAAGGCATCGAGCTATGGGGGATGCAAAGGCTACTGCTGAACTATTTGATATTTTGTTGCAGCGTGACGAACTACAATATATTGACGAGAGTATCAAAAAAAATACCGAGCATCGCCTACCGACCCATTTGGCGGTCGAACAAGTCAATAGACTTCCAGAAAAAACAGGTATATATATATTTAAGAACAACAAAGGTAAAATTGTGTATGTCGGAAAAGCGATTAACATAAAGAAACGTGTATTAAGTCATTTTAGTGGTAGTAACGCGGGCTTGCGCCGTCAACAATTCATTAATGACATTTGTACGATTGATTTTGAAGAATCTGGAACCGAACTTATGGCTTTATTAATGGAATGCCAAATGATCAAGAAACATTGGCCTATCCACAATAGTGCGCTGAAAAAATACGAGCCTAAATTTGCACTTATCACCTACCAAGACATAAGAGGTTATAACCGACTGGCTGTTAGTAAAATAAATACACAAACTAAAAGTCTTCGTTATTTTGAAACCGCAACAGAGGCAAATCTATTTCTTACAAAACTTATGCGATCATTTAGCCTCCCTCCTTTGTTATGTACATTTTATTCACCAGCGACACAAACTAAAGAAGATCGCACGACAGCGTATACCGACATTCCGAGTTCCGATACCTGTAATGACAACCTACTGATGGTTTTCGAGCACTTGGAGAATGAAAAACAATCGTTTTTGCTGATCGACAATGGAAGGTATGAAGACGAAAAAAGCTATATTTATTTTAAAGAGAATAAGCTATATGCTTTTGGTTTTACTGAATTGCAAGACAATTGGCAGAATGCAGAAGATGTTGTATCTTATCGTGATAAATGTATTAGTAACTTTTACATGCAACATATTGTCTTGCAATATGCTGAGCGCTATCCTGAAAAAGTAAGTTTCTTGCCGAGGACATCTGCTGTATCATAATTTGGTAGCATGAACTCTTGAACTTTTTCGACCATAAGGCGACTGCCAATGATGATGGAGCTACGCTGATGAAGATATTTTGGTTGTATTGTCAATATCCGCTCCTGTCCACTTACAGCTTTCCCGCCAGCTTGTTCTATAATAAAGGCCATGGGATTACATTCGTAAAGCAATCTAAGTTTTCCTTGAGGATAGCTTGATGTTTCAGGATAAAGAAATATTCCTCCCGTGATTAGTGTTCGGTGTAAATCAGCGACCATAGAGCCTATATAACGCGATGTGTAAGGCCGCGAAGTCTCTGCATCTTCCATTTGGCAGTACTTAATGTAATCTTTAACGTATTGCGGAAATTTCAGGTAATTACCTTCATTAATTGAATATGTTGTACCATTCTCCGCAATTTTCATATTGGGGTGAGACAGGCAAAACTCTCCAATTGAGGGATCCAATGTAAAACCATTTACCCCCTTGCCCGTAGTATAAACTAACATGGTAGATGATCCATAAATGATATACCCTGCTGCGACTTGATCAGAACCCAATTGGAGGATTTCATCGGCTGTAATTTCCACATCAGCAATTTTTCTTCTATATATTGAAAAAATAGAACCCACCGAAACATTCAAATCAATATTTGACGAGCCGTCTAGTGGATCAATACATACCATATATTTTCCGTTATTGACATGATATCCACGTGTCAAATCAATGCCGAATTCATGTTCTTCGGATGCAATGTAACAACATTCACCCCCGCGGCGTAGTGCTTCTATAAATTGTTCGTCTGCATATACATCCAATTTCTTTTGGACCTCACCCTGTATATTCTGATCACCAATCTCGCCGAGTATATCCGCCAACCCCGCTTTGTTGACTTCACGATTTATAACCTTCGCAGCAATACCGATATCGCGTAATAAACGTGATAACTCCCCTTTTGCATATGGAAAATCAGCCTGTTTTTCGATAATAAATTGACCTAAAGTTTTGAGTGCCATTTAGAATTTTTTAATCTTGTTAATTTGTTGCAAATACCTCTTTCTCTACAACCCGATAATACAACGTATCTATCTGTTAGACAAACCTATTTTTGAGTTTGCCTATCGAGAATTACGAGGCAAAACTACACAACAAAAAACGAATTAAAAAACTGATTTTCAGCTTATTGTATTTAATACACATGCATAGTAAATTGGTAATCAATTTATTAATGAATAAAAAAAATATTTTTTTTTGCGGTATGATGCTTCATATCTAATTTCCTTCAATTTGCTAAAACGATTACTTAAAATCTAATAAAAAGATGAAATATATCAAATACCTTTTTCATTCAAATATTTCCAATAACGTTTCGGAACGTGTTGCACATGGAGCTTTGTATTTTTTCTTTCTTTTA
Source organism: Sphingobacterium sp. LRF_L2 (assembly GCF_965644235.1). Classification (NCBI taxonomy): domain Bacteria; kingdom Pseudomonadati; phylum Bacteroidota; class Sphingobacteriia; order Sphingobacteriales; family Sphingobacteriaceae; genus Sphingobacterium; species Sphingobacterium sp. LRF_L2. Next base: position 14,425 of record NZ_CBFFRI010000004.1, on the reverse strand, counting down.
TATTAACAGCCTTAAAATAGCGTTTCCACAAATCCGCATATAAAGATTCGTCTTCATCATAAAGTTCGACAAGAGAATTTTGTGATAGTCTTGTTTGCATATTCAACGGTGTTACGCGACTAACCACTTGTAAATTATAATACAAGCCATATTCTCTTTTGAGATCGTAGATTAGCCATTGTTGATCAGCATAGCGCTTCTGGAAGTGCATCTGTATAAGAGGCAAAACGTTAAAATCGGGCTCTATAATTGCAACATACAATCCATCTTTTAAACGTTGAAAACGGACAAACGCTTTCATTCGGTGTCTTTCGCGAGACACAGATTTTACGATATTTTTGATTTGAATAACATGCTGTTGAGCAAAATTCGAATGGGTATTTTGTTCAGATTGGAAATAGTACATTGCTGTCTTCACAATCAAGAGTGGAGCCATTGGAAGCTCCGACAGGTAGGTGTGCCAAAATTCGGCAATTCCTTTTTTGCCAACTTTTTCTAAAAGCCCTTTTTCGATACGATCAACCTTATGTTCTTGTGTTATGACCTGATGAAAATCCTGAAAAAGACCTTGCTGCCTTCCTATATCAAGCTGAAGGCTGAGAGGATAAAGTTTATATTCAAATACCTCAAATATCGCCGTTAGGATTCCCTCCCAGCTACCGTCAAAATACATATCTACATATTGTCTCATTAAAAAAGCTGCAGTTGATTATTCGTTAAATTGCGATATTTACTCGCTGAGGCTTGGAGAATATAACTTTTAATTAACTCGGAACGCTTATCACTATATAGTTGACTATAGCCCTTACACGTAATAAAATATTTAGCACGGTTTACCGCGACACCTATCCGTGTCAGGTTTTCTAAATTTAACTTCCCAAATTTTCTTGCTGCCACAATCTTCTGTGCCGATGATACTCCAATACCAGGAATTCTAAGGATTATTTGATAATCTGCAGCGTTAATGTCAACGGGAAAATGATCCATATGCCGTAAAGCCCAGCTAAGTTTGGGGTCAATATCTAAATCTAATATAGGGTGAGAATCATTAACAATTTCTTCCGCGCGAAAGCCATAAAATCGCATCAACCAATCTGTTTGGTAAAGTCGATTTTCGCGTACCGTGGGCACGGCAGATCCTAAAGATGGTAAACGTATATCATTAGATATCGGAACATATCCCGAATAATATACTCGTTTCATATCAAATTTTTTATAAAAATACTGTGCTGTAGATATAATTTGTTTGTCAGACTCCCCTGTTGCTCCTATAATAAGTTGTGTACTTTGCCCCGCGGGAACAAATTGTGGCGTGGACTTGAATATTTTTTTTTCTTCTTTGACTTTAGTCAATTGGTTTTTTAAATAGGAAATAGGTTGGATCATATCTTGTCTATTCTTTTCGGGAGCCAGCAATTTCAATCCGATATCTGTAGGTATTTCTAAATTGATACTTAATCGATCTGCATATAGTCCAGCTTCATGTATTAATTCAGGAGATGCGGCAGGAATAGTTTTAAGATGGATATATCCATTAAAATTATGTTCCTTACGGAGTTTTTTTGCAATTAATACAAGACGCTCCATGGTGTAATCTGCATTTTTAAAAATCCCTGAACTCAAGAAAAGGCCTTCTATATAATTTCTACGGTAAAAATTAATAGTTAAGTCGACGACTTCCTGAACAGTAAATGCCGCACGTTTAATATCATTGCTACGCCTAGAAACACAATAGGCACAATCAAATATACAATGATTAGTTAATAAAATTTTGAGTAGCGATACACAGCGTCCATCCTCCGTGTATGTATGGCAGATCCCTGCTCCTGTGTTTCCTAATCCCTTGTTCTTATTCTGTCTGTTGCTGCCACTCGAGCTGCAACTTACGTCATATTTTGCTGCATCAGCAAGAATTTCCAATTTTTCCCTGATCCGATCGTACATAAAAACTATTTGCTCAAAAATACTAATTTATTTAGTATTTTTGAGCAAATAGTTTTGTTCAGGTATTTAACGTATATGAATTAAGGCGTCTTAAGCAAGTTTTCCTACTACAATTTTTATCAAATTAGCGTAATTAAAGTAGGTCTGCGCAATACGTTGAACGTTCTCTGCCGTCATCGTTCTTATAGTTTCACTATAAAATTCATAATATTCCGTTGTCATGCCGTAAAAATAAACCGCTTTAAACTTATCTGCATGCGAGAAAATAGATTCAAGACTTCCGAGTACGGATCCGAGCATGTAGTTTTTCACCAACGTTATTTCTTCGACAGTAGCGAGTGTATTACGTAAGTTTTCTATTTCGGCTTCTATTTCAATCAAAGTAGCTTCAGTACTATTCACCGCTACTTCCGAAGCGATTGTAAAAAAACCAGTATGTTTTAAACTAGCGAAAGCCGATCCAATACTGTAGGTATATCCTTTTTCTTCCCGGATATTACGCATTAAACGAGACCCAAAGTATCCACCAAATAACGTATTTACAAATTGCAATGCTGGATAATCTGTTGCTGTGCGATTGACTGACGGCATCCCCAAACGAATCGCAGATTGTAATGCTTCTGGACGTTCTTCTACAATAAGCTTAGGTTCCAATTTCGGCAACACAGGAGTTGTGTTTAAGAAAACAGGAGAATTGTTGTTCCAATCTTTTTCGAAACTTAATCGAATAAGATTTAAAACGTCATCCGATATATCACCGGACAGAATCAAGGTACAGTTTTGTGGTTGCATCTGTTTTACATAGAGGCTCGACAAATCTTCCCGATTTAAAGCATCGTAAATTTCAGCTGTGGGAGTTACACCATAACGGCTATTTCCAAATACATTTTTGTAGAACATCCGACGTGCAAGGTAATCGTTTTTTTGCAACGAAATCTGTAATGTCTGCTTGTTATTGCGGACATAAGTCTCTAATTCCGCTTCTGGAATTGTTGCATTTTGTAATACATCCTTTACCACGGGCAAGACCGCATGAAGATGCTTACTTAAAGTGTACAGCGTGAGAGAGGTTTGATCAAAACTATATTCTGGCATGAGGTAAGCACCATAAAAATCTATTTCCTCCGCAATCTGCGCACTTGAGCGAGTGCTTGTTCCTTCCTTTAACATGTGGCTGAGACAGGTGTGAAGTAACGGTGTCTCGGGATCTGAAAAAAGATTTTGAAAGATAAACTCGGCCTTGATCAATTGTTGATCTAATGATCGGAATACAAACACTTTTAAACCATTATCAAAATTTATTTCTTCAGGTTGGATAAGTGAGATATCCTGAATATGATGTTGCCTTGGTGCGATTGTTCTATTCAACATGCTGTGCTTCTTTTGCGTGATAAAGTAACGTAGATGAATTCTCTTTGAGAAAAATTGTTTGCGCGACGCGTTGTAGATCTACATCTGACACCGATAAATACCTTGAAACCTCTTGATTATAGAGATTTGCATCACCTAACACTTCATAATAAGCTAAATTCATTGCTTTATCTAAAATGGAAAGCTCGGCAAATACCATGGTAGATTCTACTTTGTTCTTGACCTTATCCAATTCGGATTTACCGACTTTGTCTTTCTTTATCAACTCCAATTGATTCCACAACAACTCTTCCGCTTCTGCTAAAGAAATATGTGGCAAAGGCTTTCCCTCTATCACAAATAAATTGCTATCTATTGACCCCATTACATAAGCATTAACCTCACTAAAAAGAGGTTGATCTTTTACTAAGGCACGAAACAAGCGGGAGGAATTACCCCTAGATAATATATCGGATAATAAATCCATCGTAGCATAATCGTTATCATCACGAGCAAAACCATGAAAAGCAATATAAATACTGCTTACAGGAACATCAGCATAAACTTCTTCTCGACGAGCAGCTTCTTGTTTAGGTTCTTGAGGCAAGCTGCGAACCATTTTAACACCCGACGGAATATTACCAAACCATTTTTCAGAAAGTTCTTTTACTTGATTGAAATCAACATCTCCAGCAATCACCATAATTGCATTGTTAGGTAAATAGAACCGTTGGAAAAAATCGCGGACATCATCCATTTGCGCTTCTTCTATATGCTTCAATTCCTTACCGATGGTTGCCCAACGGTAGGGATGTACCTTATAAGCAAGAGGACGTAGGCGTAACCAAACATCACCATAAGGCTGGTTGAGGTAACGTTGTTTAAATTCTTCTGAAACAACGTTGCGTTGAACATCTAAACTTTGCTCACTAAAAGCTAGACTTAACATACGATCACTTTCCAACCAAAAAGCCGTTTCCAAATTAGCGGAAGGCAATGTGATATAGTAATTTGTGATGTCATTACTTGTAAAAGCGTTGTTTTCCCCTCCCACTTCTTGTAGAGGACCGTCATAGTTAGGAATATTTACTGAGCCACCGAACATCAAATGTTCAAAGAGATGGGCGAAACCAGTTTTATCTGGAGACTCGTCCCGTGCGCCAACGTCATATAAAATATTAACACAAGCCATGGCTGTGGTGTGGTCTTCATGTACTAAAACACGTAGCCCATTATCCAGTGTAAATCGCTGATAATTGATCATGAAAGGAACTTATTTTAAAGCCTAAAGAGCCCAGTTTATATCTTTTTTTAAAAGGTTAAGCGTATTTTCTTCCAAGGAACCCGATTCCGGTTTGAAGTCGTAGGCCCAGTTTGCTTGTGCAGGAAGGCTCATTAGAATAGACTCAATACGTCCGTTGGTTTCTAAGCCGAAGCGCGTTCCTGAATCGTAAACAAGGTTGAATTCTACATAGCGCCCACGACGAAGCAATTGCCATTGTTTTTCTCTATCCGAAAATTTCTTATCTCGATTTCGGTTAGCCAATTCTGTGTAGGTAGGAACAAACGTTCTTCCTAAATCACAAGAAAAATTAAACAACTCTAATTCGCTATGACCTGTTTTTTCCTTTGTTAGTTTGTCGTAAAAAATGCCACCAATACCTCTAGTTTCTTGTCTATGTTTGATGTAAAAGTATTGATCTGCCCATGTTTTAAATTGGGTGTAGAATTTGGGGTCGTGTTTATCACACACGTTTTTCATCATTTGATGGAAAAACCTCGCATCTTCTTCGATTACATAATGTGGCGTAAGGTCTATTCCTCCACCAAACCATCGCATATTTTCATTAAGTTCGAAGTAACGAATATTCATGTGAATAATCGGAACCCAAGGATTTTGGGGATGAATAACAATAGATACACCTGTAGCAAAAAAGTCATCTTCATCCACACCAAAAGCTTTTTTTATAGTTTCTGGTAATTTGCCATGTACTGCTGAAAAATTGACACCACCTTTTTCTATAACAGACCCCTGTTGGATGATTCGCGTACGGCCACCGCCACCGCCTTCTCTTTGCCATATCTCTTCATCAAATGTGGCCTTTCCATCAAGAATTTCAAGCCCTTTTGTTATTTCATCTTGGATCTGTTTGTAAGTTTCGGCTATATGTTCTCTATCTAAAATCATTACGTTAATTTTTTTGCTAATTCCTTCACTTCGACTCCAGCAGGCTGTTTGTTATACAAGATTTGATACACCATGTTGCAAATTGGCATACTCAATCCATAGCGTTGAATGATGTTTTGAATACATGCGGAAGCATAGTAGCCTTCTGCTACCATATTCATCTCTAATTGAGCAGATTGAACAGTATACCCTTTTCCAATCATATGTCCAAAAGTTCTGTTTCGGCTAAATTGAGAGTATGCAGTGACGAGAAGGTCTCCCAAATAGGCCGATGCATTTATATCTCTGCTCGCTTCTGGATCAACAGCTTCTACGCAGGTTTCCATCTCGCGGATAGCGTTGGAGACCAAAACAGAAAGAAAGTTATCACCATAACCCAACCCATGACATATTCCTCCAGCCAAAGCATATATGTTTTTTAACACAGCTCCATATTCTACACCAAACACATCAGTCGAAATTATTGCGTTGATATACCTATTCCTAAATATATCAGCGACGTGTTTTGCATTTTCTTTGTTTTTGGAAGCAAATGTCAGATAAGATAGTTTCTCCGTAGCTACCTCTTCAGCATGACATGGTCCCCCTACAACTACGATATCTTGCACGGGAATCTGATAGGTATTAGCGAGGTATTCGCCGACAATTAAATTATCGTTGGGAATTATGCCCTTTATTGCTGAAACGACAATTTTTCCTCGGAAATCATCGGGAGTAGCATCGCGTAGGGCGTCCTTTAGATAAGCCGATGGCGTATTGAGTACCACAATTGATGACTGCTGAATAACAGAACGTACATCTAAAAACAAATTTTCTGAATTCACTCTAAGCTCTACAGCACTTAAATAGCTAGGGTTTCGTTTGTATGTTCTAACATATTCCAAATCATCTTCTTTTCGAATCCACCAATATACGTCCTTAGTAAGATCGTTGTCTCCCAGCATCTTAATCATCGCCGTTGCCCAACTTCCACTGCCCACTATGCCTATTCTTTGTTTGGAATCCCCCATTTCTATATTTATAGTCCTTGTAAAGGGAGCAAATATACGTAATAAATGTCGCTCAGTAGAAAAATGAGTCGCAAATTACGGCGCAACATATACCAGTGCTGGTAAAGGATATATTGTCTCCAGTATCCTATATTATCAGTAATTTATCACCATTATCTGTCGCGAAGTGTTAGCATCCCTGCTTGTTCTTAACGAATCCTATATATATTATTTTAAGATATTATAATCGATCTTACCGACGATTTCTTTTAAATCCGTCAAAGGAAAACCATCACCATCAAGTTTGATGAGGTATCTATCATTATGTATAAAACTAATCTCAGAGTCTACCACATCTCCTTCTTGTTGAATTTTTGATTCTCTTGTCGCGGCACGGTGTCCGCCTATAACTTCGTTTTTTTCTTTATCATACTCCGACTCTTTCTCCGAGTCCATCGCTAACCCCATAGCCATTAGCGATACGATTGCAGCACCAGCCTCTCCCGCTCCATCAGTTAAACTAATATGAAGCTCCTTTTCTCCTGCATCATACACCGCAGAAGCTGTTGCAACATCTACGCCATAAAGTTGACTTCCACCGCTGTAGCCAATCCGTCTCCAGCCATTAAAAGTCTCTGGAAAAAATGCTTTGAGTTCCTCTGTATTTAATTTCGTTGCATTTTTTAATTGATTTTGCATAGCCTCCATTTTCGAAGCACCGTCTTTCAAATTATCAAGATTCTTAACGCCTGATACGATATCCGAAGCTGCGCTTGTGTTTTCATCGTTGGACCTCCCCCCGTCATTTTCCGAGTTGTTAGTACCACACCCTATCATGAATATACCTGACACTGCAAGCGCAAGGAGTAGTTTTAAATGATGTTTCATATGTAAATAATTATCTATAAGTTTTATATTTCATTGAAATAGATAAGCTCGTTTCACTCGGATTATCATCCCCGTTTGTATTCCGCAATCATGGACATTTAATAGATATACAATCGTTTCTATAACAGTTTTATTTTCGTTTTTGTTTCGATCTTTTACAAGATATGCAACTACATTAAGAATAGGAAATCGCCATCTTATTATTGAAAAACGATGAAAATTATGAAATAATAAGACGTATTCATACTCTTTTTCCGAAATATTTAGTTTTCATATTCACTGAAAGTTTATTAGTTTTGCAGTCAAATCATTTAGTCGCACTATATGTAAGATTCGATTTCTTTCTAAATACAATGAATTGCCAGCTATATTTTACAGCTGCAAGTAGTTAATTATTTAATTCAGAAATCATGCTTATTATAGATAATTTAACCTATTCACATCAGGATAAAACTTGTTTATTTGAAAATATCTCTTTTTCATTGGCTACTCATGAAAAAGCGGCTCTTATAGGAAACAATGGCAGTGGAAAATCCACTTTATTACGCTTGGTTGCACAAGAATGTGATCCCTTTTTAGGTCGAATTCACGTTGAGGAGACTCCGTACTATGTTCCCCAACTTATAGATACTTTTCAAGATTTAACTATAGCTGAGGCTTTGCGTGTAGCGCCAAAGTTAGAGGCATTCTACGCTATTTTAGCGGGTGACGCTTCCACAGAAAATTTGCTGCAGCTGGATGATGATTGGTCTATTGAAGATCGTTGCTTGCAAGCTTTGGCTTTTTGGGATATTCAACCTGTAGATCTCTTTGCTCCTATGTCTATTTTAAGTGGGGGACAAAAGGTAAAAGTTTTTTTAGCGGGGATACAGATCCATCAATCAAAATTGGTATTATTGGATGAACCTAGCAATCATTTAGACGATAACAGTCGAAATAAACTTTACCGTTTTATAAAAGAATACGACGGAACATTACTGGTGGTAAGTCACGATCGTACACTTTTAAATTTACTTGATCATATATACGAACTAAACAAATCCAAGATTATTTATTATAATGGTAACTATAATTTTTATCTGGAACAGAAACAAATAGCAAAAGAGTCTCTCCTCCACGCAATACAGAGCGGAGAGAAAGCATTAAAAAAAGCAAAAGATAAAGCCCGCGAGACGGCCGAACGACAGCAGCGCATGGATTCCCGCGGCAAAAAGAAACAGGAAAAGGCTGGTGTCGCGCGTATTATGATGAATACACTTCGAAACAATTCGGAAAATAGTTCGGCAAAACTGAAAGATGTACATGCTCATAAAATTTCCGGACTGTCACAAGATTTGACCGAATTGCGGAGCTCTCGTTCTGCAATTGACCGTATGAAATTTGATTTTCAAAATAGTCAACTACACGATGGGAAGGTCCTATTTGTATTACAAGGAGTAAATATTGACTATAGCGGAAAAATGTTGTGGAAACAACACGTCAATATACAAATTTGCAGCGGAGAAAGGCTGGCTGTTCAAGGAAAAAATGGTATAGGAAAAACAACCTTTCTCCGTTTGATCTTAGGCCTGTTAGAGCCAACTACTGGCACAGTCTCTCGTCAGACACAAGCAGTAGTATATATAGATCAAGATTATTCTTTACTTGACAATGCGCTATCCATTTACGAACAGGTACAATCGGTGAATTCATCGGGACTGGAGGAGCATGAAGTAAAGATTCGATTAGATCGTTTTTTATTCGGCAACGAAAGCTGGAATAAAAAATGTGCTTCACTAAGTGGTGGTGAACGTATGCGTTTAGCATTATGCTGTCTTTTGATGTTAGAGAAATCTCCAGAAGTCATTATTTTGGATGAACCCACAAATAATTTGGATCTGCAAAATATAGAAATTCTTACATCTGCATTACGGGAGTACGAAGGTACATTGTTGGCGGTTTCACATGATTCGACTTTCCTTCATGGAATTCTCGTAGATGACTATATCATACTCGATTAAAGAAGAAGGTGAAACGTAGATTTTCACCTTCTTCTTTTGTTATTAATCGCATCCATCGGGGCCACAAGATGGGCCTTCGAGAACCTGTATAGAATTTTCTTTGGAGTCTTTCCACTCCTCGTAGGCTTTTGTAACCGTATTACGAAAGGCCTCTACGTCTTGGGCACCAGAGATAGCATATTTCCTATCGTAAACAAAAAATGGGACACCTCTTACCCCAATTTGCTGTGCTTCGTATATATCTTGACGTACTGTGTTTTCAAATTTATGGGATTGAAGATTGTCTTTAAATTCCTCAGCATCTAAACCTAACGCTAAAATAATTTCCGACAATACAGTTACATCGTCAATGTTCTTTCCTTCCATAAAATGCGCGCGAAATAAAAGTTCTTCTGCTTCATCTTGCTTGTTAAAAAGTTTGGCGAAATGAGACAGTTCGTGTGCTCTGAATGTATTCGCAACAATAGCTTTTTCAAAATCATATGACAATCCCTCTGTAGCCGCCATCTCTGCAACTTGACTGCAAAGTTGTTGGGCTTGTTGAGACGGAATACCTTTATGTTTTGCTAAATTATCATAGTAGCTCTCTGTTGTACTCGTTTCCTGATGCGGGTTCAACTGATAGCTTTTCCATTCCAGTTCCAATTCCTTCGAAAATGGCAAACTCTTAATCGAACGTTCAAATCTTCTCTTGCCTATATAACAGAAGGGACACACAATGTCACTCCATACTTCAATTTTCATTTTTGCCGACATAATTCTTTTTTTTAAAATTACTAAAAAAGTAAACCTCAATTCAGAGATACCATAAAAATGACGTTAGTCAGAAAATAAGCTCCGAACAATAAATCGAGCTAGAATCCATAACATACTATTGCCTTATATCAAATTCGTCGGGATATAACTCGTCAAGCCTGTCGGATTGCCAGTAATTTTTTGAATGAATTTCCATAATAGTAAGCTTTCCATTGTGCCCAGCTCCCGTATCAAGATTTGTTATTCCAAAGGCTTGTATAGGCTTCATGATACCCCAGTGTGTAGTCGCTGTATGCCCAATGAAAACCTCAGAAAACGGAATGTCGGCAGAATAATCTCCGTTTATCGGAAAACTATTTAATGCCTCGAAAGCTTCCGTCCAAAGGGTTCTATCGAAATAATAGTTGATCTCTGGTTGTTCAAAGAAATCTATTGTTTTATCAAATCCTGCATGTACAAAACAGCGGTTTTCAGCATCTATAAAATAGAGCAGTTGGCTATTGAAGAAATGTACATGCGCTTGAGGTATATCTATTGACCGAAGTCTAGATCCAAGACCAACCCATCGTTGGAAAATATTGGGTAATGGCTTAATCTGTCTTAGATAAGACATGTAGGTCGCTTTTCCACCATAATTCCAGCCCATAGGATGATTTCCTGTTTCTATAAATTCCGCAAACCATCCATCATGGTTTCCTTTTATACTTACTAAATGTCTTATCCGAAGAAGCTCTTCAACACAATCAAAGGATTCGCTATATCCATCAACTATATCACCAAGCTGAATTAAGGTATCACGTTCGTGATGGAATTCAGAGCGCTGCAAGCATTGCCTTAAAGCTTTGTAAGCCCCATGTATATCGCCCATCACAAACACTCTTCCGTTATTTTTATCCATAGTTGTAATGATGTCAAATTATAAATTTAACTATTTTACAGGCAAAAGTTAATTCTGAAATCGCAAATACTATTAAAAAGATAAGTATATTCGTTTTATGACAAAACAATTCTTTATACCAGATTCCACTTACGCTACAGATTTTTTTAAAAGAAAGTTGCACACGTACATATATGCGATGTTGGAGCAGGAACTTTCTCTTTCTGAAAGTGAAAAAATTGAAAAAAAGCGAATCTATTCCTTGCATTATATTGACAGTAATAGAGATACAATACATTATGAAGTCGGAAAGCCACATCCACACAACGACCATGTTATTATTGCAATTATTCGCACAGGTAGCACATATAATATTTTTACAGATAAAGGTGGTATGCAACATGATCGGCTTCGATTTGGCATATCTGATATTGATGGGGTAACCTATTTTGATCCAAGCTCCTATTAATGCTTCTCAAAATTGTGGATAGAATCCCGAACAAAATACGTTATTCTGGCACATTGCAGAATGCTTATATGAACAGTATTTAGGTAATTATTTTTAGAATTTGTCCTGTATTTAAATATGGAAGCTCAACGTCTTGTCGAGCAAATTGCATTCCTCTTAATGCCATAAATGGCCATTTTAACACTATAGACCATAGAGGCTTAAAGAACTGTTCCGATGGTAATCCTTTATTTACTGATACAGCTTGCAATCCGGTGCCACAATGATAGAAACAATTCAAAAGACCTCACCCAATGATAAATTCAATCCTCGAAAGCCTCTACTAATACCGTAATCAATTGCAACGTTTGTACCCGATTTTTTATTAAATTTTATCCTTGCGCCAGCCCCACCTGCCACATTCCAATTATGAAACAATTTAAAAGAAGGATTATGTACGCTTGTAACATTCGAAAACAGCACAAATCCAAGTAAACCATTTTTCGTAAGGTCTTTTCGATACTCCACTTCAAGATAATATAGAGAGGATCCACGATAACGGCTAAGCGGAAGACCTCTGCCAGAGCTATTATAAGGATCCCAGCTTGTATTCGGTAAATCGAGGTACGGAGCTTTACTGTTAAATGTCGTCCAGAAAAAATTCCTTATAGCAATCATATTCTGTCGGCAGGAATCTTTATTCAGTCTGTGATATCGACGTACTTCTGCATATAATGAACGCCAATGTTGATCAGACCCTAAAAATTCTGGATTTTCACGTATTTGCAGGTTAGCATAATTACCTCCCCATGTATTGATCGAGTTCGACCGTGTATCGAAGATGAGATTGAGGCTTATACCAGATGAGATACTATTTGAGTTTTGCGCTGTCCCATAATCATAACCGCTAAATTCTTTCAAAGACAGTTCGCCAAGGCTTCGAATATTTACGCGATAGTCTAGATCATAGCCAATTCCCATAAAAAAGCCACCGCGGATTCTTTTTAAAACATGCTGATAAAACCTATAATATGTGTAGTCAATATTCAACTTATCGTCCTCTTTTGGCAATATAGTGTTCGTCCATGTTTGATGCGGATACTTGAGTATCCGCACATCACCATCAATCACCCATTTATTATCAGCAAGCCAAACATATGACCGAATAGGCAATCCGAATCTGGGTCCAAAATTTGTATAAGGCGTGAAAGTCACCCTCGACATGTAAGTGGTTTTTCTATCACCGTGGTAGAAACCAGCGGTAGTAGAGGTTAATAGTGCTCGACCGCCCCCCGGAATCGCTGTAGAAAAAGGCAATAAAGAAAAATAGAATTTCTTTCCAGTACTATCTCTCCCTCTAGGTCTATTTATATGAAATAGAGACTTTCCTAAATCGATAAGGTCCGTTTGATTCAAGGTGTCCATAGGATGCTTGGTGATTTCAATCTCATTCACAGGCCTTTGTGCATAAAGACTCAGGCAGACAAATGTGGCTATTCCCAGTAGAAAAATAAAACGGATATTCGAACTCAAGTGGCTGTTATTTAAGTAAAATGAGCATGATCTATTAGTTTCCCGCAAATTTTGAGCAATTTTTTATCCCTTGCAAAATGTACATTTTTATATCCAAAAATTGAACATATATATAATGAAGATTATTACAGTAAAATATTGTCATTAAGATACAGTAAAAAAAATGTGAAGTGCAAAAAATGTTCCAATACGATGAAAGTATAATACGCATCCAGGAAATGTAGGTTGTTCGGAAAAACAAAAATCCTTATTTCGGCTCTCTTCCATATCCTTCAGAAGATCCTCTTCGAAGTAAACACCCGTACCATTCAAGCACATAGACATGGGCAATCCCGAGCAGACATTCCGCTTATAGACAATTTCGCTCATACCTAAATTTTCAATCACTTTCTGCTCCGTCCATAGCTTCCTGTCTTCGAGAGAGGCAAGAGTCTACTTTCATAAAATGGCTTGCTTATCTTCCGGAGAATTGAAGTTCTTATCTAGAATAATTAATACCTCACTTTCTGGCTTTCCAATGTTATTTTTTTAGCAGAGTAGCAACTGAATTTCCTTCTAACACGAACGCACGAAGACGCTCTCTACTATCGTACCCCGCTTGAAAAAGTATTAAGAGTCATGCCAATGCTTTTTGGATCGGAATTACTTTACCGCTTAAGGGTATAAAATAGATATTAAAAAGCTATCCTTCTCATAACTATGCTTTACACATCAAAAATTCTGTTACATATTTGTAACACAAAGACGTTAAGTTCAACAAAAAACTATGTAAATCATGCCATCTTCGGAGGACCCGAATGGCAAACAAAGGGATCAGAGTCAAAACCTGTGGACTACGCAAATAATTTGGTTAATCTGAAGAGGAAGAAATTGATGTCACCCACCCCCCTGAACTGACTTCTGAATGCTTTTATCTTGGCATTAAAAGACTCTGCTGAGGCATTTGTACTCCTGTTATCAAAGTAATTAAGTATCTTTTTATGATGAATATTAATGGTTCTGGATACGGTGTTAAAGGATTTGTATCCTGCTCTTTCGACTTTGTCAGTCCATCTGGCCAATCTAGTGAAAGCATATATTTTATCTTTAGTAGCACTGAATATCCAGGAAAGCTCCTGTGCTAGCCTGTATGCCTTTTCAATATCTGGAAATTGACTGAAAAGCATCGCTGCCCTTTCTTTTTGTTCTGTTGTCCAGCTCTGCTCGTTCTTATAGAGTAGATAGCGACTTCTGGCAAGTAATTGTTTGCGTGTATCACCGTTAGAGAGAATCTCGGGATAGTAGGCTTCTTTATTCTTCCTAGCCTGTTCAATTGCTTGATTTTCATCATCTATGGCCTGCCAACGGTACTTTATTCTGATTTCCTGCAACGCCTCACTTGCTAGTTGCTGAACATGAAAGCGGTCTATAACCTGAACAGCATACGGAAAACATTTCTTGGCTATAAGTCCC